>NZ_JBIAYX010000004.1:0-471296 GCF_042898365.1 Streptosporangium sp. NPDC000509 | reverse complement strand
CATCGCCACCCTCCCCGAAAAACAACAGGCCGAACTCCACCACGTCCCCACCAACACCCGCCTCGTCTCCTTCGTCCCCCTGCACGCCCTCGCCCTCACCTGCTCCGCGGTGATCAGTCACGGGGGGACCGGCACGTTCCTCACCATGGCGGGGCAGGGGGTGCCGCAGCTGATCGAGCCGTTCATGTTCGACGACGGGCTCCGGGCCGAGCGGCTGGCCGGGCTGGGGGCGGGGCTGGTGGTGCGCGGTGGCGAGGCCACCGGAGCCCGGGTGCGCCAGGACCTGCTGCGCCTGCTCGGCGACCCCTCCTACACCCACGCCGCCGCACGGCTCCGCGAGGAGATGCACACCATGCCCACCCCCAACGACCTCGTCCCCGAACTGGAAAGACTCACCGCCCACCACCGCGGCGGCACGGGGACCGGCTGAGGCCGCGAGGCCGGCCGTGGGGCCGGGGGCACCCGATGGGTGAAGCGTCGGTCCCCGCGCCGCTCGACCACGGCGCGACGGGAGAACCCCGGCCCTCAAGATCTCGTTGCCCGATCACGGCCGGTCCACGTCCGGCACCGTCAGCCGGTGCCGGTGCCGGTGCCGGTGCCGGAGACGCAGGTCGCGAGGATCGACATCGAACAGGGCGACGGGGGTCCTCAAACCCGGGAGAGGCTCAGAGCAGCCGCAGCGCGGAGGCGATGCCGCGGACGCTCTTGAAGGCACGGGGGTCCATCATCTCGAACGCCACGTCGATCCCCATCTCGTCGCGGATGTGACTCACCAGGATGGCGGTGTTGAGCGAGTTGAGGATCCCCCACTCCAGCAGCGGGGTGTCCTCGTCCAGCTCTCCCTGCGGATCCCCCGACAGGAACCGCTCCCTGATGAAGGCGATCAGCCGGTCCGATATCTCCCGCTCGGACAGGTCGGTGGTGGTCATGGTGGTCGTCTCCTTCACAGCCGGCCATACGGCGTGGTCCCCGAGCCCAGTGCGGCCCGGTCGATCTTCCCGTTGCGGGTTCTGGGCAGCTCGCCGACGAAGTGGAACTCGTCGGCGATCATGTAGGGCGGGAGTCGTTCCGCGCTGTGCCGCTTGAGGCTCAGCACGCCCGGTGTCCTGTCACGTACGGGCACCACGAACGCGTGGAGCCGCGCGTCGGCGCCCTCGCCGCCGACGATCACGGCGACGTCGGCCACCTCGGGGTGACCGCCGAGGACGGCCTCGACCTCGCCGAGCTCGACCCGGTGGCCGCGTACCTTCACCATGTGGTCGCGGCGGCCGAGGTAGTCGAGCGATCCGTCGGCGAGCACCCGCACCATGTCGCCGGTGCGGTACGGGCCGCGCTGCGGCGCGGCACCCCAGTAGCCCCGCATCACGGTGGGCCCCTCCACGACCAGCTCGCCCTCCTCGCCGGGGCGCGCCTCCCCGCCGCCGGGCCGCATCACCCGAACCGTGTCGCCGCAGGCCGCGCGGCCGATCGGCACCGAGCGGTCGCGGGTCAGGTCGCCGGGGACGACCTCGTGGAAGGTGCAGACGTTGGTCTCGGTCGGGCCGTAGAGGTTGAGCAGCCGCGCGCGGGTCCAGCCCGCCAGGTCGCGGACCCCCGCGATGGGGAAGGGCTCGCCCGCGAAGAGCAGCGCCCGCAGCGCGCCGGGCGCGGGCCTGTCGAGCAGGCCGCCGTCACGCATCATCAGGGTGAGCGCGGACGGCACCGAGTACCAGACGCTGACGCGCTCGCGGTGCAGGAAGTCCACCATCCTGGCGGGGGCGTAGGCGAGCTCGGACGGGACGAGGCAGACCGCCGCCCCCGCGGAGAACGCCGCGTACAGGTCGAGCACCGACAGGTCGAAGGTGAAGGGCGCGTGGTTGGCGAACCGGTCGTCCGGCCGCGCGTCCAGCTCGGCCGCCGCCCAGTCCACGAAGGCGCGGGCGGCGCGGTGGCTGACACACACCCCCTTGGGAGTTCCGGTCGAGCCGGAGGTGTAGAGCACGTACGCCAGGTCGTCGGGGTCGACCGGATGGTCGACGGGCCGCACCCGGTCACGGTGCTCGCCGGGGTGCTCGTCGGGGTGTTCGTCCCGGTGCTCGTCGAGGTCCACGGCGCGCACGTCCGCCTCCAGGCCCTTGACGAGTCGCCGCAGCCGGTCGCCGGAGCCGCAGACGGCCCGGGGGCGGCAGTCGCGGACCATGGCGGCGACCCGGGCCACCGGCGTCGTCTCGCCGGCCGGCACGTAGGCGGCGCCCAGGCGCAGCACGGCCTGCATCGCCACGACGGCGAGCGGTGACTTCTCCGCCCAGATCACGACGCGGTCGCCGGGCCGCACGCCCTCGCGGGACAGCGCGTGCGCCAGGACGTCGGCCCGGCGGTCGAGCTCGGCGTAGCGCATCTCGCCCGCCGGGCCCGCGACGGCCAGGTTGTCGGGGAAGCGGGAGGCGCTGTCGATGAGCAGCCGGTGCAGGCTCACAGTCCGAGCCCTCTCGCGACGAGTTCCCGCTGTATCTCCGTCGTACCGGAGAAGATCGTGCTCGGCACCGCGTCGCGCAGCTGGCGTTCGACACCCGCGGCGCCGAGATAACCGGTGGCGCCGAATATCTGGATCGCGTCGAGGCTGCTCGCCACGGCCGCCTCCGAGACAGCGATCTTCGACAGCGCCGCCGCGGTGGCGGCGTCGGGGTCCTTCTCGTCCAGCGCCCAGCACGCCCGATAAAGCAGGAGCCTGGCTCCCTCCAGCCGCTGCTTCATCGTGACCAGCCGGTGCGAGACCGCCTGGAAGTCGCCCAGCGCGCGGCCGAACTGGCGCCGCGCACGGGCGTGTTCCACCGCCCGGCGCAGTTGCTCCTCCATCATCCCGAGGTAGACGGCGGGCAGGCACGCCCGCTCCCACGCCATCGAGCCCTGGAAGACGGTGCTTCCGCCGCCCTCCGGGCCGATCCTGAACCTGGCGGGGACCCGGCACCCGGAGAACTCCACCCGCCCGGCCGGGCAGCTGTCGAGGCCCATCTTCGCCATCGGCTCGCCCACCCGGACCCCCGGCAGGTCGCGGGGCACCGCGAAGGCGCTGATGCCGAGGAAGCCGAGGGCGGGATCGGTGACGGCGTACGTGACGAGGACGTCGGCCATCGGGGCGTTGCTGGCGAAGGACTTCACGCCGTCGAGCACGTAGTGGTCGCCGTCGCGCCGGGCGGTGGTGGCGAGCCTGCTCACGTCGGATCCGGCCTCGTCCTCGGTCATCGCGTTGGCCGCGATCAGCTCCCCCGAGGCGAGGCCGGGGAGCAGCTCCGCGCGCACCTCCTCGCCGGCGTTGTCGCGGATCGCGACGCAGCAGGCCAGCAGGTGCGCCGAGACCGCGAAGGCGAGGCCGGTGTCGCCGCACCCCTCGGACAGGGCCTCCAGGCACAGCGCGGTGTCCAGGGCGCCGAGGCCGCCGCCGCCGTGTTCCCCGGGCAGGCACAGGCCGGTGGCGCCCAGTTCGGCGACGGCGCGCCAGCGCTCGCGGGTGAACGGCCGCGACGGCGACTCAAACGACGACTCCGACGGTGGCTCCGATGACGGCCCCGACGCCTCGTGGAGGCGCTTGCGCGCGCCGTCGAACATCGCGTCGCGCCGCTCGCGGCGCGCGCCGGTGAGACCGAACTCCATGAACCGTCCTCCCCTTCCGAGACGGCTCCCCCTAGATCCACGGGGGAGTGCTGAGGATCTCCAGGACCGCGCACGAGATGGTGACGCCGGGACCGATGCCCCCCAGGAGCACGTGGTCGCCGGGGCCGAGCTGCCCGGTCGACAGCAGGTGGTCCAGGGAGACGAGGTGGTCGCTCGCGCCGAGATGGCCGACGGTCCTGGCGTAGTCCCAGCTGGACTTCGACATGGGCATCCGGAGGACCGACATCCAGCGGTGCTCGACGGCCTCGGGGGAGAGGCTGGTGAACACGGTCCGGGTGAGATCGTTCGCCGTGATGCCGGCCTCGGACAGGGTGCGGCCGAGGACCCGCATCATCCGCTGCTGCACGATGACCCAGGCGAGCGCCAGGTCGCCGTCGACGGAGCACATGCGGCCGAACTCCTCGGCACGCGCGCTGAAGTCGACGGCCTCACCGGTGGTGGCGCTCGGAGGGAAGAGCGGAGTGCCCGCGCGGTGCAGTTCCTCGGCCTCGGGGACGGAGATCGAGCTCACCGAGAGCAGCCGGGCGAAGCCGGTCTCACGGCTGAGCACCACGGCGCTTCCCGCGTCGCCGAGGACGAAGTCGGGACCCGAGCACCACCGGTCCATCCGGGCGGTGCCGAAGTTGTCGGCCGTGACGATCAGCGCGTCGCGCCGGCGCGGATCGCCCGCCATGAACCCCCCGGCCAGCTCCAGGGCACTGAGCACGCCGTTGCACCCCTGACGCACCTCAAGGGCGAGCAGGTCGCCGCCGACGAGATGACGCTGCAGGTAGTACTGCGGCGACCAGCCGTCGGGGCCCTGGTGCCAGACATCGGCGTACAGCAGCAACCCGAGGTCCCCGGCGTCGGCCCCGCCGCGTCCGATCGCCTCCCGCGCCGCCCGCAGCGCCATCTCGGGAGCGGGGATGTCACCGGCGACCGCCGCCCCCAGCATGTCGTGGACCTTGGCGTGCTCGGCGGAGCACAACCCGTCGGCGACCGCCGACTCCACGCTTACCGTCGGGGGGACGAACGCGCCGATCCCCCTGACGAAGATCTCCGGTGTGCGCAATGGCGTACCTTTCTGCTCGCCCGCCTCCTCACGCCGGCCGGCGCGCGGGGCCGGTGGGCCGCAACTCCGGTGCCCCGTCCCGCAGCTGGGAGGTCGCCTCCAGATAGCGGTCGATCACGGTCCTGTGGTAGTCGGGACCGAAGTCCATCTCCTTCACCGCGGGCACCAGCCTCCGCAGCTTCTCCACGGATATGTGATGGGACGTGCCCTCGTCGATGATCTGCCTGCGGGCCGTGACGCCCAGGCGCGACTCGAGGTGGTCGACGATCAGCTTGATCGGCACGGACTCGCCGGTGGCGACGTTGACCACCTCCTGGGTGATCCGCTCGGCCAGCAGCATGTCGATGACCCGCACCCAGTCGGTGATGTCGATCAGGTCCCTGCGCGCGCTGCGGTACATCGTGAGGTTGTCGGAGCGGATCTGCTCGATGAGGGAAGGGATCAACCGGTTCGCCGGGACGTGCGGGCCGACGACATAGCCGAGCCGCAGGATGAGGTGGCGCACCCCCGAGTCCTGGATCCGCCGCTCCAGCGCGAGCTTGTGCCATCCGTACGGGGTCACGGGTTCCACGGGTTCGTCCTCGCGGCCACGGCAGCCGGGACCGCCGTACATGCTCATCGAGGCGGTCGAGAAAAAGACGAGTATCCGGTCCTGGCGAAGGCTCTTTACGATCGTCTCCTCGACCAGAGCGGTTTCCCGTTCGTAGTCGGAATCGGAATTCTTCCACAGAGACACACCGGCGGCGAGAATCGTCATCTCCGGGTGTGCGTCGCTGATCGGCCGCAGATGTCTCGCGAGAAAACCATTTCCGATGATCTCCATTCCCAGCACCGCTTTCCAGCTCTGGAGGTTAACGTATCGGTTCCGTTCGTCACCATATAGCGACGCGTGTAATAAGAAAGCTCCCCGCTCCCCGCGGCCGGAGGGCCGTTTGTCCCGCCAGCGAGACAGATGCGGGTTCCGGGGCGGCCAATGGGAATTCCGCGGCCTTCGCCGCGCTTCGGATCGCGTGCCGGGGGGGTTGGCGGAAGTGGTTCCCGCGGGGTCCGGGAGTGCGCGCCCCGGTGGGTCTTCGCACCGGCTGCCGGGGGTGCCGGGGGAGCGCGACGGCGCGTCTTCGCGCCGGGTCCCGGACGGCGCGGTCGTGCGCCTTCGCGCCGGGTCACGGGCCGGCCGGCACGTCCGCGCCGGGTCCGAGGTCCGCGGCGGCCGAGGTGGCCCTCTCCTTCTTCAACGGCTCCCACCAGCTGCGATTGTCCGCGTACCAGCGAGCCGTCGCCGCCAGCCCCTCCGCGAAGGGGGTGAGCGGCCGGTAGCCCAGCTCGGCGGTGATCTTCGAGCTGTCGACCGAGTATCGGCGGTCGTGCCCCGGGCGGTCCTCCACCTGCCTGACCATGGACCAGTCCGCTCCGGCGATGTCCAGCAGCGCCCGGGTCAGCTCCCGGTTCGTCAGCTCGGCGTTGCCCCCGATGTTGTAGATCTCACCGGGCCTGCCCCTCCAGGCGACCAGGGCGATCCCCCGGCAGTGGTCGTCGACGTGCGTCCACTCGCGCACGTGCAGGCCGTCGCCGTACAGCGGCACGCGCTCCCCGTCCAGGAGGTTGGTGACGAACAGCGGGATCACCTTCTCGGGGAACTGGTAGGGGCCGTAGTTGTTGGGGCAGCGGGTGATCGAGACGGGGAAGCGGTAGGTCCTGGAGAACGCCCGCGCCAGCAGGTCGGCCGCCGCCTTCGAGGCGGAGTAGGGGGAGTTGGGCTCCAGCGGGTGGCTCTCCACCCACGAGCCCGACTCGATGGACCCGTAGACCTCGTCCGTGGAGACGAGCACGAACTTCCCCACCCCGGCGCGCAGGGATGCCTCGAGCAGCGTCTGGGTGCCCACCACGTTGGTCGCGACGAAGTCGGCGCCGCTGTCGATCGACCGGTCGACGTGGGTCTCGGCGGCGAAGTGCACGACGAGGGAGACGCCCTTCATCACCCGCGCCATCAGCGAGGCGTCGCAGATGTCCCCCTCGACGAACTCCAGCCGGGGGTCGTCGGCGACGGTGGACAGGCTCTCCATGGTTCCCGCGTAGGTCAGCTTGTCCACGATGACGACCCGGACGTCCTCGAACCCCTCGTAGGCGCCGGAGAGCGTGCGCCGGACGAAGTTCGAGCCGATGAATCCGGCACCGCCAGTGACCAAGATCCGCATTTGCCTGCACCTTTGCTGTCAGTCACGCGAGTGATCGAGCGATGTCCATGACGTACTGGCCGTATGCCGACTGCCTCATCTCGGTGCCCCGGTGGTAGCACGCCTCGGCGTCGATGAATCCCATGCGCAGGGCGATCTCCTCCAGGCAGGCGACCCGCACCCCCTGGCGGCGTTCGAGGATCTGCACGTACTGGCTCGCCTCGAGCAGGGACTGGTGCGTCCCGGCGTCCAGCCAGGTGAAGCCCCGTCCCAGCGGCAGCAGTCTCGCCTTGCCCTGCTCCAGGTAGACCCGGTTGACGTCGGTGATCTCCAGCTCGCCGCGGCCCGAGGGCCGCTGCTCCCTGGCGATGTCCACGACCTGCTTGTCGTAGAAGTACAGGCCGGTGATGGCCTGGTCGGAGCGGGGAACGCTCGGCTTCTCCTCGATGGAGACCAGCCTGCCCTCGGCGTCCAGCTCCCCGATGCCGTACCGCTCGGGATCGCTCACCGGGTAGCCGAACATGACGCAGCCGTCCAGTTCCTCCTGGGCCCTGCGCAGCAGGTCGGGAAAGCCCGCGCCGTGAAAGAGGTTGTCTCCCAGCACGAGCGCGCAGGGATCCCCGTCGATGTGCGAGTCGCCCAGCAGAAACGCCTCCGCGATGCCGCGCGGTTCCCGTTGCGGCACGTAGGTGAAGTTCACCCCCACGTGCGACCCGTCACCCAGAAGCGCGTGCAGTGACGGAAGGGTGTCCGGCGTGGAAATAATGAGGATGTCGCGTATCTGTGCCAGCATCAGCACCGCGATGGGATAGTAAATCATCGGCTTGTCGTAGATGGGAAGCAACTGCTTGGAGGTCGCGAGGGTCAGCGGATGCAAACGCGTCCCGTTTCCTCCGGCAAGGACTATGCCTTTCATCGGAGCTCCTGCGTTTTTGTCTGCGGCGGTGCCTGAGACTACTGTTCGAGCTCCTCAGGAAATCAACCCCCGCCGTCCCGCAAAATGGTATTGCCTTTTGGCGGAACAAATGTGATAGGGGTTGGAGTGTGTCCCGTCGGAAACCTGTCGCGACGGGGCACGGCCTTCGCCACTCCGCGTTCGCGCGCCCGGAAGGACGAGTATGCGTATTCTGTTCGCAACCTACGCTGAGAAGTCGCATTTCCTGGTCATGGTTCCGCTGGCGTGGGCGCTGCAGGCCGAGGGGCACGAGGTGCGGGTCGCGAGCCAGCCGGACCTGACCGACGTGATCACCCGGTCGGGGCTGACCGCGGTGCCGGTGGGCAGGGACCACAGCCTGTGGCGGGCCAACCGGGCGTTCGGCTTCTTCGACCCCCGCAAGAAGCACAAGAGGGCGGTGCCCTTCTTCGACATGGCGGACGACCACCCCGAGCAGCTCACCTGGGAGCACTTCAAGCGGGGATACGCCCAGTTCGTCCCCTGGTGGTGCCGCCTGGTCAACGAGCCCATGATCGACGGACTCGTCGAGTACTGCCGGAGGTGGGAGCCCGACCTGGTCATCTGGGAGCCGGTGACCTACGCCGGGCCGATCGCGGCGAAGGCGTGCGGAGCGGTCCACGCGCGGTTCATGTGGAGCCTGGACCTGTTCGGCCGGATGCGCGGCCACTACCTGCGGGCGAAGGCGGAGCAGCCGCCGCAGGAGCGCGAGGACATGCTGCAGGCGTGGATCGCCGCGCACGGCCGCAGGTTCGGCGTGGAGTTCTCCGAGGAGATGACCACCGGTCATTTCACCATCGACTACACACCGCCCTCCCTGGAGCTGCCGCCCGACCCGGCCGCGGGGCCGGAGCCGCACCGTGTCCCGGTCCGGTTCATCCCGTACAACGACCGCGCGGTGATCCCGCCCTGGCTGCGGGTCGCGCCCGAGCGGCCGCGGGTCTGCCTGACGCTGGGGACCACCTCGGCGGAGAACCTGGACGGCTATCTGGTGCCGGTCCAGGAGATCCTCGACGGGCTCGCCGACCTCGACGTGGAGATCGTCGCCACCCTGCCGGAGCACCACCAGGCGCAGCTGGAGCGGGTGCCGGACAACGTGCGGCTGGTGAGCTTCGTCCCCCTGCACGCGCTGCTGCCGACCTGTACGGCGGTGATCGACCACGGCGGGAGCGGCACCTTCTTCACGACGCTGGCGAGCGGGGTCCCCCAGCTCGTCCTGCCCAACCTGTTCGACGAGCCGCTGCGGGCGCGCTACCTCGCCGAGCAGGGGGCGGGCCTGACGATGCACAGCAGCGAGGCGACCGGCGCCGGCGTGCGGCAGGCGCTGCTGCGGCTGCTCGAAGAGCCGTCCTTCGCCGAGGAGTCGCGCAGGATCCGCGACGAGATGAACGCGATGCCGGCCCCCGCGGAGGTGGCGGCCGGCATCGAGGCCCTCGTCGAGACCTACCGTGCCGCGGTCCCGGCCGCCGGCCGCTGAGAAGGGGAGGGGCATGTACGAGGCCGAGCTGGCGGACGTCTACGACGCGATCTACGCGGGGCGGGGCAAGGACTACGCGGCCGAGGCGGCGACCGTCGCGGAGCTGATCCGCGAACGGCTCCCCGCGGCGGCCGCGCTGCTGGACGTGGCGTGCGGGACCGGGTCGCACCTGAGGTTCTTCGCCGAACTCTTCGACCACGTCGAGGGACTGGAGCTGTCGGCGGACATGCTGGCCGTGGCGAGGACGCGGATCCCCGGGGTCGTCGCGCACCAGGGCGACATGCGCGACTTCGCGCTCGGCCGCGCCTTCGACGCGGTCACCTGCATGTTCAGCTCCATCGCCTACATGCGCGACGAGCGGGAGCTCGCGGCGGCGATCGGGCGGATGGCGGCCCACCTGGTGCCCGGCGGGGTTCTCGTCGTCGAGCCGTGGTGGTTTCCCGAGCGGTTCCTGCCCGGCTACGTGGCCGGGGACGTGGTCACCGTGGAGGGGCGCACCCTGGCCAGGGTCTCGCGTACGGTGCGCGAGGGCGACGCGAGCGTGATGGAGGTCCACTACGTGGTGGCCGACGCGGCCACCCCCGTCCGGCACTTCACCGTCACCCACGTGAACACCCTGTTCACCCGGGAGCAGTACGAGGACGCCTTCACCCGGGCGGAACTACGGGTGGACTACATCGAGGGCGGCCCCTCGGGACGCGGGCTGTTCGCCGGGACGCTCGTATGAGCCTCGGGCCGGGCGTGCAGGAAGTTCTGGATGAGAGGCGGGAGCCGTTCCTTGGCGTGGGACACGCCGTAGGCCTGCGCCTGCCGCGCGGCGACGGTGAGGTTGGGCAGTTCCGTCTCCAGCCAGTTCCTCGCCTGCTCGGGGCATTCGAAGCGCAGGCGCGGCACCCCCTCGGGCGCGGGGAGGGGTGGGATGACGGGACAGCGCCCCGGATACAGCAGGCGCAGCGCGATGTCCGCGGTCCGCACGTAGTGGCCGAGGAACCGCGAGACGGCGGCCCGCCTCGTCTGGTAGGGCATCTCGGCCACGGCGCGGTCCTTGGCGTACGCGCGCAGCATGCCGTCGTGGAACCGGAGCCGGTTGTCCGGCGTGATCCTCAGCAGATGCCCGCTCAGTAGGTAGTCGACGCTCTGTCTCGCCCGGTGCACGTCGACGTCCGCCGTGACGGCGGCCGTCGTCAGATCGAACGTCGGGCCTTCGTGCAGGCTCATGAGGCGGAACATCTCCGCGGCGTCGTTGGGCAGCGCCAGGTAGGAGGAGGAGAACACCGAACGCATGGACGACTGCTCGTCGCACTCGACGTCCTGGCTCTCCAGCAGGTCCTCGCGTCCCGGCGGCGTCTGGCCGACGCTGGTGAGCCCGCCGTGAAAACGGCTCGTCATCCGCTCCGCCGCGATCCGCAGGGCGATCGGCAGGTGGTCGCCGACCTGGCAGAGCCGGTGGACGAGGGGATGCTCCGCGTACCCGTTCGCCTGCCTGATGACGTGCCTCACCAAGGTGGCCGCGTCCTCCTTCGGCATGAGGTCGAGCGTCATCCTGAGGGCGCCGTCGCGGGTGGTGAGCCCCGACAGTCTGTTCCTGCTCGTGACCAGCACCAGGCACGACGGGTCGCCGGGGAGCAGCGGACGCACCTGCTCGGCCGACCTGGCGTTGTCCAGCACGATGAGGATCCGCTTGCCCGCCACCAGGCTCCGGTAGCGGCTGGAGCGGACCTGGAGGTCCTCGGAGGGTTTGGGAGTGCTTCCCAGCCCGGCCAGCAGGTGGTCGAGGGCTTCGGCCGGCATCATCGGCTGGGCCGTGTTGGAGAAGCCCCGCAGGTCGAGGTGGAGCTGGCCTCCGTCGAAGCGCTCGGTCAGACTGCGGGCGAAGCGCAGGGCGAGCGCCGACTTGCCCACCCCGGGAGCACCGCTGATCAGGATGAGTCCGGCCTCGTCCAGCCGGTCTGCCGCCGTGACGAACCCCTCCAGCCGTTCCAGCTCCCTGAGCCGGCCGGTGAATCCGGGGATGTCGCGGGGCAGCTGGGCGGGGGGCGGCGCGAACGCCGGTGGGAGGGCGTTGTCGGGGGAGGAGAGTGTCACCGGGGAGTCGGGGGCCGGGGCGGGGGAGCGGAGGGTGCCGTTCAGGATCTGGTCGTGGCACCTGCGCAGGTCCTCGCCGGGCTCGATGCCCAGCTCCCTGATGAGCAGGCGCCGCACGCTGTGGAACTGCTTCAGCGCGTCCGCCCGGCGCCCGCAGCGGTAGTGGGCCACCATGAGCAGGTGGTGGAGCCGCTCCCGCATGGGATGGGTCCTGACGAGGCTGGAGAGGTCACTGATGATCTCGGTGGCGCGGTCGGCCTCCAGCAGGAGCTGCGCGCGGTCCTCGATGGCGGTGACGCGCAGCTCGTCCAGGCGGATCCGCTCGGTGTCGGCGAGAGGGCCGACCGCGCCGCCGAACGCCGGCCCGCGCCACAGGGCGAGCGCCGCCTCCAGCCTCTTCACCGCCTCGGGCCAGGGGCCGGATCGTTGAAGCTCTCGTACGTCCTCCAGGTGCTTCTCGAAGACCTGGACGTCTATCTTGCGCGCGTCGAGCTGGAGCAGGTAGCCGTTGGCGTCGGCGACCAGGAGTCCGGAGGGCGCCCTTCGTGGCCTTTTCGGCTCAAAAGTACGTCGAAGGCGAGCTACGTAGGTATAAATGCTGCTTTCGACAGTTGTGGGAGGATTTGGGCCCCATACCGCATTGATTAACTCCTGTCGGCTGAGAGTGGTTCCGGGGCGCGTGGCCAGTGCCGCGAACAGCGCTCGCTGGGTCGGAGACCCCAGGTCAAGTTCGTGATCGCCCCGTGTTGCACGCACCGGCCCGAGCAGGTGCACCTGTACCAGGTCGTTCAACAACGCTCTCCCAGTCTCAGCCCGCCTAGAGACGCGATGAAAGGCCCTCCTGAGTGTGCGCTCAGGATCAAACGGTTGGACCTACGCATATAGCCATATCTGTGGAAACGAAGGGTCGGCAAGGGCGGTTCCTCGGGTGACACTATTGTTACCTGCGTCACAGGAGTTTCTGGACGAACTCAGGTCAATCCCGTAAGCAGGTGTCTCGCTGGCGGGACATCGTGTCATGCCAGGCGAAGGACCGCGGGACGGGCGCGCCGCCCGGGAGCGATCTCGCTCATCCCGGGGTCGCGGGACGGGTGTGGACGAGGAGTGTCCGGGGACGGCCGCGCGGCCGGGGCGCCGGGCGCGAAAGGGCGGCCGAGGGAGCACGGGGGAACCAGCGAGAAGGCGTCGAGAGGACGCCGAGAGTGCGGGCCGAGGGGCGTCGAGGGTGCGGGCCGAGAACGTGCGGGAAGCGGCGGAAATCAGCCGGGAAAACAAGACGGGAAGTGGCCGGGAAACCGCCGGCGGCCCCGCCCTCACCGGCGGGTAAAATCCGGCCGGGTCTTGTGAGACGGCACCTCCGTGTAATAGGAGTTTTTTCACCGCTCGCACCTGAAAAGCGTATCCGAGGCGGTGACGAATCCACTGGTCTCGGTTACCGTCGAGCCCGGCATCGGATTCCCGAACTTCCCGGTGAGGCGCTGGTGGTCATCGACGACATTCGTTCTCCGCGAGGTGCGCCGCTCAAGAGGGTGGTCGTCACCGGTTACGGAGTCATTTCCCCGTTCGGGGTGGGCTGGGAAACCGCGTGGTCGAATCTGATCCAGGGCGGAAGCGGTATTCGCGAGCTTTCTGGAATTGACACCTCGGGGCTCCCGGTGGGCATCGGCGGCCAGGTCCTGGACTTCGACCCCGGGGTGTGGCTCCCGGCCTCGCTGGTGCGCCGCACCACGAGACCGGCGCACCTTGCCCTGGTCGCCGCCACCCTCGCGCTGAGGGACGCCAAGCTCGACGTCGACGCCGGGCTCGCGCCGAGGCTCGGGGTGACGGTGGGCACGGCCTGCGGCGCGAGCGCCGCCGTCGTGGACGCCGGCGCCGCGTTCGCCGAGCGCGGGTTCATGGCGCTGAGCCCGTACACCTTCACCTCCACGGGCGTCGTCACGGTCGCCTCCGAGGTGGCCCTGCACGTCGGCGCGCAGGGGCCCGCCGCCTGCACGGCGACCGCCTGCGCGACCGGGGCGACCTGCGTCGGCGAGGCGATGCGGCTGATCCGGCTCGGTGAGGCGGACGTCGTCCTGGCGGGGGGCGCCGACGACACCATCACCCCCTTCGACATCGCCGCCGCGGCCAGGGCGAGGGCGCTGTCGCGCCGCTCCGGAGACCCGCGCGCCGCCAGCAGGCCGTTCGACGCCGGTCGCGACGGGTTCGTGATGAGCGCGGGCGCCGGGATCCTGGTGCTGGAGAGCGAAGAACACGCCCTCGCGCGCCAGGCCCGCGTGTACGGGGAGGTGGCGGGATACGCGGCCACCACGGACGCCCACAACCTGACCAGCCCGCATCCGGAGGGGGTGGCCGTCGAGAGGGCGGTGCGTCTCGCGCTCCGGGACGCGGGCGTCACCCCCGCCGAGGTCGGCTACGTCAACGCGCACGGCACCGGGACCCGGATGAACGACACCGCCGAGATCAAGGTGATCCGCCGGGTGTTCGCCGAGCGGGCCACGTCCGTGCCGGTGAGTTCGACGAAGAGCATGACGGGTCACATGCTGGGGGCGGCCGGCGCCGTCGAGGCGATGATCGCGATGGAGGCCGTACGCACCGGGATCGTCCCGCCCACCGTCAACTGCGACGACCCGGAGGACCCGGAGATGAACTTCGTCGCGCACCGGGCCCAGGAGCACGCGGCCGACGTGGCCGTCAGCAACTCCTTCGGATTCGGCGGCCACAACGCGGTTCTGGTCCTGCGCCGCTGGCGGGACTGATCACTCTGACCGGCGTGAAAAGTCGGAAAAGCCGTCCGGTGGGACCGTGAAGGGATTTCAGAAAATGTCTACCAAGCAGCAGGAAATGCTTTCGAATTTGGCCGACATCGTGGAGAGGGTCGCGGGCGTGCCCGCGGAGCGGGTATTGCCCGACAAGTCGTTCACCGACGACCTCGCACTCGATTCCCTGGCCGTCGTCGAGGTCGCCTTCTCCATGCAGGAGCAGACCGGGGTGGAGATTCCGGAAGAGGACCTGGCGCGCATAAGGACGGTCCAGGACTTTCTTGACTTCGTCGAACTCTCCGCGGGGTCGAATTGACCGCGCAACGAGTTCCCGAACACGGCGGCGTCGTGTCCGCCGACGCCGTGCCCGATGTCGTGCCCGATGTCGCGCCCCATGACGTTCCCCGTGACGTGACCTACGAAGAGCTGACCCCCGCCGAGTTGCTCGGCTCCGGCTTCGCGGCGCCGCGGATCAACGAGAGTCCCTGGCTGGTCCGCTGGGACCTGCTCGGCGACGGCCCCGATGTCGAGAGGTTCGTCCTGGAGGCCCTCGCGGAGACCGTGGACCTGGAGACCTCGGGCAGCACAGGGCCGAGCCGGTGCTGGCGGCGGACCCGCGAGCAGATGTGGTCGGAGGCGGGACTGCTGGCCGGCCTGATCGAGCGTGACCGCCCGAGCGCCCTGCTCTCCTTCGCGCCGCCCAGGCACGTGTACGGCGCGCTCGCGAGCGTGCTCGTACCGGCCAGGTTGCGCCTGCCCGCGTGGTACCGCCCGCAGTACTTCGGCGCGATGCCTCCCCCCGCGTCCCGGCGCTGGGCCGTGGTGGCCGTTCCCTGGACCTTCTCCATCCTGCGCAGGCAGGTGGCCTGGGTGCGGGGGACGGAGCACCTGAGCGTGCTGCACAGCACGGCGACGCTTCCCGCGACGGCGGAGTCCGTCGTCAAGGAGGCGGGGACGAGGCGGATGCGCATCGTGGAGGTCTTCGGCTCGACGGAGGCGGGCGGGATCGCCGCGCGGACCTGGACCCCGGACGGGCCGCCGTGGGAACTCTTCGACGACGTCGCGTTCGCCGTCCCCGGCGACCCCGCCGACGGTCCGGCCGGCCTCCCGCCCGAAGGACGGCCCGGCGACCCGTACGAGGAGGAGGCGCCGCTGGTGGTCCGGAGCCCCCGGCTGGCCTTCCGGCCGGGCGAGGCGCCCACGGACGTCTGGCGGACCGACGACTACGTGCGGCGGCTCGACGAGCGCAGGTTCCGCTTCGACGGCAGGCGCGACCGGCTCGTGAAGATCAACGGCCGCAGGATCGACCTCGACAGGCTGGAGGAGTCGGTGAGATCGGTGCTCCACTGCGCGGATCTGGCCTTTCTCCCGGTGGAGGACGCCTTCAGCGGCGAGAACTTCGACCTGCTCGTGGTGCAGCAGGACGGCACACCGCTGTCCGTCACGGAGGTGCGCGCGGCGGTGGGGCGGTTCGACGCCCGGCCGCGCCAGGTGCGCCTGGTCGATCGGATCGACCGCTCCGACACGGGCAAGCTCCGGCGACTACAGCGACCTTCCCTTTCCGACGCGGGAGCAGACACGTGACAGCATTGATCGACGGACGTTCCACCGAGAGCCTGGCCTCGATCGTCAGGAGCGCGCACTGGGACGCCCGGGTGGAGCCGTGCGAACACGAGGACGCCCACCGCATGCGGGCCAGCGTCGACCTGCTCGCCGAACGGCTCTCCGGCTCGGACTCCGTCTACGGGGTCACCCACGGGTTCGGCCCCCTGGTGGCGTTCTCCGCCGCCGACTCCCCCATGGAGCAGGGCGCGGGCCTCATCGCCCACCTGGGCTCGGCCCAGGGCAGGCCGCTGGACCCCGAGGTGTGCCGTCTGATCGTCTGGCTCCGCCTCAGCAGCATGCGCAAGGGCCACTCGGCCGTCTCGCCCGACTTCTGGCAGTCCCTGGCCGACCTGTGGAACGCGGGCTTCACTCCGTCGATCCCGCGTGACGGCACGGTGAGCGCGAGCGGGGACCTGCAGCCGCTCGCCCACGCGGCGATGGCCCACGCGGGCACCGGTGAGGCGTGGGTGCGCGGCGGCGACGGCGGCTGGTCGGTCGTGCCCGCCGCGCGGGCCCTCGCCGACATGGACGCCAAACCGGTCGAGTGGTCGGCCCGTGAGGCGCTGGCCTTCGTCAACGGGACCAGCGTGAGCCTGGCGGTGTGCATACTCAACCACCAGGCGGTGCTGCGGCTGGTCAGGGCGGTGGGGATGCTGACGGCGAGGATCGCCGACATCCTCGGCTCCAACCCGGAGGCCTACCACGCGGGCATCGGCCGGGCCAGGGGGCAGACGGGGCAGCTGACCGTGGCCCGGTGGATCCGCGAGGACCTTCCCGTCGGCATGAAACGCGACCCGCTCCGGCCGCTGCAGGAGCCCTACAGCCTCCGGTGCGCCCCCCAGGTCCTCGGCGCGGTGCTCGACCAGCTGTACGGGGCCGAGGAGATCCTCGTCCGCGAGGCGATGGGCTGCACGGACAACCCGATCTTCTACGAGGGTGAGCTGCTGCACGGCGGCAACTTCCACGCCATGCCGGTCGGCCTGTGCTCGGACCAGATCGGCCTCTGCGTGCAGCAGGTGGCCTTCCTCGCCGAGCGGCAGCTCGCCCTGCTGTGCGATCCGACGTACAACGGCGGGGTGCCGCCGATGCTCACCCCCCGCCCGGGGGCGGGCAGCGGGCTGGCCGGGGTGCAGCTGAGCGCCACCTCCTTCGTCTCCAGGATCAGGCAGCTCGCCTATCCCGCCTCCCTCACCGCGCTGCCGACGAACGGCGGCAACCAGGACCACGTGCCGATGGCGCTCAACGGGGCCAACTCGGTGGCCGAGGCCGTGGAGCTGGCGTGGCTCGTCGTCGGCTCCCTCGCGGTCGGCGTGGCCCAGCGGGGCGCGCTCGCCGGGCGGAACGAGACGGCTTCCGGCCTCTGGGCCGACCTGGCCAGAGTGTCCCCGCCGCTGCGGGCGGACCGGCCGCTCGCGGCCGAGGTGCGTGCCGCGAGCGGCCTGCTGCAGGAGGCCGCCGAGGAACTGCTCTCCCGCGAGGGCTGAGGCCTTTTCCCGAGGTTCGCGAATTCACGGGACCGCGCGCCGGCAGGAACCGTGAATCCCGCCGTAAAAGGAACGCCGAGGGCACCTCGGCGAAGGAAAATCATTCCTCCCCGGGGAGGAACGCTCATGAGAACGTGAAATGCGAAAGGTCTGGTAACGACGGTGGCCAAAGCAACACGCCGTGGATTTCTGGGAGCGATGGCCGTCGCGGGAGGGGCGGCCGCGGGGCTGGCCACCGGTGAATCGGCGGCGAATGCGACGACCGCGGGCCGGTCGTCGCACGGGCGTTCCGAATGCGCACCCCCTCCGAACGCGGCGACGATAAAGCCGGACGACCCGAGATACGCGGAACTCATCACCAGGGGCTACAACTCCCGGTTTCTCGCGCAGCCGGAGTCGGTCCGTGTCGTCCACTCCGCGGAGCAGGTCGTGCAGGTGGTGAACGAGGCCGTGCGCGCGGGCAAGAAGATCGTCGTACGCAGCGGCGGTCACTGCTTCGAGAACTTCGTGGACGACCCCGCCACGTCGATCATCATCGACGTCTCGGAGATGAACGACGTCTACTTCGACCCCGCCCACAAGGCGTTCGCGATCGAGGCCGGTGCCACGCTCGGGCAGGCCTACCGTTCGCTCTACCTCGGCTGGGGCGTCACGATCCCGGCCGGTGGCTGCCCGAGCGTGGGGGCGGGGGGTCACATCGCCGGCGGCGGGTACGGTCCCCAGTCGCGCAGGCACGGGCTCGTGATCGATCACCTCCACGGTGTGGAGGTCGTCGTCGTCGACCGCTCGGGCCGGGCGCGGATCGTCGTCGCCACCCGCGAGGCCCGCGACCCCAACCGGGACCTGTGGTGGGCGCACGCCGGTGGCGGTGGCGGGAACTTCGGGATCGTCACCCGCTACCTGATGCGCTCCCCGAACGCCCGAGGCAACGACCCCGCGACCCTGCTGCCCAGGCCCCCCGCGCAGCAGCTCGTGGTCTCGGCCAGCTGGAGCTGGGAGAACATGACCGAGGAGGCGCTCTCCCGGCTGGCGGACAACTACGCCCGCTGGCAACAGCAGAACCACGCCGACCCCGCCTTCGAGAGCATCGACAGCTCGCTGACCATGTACCACCGCTCCAGCGGCAGGATCGAGCTGTTCACCGCGATGGACGGCGACGTGCCCGGCGCGGACGGCATCCTGTGGACCCTGGTGCAGACCGTCGGCGAGGGTGTCGGCATCGAGCCCACCTTCGACTACTTCAGCGTGGCGCCGTGGCTGCGGGTCACCCTCTCCTACGACTCGGGAGCCGGTGCCTACGCGCTCAGGTTCAAGTCGAAGGCCGGTTACCTGAGAAAGCCCTGGACGCCGGCGCAGCTCAAGGTCGTCTACAGGTATCTCACGGAGGGCGAGGGGGACGTCGGGGCCTCGGTCTACCTGATGTCGCTCGGCGGGAAGATCAACGCCGTGGATCCCGCGGCCACGGCGAACCCGCACAGGACCGCGCCGCTCATCGGCTTCTTCGACGTCGGCTGGTGGGACCCGGCGGAGGACGACAAGTGGCTGGCGTCGATCCGCGACGCCTATCGGGAGATGCACGCCGACACGGGCGGCGTTCCCGTCCCCGGCGAGGCCTATGACGGCGCGTACATCAACTACCCCGACAACGACCTCGCCGATCCCGCGCTGAACACCTCGGGAGTGCCCTGGCACAAGCTGTACTACAAGGACAACTATCCGAAGTTGCAGCAGGTCAAGGCGAAATGGGATCCCCGCAACGTCTTCAACCACGCGTTGTCGGTCCGGTTGCCCGGAGCCTCGGACACCCTGCCCTCGCCGCCCCCGCAGACCCGTCCCAAGAACCCCCGCAAGGCCGAGACCAAGAAATACCCCCGCAGGGTTTCTCCGAGGCACGCGAACAACCTGCGTTCGCTCGGCCGCCCGGACTGAGCGAAGGGTCCCCCGCCGGGACTTTCCTCCCGGTGGGGGCCCTGCCCCGTTCCCTAGCGCGGTGTCAGGTAGACGACCCCGAGGTCGCGCCGCCGGATCGCCTCGGCGAGCTCCTCGCGGGTCGGCGTGCGGTCGACGTTGACGACGATGCCGAGCCGTTGCCGTGCCTCCTTGAGCCCGATCTTCTCGATCAGGGACTCCATCTCGGCGGCCATGGTGTCGGGATCGTCCATCAGTTCGGCGCGCATGGGGGTGCGCACCCCCATCTCGGTCACCTCGATATCGGCGCCACCGCGCAGGTTCGCCTTCCATCGGGCCTCGGTGTAGACACACGACCTGCCGCTCTCGTCCTGCTTCATGACAGGAATCTCGTATTTTTTCCCGGTCTTTCTTCCGGTGATATGAAGCAGTATGACGCCGGCGACGGAGCTCGATTTACCCTTGCGTATCTGCTTGCGCATCATAGGGTTGAAGAGGCGCATCATGAATTTCATCACGACGGGCGTTTCCTTGATGGTGACCGCGTGGGACGTGTTTTCCGACATGGCTCATTGTTTCATCTTCGCGGGGATTTAAAGAGGGGGTGCGGCCGATTCCTCGGACGGCGGACCGCGCGGTCCGCGCACCGCACGGCGAGCGGGGCGGGGTGCGGGCGGGATCAGGCGGGACGCCGGGGTGCGGGGGCGGGGTCAGGCCGGACGTCTGCTCTTCGCGTCACCGCTGTTCACGGTGCCGGGGGCGTTCGCGCTCTCGTCGAGGCGCCAGTGTGCCCGGCCGCCCACGAAGGTGGCCACGCACCGGCCGGGCCCCTCGTGGAGCAGGGCGGTGTAGGCGTCCCGCTCGCCGGCCTCCACGGCGAAGACGGCGAAGTCGGCCCGGCCGCCCCGTCCCAGGGAGCCCAGGCGGCCGGGTCCCTCGTCCATGCCCAGCGCCCGCGCGCCGCCCAGCGTCACCGCCTCGACCAGGAGGCGGTCGTGGTCCGGGGCGTGCGAGAGCGCGCGGGCGACCGAGAGCGGGTCGCCGCCGGTACGGGTGCCGACGGCGATCGCGCTCTCGCCGTCGAGGAGACCTTCCGCGGCGAACGGCGACGAGATGGCGATCACCGTGCCGCGGACCTTGAGGAGTTTGCGGTCGGCCTCGTCGAGCGGACCGGAGATCGCGATGTGACAGCCCGCGGTGAGCACCCCCACCTCGTCGAGGAAGGCGATCGGGCGGCGGCCGGGTTCGGCGTGCAGCCGGAGCCCGAACGTCCGTGACAGGACGGCGAGGTCCTCCATGACGAGGGGGTCGGGGGAGTGGGCGGCGATGCCGATGACGCCGGGGTGGTCGACCTCGCGGATCGCGGTGATCAGGCGGTCGCGTCCCTCGTCCTCCCACCGCTCCTCGTCCTCGCAGCGGGTCTCCAGGTAGGTAACGCCGTCCAGCCCGGCCTCGCCGAGGGTGGAGGCGGCGTCGAGATCCGCGGCGATGCCTCCCACCGCGGTGACGCCGTGCACGGAGGCCGGGGGCGAGGTCCTCTCAAGCCGGAGATGCGCGTCGATCAGCCCCGGAACGATCATGCCGGGCCAGTGCACCGGGGAGAGCAGGGGGTGGGCGGCCTCGATCTCGGCGCGCGGCCCGACCCGCACGATCCGGTCGCCCCTGACGACGATCGCGCCGTCCCTGACGGGAGGGCTCGCGACGGGCAGGACGAGGGGCGCGCAGTGGATGGAGACGACCGCCCGGGCACGCGTGCCGATGGTCCGACCGGCCCGCGTCGACATAGGCACTCCTGTATGTTCGTCCCCTTTGGAGAGGTTAAGGGGATGAACCGAAGATCTCAAATGCATCTCGGGTAAACGTCTCGCGGACCTCCTTGACAGCGGGTTGTTGATCTATTTGAAAGCTGTCTATACCGTTTTAGCGTGATACGACCCCCCAGGTTGCTGAAGGTACTGCTTGCCGCGATCGTACTGATCCCCATCGGTCTCACCTCCGTGCCCGCCTCCGCCGAGCCCGCTCCCGACCCGGAAAACCCCTGGCGCGTGGACCACTGGCCCCGGACACAGCCCTGGCAGCAGGACGCCCCCGAGACAGGGGCCGCGCGGCGGGCCGACCCCGCCGCCCCGGCACCGATCGACCCGCAGAACTGGAAGAACCCGGACCACATGACGTGGGCGGACTACCGCAAACCACCCGGCACCAACTGGGCCGACCCCTCGGCGAAAGGGTCCAAGCGGACCTTCCGTGGCGCGCTCGTCCTCGTCGACTATCCCAACCAGCCGTTCGTGGTCACCCAGCCCAAGGGCTCGACCGTGTTCAAGAACCCCAGCGCCGAGGCCCACGACATCCCCCGCGAGAAGGTCGCCCGGTTCTACCAGGACTTCCTCAACACCCCCAACGAGCTCAACCGGGGGCACACCATCCACGAATACTGGATGGAGGACTCCGGAGGCCGCTACGGCGTGGAACTCGCCTCCTTCGGCCCGTACCTGATGCCGGGCAAGTCACACGAGTACGCGATGGAGTTCCAGGGAGGCACGGCCTGTCCGTCCGGGGACACCTGCACCAGGAACATCAGGACCGACGCGCGGGCCGCGTGGGTCGGCTCCGTCGGCCAGGAGGTCCCCGCGGGCTTCGACTTCGTCTTCTACCTGAGCGCGGGGCAGGACGAGTCGGCGACCTGGCAGGAGTTCGGCCCGATCAAGTTCCCGACCAAGGAGGCGGTGACCGACGACTTCGGCCCGCCCGACCCGGCCCTGCCCAACTGGGCCAGGACCCGCTACGTGGAGTGGACGTCCTGGGCCTCGGCCGCGTCCATCTGGCCCAACGCCGGAGGCGGCTCCTCCACCCAGGCCGAGAGTTCGGGGCAGGGCGTCTACGCCCACGAGCTCAGCCACATCCTCGGCATCGGCGACAACTACAACAACCCGTTCGGGGTGCCACCGCGCCGGGCGTACACCGGAGTCTGGGAGATGCTCAGCCGGGGAAGCTTCAACGGCCCCGGCGGCCCGCACAGCCGCTGGCTGATCCCGCCCACCTCGGGCGGCTCGATGGGCGCCCAGCACATGCTCCGCAACAAGATCAAGCTGGAGATGGTGGACGAGGCGAACGTGCTGCGCCTGTCCAGGGAGGCGCTGGCCGACTCCGGCCTGGTGGTGGCCAAGGTGACCGCCCGGGTGGCGCAGCCGGGACCCGGCGGCCTGTCGGGCGTCAACATCGCCTTCGGGAACGGCGACCGCAGCCCGGCCTGCGACGTGAACACCGACCCGTTCTGCGACGGCGGCGGCTACGACAACTACACCGTCGAGGTCGTGGACAGGATGGGCGCCGACTCCTTCACCCCCGACTCCGGCGTGCTGCTGGCCAAGACCAAGAACGAGGACCGCGCGCCCTTCGAGTGGGTGGTCGACGCCAACCCGCAGGACATCGGCATGACCGACTACGTGCTGCCGGACGGCACCGCCGTGCCCATCACGATCGGCGACTACCGTCAGCTGTCGGACGCGCTGTTCCACGCGGGCACCGGCTCGGGCTCGGAGTTCGAGTACGTGGACCAGGCCAACCGGCTCCACTTCTACGTCCTGGACCTCAAGCGCGACCGCGAGGGCGTCCTGTCGTACACGGTGGCGATCCGCTCCCTGGACGGCGCCGGCCCGAACGGGCGCGGAGTGAGGCTGCTGCCGTCCGTCGGCGTCCCGAAGGGGAAGGAGCTGACGTCCTGTCGCTTCCCGCTGTTCAACACCGGCAGGGTCGCCCCGGCACGGGGGCAGCACCCCGAGGACGTGAGCGCCTACCTCAAGGGTGACGTCTACCGGCTGTCGGCGAGCGTCGAGGGCCGCGGCTGGACGGTCTCGCTGCCCAACGAGCTCGCGACCGCCGACTCCGGCGGGAACACCCTGGTCACCGTGAACGCGCTGCGCGCGGCGAAGGGCGGCCATCTCGCGAAGGTGACCCTCACCGCCACCTCGGAGAGCGACCCGTCCAAGAAGGCGAAGGCGACCTGCCTCGTGCTGGGACGTTAGCGCCGGGCCCGCGTCCCACCCGTCCCGTGCGGGGACCGGGGCGCGGGTCAACGCGTCGTACCTCTACCCGTGCCCGTGCGTGCCGTGCCCGTGCCTGTGAGTGCCGCGTGCCGTGCTCACGCCGGGGGTGGGGCCGCGTGTCAGGACTCGGAGGCCGTCAACAGGTGCCGGGCGGCGTCGCGCGCCTCGTCGATGCTCTCGTGGAACAGCTTCTCGACCTGCCGGGCCTGTTCGCTCAGGCGTTCAAGGCCGGGGAGGTCCAGCGTGTCCGCCGCGGTCTCGGCGACCAGCGCCTCGTAGCGCGGGGTCCGTTCCGCGAGTGTCCGCAGCTGCTGGTAGGCGCGGTAGACGCCGTCGGCCTTGCGCACCTGCCTGGCGTACTCCTCCAGCGCGCGGACCCGCCTGGTCAGCGAGATCTCGGCGGTCTCCAGGGCCTTCACATAGGGGGCGAAGGACTCGGCCACCTCGGGCGGGGGATCGCCGGGTACGAGCCGGTTGTGCTCGGCCCTCATGTCCGACAGGAGCACCAGTTTCCTCGCGATCTGCCAGGTCTGCTCGGGCAGGGTCACCGCGTTGTCGACGGTGTCGAGCAGGTTCGCCCTGTTGATCTCGGAGGTGAGGATCGACTCCTCGGCGTCCTGCGCGCGGCGGAGCAGGTCTCCGCAGTCGCGGTCGAGGTCTTCCGGCAGGATGAACCGGTCCTTGTGCTCCATGGCCACCCGGACGCGCCGCCGCTCCCGCCGGCCCTCGGGGTCGTCGCTCACACCGCGCAGCGTGGAGAAGACGACGAGGACGAGGACGGCGACGAAGCCTCCCGTAGGACTCAGGCTCGCCATGAGCAGCAGGAGGCCGGCGATCGCGACCAGCTTGACGGGGTCGGGTCCCCTGCGCCGGGGAACCTGCCCCAGCCGGGCCGCGCGCAGCGCCTGCGGACTGGCGCGTAAGACCGAGGAGATCGGGGCCGGCAGGGCCGGATCGACCAGAAAATGCGGGGGACGTCTCCTCTGATCCACGCGACCTCCTTGTGGCGGGGAGTACAGGACCGGTCCTTCCACTGTCACCCATAAAGGGAGAAAAGGCGCACTTACCAATGCCGAACGAGGACATCGACGATTACGGATGCCGACGTCGACAGTTAACGGTCCGGACGTAAGGCGATGTATAGACTCGAAGGCGATGAACGACTTCACGCGTTGGATCGATCTTGAAGGTGCCGTCAACGTCCGCGACCTCGGCGGGCTCGCCACGGTGGACGGCGGGACCACACGCTTCGGCCGGATCTACCGGTCCGACAACCTGCAGGGGCTGACCGGAAGAGACGTCCGGCAACTCGTCACCGCTCTGAAGCTCCGCAACGTCGTCGACCTGCGCTCGGGTCCCGAGGTGCGTCTGGAGGGGCCGGGGCCGCTCACCAAGGTGCCGGAGGTGAACATCCACCACCACACCCTGTTCGCCGAGGGCGGCGTGTACACCGACGTCGAGGCCGACACCATCGAGGCCGACAAGGTGCTGCCCTGGACGGAGGAGCGGCTGGAGGAGGATCTCGCCGAGCTCCGGGTGACCGGGTTCTACTACGGCTACCTTCGCGACCGTCCCGACTCGGTCCTGGCCGCCCTGCGCGCCCTCGCCCTCGACGAGGGGGCCGCCATCGTCCACTGCGCGGCGGGCAAGGACCGCACGGGCGTCGTCTGCGCCCTCGCGCTGGAGGTCGCCGGCGCCACCCGCGAGGCGATCGTCGCCGACTACGTCGCCACGGGCGACCGCCTTGAGGACATCCTGGCGCGGCTGCGCTCCAGCACCACCTACCGCGCCGACCTCGACACCCGCCCGGCAGACGACCACCGGCCGAGGTCGGAGTACATCGAGCGGTTCCTGAGCGTCCTCGACGACCGTTTCGGCGGACCGCTGGAGTGGCTCGCCTCCCACGGCTGGAGCGAGGGCGACTCGCGTCTCCTGCGCGCCCGCCTGCGCGACTGACGGTCAGGAACCGGAGGTTTCCAGAGTGACGACCCGGCGCTCGGCGGCCGAGCGCCGGGCGGCCTCCAGCACGGTGAGCGCCTCGACGACCTCTTCTGGGGCGACCGGTGGCGGGGTGCCCCGGGTGAGGCACGCCACCACGTCCCGGTAGAAGCGGGCGTAGGCGCCGGGCTCGGTGGGGACGGCACGGGCCTCCTCGCCGGGACCTCCGCCCTCCGCGCCGAGGGTGCCCCACCGCTCGGACGGCTCTTCGCCGAAGCCGGGGGAGGCGGGGGTCAGCCCGGCGCGCAACTGCTCCTCCTGCACGTCCAGGCCGTACTTCAGGTAGCCGGCCCGCGAGCCCAGCACCCGGAAACGAGGGCCCAGCCGGGGAGTGACCGCGCTCACCCACAGGTGGGAGCGGGCCCCGCTCGCGTGGGAGACGGCGATGAAGGTGTCGTCGTCGGAGTTCACCCCGCGGCGGCGCACGTCGGACTCGGCGTAGACCTCGACGGCCGGACCGAGCAGCCGCAGGGCCTGGTCGACGAGGTGGCTGCCGAGGTCGTACAGCAGTCCCGCGACCTCCTCGGTCCCGCCCGTCTCGCGCCAGCCGCCCTTCGGCACCGGCCGCCAGCGTTCGAAACGCGACTCGAATCGGCGCACCTCGCCCAGCGCGCCCTCGGCGACGAGGCGCTCGACGGTGCGGAAGTCGCCGTCCCAGCGCCGGTTCTGGAACACGGTCAGCATCAGGCCGAGATCGCCCGCCAGCTCCGCCAGGCCGCGCGCCTGCGCGGCGGTCGCGGCCAGCGGCTTGTCCACCACCACGGGCAGGCCCGCCCTCAGCGCGGCCTGCGCGAGCGGGACGTGCGTACGGTTGGGGGAGGCGATCACGACCAGGTCGACGGAGTCCCACAGCTCGGCGGCGTCCCCGGTCGCCCGTGCGCCGTACTTCTCCGACACCTCGGCGGCCCGCCCGGGATCGCCGGTGACCACCGCGGACAGTCTCAGACCCGGCGTCGTGGAGATCAGCGGGGCATGGAAGAACGCCCCGGCCACGCCGTAGCCGACAAGGCCGACGCGCAGGTCGGTCATGGCGCGGCCGGCGGGTCGGCGGCCGGGGACGGGTGCCCGCTTTCGCGCCCGGCGAGGCCGGCGCGCGGGTCAGTCACCGCGCCGCTCGTCACGCTCGGCCAGGAACGCCTCGAACTGGGCGGCGAGCTCGTCGCCGGTCGGCATCTCCGAGGACTCGGCCATCAGGCTGTCGCGCTCGGAGCCCGCCGCGAACGCGTCGTACTGCTGCTCCAGGCCGGTGATGGCGGTGGACAGCTCCTGGGAGGCCTGGATCTGTTCGGCGATCTCGGCGTCGGTCTTCTCCGCGGCCTCGCGCAGGCTCTCCAGCGGGAACACCAGCCCGGTGCCCTTGGTGACCGCCTCCAGCGCGGTCACCGCGGCCGACGGGTATTCGGCCTGGGCGAGATAGTGCGGGACGTGCACGGCGTACCCGAGGGCGTCGTGCCCCTTGGCGCCGAGCCGGAACTCGATCAGCGAGGCCACGCTGCCGGGCACCTGGACCTTGCCGAAGGCGCTGGTCTGGCCGGTGACCAGCTCGGGACGGCTGGCGTGGCCGGTGACGCCCAGCGGGCGGGTGTGCGGGACGGCCATCGGGATGCCGTGGGTGGTCACCAGCTTGCCGACCTTCAGCCGGGTGACCAGCGTGTCGACGGCCGCGGTGAACAGCTCCCACTCGCGGTCGGGCTCGGGGCCGCTGAGCAGCAGGAACGGGGTCCCCGTGGTGTCGTGGACCAGGTGGAGCACGAGCTCGGGGCTCTCCAGGGCGACCCAGCGGTCGGTGTCGAAGGTCATGGTGGGCCTGCGGGAGCGGTAGTCCAGCAGACGGTCCACGTCAAAGGTGGCCACGACCTGGTGCTCCAGCTCGTCGAGCAGGTGGGTGATGGCGAGTTTTCCGGCGCCGCCCGCGTCCACGAACCCGTCGAAGTGGTAGAGCAGCACCGGATCGGTCAGCTCAGGGACGTCTCCGCTGAGCCGGTAGAGATCCGTCGGGTCGAACACCGTTTCCAGCCTTTCGTCGGTCGTCTTTTCAGCTCAACCCGCTGGGGGGCCGCTGAATTCCGCCTGCTCTCGGCGATCACACGGCACCCTACCGGGGCGCGGTGGGTCACATGCAGCCTGACCCTGGGCATGAGGGGTTCGCAACCCGTCCGTCCGCCCCGGCGAGCCGGGGCGGCTCCGAGCCCGCGTAGGAGCCGAGGTCGTGGCAGGCCGCACCGACGACGGGGGACGAACACCTGAAAATGATTCACGTGGTGAATCAGAAGTCCACGATATCCAGGTGTTTCCTGATGTATAGGAAAACAGGCGTCCTTCGGCCATCCTTGGGGAGTGGGAACTACTACTACGCGTAGGTCAGACCTGTCTCTCCGCATCCCTCCGCTGCCCTGTCCCTTCCCCAGCGAGGTCAACCCCCATGTCGAGCGGGTCAACACCGAGACCCTCGACTGGCTGGTGGAAACGGGCATTCTGGAGGATCCCGAGACCGTCCAGCGCTACCGCCAGGCCAAGTACGGCTGGCTGGGAGCCCGCACGTATCCCTATGCCGAACACCACACGCTCCGCCTGGCGACCGACTGGTGCGTGTGGCTGTTCGCCTTCGATGACGCCTTCTGCGAGTCGGGCCGCGGCGCCGGTGAGATAAGCCGAGCCCTGCCCCGGCTGTTCACCGTCCTCGACGACCTTGAGGCCGGGCAGGAGGTCGACGACGTCTTCGCCAGGACGCTCCTGGAGATCAAGACCAGGATCTCCAGGTACGGCGACGACGACCAGCTCGACCGCTGGCGCGCCGTTACCAAGGACTACCTCTTCGCCCAGGTGTGGGAGGCCGCCAACCGCGAGGCCGACGTCGTGCCGCAGGTGGACGACTACATCTTCATGCGACGGCGCACCGGCGCCATGCTCACCGTCTTCGCCCTCATCGACATCGCCAGCGGATGCAGCCTCACCCCCGAGGAGTGGCGCCACCCCGATGTCAAGGCGATCACCGAGAGCGCCAACGACGTCGTCGTCTGGGACAACGACCTCATCTCGTACGCCAAGGAGAGCGACGGCGCCAACTCGCGCAACAACCTCGTGAGCGTGCTCGCCAGGCACCGGGGCTACTCGCGGCAGCAGGCGATGGAGGCGATCGGCGCCATGCGCAACCGGGCGATCGCCGACATGGTGGCACTGCGCCCCTCGCTGGAGGCGCTCGGCTCCGAGGCGGTGCTCGCCTACGTGCGCGGTCTGGAGTTCTGGATCAGCGGCAGCGTCGACTACTCGCTGACCAGCTCCCGATACACGTCCGCCTGGCAGGCCGAGGCGCCCAAGCCCTCCGCCCGATGACTCACCCCCGAACGATCTGACCGTCCTCGTGGTCTCCGAGCGCGAGGACGATCAGCTCCTCCAGGTTCAGCTTCCTGCCCTGGGCGAAGGCCTTCTCGTGAGCCTCCTCGCCGAGGATGCGCCTGCACTCCTTGACACAGCGGTCGTGCTCGGAGTTGAAGAACGGGGAGCCCAGCTGCGGCATCCCGAAGGTCCGCCAGTTGGCCTGGCCGCCGCCCATCAGCCGGGCCGCGAGCTCCGCCTGCCCGTCTTCCAGCGCCTGCTTGGCCACCACCTCGATCGCGAGGCCGATCCCGAGCACGTCGTGGAAGTAACGCTTGAGTCGCAGCGCCTCGCGCGCGTTCGACATGGCCTCGGGGGAGCGGCCCATCACCTGGTACACGCTGGCGAGCGCGTAGATGGCGTACGAGCGCAGCCACAGCTCGCCGCGCTGGGTGCAGACCGCGATGCAGTCGCGCAGCAGCACCTCGGCCTCGGCCGGCTCGTTCTGGATGAGCAGCACCATGGACAGCTCGACGATCGAGGGCAGCAGGCCCGGGTTGAGCTCGCGGCCGCTCTTGTGGAACTCGATCGCCACGCCCAGCAGCGCGCTCGCCTTCTGCAGGTCGTTCTGCAGGAACGCGGCCGTGCCGAGCATCTTGGTGGCGAGGATGACCGCGCCGGAGTCCCCGACCCTGACGGCGTCGGAGCTGCACTGCTCCGCGGCCTCGATGGCACCGGTGATGTTTCCCTGCGCGCTGTTGATGTAGGACAGCACCCACAGCGCCTTGCACCGGTCGGGGCTCGGCTGGCGCGCCAGCTCCAGGGTCTTCTCCA
This sequence comes from Streptosporangium sp. NPDC000509, assembly GCF_042898365.1. Taxonomy (NCBI): domain Bacteria; kingdom Bacillati; phylum Actinomycetota; class Actinomycetes; order Streptosporangiales; family Streptosporangiaceae; genus Streptosporangium; species Streptosporangium sp. NPDC000509. The sequence goes on along the minus strand of NZ_JBIAYX010000004.1, from coordinate 441,957 downwards.
GATAAAGCCTGCCCTCGCGGGCCAGCCCGCAGGCCACCCACATGAACCACAGCGAGGACAGAAGCTTCAGTCCCGCCTGCACCTCGCCGGGAGTGCGCAGGCAGTGGTCGAGCGCGACGCGGATGTTGTCGTGCTCGTGGCGCATCCTGACGTACCAGTAGACCTGACGGGCGCCCGACCAGGCGTCCTCACTCCGCTTGGCCAGCTGCAGGTAGTAGTCGCGGTGCCTCTCCCTGATCACGGCGCTCTCGCCGAGCTTGTCCAGCCACTCCTCGCCGTACTGCCGCAGGGTGTCGATCAGCCGGTAGCGGTGCCCGGAGGGCGTGCCGTCGCTCAGCAGGATCGACTTCTCCACCAGGCTGGAGATGAGCTCCATGATGTCCTCGGAGGGGAGGTTGTCGCCCGAGCAGACATAGCGGGCGGCGTCGAGCTCGAAGTCCCCCGCGAAGACCGAGAGCCGCGCCCACAGCAGCCGTTCGGCCGGCTCGCACAGTTCGTGGCTCCAGCCGATCGCGGCCCGCAGCGTCTGGTGCCTGGGCAGCGCGGTGCGGCTCGCCCCCGCGAGCAGGCTGAACCGGTCGGCGAGCAGACCGAGGATCTGCTCCACCGACAGGGCGCGCATCCGGACCGCGGCGAGCTCGATGGCGAGCGGTATGCCGTCGAGCCGGCGGCAGAGCTCGGCCACCGGGCCGATGTTGCCCTCGTCCAGCATGAAGTTGGGCACCACCGCGCTCGCCCGCGTGACGAAGAGCTGCACCGCCTCGTTGGTGAAGACGTCCTCGCCCGAGGAGTCGCCGGGAACGGTGAGCGGCGGGATGGTGACCGTGTGCTCACCCCTGCAGTTCAGCGACTGACGGCTGGTCGCCAGGATGGTGAGCCCGCGGGCGCTGCCGAGCAGGTCCTCGAAGAGGGTGCCGCACGCGTCGACCAGGTGCTCGCACGTGTCGATGATCAGAAGGATCTCGCGGTCGCCCAGCCACTCGACCAGCGTCTCGTCCGCCGAGCGGGCGGACTGGTCGGCGATCCCGAGGGCCGAGGTGATCGTGTGACGGACCATCCCCGGGTCCTGGAGGCGGGCCAGGTCGGCGAACCAGACGCCGTCCTTGAAGTCACCCCGCATCTGGTGGGCGATCCGCAGGGCGGTGCGGGACTTGCCGACGCCTCCGATGCCGGTCACCGTGACCAGGCGGTGCTCGCCCAGCCGCTGCCTGAGTGTGGTGAGCAACCTGGTGCGCCCCACGAAGCTGGTCAGCTCGTTGGGCAGATTGCCGTCTCGCCGCCATCCTGCTGGCGTTGTCATGGCGCCTCACGGGGGGATAGCCGGAACCTGCCACCGCATCGTACCGTCTGGGCCTTGGCCTGTCCCCGTACAGCGCGAGGCGCTGGCCCTCTCCGGACGCGGGGCGCGGGCTTTCCCGAGAAGGGGAGCGCGGGCCGCGAGGGTGGCTAGCATGGGGCTCGTGACAGTGCCCGAGCCCGATGACCTGCGCCCCGTCGACCTCGCCGACGACGGGCTGCCGATCCTGCCCGACCAGACCGTCGACGACACCGATCTCGGCTGGAACGAGTGGCGTGAGGCCGACGACGACGCCCGTCTGATCGAGGACCGTCCTCCCCACTGGTGACCTCTCCCGCGAGCCGGTCCCCGCGGCCGAGCCCCTTCGCGGGGCTCTCGTCGCGGGGACCGGCCGGAAGGTCCCGGGGAAGACGCCCCCGCGCGTTCCGCTAGGAGACGACGTCCTTGGCGCGGAAACGGCGGAAGGCGAACGCGATCAGGATGGCCGAGTAGGTGACGGAGACGGCCACCCCCTTGAGCATGCCGTCATACTCCGGCTGGGGGGCGAGGGCGTCCAGCCACGCGGTGTTCCAGAACGTCGGCAGAAACTCCCTGAGCCCGCCGAGCGCCTCGACCGCCTGCAGGATGTTGCTCACGATCACCAGACCGACCGCTCCGCCGACCGCTCCCAGCGGGGAGTCGGTGCTGACGGAGAGCAGGAAGGCCAGCGCCGCGACCACGAACTGGCTGACCAGGGCATAGCCGATCACCACCGCGAACCTGGGCAGCACGTCCAGGGCGGCGATCGTCTCACCGGTCCCCGGCACCCGGACGTCGTTCCACCCGAAGGCGAGGGTCCCGGCGAGCAGGGCCATCACCGGCAGGCAGATCACCGCCGCCGCCGAGTAGCCCATCGCGACGATCAGCTTCTGGCGCAGCAGGCGGTCGCGCGGGATCGGTGCGGCGAGCAGATAGCGCAGTGACGACCAGCCGGCCTCGCTCGCCACGGTGTCACCGCAGAACAGCGCGACCGCGACGACCAGCAGGAAGCTCGCCGACACCGACAGGGCGAACGCCGCGAAGTTCAGCCCGCCCTCGGTGGCCAGGTCGGAGATGCGCAGCGTGGTGGTGGGCTGCCCGGATCCGGCGCCGAGCTTGAAGGCGATCACCAGGATCCACGGCAGCGCGAGCAACAGGCCGAACATCACCAGCGTGCGGCGCCGCTTGAACTGCCTGACGATCTCCACGGAGAGCGGCAGGGTGCGCCCCGGCGCGTACCCGCGCGCCGAACCGTTCTCCGCGACGCCGTTCCGCGGGGTCCCCGCCCGCGCGGGGCCGTCGCCCGCCGGGCCGGTCATGGTGCCACGGGCACCGTCGGTGTCGCTCACGCCTTCTCTCCGATCAGGTCCAGGAAGACGTCTTCCAGCCGGGTGCCGGAGCCGTTGACCGGGGTGCGGCTGCTCAGCAGTTCGGCCACGGTCCCGGCCGTGACGAGACGCCCGCGGTGCATGACCACCACGTGGCTGCAGGTCTGCTCCACCTCCGAGAGCAGGTGGCTGGAGACGATGACCGTACGGCCCCCTCCGGCGTAGCGGATCAGGACCTCGCGCATCTCGCGGATCTGGGGCGGGTCGAGACCGTTGGTGGGTTCGTCCAGGACGAGCAGGTCGGGCAGGCCGAGCATGGCCTGTGCGATGGCCAGACGCTGGCGCATGCCCTGGGAGTAGGTGCGGACGGCGCGGTCCAGGGCGTTGCCGAGCCCGGCGATCTCCAGGGCCTCGGCGAACCCGGCGTCCTCGACGGGGCGGCCGGTCGCCTTCCAGTACAGCTCCAGGTTGTCGCGGCCGTTGAGGTGCGGCAGGAAACCCGGCCCCTCGACGAACGAGCCGAGCCTGGACAGGACCGGGGCGCCGGGCACCACCCGGTGGCCGAAGATCCGGATCTCGCCGCCGTCGGGCTTGATCAGGCCCATCAGCATGCGCAGAGTGGTGGTCTTGCCCGCCCCGTTGGGGCCGAGCAGGCCGAGCACCTGGCCGTGCTCGACGGTGAACGACAGGTCGTTCACCGCGAGCTCGCCGTTCCGGTACGCCTTGGTCAGGCCGTGGATCCGCAGCGGCACGGAGTCGAGCTCGGGGTCGTGCTCGTCGGCGGCGCGGCGGCGTCCGGCGAGCAGCAGGACGGCCGCGACGACGAGGGAGAGCAGCGGCAGTGCCCAGATCCACCAGGCGGGGCCGGTCGAGGGGGTGCGCAGGGTGGCGTGGGTGGGGACGGTCACCTCCGGCGAGGCGAGGGCGACCGTGTGGACGGCCGGAGCCGCGGGGGTGCTGTAACCCAGGTCGGTGGTGGTGAACGCGACGCGCAGCCGGTGCCCGACGTCGAACCTGTGGTCGATGGCCGGCAGGGTCACCGTGGCCTCCCCCGAGCCGCCCTCGGGGATCGCGATCCTGATCGGGGCGACGAGCCCTTCCGGCAGGAGCGGTGCCTGGGTCGCGCCCGCGACGTCGTAGAGCTTGGCGAACAGCGTCACCTCGTCCGCCGCCCGCGCCTCACCGCTCTCAGTGCTGCTCTCCGGGCCGCTCCGAGTGCCGCCCTCCGCGACGTCACCGGCCGCGGGGGACCCGGAACGTTCGGGTGTCACCCGCACCCGTACGGTCGAGCTGCCGGTGACCTGGAGCGGGGTGGTGAGCGGGGCGGAGTCGAAGACGGCGCTCTGGCCCGCCATGTCGATCGACAGGTTCGCGGTGGCGGCGCCGCCGAGACCGCCGAAGCCGGGGACCGCGGAGATCGAGGAGGGGGAACCGCCCGGCGGGTTCGCGACCTGCTGCTCGGGGCCGCTGAGCGGCACGGAGGTCTGGCCGGTGCCGCTCAGCCCGGGGTAGCCGTCGGCGACGGCGTGCAGCTGGACCGGGCGACGGGTGCCCGGGTCGCGCCCGCCGTCGCGGGTGACGGTGAAGGCGCCCTCCTGCCCGGCCGCCTCGCTCTCCTTCAGGTGGCGGTCGAACCAGCCGAGCGTCTTCTCGTGCAGCCAGTCGATCTCGCCGTTGCCGCCGTCGTGGCCGCCGTCGAACCAGGCGACCTCCACCGGGGCGCCGGTGGCGGCGATCGCCCTGGCGTTGGCGTCGGCCTGCCCCAGGGTGAACAGCGAGTCGCGCTGTCCCTGGAGCAGCAGCGTGGGGACCTTGATCCTGCCGGGTACCGAGATCGGGCTCGACCTGCGCAGTGTCTCCACCGCGTCCGCCGTCGCCCGTCCGCTCTCTGCCACCTTCTGGTACATGTCGCAGATCTCCGGCAGGAACCGGCCGCACCGGACCTCCTCCGCGGTGAGCGGCCTGGGCTGGGCGGGCGGCGACCCGTTCCCGGCTTCCGCGTCCTCCTCGCCTCCCCCGGCTCCCGCGCCGGTCTGGCCGAGGGCGGCCAGACCGGCCGCGCCCGGGGTGGGACCGCCCCGGCTGAAGAACAGCCCGGCCCACATGCGCTTGAACACCCCGCTCTCCGGACCCTGCCCGGTGGCGTTCGGGAACAGCGCGTCGGCCAGGTCGTACCAGGTGATCTGCGGGACGATCGCGTCGATCCTGGGGTCGTGGGCGGCGGCCATCAGGGAGATCGCCCCGCCGTAGGAGCCGCCCGCGATGCCCACCCGAGGGTCGCCCGCCGCGTCGAGCCGGACCTCGGGCCGCTTGGCGACCCAGTCGACCAGCTGGCGCACGTCCTTGACCTCGTAGTCGGGGGAGTTCAGCGCGATCTGTCCCGAGGAGCGGCCGAAGCCGCGCGCCGACCAGGTCAGCACGGCGTAACCCTCCTGCGCCAGCCGTACGGCGGCGTCCCGCACGCTCAGCTTGCTGCCGCCGAACCCGTGCGCGAGCAGCACCGCAGGGGCCCTGCCGCCGCCGGCGGGAGGGAAGAAGCTCGTGTCCAGCGTGACCCGCTGGTCGTCCTCCGGCCCGTCGAGCACTGTGATCATCTGGTCCTGGGCCCGTACGCCGGGAGCGGACGGCCACACCAGCCAGGCCGCGGCGCCGACGACCAGCACGACGATCGCAGCGACCCCCGAGATGCGGATGGTCCGTTTTCCCCCACGTTGCATGACGAGAGCCTACTGATTGCAGCTGAAAGGCTCCTGAGACCGTTCTCAGGAGCGTTCCAGCGGTCAGTCGCCGACCGGTTCGGTCGCCGGTCGTCGCGGCGGGGACGAACACGGATGATCCACCCACGTGGAGCAGGGGAGGCGTCCCGATCCTCAGGGTTGTCCCCGATTGCGGACCGAGGTGAAGGAGCGGCATCATTTCGACGCGTGAAGCCAGTAGAGAGCCTTCGAAGAAGAGCCACCCCCGTGATCGAGTGGGCTCTGCCGTATTGGACGCGCGGGGAGGCCGGCAGGGAGACCCCGGAGGATCTGTTCAGGGTCCTCTACCTCGGGTGGCTGGTGGCTTTCTCGTTCAAGGTGCTCGGAGCGTCCTGGGACGTCTCCTGGCACTTCAAGTGGCTTCGCGACGACCTGGCGCCGCCGCACCTGCTCAACAGCGTCGGCACCGCTCTCGCCCTCGCTCTCACGATCATCCACATCTACACCGGCTACGGCGTGGACAAACTCGCGCAGCGTCTCATCGCCTGGGGCACGGGCATCTTCCTGGTCGCCGTCCCGCTGGACCTGATCAACCACCGGATCAACGGGCTCGACATCACCTCGTGGAGCCCGTCCCACCTCATGCTCTACATCGGCACGCTTTTCATGATCTGCGGCGTCATCCGGGGCTGGTTCGTGCGGGCGCTCCCGGGACGGACGCGCACGCTGGTCCTCGGCGGGCTCTTCGTGTTCCTTTTCGAGAACGTCTGGTTCCCGGCCCAGCACCAGGAGTACGGCGTGTACGCCATCTCGGCCTGGGACCGGGGGGCGCCCGAGGCCGAGCCGATCCTGATCAAGTTCGCCGCCGACCAGATCGGCCTGCCGGTGACCGACAGGGCCGTGGCGCTCCACTTCGCGCTGCCTGTGCCCGACCAGCTCTACCCGCTCTACGCGGCGATCGCCGCCGTCCTGGTGGCCGTCTACGCCCGCGCGATGATCGGCCGGATGTTCTCGGCCACCGTCGTGATCGGCGCCTACGTCGTCTTCCGCACGCTGATCTGGCCGCTCCTCGCCGCGGCCGACTTCCCGCGCTCGGCGATCCCGGTCTTCCTCATCGCCGGGGCGCTCGCCGTCGACCTGGCGTTCCTGATCAGGAATCCCGTGGTCAGGGCGCTGGCCGGATCCCTCGGCGCCACCCTCCTGATCGACCAGGCACTGCGCTTCCAGCACGCGATGTTCATGGCGCCGCCGCTGGTGCCCCCCACGACCATGGTGATCGGGGGGGCGGGACTCGCGGTCCTGTGGCTGGCCGCGGAATGGTCCTTCGGCCGCCACACGCTGCGGGCTCAGGACAGGGAGGCAGTGGTCAGCGCGACCGCGACCCCGTAGGCGAGCCCCATCACGGCGATCTCGGCGGCCGCCCACGCGACGACCGCCGTCGCCCGCCTCTCGGCGATGTGCGGCAGCAGGCGGAAGCGGATGTGGGCGGCGAACGGGATCAGCAGTGCCACGCACGCGACCTTGGCCAGCACCAGCAGGCCGTACTCACTGGTCAGGAGAGCCCCGGGGAGTTCCACCCCGGGGGTGAGGGCCATCGTGGCCAGGCCGTTCACCAGGCCGGAGGCGCTGACCACGACGAGTGCGAGGGTCGCGAGCCTGGAGAACGCGGGCAGCACCCGCGCCAACAGCTCCCGGTCCCCGGTGACCAGCAGGATGATCGTGAGCAGGCCGCCGGTCCACGCCGCCGAGCCCATCACGTGCAGCTCCATCGAGATCATGATGGGGTCGTGCCAGAGCGAGTCGACCGCGTGGCCGGTGACCGGGATCGGCAGCAGCCCGAAGAAGGCGATCACGATCCGCAGCTCGGCGGGGACCTTCTCGCCGTACCGCACGGCCAGCAGCCCGATCCCGGCGTAGGACAGCGCGCAGGCGGCGCTGAAGAGCATGCCCTGCCCGGCGCCGACGCTGTCGACGTACTCGGCGATCATGCCGGGGGTGGGGACCAGGCCGGGGTTCAGCTCGGCCGTCTGGAAGACGATCACGACCAGCGCCAGCAGTGCCCAGGCCCAGGCGAAGGTCACGGCCGCCGGCCGGGCCCGGCGCATCACCGGCTCCGTGCGGTCGGGGTCGTCGAACCCGAGCAGCTTCGGCAGCAGGCTGAGCCCGACCACCGCCACCGCGGCGAGGTCCAGCAGCACCCGCAGCACCGGCAGCCCGTACTCCACCAGCGGTCCGGGAATGGCGATCCCCGGCACCGCCTCCTGGCGGGAGAGCGCCGTCGCGGTCAGCACGGCCACCAGGGCCCCGGAGACGAGCCCGCCGACGACCAGCCTCCTGGCGGTGCCGGCCTCGGCGGCAGGCTCGGCGGTCAGGGTCATCCCGCGCCCCCCTGCTCCTTCGTACGGCGCATCGCCACGACGGTGGCCCCGCCCAGCAGGACGATGGAGCCCGCGATCCACAGCACGGCCATCCCGGCACCGCCGTTCTGCGCGGCCTCGGCGGCCTGGGCGCCCAGATCGGGTTCCTGCGGCGCGGCGGCGGAGGCGACGGGGGCGGCCGGGGTGGCGGCGGCCGGATCGGCGGAGGACTGGGCGGACGCGCCGGGGCCGGGGGCGGTGAGGGTGAAGGTGATCTTGCTGGAGACCGGGTGGCCGTCGGAGGAGAGGATCCGGTAGCCCACCGCGTACTCCCCGGCGGAGCCGAGGGGTTTCACACCGACGCTCACCTTCGCCCTGTCGACGGTCGTCTTGCCCTCCTCCCAGCGCGTGCCGTCCGGGCCGATCACGCTGATCTGCGCGAAGCCCTGCCGGACGGGCTGGTCGAAGGTGAGTGTGATCTTCTCGGGACCGGTGGCCAGCTCGGTACCGTCCTTGGGGTCGCTGCTGATCAGCACGTTGTGGGCCTGTGCCGGGACGCCCGCGCCGAGCAGCGCGGCGGACGCGAGCAGCAGGACCGTGAGTAGCCGCCTCACCGGTCGTGGCCTTCCTTTGGGGTCGTCATGACGAATGACATGCTCCCACCCCGGCCTCCCGCCCGGGAATCGCGCTCGCGCGTCTCATCTCGTCCGTCCATCCGTGCCCGCGCCCCGGTGAGGGGGCACGTGCGCCGGCGGACGGGCCGATTCCGGCGCTCCGGCCACCGAGGGGGAACGACAGGGGCGATGGGGGCCGGCGAGGGCTGACGGGAACCGCTGGAGGCGGACGGGACCGACAGGGACCGACGGGGGCCGACAGGGGCCGACAGGGACAGGGAAGGCCCGGGAACATCCCGGCGGAGAGTAGGAGCCCGGCGGGGCGGAGTCAATGACTAAGAGGATGACAAATTTTCAAAGAATGAAGAATAGGTCGATTTATCTGGTAAAAGCCCTGGAGAGATATTTTGTTTAGTTTTATCGGACTGTAAAACAACCGCGAAACCTTGACGAATTCGGCGCGTGATCCTTAGCCTCGCTCCAAGCGACGCCACCGATTCGCCGCGCCCGTGCACGGCGAAGAAGTCGCCGTGCCCTCGCACGGTGTGAAGGCGTGACATGTGGTCGGGACACGTCACGCCGGGCGTTCGCGCATCTCGGTGTCGGAGCCGTATTCCGTGCCGCGCAAGTCCTCAACGCCATCGGATCCGCGCGTCCCCTCGGGGCCGGGCCGATCCGGTCGGTCGTCATGGGATCCCCCATTCGGGAGATGCCATTTTCCGCCGTAAGGGAACGCGCCCGGGTTCCCCTCCCGACAGTACGGAGGCGTCGTGACGCGCACCGGCCTCTCGCCGGACAAGAAGGCGGTATCCGCCCGCGCCGGTGTCGAATCAGGGCCTTTCCGATGGAACGCCCCGGCCGGGCGCGAGACACCCGAGCGCATACCCGTCGTCGGCACCCCGCCGGCGAAACGGCGGGGGAGAAGTCATCACAGGGAGCCGCGGGGGTCGTTCGAGGCCGCCGCGACAGGCCGGACGGAAGGCGCCTGAAATGTCGATGTCGCTGGTAAAAGGATGGAACAGGGCGTCCCACGAGGGCGTCGGCGAAGAGAACGGCCGGACCCGATGACGGCCGGTCTCGCGCGGCTGAGCGCGACGTCCGTGGAGTTCACCGGTGTACGGGGCGGTGAGGCGCCGTTCAGCTGGGGCCAGCTCGCCATCTGGCGGCTCACCCGGTGGCTGGACGACGACGACCCCTACTTCAACATGCCCTGGGTGCTGCCCGTCTACGGCAGACGCGACCTCGACACCGTCCTGCGGGCGCTGCGCCTGCTCGTCGAGCGGCACGAGACGCTGAGGACGACCTACGAGGAGACGCCCGGCGGGCTGGTCCAGCGCGTGGCACGCGAGGGCCGCTTCACCGTCGAGGTGTACGACGCGGAAGGCGCCAAACCGACCACCGCGGCGCGGGAGATCTCCGCCAGGCTGGCGGCCACCGCGTTCGACTACGCGAGCGAGCTGCCGTTCCGATGCGCCGTCGTGACCGTCGACGGCCGTCCGAGGGCGATGGCCCTCACCCTGTCCCACCTGGCCGTGGACGGCGGGGCACTGGACGTGCTGGCGCGCGACTGGCGGGACCTGCTCGCCGGTGGCGAGCCGCCCGCGCCCGCCTGGCAGCCGATGGACCAGGCCGCCTTCGAGCGCGAAGGTCCTGGCGCCGCCCGAGGTGAGCGGACGTTGCGTCACTGGCGCGCGGTCCTGGAGAGGGCGCCGCTGAGCATGTTCGACTTCCCCCGTACGACGCCGGAGGAACCGAGGTTCGTCAAGGTCGGCATGGAGTCGGCCGCCACCGCGGCGGCGGCCGAGGTGCTGGCGGCGCGCTGGTCGATCAGCACGGCCAGCGTGCTGACCACGGCGAGCGCCGTGCTGCTGGGCACGCTCACCGGCCACGACGAGGTGGTCATGCAGCTCGTCGTGGCCAACCGGCACGATCCCCGGGTCGCGGCGATGGCGGGCAGCGCCGTGCAGGACGGGATCTTCGTCCTGGACCTGCCGGGGGGCACGTTCGCCGACGCCGCCCGTGCCGGGCACCGGCAGGCGCTGACCGCCTACCGGAACGCGCAGTACCACCCGTACCGGATGATGGCGCTGCGCGAGGAGGTCGGCCGCGAGCGCGGCGGACCCGTCGACCTGTCGGCCTACTTCAACGACACGCGGACCGTCGGCCACTGGCCCCACCTGCCCGCGGTGGAGCCACCGGGCGACCCCGCCGCGATCGCCGCGCTCACCGAGCGGACCAGGACCTTCCACGTCGGATCCTGGCCCGAGGTGGACGCCACGGCCCTGTTCGCCACCGGCACCGCCACCAACACCTGCGAGCTGTACCTGACGGCCGACACCGCCTACCTGCCGCGTCCCACGGCCTACGCGCTGCTGCGCGGGGTGGAGAGTCTGCTGGTCGCCTCGGTGGCCGGGGACGTCCCGCTCGGCGAGGTCGCCGGACTGTGCGGCATCGTCCCGGTCGAGCGACCCTCCGTCCACGGCCGGAACGGTTCCTCCGCCGGTTCACCGGGCGGCGGCGGGGCGCGGGTCGCCCAGGATCTCGGCGCGCAGGGTGTGCGGGAGGTGGCCGGTGGTCACGTCTGACCACCGGGCGGGGCCCGACGGCCGCGCCGCGCTGCTCGAACGACTGGCGCGCCTCCCCGAGGCGCAGCGCGCCGCGCTGCTGAGCAGGATGCGGGAACGGGACGGGGAAGGCGGCGGGCAGTGGCCGCTGTCGTTCGGGCAGGAGCGTCTGTGGTTCCTCGGCAGGTTCGACCCCGGCGACACCACCTACCACACCCCCTGGTGCGTGCGCCTGCGCGGTCCCGTCGACGCGGAGGCGATCGCCGCCGCCTTCACCCGGGTGGCCGAGCGGCACCACGTGCTGCGCACCCGGTTCCGGCTGGCCGGTGACCGTCCCGTCCAGGTCGTCGTACCGGCCCGGCCGGTACCGGTGGAGCGGGTGGACGTCACCGGCGATCCGGCTCCGGTCGTGGTGGATCTCATCAACAGGCCCTTCGACCTCGAACACGGCCCGCCGCTGCGCGTGGCGCTGCTGCGACTGGGCGAGCAGGACTTCCTGCTCTGCATCGTCCTGCACCACATCGTCGTCGACGGCTGGTCGCTCGACGTCCTGATGCGGGAGGTGGCCGAGTGCTACGCCGCGCACCGCGAGGGCAGGCCGCCAGGGCTGCCGGAGCTCCCGGCGCAGTACCCGCAGGTCGCCGAGGAGGAGAGGCGCCGCGCCGAGTCGGACGAGGACGCCTCAAGCCTCGGCCACTGGACGAGGACGCTCGCCGGGGCGCCCGCCCTCGACCTTCCCGCCGACCACCCCCGCCCGGCCCGCTGGAGCGGACGCGGAGGTCAGGAGAGCCTGCTCGTTCCCGAAGAGGCGATCGCCCGGCTGGAGAACGTCGCCAGGGGGATGCGCTGCACGCTCTTCATGGCGCTGCTCGCCGCCTACCAGGCGACCCTCGGGCTGGCCTCCGGGCGAGAGGACCTGTGCGTCGGGGTGCCGGTCGCGGGAAGGGACCGGCCGGAGATCGAGCCGCTGATCGGCTACTTCGCCACCACGCTCGTGCTCCGCGCCGACCTGTCCGGCGATCCCACCTTCCGCGAGCTGCTCAAACGCACCCGCACCGCGCTCTTCGGGGGACTGCGGCACGCCGGCACACCGTTCGAACGGATCCTCGGCGCGCTGCGCCTGCCCCGCGACCTGAGCAGGCCGCCGCTCTTCCAGGCCATGTTCAACCTGCACAATCTGCCCAAGGGGGACCTGCTGCGGAGCACGATGGGTGATTTGTCGGTCGAGGTCTATCCCGCCCCCGCGGCGGGGCGCACCAAGGCCGAGGTGTCCGTGGACACCTGGCGGGGCCCCGAAGGGCTCGGCGGCGTCCTCGACTACAGCAGCGACCTGTTCTCCGCCGGAACCGCTCGGCGCCTCATCCGGATCTTCACCGACGTGGTGGAGCGCGCCGGAGCCGACCCGGACCTCCGGCTGTCCGACCTGAGAGGTGTACAACCGTGGTGACGACCCTGGAACCGGCGCGTGAACCGCTGGAGACGACGCCCGACGCGGTGGCGGTGAGCGGACCCGGAGGCACGCTGACCTACCGGGAGCTGTACCGGCGGGTCGACGACCTCGCCGCGACACTCCGCGGGCAGGGGGTGGGCCCCGAGGTTCCGGTCGGACTGTGCATGGAACGCACCACGGGGATGGTCGTCGCGGTCCTGGCGGTCTGGGCCGCCGGCGGCGCGTACGTCCCGCTCGATCCCGCCTTCCCCGAGGAGAGGCTGCGGCTCATGCGCGAGGACGCCGGGATCGAGCTGGTGCTGACCCAGTCCGGGGTGGACCGGCGCCTGCTCGCGGACGTCCCCAGGACGCTTCTCCTCACCCCCGACGGTGCCCCCGACGGTGCCGTTTCCCCGCCGTCCCGGTTCACTCCCGACGATGCTGTCTCCTCGGCGTCCCGGCGCGCCCTCGATGGCACGGTCCCACCGCTCCCCGCGCTCGTTCCCGACGGTGCCGCACTCCCCGGGCCGGGCGGGAGCGACTCGCAGCCGCTCCCGACCGCCCTCGGAGACGACACCGCCCGGGCCCGCCGCCGCGACATTCCAGGAAGGCCGGGAAGCGGTCTGGCGTACGTGATCTACACCTCGGGCTCCACCGGGCGGCCCAAGGGCGTGGAGGTGCCGCGCCGCGCGGTGGAGAACCTCCTCGGGGCGTTCTCCGGCAGGCTGGGACTCACCCCGGAAGACCGCTGGCTCGCCGTGACCACCCTGTCGTTCGACATCTCCGTGCTGGAACTGCTGCTGCCCCTGGCGTGCGGGGCGCGGATCGTCGTGGCCTCGGCGCGGGAGGCCGCCGACGGCGCGGCGCTGCGGGCGCTGGCGGTCGCGGAGGGGATCACGGTCCTGCAGGCCACCCCGGCGACCTGGCGCATCCTGCTGGAGGCGGGCGGCGTACCGGAGACGATCCGCACCCGGCTCTGCGGGGGAGAGGCGCTGCCGCGCGACCTCGCCGACGCGCTCCTCGCCCCGGGGACGAGCCTGTGGAACGTGTACGGGCCGACCGAGACGACCGTGTGGTCCACCGCCGGGACCGTCGCGCCCTCCCCCACGGGGATCGGCCTGGGAGAGCCGATCTCCGAGACGTCCCTGTACGTCCTCGACGACGGCGGCCTTCCGGTCGCGGACGGTGCGGCGGGGGAACTGCACATCGGCGGGGACGGGGTGGCCCGCGGCTACCGGGGCATGCCCGCGCTGACCGCCACCCGCTTCCTGCCCGACCCCTTCACGAGCCGTCCAGGAGCGCGCATGTACGCGACCGGCGACCTCGTCAGGCGCGCCCCGGACGGCCGCCTCGAATACCTGGGCCGCGCCGACAGACAGGTCAAGATCCGCGGGTTCCGCATCGAGCTGGACGAGATCGAGACCGTCCTGCGCTCGGCCGACCAGGTTCGCCAGGCCGCCGTCGGCGCCTGCGAGGGACCCGACGGCCTGCCCGCTCTGGTGGCGTACGTGGTCCCCGCGGCGGGGTCGGCGACGGCGGGGCTGTGGGAGGCGCTGCGCGAAAGGCTCAGGTCGAGCCTGCCCGACTACATGGTTCCGGCGCAGCTCGTCACGCTCGACGCCCTGCCGCTCACCCCCAACGGCAAACTCGACCGCGCGGCCCTGCCGGTACCCGTCGGCGCGCCGGTGAGGACGGTCCCCTACCGGCCGCCGTCGACGGCGGCGGAGGACGAGCTCGCCGCCATCTGGGCGGAGGTGCTGGGAATCGACGAGCCGATCGGGGTCGACGACGACTTCTTCGAGCTGGGCGGCCACTCGCTGATGGCCGCCCAGATCGTCGCGAGGGTCCAGGCGCGCTTCGGCGCCGCCGTGCCGCTCCCGGCCCTCTTCGAGGACCCGACCGTCGCGGGGCTCGCCAGGCGGCTGGACCGTCTGGACGACGACCTGGACCTCGCCGAGGTCGCCGCGCTGCGCGAGCGGCTCGACGGCCTCGACGCCGAGGAACTCGCGGCGATCTTCGACGAACTGGCGCCGGGCGCATGAGGGCGCCCCTGTCCCCGGCGCAGGAGCGGCTCTGGCTCCTGCAGCGCCTCGACCCGGGCAACGCCTCCTACAACGTGTATCTCGTCCGCCTGCTCGGCGGCACCCTCGTCCCGGCCGCGCTGACCCGGGCGCTCACCGACCTGCTGGCCCGCCACGAGAGCCTGCGCACCAGGTTCGCCGAGGAGGAGGGCGTGCCCTGGGCCGTGGTGGAGGAGGCGTCGGCACCCCGGATCGAATGGCTGGACTCCGGCGGCCGCGAGGAGGCGGAACGCCTGGTCACCGAGCGGGCCAACACGCCGTTCGACCTGGAGGCAGCACCGCCGCTGCGCGTCGCGGTGATCCGGGTCGCCGAGGACGAGCACGTGCTCTGCCTCACCATGCACCACATCATCGCGGACGGCTGGTCACTCAACGTCATCCTCGACGACCTGGCCGACTGCTACGCCGCCCGCCTGTCGGGGGAGGAGCCCCGGCTGCGCCCGCTGCCCGTCCAGGCGGGCGACTACGCGCGATGGCACCGGCGCAGGGCCGAGCGGGCCGTGCCGTACTGGCGGGAGAAACTCGCGGAACCGCCACCGGCCGAGCTGCCGTTCCGCCGCCCGGGGAAGGCGAGCGGGCAGGGGGAGGTCCAGCGCATCCTGCTGCCCCCCGCCACCGCGCGGAGGCTGGAGCGGCTCGCCGCCGAGCACCGCACCACCCTGTTCACGGTGCTCGTCGCCGCCTACCAGACGATGCTGCTGCGGCACATCGGGCAGAGCGACCTCCTGGTCGGCACCGTCGTCGCCGGCCGCGACCGCGTCGAGCTGGAGCCGATGGTCGGCTACGTCTCCCAGACGGTGATCCTCCGCGGTGACCTGTCGGGCGACCCGCCGTTCACCGGACTGATCGGCCGTACCCGCGGCGAGGTCTTCGGCGCGCTGGGCAACCCCGCGGTCCCCTTCGAGCAGCTCAGCCATCCCGCCGAGTCGCTGCTGCCCTCCATGCTCATCCTGCACACCCAGGACGCCAACCCGCGCAGGACGTTCGGCGACCTGAAGGTGGCCGACCTCGACGCCGGATTCCACCAGGCCAAGGTGGACCTCCTCGTCGAGGCGTGGTCCGGTGAGGACGGGCTCGACCTGTCCTTCTGCCACGACACGGGCCTGTTCGAGACCGGAGAGGTCGGCCGGCTGGCCGCGAGGTTCGCCCTCCTCCTCGAATCCGTCGCGGCCGCTCCCGGCACCCCGCTCTCCGCCCTGCCGATCTGGACCGACGCCGACCACGCCGAGATCCGCGCTCTGTCCGCCGGGCCGGTCCCGGACATCGACCGTGCGGCGAACACCGGTTCCGTCTCGGACCCCGTCTCGGGTCCCGTCTCGACCGTCTCGGACCCTGTCTCGGGTCCCGTCTCGACCGTCTCGGGTTCCGCCTCGGAGGCCGGCCTGGTTCCCGGGATGATCCTGGAGGCCGCGCGGCGGACGCCGGACGCCGTCGCCGTGGTCTGCGGGAAACAGAGCGTCACCTACGGCGAGCTGCTCGCCCGCGCGGGCGCGCTCGCCGAGGTCCTGCGCGAGGGCGGCGTGCGGCGGGGGGACGTCGTCGGGGTCTGCCTGCCCCGCTCGATCGACGCGATCACCGCGCTGCTCGCCGTCTGGTGGGCCGGGGCCGCCTACCTGCCGTTCGACCCGGAGGTCCCCGACGAGCGGCTGGCCTTCTCGATGGCGGACAGCTCGGCCACCCACCTGATCACCCTGCGCGAACCGCCACCGGGCCGCGTCGCCGTCGCCCCCACGACCTCTCCGAGCCATGGAGGCCTCGGGGAGGTCGGCGACCCCGTCGGCCTCCCCGCGCCGCGGGACGCCGCGTACGTCATCACCACCTCCGGATCCACCGGCGTACCCAAGGGGGTGCTGGTGGAGCACGGCGCGGTGGCCGCGCGGGTGCGCTGGATGCGCGAGGACTACGGCCTCACCCCGGCCGACCGGGTGGTCCAGTTCGCCTCGCTCGGCTTCGACGCCCACGTCGAGGAGGTCTTCCCCACGCTGGCGGCGGGAGCCACGCTGGTGCTCCTGCCGGAAGGCGCGGTGTCGCTGCCCGCCCTGCTCGCCTCCCCCGAGGGAGCGGCGGTCACCGTACTCGACCTGCCGACCGCCTACTGGCACTCGCTGACCGAGGACCCGAGGGAGACCGCGTGGCCGTCCTCGCTCCGCCTGGTGATCCTCGGTGGCGAGCAGGTCTCGGCGGCGGCGGTGGAGCGCTGGCGGGGTCTGCTCGGCGACCGTGTCCGGCTGGTCAACACCTACGGCCCGACCGAGGCGACGGTGATCGCCACCGCCGCCGACCTGGGGGCGGGGGACGTCGCGGGACGCCCTCCGATCGGCCGCCCGATCGGCGCGACCGTCGTCCACGTGCTCGACGGCAGGGGAGACCCCCTTCCGCCCGGCGCGACCGGGGAACTGGTCATCGGCGGAGCCGGAGTGGCCCGGGGCTACCTCGGCAGGCCGGCGCTCACCGCCGCCGCCTTCGTCCCCGACCCGTACGGCGCCCCGGGAGCGCGCCGCTACCGAAGCGGCGACCGGGCGCGCTGGCGCTCCGACGGGCGGCTGGAGTTCCTCGGGCGGCTGGACGCCCAGCTGAAGATCAGGGGGTTCCGGATCGAGCCGGGCGAGGTGGAGAGTCACCTGCTCGCCCACCCCGGGGTGCGGCAGGCCTTCGTCACCGGCAGGGGGGAGGAACTCGTCGCGTACGTCACGGGCACCGCGGGCCCGGCCGCCCTCAGGGAGCACCTGGAGCGGTCGCTCCCGCGGCAGTTCGTTCCCACGGCATGGGTGACGCTGGACGCGCTTCCCCTCACCTCGGGCGGTAAGGTCGACGCCGCCGCGCTCCCCGAACCGGCCGCCGCCCCCGCCACGCGCCGCGTCGCGCCGCGTACGGACGCGGAGAGGCTGGTCGCCGAGATCTGGGAGGAACTGCTCGGCACGGGGCCGGTCGGCGTCCTCGACGACTTCTTCGCGCTGGGCGGGCACTCCCTGCTGGCGACCCGGGTGGGGGCGCGGATCAGGCGGGACACCGGGGTCGAGGTCCCGATCCGGACGATCTTCGCCAAGAGTACCGTCGCCTCCCTCGCCGAGGCGCTGGAGGAACTGCTGATCGAGGAACTGGACGCCCTGACCGAGGAGGAGGCGCTGGAGTTGCTCGCGGGCACCGACCATTCCTGAAGGGAAACACTGGACCGCGCGGGCACCGAGCCGTGAAGATGTCGAGCCACGAGGATGCCGAGGCCCACGAAGATGCCGAGTCGTGGAGATGCCGAGGCCCACGAAGATGCCGAGCCGCGGAGATGCGAGGTTCCATGAGCGTCGCCCAGCCTGTCCCCGACCCGCGGGCGGCGCTCGCCGAGCCGACCCGCAGGGTGGGGCCCTGGTGGGTGGCCGGCATCTCGCTCGCCAACCTCGCGCTCTGGATGGCCTACTTCGGGCCGCTCCAGGTGCTGCTGCCCTCGCAGGTGGCGGCGATCGACCCGGCGGGCAAGGAAGGGTCGCTGGCACTGGTGACCGGGGTGGGGGCCGCCGTCGCGATGCTGTTCAACCCCGTCGCCGGAGCGCTGTCGGACCGTACGGCGGGGCGTTTCGGGCGCAGGCATCCGTGGTCGCTGGGCGGGGCGCTGGCCGGTGCGGGGGCGCTGGTCCTGCTGGCGGGCCAGGGCTCGATCCTCGGTGTGACGGCCGGCTGGTGTCTCGCGCAGGCCGGGCTCAACGCGATGCAGGCCGCGCTCGGCGCCGGGGTGCCCGACCACGTACCGGTCGGTCAGCGAGGTGAGGTCTCCGGCTGGATCGGGATTCCCCAGTCGCTCGGGGTGGTGTTCGCCGTGGTCCTGGTCACCATGGTCGCCACCACCACCGAATCCGGATATTTCTTGATAGCGGCGCTGATCCCGCTCTGCGTGCTCCCCTTCGTCCTCACCACCCCCGACCCCCGCCTGACGGACAGGCCGCCCTTCGACCTCGGAGCCTTCCTGAAGGGGTTCTGGATCAGCCCTCGCACCCACCCCGACTTCTTCTGGGCCTGGCTGACCCGCTTCCTGATGCAGCTGGGCAACGCCGTCGCCACGCTCTACCTGCTGTACTTCCTCGCCGACGCGGTCGGCTACGAGAGGCTCTTCCCCGGTGAGAAGGCCGAGGACGGTCTGCTCGTGCTGATCCTGATCTACACCGTGGCCGTCGTGCTCACCACCGTCGTCGCGGGCGTCGTCTCCGACAGGCTCGGCCGCCGCAGGGCGCTCGTCACGATCTCCGGCCTGATCAGCGTCATCCCCGCGGTGATGCTCGCCTTCTGGCCGCACTGGCAGGTCGCGACGGTCGGCGCCGCGATCATGGGGGTCGGCTTCGGCATCTACCTCTCGGTCGACAACGCCCTCGTCACCCAGGTCCTGCCCGCCGCCGAGGGACGTGCCAAGGACCTCGGCGTCATCAACATCGCCAACTCCGGCCCCCAGGTGCTCGGCCCCGCCATCGCCGGTCCGATCGTGGCAGGTCTCGGCGGTTATCCCGTCCTCTACATGACCTCGGCGGCCCTCGTCCTCCTCGGCGCCGTCCTCGTCTGGAAGATCCGCTCGGTCCGCTGAGCGCCGGGCCCCCGTCGGCCCCCTGTCGGAAGGGCACCCACTGAGCGCTGTGCCCCCGTCGGCTCCCGTCGGCCCCGGCGGAAAGACAAGTGGAGGTATGAGGCCCCTCGTGCCGGTGTTGCGTCTTTCACTCAGCGTTGTATCCGTGTCACCCCCGACCCTTTCGGTGACCATTCGGTCGCCGAGGGTGATGCGACCCTTCGGGTATGGCAGTGGTAACCCCCCGGCCCGTTCTGGGAATCGTGCTTCTGATCTTCGTCAGCGCCGCATGGGGGTCGGCTTTCCCGCTGATGAAGGATCTCATCGTCCGCGTGCCGGTGGCGGACCTTCTCGCCGAGCGGTACGGCATCGCCACCCTCGTGCTGCTCGCGCTGCGCCCGAGAAGCCTGCGAGGGCTCTCGGAGAACACCTGGCTCACCGGCATCCTGCTCGGCCTGCTGTTCGGCGTGGCCCAGACGGCCCAGGCGGTCTCACTGCACGATCTGCCCTCGTCGGTCTCGGGGTTCACGGTCGGCTCGTACGTGGTGATCACCCCTGTTCTCGGACTGTTCCTGCTCGGAGCCAGGACGTCGGCCCGCGTCTGGGCCTCGGTGGCGCTGGCCACGGCCGCGATGACCGCGTTCGCCCTGATGAGGGAGGCGGAGGGGGACATCGCCCTGCCCGCGCTGGTCGCCACTCTGTTGGCGGCGGTCCTGTACGCGGTCCACACGCTGCTGCTCGGCAACTCCGCCGAGGCGCGGCAGAACGCCTACGCGGTCACGGTCATCCAGCTCGGCACCATCGCCGCCATGACGGGCGCCCTCGCCACGCCGGACGGTCTCACCCTGCCCTCGACGCCGGGCGACTGGGTGATCCTCGGCCACCTGTCGATCGTGGCCTGCGCCCTGGGTTTCCTGGCCCGCTCCTGGGGCCAGGTCCACGTCTCGCCGGTGTCCGCCGCGGTGATCCTGTCGACCCAGCCGCTCTGGGTGACCGCCCTCGCCGTGGCACTGCACGGGGAACCGCTCACCGTGGGCGTCTACCTCGGCGGCGGGCTGATCGTCCTCGCCATGCTCCTGGTCGTGTCGCCCGGGGGACTGTTCAACTCAGCTCGGCGGGGGAGAGGCCCAGTTCCGCCGCCGTGGCCGTCCGGATGAACTCGGTCATCCGCGCCCGCGAGAGCACCCGCCGGTGCACCGTCACCTGCGTGGAGAGGCCGTCGATGAGAGACATGACCCGCCAGGTCGTGCCCTCGGGGTCCGCACAGGTGAAGACCTCCGCCGCGACGCCGTCGTCGATGATCGCGCGGAGCGCCTCCTTCCAGCGCATGTCGATCCTGCGGGACGTCTCCTCAAGCTCGGTGTTGCGTATCGACTCGGCCCAGGCGTCGATCCACAGGGCCCACGACTTGGATTTCCCGCTGGGCGGATAGAACCTGAGCAGAGCCCGCAGCCGGTCGAGGGGAGAGCCGCCGGACTCCTCCACCTTGGTGAGCGCGTCCAGGTCGAGCTGGGCGGCGTAGGAGAAGGCCTGGGCGAAGAGCTTCTCCTTGGTCTCGAAATGGTAGAAGAGCAGCGCCTGGCTGACGCCGGCCGCCTGGGCGATGTCGGCGGTGCGCGTGTGACCGAAGCCCCGGGCCGCGATCACATCGCAGGCGGTCCGGAGCAGATCTTCGCGACGTAATCGCCCAAATCCCCTTGCCACAAGGGAACACTAGCGCGTCAGGGAGCGCCGTCCGGGCCGGGGTGCGGTCGGGCTACAGAGGTATGCACAGGACGAATCGGGCACCCCACGCGCTGTCACCTACCCGTGGGTAGGAACGCCACGGACGGTGAGGAACCGAAACTCGGAGGGGGATCCCGCCGCGCCACGTCGTCCGGGCACCGGCCGGGCTCGCTCAGGCGGGCCTGCCCAGTTCGGCGCGGAACAGGCGGTGTACGTTGCCGCCGATGATCTTCGTGATCTCCTCGTCGGCGAAGCCGTGCTTGAGCAGGGCGTCGGTGACCAGGGGCAGCCCGCTCGGCCCCGACAGCCCCGGCAGGGCCGCGAAGGGATCGACGTCGTAGTCCATCTCACAGCACGGGGGAGTCACATCCTGCAGCACCTCACGCACGAAGTCAGGTCCCAGGCCGACGTGGTCGATACCACCGACACCCGCGACGTGCGCGAGGTGGTCCACCAGCCGATCCACGGTGTACTCGGCCGGATCCTCGGACAAGAAGGCGGCCACGAAGTTCACGCACACCACCCCGCCGGTCGCGGCGACGGCCCGGATCTGCTCGTCGGTGAGGTTGCGGTGATGCTCGCGCAGCGCGCGGGCCGAGGAGTGGGTGGCCATCACCGGCCTGCTCGCCAGCTCCAGCACATGCTCCACCCCCGAGGCGCTCAGGTGCGAGATGTCGAAGATCACCCCGAGGCGTTCCATCTCCCGCAGCGCCTGGATCCCGGCGCCGGTGAGCCTGCCGCCGGTGGCGTCCTCGCCGCTGCCGTCGGCCAGCGCGGTGCGACCCCAGTGCGCGATCGAGGCGATCCGCACACCCAGCCGGTGCACGGTGGGCAACAGCTCGACCGAGGCGTCCAGACCCGGCATGCTCTCCATCGCCAGGACCAGAGCGATCTTGCCCTCGGCGAGGGCCTGGTCGATCTGCGCACCGTCCAGGCACAGCCGGACGGACTCGGCGTTGCCCTCGGCCAGCACGTGCGCACACTCGATCATGCGCAACGTCTGGCGCAACGCCCCCTCGGGACGGTACTGCTCGTCGACGAACACCGGCAGCACCTGGAGGTTCACCCCTCCCTCCCGCAACTGCGGCAGCCAACGCTCCCGGAAGAACGACGCCCAGCGGCGAGGCGGACGAGCGACGACCGCCATCAACAGATCGTTGTGGGTATCGGCGACCACGGAGTCGCGGTGGAGGTCGGCGGACACGGGCGGGCCCTTCTGCGCGGACGGCTCTGGTTCGCCACGACGCTATCGGCCCGCCGGGCCTTCGCGTACTCGCCTGCGCGGAGTGGGTGTCCCGCTGGACGAGGAGGGCGCCCGCAAGGTCTTCGCGTACTCGCGTGCGCGGAATGGGTGCTGACCGCGAGAGCGACGACGATCTGGGTGGCTTCGCGTACTCGCGTGCGCGGAGTGGGTCAGCGCGCGAACTGGAAGGCCTCGGGGCGCGGGGTCCTGGTGAGACGGCGGTAGGCGGTCGCGCTGCCCGGCCAGTTGCCGGTGACCCTGCCCGAGGCGTTCTTGTACCAGCTCGTGCAGCCCGCCTGCCAGACCATGCCCTCCATGTCCCGGTCGAGGTTCTGCCGCCAGGTGTCCATCGCCTCCGGCCTCACCTCCATCGGCCCGCGCGAGGCCAGCTGCGGCAGGCAGCCCATGACGTACCGGACCTGGCATTCGAGCATGAAGACGATCGAGGTGTGACCGAGGTTGGTGTTGGGGCCGTACAGCAGGAACAGGTTGGGGAAGTGCGGCACGGCGATGCCCAGGTACGCCTCGGCGCCGTCCTTCCACTCCTCGGCCAGTCGCCGCCCGCCGCGTCCGGTGACCTCGATCGTGCTCAGAAACTCCGAGGTCTCGAAGCCGGTCGCGTAGACGATCGCGTCGGCCTCGCGGACTCCGGCGACGGTCTCCACGCCGCCGGGGACGATCCGGGTGATCCGGTCGGTGACGACGTCCACGTCGGGGCGGGTCAGTGCGGGATAGAAGTCGCTGTCGATGACGACCCGCTTGCAGCCGAGCGGGTAGGAGGGGGTCAGCTTGGCCCGTAGCACCGGGTCGGAGACCTGCTCGTGCAGGTGCCCGAGGGCGTACTTGCGCACCAGGTCCGTGCTCCAGCCTCCGGCCAGGGCGGGGTAGAGGATGTGCTCCGCGTACCGGTAGACCCACTCACGGTAGGCGCGCTGCAGGAACGGCACGAGGCGGAAGGCTGTCCGCACGCGCGGGCTGAAGTCGATGCCCTGCTTGGGAATCACCCAGTTGGGGGTTCGCTGGAAGAGGTCCAGGTGCCCGGCCACCTCGGCCACCTTCGGGACGAGTTGCGCCGCCGACGACCCGTTCCCGATCACGGCGACTCGTTTGCCCGCAAGGTCGACGGAGTGGTCCCAGCGCGCGGAGTGGAAGGCCGCTCCACTGAATGTCGATATTCCCGGAATGTCGGGCAATTGGGGCCGGTTCAGCTGACCTATCGCCGACACCACCACGTCGAACAACTCTTCTCCGGCCGACGTACGGACCCGCCATTTGCCCAGCGACTCGTCGAAGGCGGCGGAGACGACCGCGGTGTTCAGCCGGATACGGGAACGCAGGCCGTACTTGTCGGCACACCCCTGCAGGTAATGCAGGATCTCCGGCTGCCCGGCATAGCGACGCGTCCGACTGGAGTATCTCTCGAAGGAGAAGGAGTACAGATGCGAGTGGGTGTCGCAGCCCGCCCCCGGATAGGTGTTGTCACGCCAGGTCCCCCCGACGTCGGACCCCTTCTCGAAGATCGTGTACGAACGGATGCCGGCCTTCTCCAACTGGATGGCCATGCACAGGCCGCCGAATCCAGCACCGATGATCGCGACATTAGGCCCCATGCGCACGCCCTCCGGGTGTCAGTGTTCACTGACGCTAGGCGATGCCCCCACGCCGTGGAAGCCGCCGGGGCAATCACTGGGGAAATCCCGAGCAGGCCGTTGGCAGACCGACAGGAGCTGTTGGCGAGCCTGCTGGGAGGCCGGGATGACGAGCCGTCCGGGGTTTGCCCGGTCGCCGGGGGGCCGGTCGCGCGTCGTCAACGGCGTCCGACGAACGCGCGGGCCGTCACCCGGCCGCCCGCCGAGGGACGGCCGGTCGTCAGGGAGCCTGTCCCATCGGGATCGGCCGGTCGTCCGGGAGCCTGGCGCTCCAGGATCGGCCCGACCGTTGGAGAGGGCCGATATTCTGCGCACGTGCCTACGCTTGCCGACATCGTCACAGAGCTGGAGTCCCGCTACGACCCGAGATGGGCCGAGTCGTGGGACGCGGTCGGGCTCGTCTGCGGGGATCCCGCCGCCGAGGTGCGCAAGATCCTGTTCGCGGTCGACCCGGTCGCCGTCGTCGCCGAGGAGGCCCTCGATTGGGGCGCCGACCTCGTCGTCACCCACCATCCGCTCTACCTGCGCGGTACCACGAGCGTCGCGGCGACCACCTCCAAGGGCCGCCTGATCCACACTCTGATCAAGAACGACATCGGGCTCTTCACCGCTCACACCAACGCCGACGTCGCCGACCCCGGAGTCTCCGACGCGCTCGCCCGCGCCGTCGGCCTGACCGGCCCGCTCGTCCCCCTCAGCCCCGCCGTCGACGACCCGAGGCGCGGACTGGGCCGCGTCGGCTCGCTGCCCGAGCCCGTCACCCTCGCCGAGTTCGCCGGGCAGGCCGCCCGCGGGCTCCCCGCCACGGCGGGCGGCCTGCGGGTCGCCGGAGATCCTGGCCGCGCCGTCCAGCGGATCGCGGTCAGCGGTGGATCCGGAGACTCCCTGCTCGGGACGGCGCGTGCCGCCGGGGTGGACGTCTTCCTCACCGCCGACCTGCGCCACCACCCGGCCAGCGAGTTCATGGAGAACTCCGGCGGCCCCGCGCTGATCGACGCGGCCCACTGGGCCACCGAATGGCCCTGGCTCGCCGACGCGGCACACCAGCTCGCGTCCGCGTCGGCCGCCAGGGGGATTACTGTTGAGACGCGCGTATCCGAGACGGTCACGGACGCCTGGAACACAACAGCAAAGTGCGAGGATTTAACGTGAAAGCAGCCCCTGCGGCCCAGAAGCGTCTGCTTGACCTGGCCGAACTCGACTCCGCCCTCGACCGGCTGGCCCATCGCCGCCGCACCCTTCCCGAGCTGGCCCAGATCGACGAGCTCTCCGGGCGCATCGCCCGCATCGCGACCCAGGTGATCGCCGCCGAGACCGAGTCCGGCGACCTCGCCCGCGAGCAGAGCAAGGCCGAGGCCGACGTCGACTCGGTCCGCACCCGCGCCGAGCGCGACCAGAAGCGCCTCGACTCCGGCCAGGTCACCTCGCCCAAGGACCTGTCCAGCCTCCAGTCCGAGATCGTCTCCCTGAAGCGCAGGCAGGACGATCTGGAGGAGGTCGTGCTGGAGATCATGGAGCGCCGCGAGGCGGCCGACGAGCGGGTCACCAAGCTCGTGGCCGAGCGCGACGAACTCGCCGGCACCCGCGGCTCCGCCGAGGACCGCAGGGACGCCGCCTTCGCCGAGATCGACAAGGAGAAGGACGAGGTCCAGGGCAAGCGCACCGAGGTCGCCGGCGACATCCCGGCCGACCTGCTCGCCCTCTACGAGAAGCTCAGGGAGCAGTTCGGGGTGGGCGCCGCGATGCTCCAGGGAGCCCGCTGCCTCGGCTGCCGTACGAGCCTGTCCATCGCCGAGATCAACCGCATCAAGGCCGCCTCCCACGAAGAGGTCATCCGCTGCGAGGAGTGCCGCCGGATCCTCGTCCGTACCGCCGAGTCCGGTCTGTGAGCCCTGTGACCTCGTACGTCATCGAGGCGGACGGCGGCTCGCGCGGCAACCCGGGCCCGGCCGGTTACGGTGCCGTCGTCAAGGACGCCGCCGACGGCCAGGTGCTGGTCGAGACCGCCGAGTCGATCGGCACCCAGACCAACAACGTCGCCGAGTACCGCGGGCTCATCGCGGGCCTGACCTCGCTCCTCGCCCTCGCCGGCGACGGCGCGCAGGTCGAGGTCCGGATGGACTCCAAGCTGGTCATCGAGCAGATGGCCGGCCGGTGGAAGATCAAGAACGAGGGCCTGCGTCCTCTCGCCCTGGAGGCCGCGGCCCTCGCCAGACGTCTCAGGGTGACCTGGCGCTGGATCCCCCGCGAGAAGAACAAGGACGCCGACCGCCTCGCCAACGAGGCGATGGACGCCGCGGCCAAGGGCCGCCCCTGGCGCCTCTCTGACTCCTCGGCATCCTCCGGCTCTTCCGGCGCGGGAGCGCCCGGAGGCCGGTCCGCTGTCGGTGAAGCGCCCGGCGGCAGGGGAGTCTCCGGCAGGGGAGTCTCCGGCGCGGAGGGGCCCGGAAGCCGGGCCTCCGCCCCGGAGGCATCCGGTGGCAGGATCTCCGGCACGCGGGACCGGTCGGCGCAGGCGCCGGAGACATCGGCACGGGCGGGCCGGACGGGAGAGCCTGCCGAGGGTACGGCCCAGGCGACTCCGACGATCGCTCCCCCCGGTTCGAGCACCGGCTGGCGTCCACCCACCTCCACCGCGACCTCGCTGTACCTTCTCCGGCACGGTGAGACGCCGCTCTCCATCGAACGGAGGTTCTCCGGGCTCGGAGACCCCGAACTCACGCCCAACGGTGTCGCCCAGGCCGAGGCCGCCGCGGTCAAGCTGGCCGGGAAGCCGTACGACATCCAGGTGATCGTCAGTTCGCCGCTCAAGCGCGCCCGCGCCACCGCGGAGATCGTCGCGGCGAGGACGGGACTTGAGGTCGTCGTCGAGGAGGGGCTGCGGGAGGCCGACTTCGGAGCCTGGGAAGGCTACACGTTCACCGAGATCCAGCGCCGCTGGCCCGACGAACTCGCCGCGTGGCTGGCGGACCCGTCCGCCGCGCCGCCGGGTGGGGAGAGTTTCGGGGTGGCGGCGCGGCGGGTCCAGGCGATCGGGGACCTGCTGATAGAGCGCTACGAGGGAAGGACGGTCCTCGCCGTCTCCCACGTCACGCCGATCAAGATGCTGCTGCAGTCCGCGCTGCTCGCTCCCCTCGGCGCGCTGTACCGCATGCATCTCGACCTGTCAGCTCTGTCCCTGATCGAGTATTACGCCGACGGCCCGGCGGTGGTGAAGGCGTTCAACGACACCTCGCACCTCCACTGAACCGTCGATCTCACCTCGACAGACCGTGAAGGCGATGAGACCTCCGCTTCGGCGGTCTCACGTCCACGAAAGGCCGCAGGGGCGGTGAAGCCCTGCGCCAGAAAGGCCGCGGGGATGCTGAGATCCCCGCGCGGACGGTCTCTCACGTCCATGACAGACCCCGGCCGCGGAGACGGTGAAACACCCGCCCTCCGCGGCGGCCGAAATCCTCATGGCGTGCGAAACCGGCCGCCTCGCCGGTCGTCGGTGCTCTCATCGGTTCCCCCGCTGCTCGTCCGTCCCGTCTCGCTTGATCCGTATTCCAGCGCACGCGACTTGCCGCTCGGTTGGAGTCCACTTGGGAGCCGTTAGGCTTGGATCACGGCGGACGAGCCGGCCGGGCGGCCGCGTCGGGTCTCTCGCGAGACCCGCCGAGGAAGGTCCGGGCTCCACAGAGCAGGGTGGTCGGTAACGCCGACCCGGGGTGACCCGCGGGAAAGTGCCACAGAGAACAGACCGCCTCGTCGCAGGACGGGGTAAGGGTGAAACGGTGGTGTAAGAGACCACCAGCGCCCACGGTGACGTGGGCGGCTCGGTAAACCCCACCTGGAGCAAGGTCAAGAAGGGGCGCTCTCCGGAGCGTCCCGCGCGCGACGCCTGAGGGCTGCTCGCCCGAGTCGCGCGGGTAGACCGCTTGAGGCCGACGGCAACGTCGGTCCTAGATGGATGGTCGCCCCTTCACACACGTGAAGGACAAAACCCGGCCTACAGGCCGACTCGTCCGCCTTTCCCGCCCCTGACCTGTGGCGGAACCCTCATTCAGGAAGATCGAATCCTTGAGGGGGCACATCGGGGGCACATTACGCGGGCCCGAGGGCCGAGGCGAAGGCATTGTCCAGCGCCGTCCGCGCCCGCTCAGATGCCTCCGGGACGAGATGCCCGTAGAGATCCACGGTCGTGGTGATGGACTCGTGCCCGAGTCACCGGGACCCCTCGGAGATGACGCCCTCGGCGAGCGCCGTACTGGCGAAGGTGTGCCGAAGATCGTGGAACGTCATGTCCGCCGGTACTCCCGCTGAGAAGATCGCAGGCTTCAGGACTTCGGCGTTGAAGTAGTCGCGACGGATCAGATTCCCGCGCGTCGTTCGGAAGAGCACGTCCTCGGGTTCGTGCCTGTCGATGTACTCGGCCAGAGCATGGGCGAGAACGGCCGGTATCGGAACGTCGCGGACAGAGGCTTTGGTCTTCGGCGGAGCCAGCGTCGGACGCCGATCGATCACCACGACCTGCTGGTCCACCGTCAACATGCCCTCGGCGAAGTCGATCCGGTCGACGGCCAGACCGAGAGCCTCTCCCTGTCGGAGACCGGCCGCGGCGCCCAGGAGGATCAGTGGCGCGTAGTCGGGCGGCCGCATGGCCCGGTAGAGCGCGAGCACCTCGGCGGGGGAGAGGAGTCGGATCGTGGTCTTGTCCGGCTCCGGCAAGCGGATGTCGACGCATGGTGAGCGGCGGATCATGCCGTCCCGTACAGCTCCGCGCATGATACTGGAGAAGATCACATAAATGGTCTCGACCGTACGCGGAGCAAGGCCTTTCGCGTGTAGGTCCTTCACCCACTTCTGTACCGAAGTAGGCCGTATGGAGATCAGAGGAACCAGACCGAACACCGGGTTGATGTGGTTCTTCAGGTGCCCTTCGTAGGTCATCGAGGTTCCGGGCTTGTGCAGCCGAGAGGCCAGCCACGTCCCCGCGTACACCTGGAACCTGGTCTGGCCGAGTTTGGGGTCGATCCACTCGCCACGCGGTTCGTCGGCACGACGCGTCACGTCGAAACGGTCGGCGTCGGCCTTCTTCTCGAAGTTGCGCTTGCGCTGCTCGCCCTTCTCATCCCGGTAGCGGACCTGCCAGCGCACTCCCTGTCCGTGCTTGGCAGTCGGTACACGCTTGTGCTCGGAGCACTTCGTCTCTCCGGGGTCGGGGTGGGACTTGTGCCATCGGTCGTAGACGGTCATGTCTGCTCCCGGACCCAGGCGCGTACGTCTTCGGGGAGGTAGCGCAGGTGCTTGCCGATCCGGTGGCCGGGCGGTCCGGTCCTTCTGCAGCGCCACTGATAGAGGGTCGCCACTGGTACTCCCAGGTAGGCGGCAACCTCGTCCACCGTCCAGAGACGATCAAGCGTCTTCATTGATACCCCCGGGGGCGGCCGGAGGTACTCCGGTCAGCGCGGCGGCGAGGAGCGCGTCACCGAGTGAGTAGCCCTTTCCGGCGTACTCCCATTCGGCGATGACGAGGACGGTGTCCTCGTCGAAGAGGGGCAGTCGGCCGGTGGTGATCGCCTCGTCGCGAGCGTAGGCGGTGCGGTCGGCTCGGATGTCGCCGAGGGTGGTGGAGTAGTGGCGGGAGCGGGTGGAAAAGTGGCCGCGGAACCCGAGCATGTGTGCCCATTGGATCAGCCGTAGGTCGGCCAGTTCGTCGAGGGCGCCGAGGCGTAGGCACTCGGTAATGAGGCGGCGGGGGTGTTCGCGGAGGTTGAAGGCGGTCAGGTCATCGAGAGGGTTGATGCGCTGGTCGAGGGTGCCGACGCATTCGGCGGCTTTGGTGGCGTACTTGGCGATGTAGCCGGCGACGGCCTGGTCGGAGAGTTCGCCGTTCATGGTGATCGGCCGGGTGTCGATCTGGGTGCCCCAACGCAGCACGCGGGAAGGTTCGTCGGCGACGGCAGGGACGGTCACGGACACGGCCGAGGCGGCATGCCGTACGGCGTCGGCCAGCAGGTCGGTCGTCGCCCAGGCCGGAGGTGGCGAGGTGGGTCCGTCTGGGCCGTCGAGGCGGATGACGGCGTGGAAGTGGACGACGCCGCGGCGCTGGTACTCGGCGACCTTGGCGAAGGAGATCGTGAGCTGTTGGCGTAGTTCCCGCAAGGTCAGGCCAGAGGATTTGGCGACGCGGCGGCGCAGGGCATCGGTGAAGTAGCGCCACAGTTGCGGGGCGAGGGCGTTGAACAGCACGCTTCCGGCATGGTCGTAGCAGTCCAGGCAGAGCGGTTCGCCCAGGCACGCCTCTTCGGAGCCGTGCCGGGTGGTGCAGGACATGACGTGCCCGTGCGGGCAGGTGGCCGCATCGCGCCGGGCGTGACAGGGCAGGGTCTTACCGTTCTTCTCCCGACAGGCGTGGACGGCGCCGAAGGAGGGGGCAGTGAGGGTGACGAACAGGCAGGGGTGGCCGGTGACAGTGTTGGGGACGCCCTTGCCTCCGGCCAAGCCCGCGCGGATCAGTTGGTAGGTGTCGGCCCGGTAGACCTCGGCGCAGGCCGGGCAGCGGGACGCGCGCCGGGTCTTGCAGGGGACGCGCAGGATGCCGTCGGGTTCGGTGCGGGTGCTGTAACGGTGCAGCAGTTCGCCGGTGCTCCGGTCGAGGTGGTCGACGCGGCCCCTCAGGTGGATCGGCTGGCGGCAGCCGCCCGTGGCGCGGATCTGGGCGGCCCATAGGGAGTAGTTCGGGTCATGCAGGCGGGCGATCATGCCCGTGATCGCGTGCTTGTTGGTTGTGGATGCGGGCAAGATGGAGACCTCTTTTCACTCGTTGGGTGAGAGGGGATGGCCCCCGACCTGGCAGGCGTCTTGGCGGATGTACGGCCAGGCCGGGGGCGCCGACGACTCTCAGCAGAAGCCGAGGCCGTCGCAGGATTCGCAGGTGATGCCGAGGCTGTCGAGTCCGGTGCCGCCGCAGTGGCAGCACCGCCACCGCTTGGGCGGGATCTCAGCCGCAGTCACCCGCTCGTTGGGCGGATCAGAACCCATGGGGCGGTTCACCGGTGGCACCGTCTCGGGCGGCTTCGAGGATCGCCGTTACCTCGAAGTGGATCGGTCCAAAGCAGCGGGCGACCGTGTAGAGGCCGTGCGGCAGCAGGCGCGGGTCGACCTTCGTGCCGCACAGTGCGGCGATCCGGTCGACCTCGGCGCGCAGGCCGGTGTCGGTGTTCTGCTCGGGGTAGTAGGTGATGATCGTCGGGTCGGTCGGGATGGGGATGGCGGGGTTGGTCTCCATGAAGGTGGCCAGGTCCCGCAGTCCGCAGATGAAGGCGGTACGGCGTTCGGTGTCGGTGGACATGGATGGTTGGCTCAGGCGCAAAGTGTGTGAAGCGGTCACGGATCGCGACAGAGGGCTATGTCCGGGGCTGATCGCGATCGAGTAACGGTACGCGCATGAATGCGACCGCTCGGTGATGATCGGGTTCGACCAAGAACGTGATCGTCAACAAGCGGCCGCGGAGTTCATTGTGCAGCATGCCGAACCCCTGGCAGGCGAAGCCTCCTGCAGGTCTTCTTCCCCCACCTGACCGAGCTGGTCGTGGAAGAGCTCGTCGATCGCAGCGGCTATGTGCTGATCCAGGCACGGACCGGCGGAGCGCCCGCCCTCTGTCCAGGATGCCGGGCGCCGTCGACCCGGCTGCACGGACATTACCGGCGACTGCTGCAGGACCTGCCGACCGGCGGCCGCCAGATCCTCATCAACCTGACCGTACGCCGCTTAAAGTGCGGCAACCCGACCTGCCAGATACGAACCTTCGCCGAGCCGATCAGCAGCCTGGCCAGGCGACATGCCCGCAACACCTCCCTGCTGCGGCGCATGCTGGAGCGGTTCGCCCTCGCGCTGGCCGGGCGAGCCGCCACCCGATTGCTGGGCCTGCTCGGCGTCACGGTGTCGAGGGACACACTGATCCGATTGATCCGCGCCCTGCCCGATCCCGAGATCGGCCAGGTCACCGTGCTGGGGGTCGACGACTGGGCGAAACGGCGCGGGCACTCCTACGCCACCTTGCTGGTCAACATGGAGACCGGCCGCCCTATCGACGTCCTGGACGACCGCCAGGCCGACACCTTCGCCGCCTGGCTGCGCGAGCATCCCGGCATCGAGGTGATCTGCCGGGACCGGGCCGGCGCCTACGCCGAGGGCTCCAGAACCGGGGCACCGGACGCGATCGAAGTGGCCGATCGCTGGCATCTGTGGAACAACTTATGCAAAGCAACCGAGGCCGCCGTCCGAACGCACCGCAGTGACCTGCCAGAACCCGAGCCCGAGCCGGTGCCAAGGCCCGCCGCGCCAGCGGTGATCGAGCCCAAGGCGCGGCCCGAGTCACACACGGCGGCCCGAACCCGGGAACGTCACGCCATCGTCCGTGAACTCGCCGAACGCGGCATGACGATCTCAGCGATCTCCCAGCGGCTGGGTCTGGACCGCAAAACCGTCCGCAAGTTCGTGAGCGCCGCCACCGCCGAGCACCTCATCAACGGACCGCGCTCCCGGACCCGTTCCTTCGAGGAATTCGTCCCCTATCTGCGGCAACGCGTCACCGAAGACGAGATCATCAATGCCGCTCAACTGTATGCCGAACTCCGCGAGCGCGGCTATCGCGGCAGCCGCCGCACCGTCCGCCGCTACTTAGAGCCTCTGCGAGCCGCGGTCACCACCCCCGATCTCCCACCGCCACCTCCCACGGTCCGTGAGACCACCCGCTGGATCACCAGCCACCCCGACCACCTCACCAACGATGAGAACACCCGGCTCAAAGCCGTCCTGGCTCGCAGCCCGCATCTGAGCGCCCTGGCCAGGCACGTCACCGCGTTCGCCCAGATGATGAGCGAACGTAGTGGACAGACGGATCTCAAAGCCTGGTTGGCCGCCGTTGACGCCGACGACATCCCCCAGCTGCACTCCTTTGCCCGGGGCATCGAGCGTGACCTGGACGCCGTCACCAACGGCCTGTCCCTGCCCTACTCTTCTGGCGCGGTCGAGGGCAACGTGACCAGGGTGAAGGCCCTCAAACGCAGCCGATATGGCCGCGCCAACCTCGACCTCTTACGAAAGATCATCCTCTGTAGTCACTGACGGAATCACAGTCGGTCACGACGTCACACACTTTGCGCCTGAGCCACGCACTTGGCCATTGACATACGGCGTCTCGGCCGCCACAGGAAACGGTGGGGTTACGAGTAGATCTCAACCCTCGCGTGGAAGGCGCACCTGATGGGCTGATTGATAAAGATGGCGACGGCAAGTTGATCTGGTCCGCTGAACCCCCCACCGCACAGGAGTGTCCCGTGTCTCAGCGAGAAACGCCATGGGCACCCGGACCGAACTCTCCCGGGATGGGGATGGGGATTTGCATCCTCAATCCTCAGGGGGATAGGCACATCATCCTCAACACTGAGCAGGGGGTCTGGTACCGGCTTTGGGAGGATCAGCCACCCACGGCTATGCGGCACATAGGTGAGGCGATGATGCTGCGCCCCAGCGACGTCGACCAGATCATTACCCATTCTCTCGTGTGGGTGATCCGGCATCCCGATCACCCCCGTTCCTACGACATCTGCGATGAGATTGCGAGGGCGTCCAAAACCATGATCTTGCAATTCATGCAGGAGGCCGGGCGCCTCTGACAGGCCGGATCGAGACCCGGTGAGCAGAGGACCGTCAAGCCGCGATCAGTTCCTGGACCTCGTGCTCCTGAGTGAGTGTTTGATCCTGTGGGTTCTGTCTGGCTCGGATATTTAGGTTCCGCGCCAGTTTGGGGTGTTTTCGCCGGTGAGGCGTCGGGTCATGGTGTCGATCATGGCGAGGTGGATCATGGCTTCGGATCTGGTGGGCAGGGTTTCGTAGTCACGGGCCAGGCGGCGATGCTGCATGAGCCGGCCCAGGGTGCGCTCGGCGACCCATCGGCGCGGCAGGACGGTGAACCCCCGAGCAGCGGGGTCTCGGGGCACGACGTGGGCGTCGATGCCGAGGGTGGCGGCATGGTCGATGAAGTGTGCGCGTTGGTAGCCGCCGTCGACCCAGGCTTTGCTGACGGTGGGATGGCCGGTGGCGAGCCGGTCGAGCAGAGAGATGCCGGCGGCTGAGTCCTGCACTCCGGCGGCGGTGACCACGACGGCGAGCAGCAGCCCGAGCGTGTCGGTGGCGATGCTGCGTTTGCGGCCGATGATCTTCTTGGCCGCGTCCGTGTCCTGGCCGGCGACGGGGACGTTGGCGGAGGTCTTGACGCTTTGTGCGTCGATCACGCACGCCGACGCCTCGAAGTTGCGGCCTTCGGCCTGGCGCACCAGGCGGCGCGGCAGCCCGTTCAGCTCGGTGAACACCTCTTCGTCGCGCCAGGCGGCGAAGTACCTCCTGCACCGTGGCCCAGGGCGGGTGGTCATGCGGCAGGTAGCGCCAGGGGATGCCGGTGCGATCCATGTACAAGATCGCGTTCATGATGGTGCGCAGATCATGCTCGGCAGGCCGTCCGAAGCCTGGGGCGCCGGCCTGACGGCGGGCGCGCCAGGCGATCAGGAGGGGTTCGATCAGCTGCCGGCGGGCATCGGACAGATCGCTGGGATAGGGGGAAGGTCCAGCCATGGAATGGCCTACCGCCTACCAGGCCGTCGAGCCCAGAGGCTTGCAGGTCACGACAGCGAACTACAGCGCCATCGCCGGCCACAAAGAACTCACCATGGATCATCGTGGAACCAGACAGGATTAAGAACTCCTAACAGAATGAGGCTGGCCGAGTCCGCGAACATGATCGGTCGTTGAACTGGATGTGAGGTAGGGCGAGCAGCCACCGTGGATCGTGCCCGATGGGCTCTGGCAACGCATCGAGCCGTTGCTTCCGACGATCGAACGCCGCTACCGCAACCCCGGGCGCAAACGGATCGACGACCGCAAAGCACTATGCGGGATCTTGTTCGTGCTCTACACCGCGATCCCGTGGGAGTTCTTGCCCCAGGAGCTGGGGTTCGGCTCGGGGATGACCTGCTGGAGACGACTGCGCGATTGGCGCCAGGCCGGCGTCTGGAACCAGCTCCATGAGTTGCTGCGGGTCGAGTTGCATGCCGCTGACCGGCTGGATTGGTCCAAGGCGGTGGTCGACAGCTCCCATGTACGAGCACTCAAGGGCGGCCCAAAACCGGCCCGAGCCCGGTCGATCGAGGCAGGACCGGCTCGAAACACCATGTGATCACCGACGGGAACGGCATCCCGCTGGCGGTCAGTCTCGGCGGCGGCAACCGCAACGACATTCTGCAGCTCATGCCTCTCATCGAGGCGATCCCGCCGGTCCGCGGCAAGGTCGGCAAGTCCCGCCGACGTCCCACGGCGCTGTATGCCGACCGCGCCTACGGTCACGATCGCTATCGTCGTCAGCTGCGGGAGAAGAGAATCGAGCCGATCATTGCCCGCCGAGGAACTCCGCACGGCTCTGGCCTGGGTGTGCATCGGTGGGTGGTGGAGCAGACGCTCGCCCTGCTGCACTGGTTTCGTCGGTTACGCATCCGCTGGGAGATCCGCGACGACATCCATGAAGCCTTCATGATCCTGGCCTCCGCCATCATCTGCTGGCGCCGCCTCAACCACTGATCGCATTCTGTTAGGAGTTCTAAAGCCATAGATCGCCGGCACATCCACCCCACGCACCACCACAGATACCGGCTTCCCAGACGTTCCATTCTCCGCGCCCTTCACTGCTCGCAGAAACAAGCACAAAACCCTTCATTTATGAGCCAAACGCTCACTGAGTGCTGGGTGCACCCCGCGCCGGTGCACTCCCGTACGGGGCGAGCGGTCAAGTGTCAGAGGGATCGCCCCAGGGTTCATGGACGCCGATGCCGTCCACCTCCTTCAGGCACTGTTACTCGTCCCTCAAGAGGCCCGGCTGAGGGCACATCGGGGGCACATCGCATCTACGGACGGTGGCAGACAATGTCAAGCAATGAGAGCGTTCTTGCAGCTCAAGGCCTTGATCGTGGGTTCCGCCGCAGATCAGGGGCAGGCCGAATCAGAACCCGGCCTACAGGCCGACTCGTCCGCCCTCTCCCCTTCCGAGCTGCGGTGAAGCCTCAATTGCACGGTTGCCCAGGTTAAGCACTAGGTTCCGGGCCTGCTGGACCACCCGAACGGCGGTCGGATCGGCGGTGACGCAGTCATGGTTGCGATGCGTCCGTTCCAACGAGGCGGATCCCGTCACCGAGCCTGAGCTGGAGTGGCATGGTGAGTCTCGCCGTGTTCTGGGCCACCGGAAAGCCCTCCACGCTCCACGTTATGCTCGCCGTGCAGTCGCCCGCGCGCAGGCTCATCAGGCGACCGTTGCGAATGCTCGCCTGGAGCAGGCCGACGCCGAACTCCAGGTCGATGCCGAAGCCGATGCGGGCCACGTACTGACCCTCGATGTATACGTCGACGTAGGGGGCGTGCTTTGACGTGATCGTGTGTCCGTCCAGGCGCACTATTTCGGTGCTTCCGGGTTGTTCGACGCTCCTGCGTGCGGCGAGCCCCAGCTCCCGGTACTGCAGCCAGCCGCCGAGCAGGACCGTGCCCAGTTCGATGCCGCGCAGCAGTTCGCCGCCCGCGTCGGCGACCCTGCCGTTGAGCGCGCCGCGGAAGGCCGAACCCGCTCGCTGAGGGCCGTCCTCGACCCGCTCAAGCGTGCGGTGCGTGTCGAGGGCCCGCGACAGCTCCGCCGTCGCGTTTCCCGGGTCCGGGAAGAGCAGGAGATCGGCAGTGCCCGGCTCGGTTTCGATGTGGACTGTCACGATACGACCTCTCTTAGTTCCTGGCGGCCGGGGTCCGCGAACAGTTCCACCCGGATGTCCGGCACCGGGGCGGACGGGGCCGCGCCAGGCGGCGGAGAGCCGGTCAGGTGAATCTCCAGGCGCGGGGTGGGATCGGGGTGCGGATCGCAGTGGATCGATGGCACCCGCTGGGGCTGGGTTTGGGTCGGGACCTGGGGATACGGCTTGGTTTGGGACGGTGGCCGGGGCTGGACCTGGTGTGGATCGCTTGTTCGCACGGTAGGGCGGGCCCGCAGGGTTCGGGCGACGAGGACGAGGATGAGGACGATTGCCAGTCCTGGGAGCACGATCCCTACGAGCGCTACGGGGATCAGCGGTGAAGAGGAGCCGTTGTCGGTCCCAGAGGGCTCTCCAGGGACCGTCTCACCCGGGTTCGGCCCCGGGTTCGGCGGCTCCGTCACCGCCTTCTGCAGCGACACCGTCACGGTCGCGCCCTCGGAGACCTGGCTGCCGGCCACGGGATCCTGGCTGCGGATCGTCCCCGTCTCGGGCGAATCGGGATCCACGCGGAGCACCAGGCCGACCTCCGAGAGCTGCAGCCTGGCCACTGCCGGGCCGAGTCCGATCAGCGACGGCACGGTCACCTGGGTCTCCGGTCTCACTGGCGGTGGTGCAGGAGTGGTGATCTCGGGCGGGGGTGGATTCGGGGAGACCAGGTCTATTCGCACGGTCGTGCCGAAGCTCACCAGTTGGTCCGCGGGCGGATCCTGGCCGGCGACCTTCCAGTCGGCGCTCGCGCTCGCCGGCTGCGGGTTCTTGCCCAGGCCGGCGGCGTCGAGGACGGTTTCGGCGTCGGCGCGGGAAAGATTTCGCACATCTGGGACCTTCGGGCCGACCTCGAGGATGACCGTGTAGACGACGTTGTCCCGGGCGGCGATGCCACGGTCCGCCGAGCAGTTTTCCACCACGTAGTCGATGACGTAGGACGTCGAGGTCGGCAGGAGGGTCTGGGGAATCACCTGAATGTCGATGTCCGCGCCCGGCACGTTCAGCAGCGTGTCTCTCGCCACCTGGAGCTCCTGACGCCGTACGTCGGGTGGCTTACAGCCGTCGGGCACGGTCGGCGTGGGGGACGGTAGCACCGGGCTTGTGAACACGGCCAATGACACGGCGAGCATCGAGAGGTGGCGAAGCATCGGTTACTCCGCGGGGGGTGCGGTCATGACGCCCGGAACACGGCTGGTGCTTGACATTCGATTCACTCCCCTTGAACGAGGTCACTTACCCAGAGCGATGACGAGGAAGAAGAGCACGATCAGCACGGCCACCGCCACGACCGCCCACTTCACTTCTCCTCCCGAACCTGCCGAGGTGGCCGGCACCGGAGGCGTGGCAGTGATCGGGGCCGGTGTCACGGCCGACTCGCCCGTCGGCCAGGGCTTCTTGATGAAGCCGTCCACGTTGACGTAGAGCCGCTCCCCGATGACCATCCTCGGCCACACCGCGGCCGCCTCTCGGAGCCGTTCCCGCACACCGGGCGGCGGCAGGGTACGGCTGCACTCGATGAGCGTGTCGGCGAGGGCCGACGGCATGACCCTTCGGAGGACCACCGGATCCGGCTGCCAGGTTTCGACCGTCTCCTGGACGCAGCGCACCACCGCCCAGGCGAACTTGTAGTGATCCGAGGTCACGTCGAAGGCCACCCCACGCCGCTCCACCGGAAGCTTCCACTGTTCCGGGTCGACAGGAGGCATCGCGCCCTCACCCATGAGCGGCACGCAGGAGTCGCAGTCGAGGAGGTACACCTTGGGGCGCGGATCGATCGTGAAGACGGCGTTGCGCAATTGCAGATCCCCGACCGCGTACCCGTGCTGGTGCAGCCAGGTGACGGTGTCCAGCAGCTCACCGAGCACGGCCAGCTTGTACGGCGGCTCGTAGTAGGCCTTCTTCACCTCGTACCGTTGCGCGATCCGCCTCGCACGGTCCGGGCTCCGGGTGAGCTCGTCGAGGTGACGCGGGGTCTCGGTCGCCTCACCCGAGCCGGAGGTCCGCTGTTCGAACATCGACCTTTCGGCGAGCCTGATCAGGATGCCCTCGGCCCTGGCGGGCGTGCCGACGACGGCGATCGGCCAGGCGCACCTCTCGTCCAGCACCGCACGCTCCTCGTCCGGGAGCTCCCTGCGCCAGCGGATCATGGAATGCAGCGCGGGGACGCGCACCTCGTCGGCGGTCTCGGACCTGTACCTCTTGAACAGGTAGGTGCGCCGGTCGGGGGCGATGCAGAGCCGCAGTCCGTCCGTCTGCCCTCCGTCGCGGAGCGCCGGCCCCTCCCCGGTGAATGTCAGCTCGCCGACGTGGACGATCATCGGAAGATCCGTCACGGCACGGCCGTATCGTGGCGTCCGGCCCAGATCGCGACCACCGTCCGGTCGTCGTCGAAGGTGGAGAGGCGGAAGTCGACCTCCCGGACGAAGTCGACCAGGCTCGGGGGGGTTCGCCAGGTCTGGGACAGCCGCTGGGCCAGCGGGGTCCGGCCGCCCGCGACGCCCGCGGCGAAGCCGTCGCTGCTGAGCACCAGCAGGTCACCCGCGCGCCACGAGAACATCTGGACCTGGATGTCGGCGAGGTCGCCCGGGATCGCCGCCGTCACGTTGTCGCCTCCTCCTCCCTCGCCCGCCAACGCCTGCCACCGGCCGCCGGTGACGAGGATGGCCGGGGAGTCGCCGACGGCGGCGCACACGGCTTGCCCCTCTCCCTCCGAAGGGAGGACGGCCACGGTCAGAGTGGTCCCGGGTCGTGCGGAAGGGGTGCGTTCGGTATTGGTGCCCGGCCGCGGCACGCCCAGGGACTCGGTGGTCCGCCGGACCGTGTCGGACACGTGGGCGAGCACGGATTTCCAGTCCCAGCTCTGCGGGCGTTCACCGGACCGCAACGCGGAGTCGATCCCGTCCAGCGCGGCCCTGACGGCGGCCGTGGACGCGATCTCCGCGTGGCGCGCGCTGCCCAGGCCGTCGGCCACGACCGCGATAACCCAGCGCTCGTCGCCGCTGAGCCGCACGCCGTACGCGTCCTGCCGGGTCTCGCCGCGGAAGCTGTGCGTGCGGCCCCGTACCGTGGCGGCGCGCACCGTCGTGCCCTTGACCAGGCCTCCGTCGAGTGCGAGCCCGGCATCGGCCGAGGTGGTGCTCCAGGGCAGGTGCACGGCGATCCGCCTGGGCTCGGGACCGACGACCACGCGGGTGTCCTGCGTGACAACGGACTGCGGCGCGTCGGGGGGCGCCACGTGCGGCCGCCTCCCGCCACGCGCGGCGGTCGTCGCGGGACGCCAGCCGAGGAGGTAGAGCGCGGTGAACGCTGCCGCCCCGCCCAGCAACAGGGCCAGGATCGTCTGTTCCAGAGGGAACCCGGACGACGTCGACACGTTGTCGCCCGCCCAGTCCCTCGCCACGTCGGCCGGTTTCTTCCCGTTGTTCCTCACCTCGGTGAGCAGACGGTCGACGACCTGCGGGGTGAGTACGTCCGTCACCTCCTGGAGCACCCGCTCGGCCTCAGGAGCCCTCTCGGTGACCTGGTCGCCGGCGAACACGCTCAGCGTCCGGGGAGGCAGGATGTTGTCCGGGTCTTCGAGCGGGACGAGGTCCCCCTTCTTCGAGCCGGCCGGGACGATCGCGCCTCCCGTGAAACCGGACTGTGTCAGGGCGGTGGCGTCGAAGTCCGCCTGACCGCTGACGGCGAGTCCCCGGTCGGTCAGTGCCCGGTCGAACACGCTGAACTCCGGCGGGACCAGGACAGTGACGCGGGTCGTATCGTTCTGGTACTTCTGCGCGAATTCGGCAACCGTCCGGACGTCCCGCTGCAGCGAGGGGGACACGGCAAGCACCGCGCGGCTCTGGATCGCCGTCCTGCCCACGAGCGTGTGCCCGGGGAGGGCTGTGGGGAGTCGCTGGTCGTCCGGCGTCGACGGGGCCGGCGACGCGGCCATGAGCACGTCGAGGTCGTAGTCGATGGCGACCCGTGCGTCGCCCGGCTGCTTCGTGTAGTCCGCGACCCTGGCCACCTTCTTGGCGACGCCGTCGACGCCGGCCCGGTCGAGCGCGGCGGCGTAGATCTCGGCCACGAGCTGTTCACGCTCTCCCGCTCGCGCGTTGACGATGATCTGCCGTCCCGAGTCGCCGGACCCGCCGCAGCCGGCGACGGCGAACCCGATGACGAGGGTGGCGACCGCGCTGGTACGGATCCGGCCCGGTGGGCCCATCAGGAGCCTCCGCACGGGAGCCGGCGCATGCCGGCCGGAATCGGGATCACGAAGTCGGAATTCCTGATCGAGCTGCCGATGCTGTCCTGGACCGCCTGGGCTATCGCCGCCACCACCTTGACCGCCTGGATCGACTCGTCCGCGACGTACGCCAACGGGTTGTTCCGGAAGGATGTCGCCACCTGGCAGAGGGTCTGCTCGGTGACCTGGCCGAAGCCCATCGCCGTGATGTGCGGGCGGTGCGGGAACGTGGGGTCGGTCAGCCTGGCACGGGCGGGCAACCAGACCTCGGCAGGCTGGCGGCCTTTTCCGACGAAGGGCTCGCCGTCGGTGATGAAGAAGACCACCGGGGCCTTGAGCTGGTACTGCCCGGCCAGGCGGGCGCAGTCGGCCTGGATGAGCTGCCGCAGGGTCAGGAACACCTGCTCGTAATTGGTCTGACCACCCTTGGGCAGCGCGGGGATGTTGCTCGCGTCACAGGGCCGGGTGAGCGGGAGCACCACGTCGGCCCTGTCATGGAAGGCCACGATGGACACGTGCGCGGCCTCGCTCACCCCCGGATCACCGGCCTCGAGCTGAAAGAGCAGCTCCCCGACACAGTTGGAAAGGATGTCGAACGGAGTCTGCCTGCCGTCCTCGCGGGGGGCGTGCATCGAGTGGGACACGTCGCACGTGATGTAGAAGGGAAATGCCCTTGGAAGGGCATAATTGTAGGTGGGCTCCGGAGAATGCGACACGGCGACTACTCTCCTCAAGATCGCTGACGCGGACGGCCCGAGGTACGCGATACGGGCCCCCTCATCCCATTAGATACGCCGTGAAGGCCTCAGCATTACTCATTTTTGGGAATTAATGGCTGCGGCACGGTGACAGACTCCGACAACGCCGGTCTGCAGGGTCGGGAGCCGGTGAGGTTCGTCGTTTTTCTTCGATGATCCATTCCAGGTCGAGCGCATGGTGTTTCCTCGGTGCTCCCGCGCCGGGTCAGACTCCAAGAGCGTCAATACCTGTGAAGACGACTCCCGTACCGCCTGCTCCGAGACGCCTCACCAGGCGATACGGGCCAATCTGCGGCGGATCTTCGGCGGTGAGCGGTCGGAGAGCGGCGGTTGCCGGCATGTGCTGGTTCACCGGGCTCCGTTCAGGAGGGAAAGCGCGGCGAGTGCCGGCCACTCCTGGGAAAGTTCAGAGGTGTTTTATCCCATCCGGCTCTCTCGTGTCGAGCGAGAATCATGCAACTTGCGAAAATTTGCTAGATTTGCACTATAAGTCCGAAATTAGCCTATTTCGTGTGTGTCTTCATGGGGCTCCACAATCCATCGGTCAAAGGGGGGAGATCTTTATGTGTCCCTCTGTGCCTGCTGTCTCCCGTTGGTGAGCATCCCTGCGAACTGTTGAGGTTGTTGTAAACCAATGAGCCGAGGCGGCTGTCTTCTTGTTGCATGTGTCGTGCGGCGCACGTGGTAAAGGAGGGCGCGACGATGGAGTACCGGGACACTCCCGAGGCCCTGGAGTGGCACCAGCCGATTCACGCGAGGGCGGCAGCGGGCTGAGCCGGATCGCGCATCTGGCCGGCACCGTCACACGATCAAGCCCCCCGTGCCGCAGTTGTTCCGACGTCGCGCCCGATGCGGCACCCGGTACGAACTCCCTCTGCACGCGTCCAAGGCGACCTGTCGCGGAAAGCGGACCGCGTGACTGAGCACGCGGTCCGGGATGTGGCTCATCGCGTCATGCGGAGGCCGCGTCGGAGTGGACTCCCCGGTCAAGCAGGGCGTTGATCATCTCCTGGAGTTGGTCGCGTCCGACGGTGCCGAGTGCGCCGGTCAGGGCCTGGGCGAGCTTGTCGAACGGGTCGTCCATCGGCAACTCCTTCACTTTCTCGGCCAGTTCCTCCACGCTCCACAGCCCGTCTTTGTGGATGTGGCCGCCGAGGGACCAGCCGTGGTTGACCGTGACCGTTCCGCCTCGTACTGACAGCACCTGGCCGGTGAACGGGCAGGCTGTGCTGGCCAGGTAGGCGGCGACAGACGCGCCGGCGGCTGGGTGCAGTGGGTCGAACCGGCCCGGCGGTGGTTCCTGGCTCATACCGGGAACGGCGACGGTGAGACGGGTGCGGGCCATCGAGGGGGAGATGCAGTTGACCCGCACGCCGTATCGGCCGAGTTCGAGGGCGGCCACGGTGGTCACCGCCGCGACTCCGGCGTTGCCCGCCGCATAGGAGACCTGCGCGGGCAGCGGGTTGAGCAGCCCGGAGCCGGAGGAGGTGTTGACCACGGCGCGGTCGGTGTGGACCCCTGCCTGATACCGGTCGCGCCAGTGGCGGGCCGCCCAGTGTGTTACCGCGAAGGTGCCCTTCAGCTTGACGGCCACGACGTCGTCGAAGTCCTCCTCCGACAGGTCGGTCAGGCCCATGTTCCGTTCGATGGTCGCGTTGTTGACCACGACGTGCAGGTCGCCGAAGGACTCCAGGGCCGTCTGCACCATGTGGCGGGCGCCGTCCCAGTCGGCGACGCTGTCGGTGTTGGCCACGGCCTGTCCGCCGCGGGCAGTTATCTCTTCGACGACCTTCGCGGCCACGCCGGCGTCGCCGCCCGTGCCGTCGATGGCGACGCCGGGGTCGTTGACGACGACCTTGGCGCCTTCGGCGGCGAAGAACAGCGCCTCTTCCCGCCCGATGCCTCGCCCTGCCCCGGTGATGAGGACGACGCGTCCGTCCAGACTTCCCATGAACGATCTCCATCCACTCACTACAGTCTATGTATCAATGCACAGTATGCATCAATGCGGAAGATGAACTAAACTGCCCCGCGTGGTGGAAAAACACGGACTGCGAGAGCGCAAGAAGCAGCGCACCCGGCAGGCATTGATCGAGGCGGCGGTGCTCCTGTTCGAGGACAGGGGCTACGACCACGTGACCGTGGCCGAGATCGCCGATGCCGCGGAGGTGTCCCCCCGCACCTTCTTCCTCCACTTCCAGGCCAAGGAGGATGTGCTCCTGGCCAATGCCGACGTGCGCGTCGATCTGGCGCTGCAGGCGATCGCCGAGCGCCGCGCCGGGGAACGGCTGCCCGAGGTGCTGGTGCGGGCGATGGACCAGATGATCGCCAACACCTGGGACAGCGACCTTCCCAGCGGGCTCGCCGCACTTCGCGCGCGGCTGGCGGCCTCGGTGCCGGTGTTACAGGCCCGGCTGCTGCAGCGTTACCTCTCCGCGCAGACCGAACTGGCCCAGGCGCTGCGGCGGGCGTTTCCCGACAGACTCGACACGATCACCGCCTCCGCCCTGGTCGGCGCGATGGTGGGCGCGATCAGCGCATCCGCACTGACCGCGCTGCAGCGCGGCGACGGTCCCGACGAGGTACGGAACGCCATGCGGCAGGCCATGGCCCTGGTGGCGCGATCCGTCACCTGACCCTGTCCACCCCAGCCGTGATTCGTTCAGAACCGCGCGATCGCCGGTGTCCGACTGCTGGGGGAGGCTCACTTCGTTGCTCCGCGTCAGGGCTCCCTCAACGGACTTGTGTGACCTGCGGAAACGTTAACCGCCCGGCCTTGGGGGAAGCTCAGGACGGACAAGAGGAGGGCGCGCTGGGCGGCGGGGTCAGCAGGCGGTGTCAGTGGCCGGCAGTTCACCGGTGGTGAGGTAGCGGGTGACCGTGGCGTTGAGGCAGACGTTCCCGTAGTGCGGGAACGGGGCGTGGGTGTGGGCGTCGATCGTGACCAGGCGTGACCCGCGGATGCGCGCGGCCACGGCCCTGCTCACAGACGGCGGCACCGCCACGTCCCGCAGGGCCGCGACGACCAGGGCGGCCGGCGCGCGGTTGCCGTCGAGCCGCACCGGTTCGTCCTTGGCGGGCGGCCAGAACGCGCATGGGTTGATGTTGGCGTTGGCCGGGCCGAACAGCGGGTGGCGGTCCCGCTGGGAGGCGATGTCGCGCAGGTAGACACGCGGGTCACGCGGCCAGGGGGCATCGGCGCAGCGGTAGGCGATGTTGGTGGCGGTGTAGTGGTCGGCGGGCACGCCGGGCACGCCTTCGGGCCGCGGAGGGCGGAT
The DNA here is from genome assembly GCF_042898365.1 of Streptosporangium sp. NPDC000509. Taxonomy (NCBI): domain Bacteria; kingdom Bacillati; phylum Actinomycetota; class Actinomycetes; order Streptosporangiales; family Streptosporangiaceae; genus Streptosporangium; species Streptosporangium sp. NPDC000509. Next base: position 397,330 of record NZ_JBIAYX010000004.1, on the reverse strand, counting down.
GGGGAACGGCAGGAACGGCTCCCGTCCGGCCGCGACGGCGGCGAAGACCGCGGCGACGACGCCGAAGGCGCGCTCGTCGTAGATCCCGGCCACCAGCAGGGCACCCAGCTCGCCGACGGTCCAGGCGTGACCCCCGATGACGATGGGCGCTCGGGTGGCCCGGTCGAGGATCCCGGTGAGCGTGGCGTGCACCTGTGCGGTGGTCTCCCCCAGACCGTATTCGGAGTGCCGCCGGGCGACCCAGGCGGCGAGGGCCACCGTTCCCTTCTCGAACGCAGGGGTGCGGCCCATCTCGTAGGGCCGCCAGATCGTGTCGGCGTTCACCGGGCTGTCCAGTACGAACCGGTCCACGCGACGGGGGAACAGCGTGCCGTAGACGGTGCCGAGCAGCCCCGCGTACGAGCCGCCCAGGTAGGAGATCTTCTCCTCGCCGAGGGCCGCGCGGATGAGGTCCATGTCGCGGGCGGCGTTCGCGGTGGTGGCGTGCGGCAGGGCCCAGCCGGAGGCCCGTACGCAGTCTTCGGCGTACCGCCGGGCCTCGGCGGCTTCGGCGGGGAGGCGTCCGGGGGGCGCGGGGCGTACCCAGAACCCGCCGGGCTCCTCCTCGGGCTGCCCGCAGCCGATGGGTGTGCTGCGCTCGACGAATCTCATGTCAAACCCGACCAGGTCATACCGGGCACGGATCTCGGGGGACAGCGCCGGGGCGAGGCTGACGGGCAGCGGGACGCCCGGCCCGCCGGGGCCGCCGCCGGTGGTGAGCAAAACGCCCCGGCGCCGCGCCGGGTCGGTGGCGGGCAGCCGGGAGATGACGACGGAGATGGTGCGACCGTGCGGGCGGCGGTGGTCGAGGGGGACGGTGACCCGTGCGCATCGCAGGTCCGGCGTGCTCACCCCGGCGCACGCCTCCCACCGCAGTCCCTTGCCCCCGGTGGCGGTACCGGGTGCGGCGACCGCGGGGGAGGTCAGGGCCGCGGCGGCGACCGGTGCGAGCGCGGCGGCCGTCACGGCACGGACGAGGCGTCCGACCCGGCCCCGCCCGCGTGCCGGGTCGGCCGGGACCGCGCTCGTGCCGCCCCCTCCCGCGGCGCGCGGCTCGGCCGGAGCGCGGCCCTTTGTGCGTGCACGTTCGCCGGTCGGGGCTTTCCTTACGAGCATGGGTCTCCCTGCCGTGAAGGGCGGTTCGCGAGCGCTGCCGCGTGGTCGAGGGCGATGCGTGAAGGGGATTACGTGGGGAGCAGGGCCAGCAGGTTGGCGGGGAAGTTCGCGAAGTCGTCGGGGCGGATGGCCCGCAGGACGGTCGCGGCGAGCACCGGGTCGTGCTGGATCATGAGGATGGCGGTGTTCGGCTGGCTGAAGAATTGCACGGTCATGGACAGCAGCTCGGTGTCACCCGAGGAGTAGACCTTGGCGGGATAGTACTTTCCGCTTCTCGACTGGTTCAGCGGCGTGTAGTACGCCTCGAACGCCGGCATGGCACTGATGTCGAAGGCGGGTTCCGGCTTGTCCGCGTTGGGATAGATGTTAATGAGTCGAGGACCCACCATGCGCATCCTGAGGATCTGCTGCAGGCGCACCCATTCGACGACGGGAAGGTAGAATTCGACCTGGTGCCCGATCTCGTGCACCACCGTCGAGATCTCGTCCATCACCGAAAGCCGCACCTTGTTGCCCACCCGTGCGGCGTTCGCCCGGTACTGCCTCACCCGGGTGCCGATCCAGAACCTGCCGGGTTCAACGGTGTCCTCGGTGACCTCGATGTTCGACACGTGCTTCTCGGGGGGCCTGCGCGACGGCTGCACGAGGGCGGCGTAGATGAGCATGCCGGTCGGCGTGTCCTTGTAGAACCGCTCGACGTGCTTGTTGAAGTGCTTCTGGGTCTTGCACGCGTCGGTGACCCTGATGTTGGGCAGGGTGCCGCCCTGGGCGCCGGAGCCGACGGCGAGCTTGTTGGCGTACATGGCCTGGACCACCGCGAGGTTCTCCAGGGCCTGGATCAGCGCGGCCTTCTCGGTCGAGGTGGGATCGTTGGGCGTGTTCACCGCGTGGAGGACCTGCTCGGCGGCCTCCACCAGGGGGTCCTTGAGCGAGCCCGGCGCGTGGTTCTGGATGAGGGCTTTCAGGTCGGCGGGGACGTCCGCGTGGTTCAGGTAGAGCCGCCGCTCGCACACGACGACGTACGAGTCGAAGCGCGCGCGCACCGCCGCGCTCACGCGCGTATTCTCGTCCTCGTCGGCGACGATGTTGTTGGCCCTCGCGTAGGAGGTGGTCGCTCTGATGGCGACCATGGACACGTAGGACAAGACCGAGCACCCGCCGACCAGGGGCGAGCATGCGTGCATCGCCGCGTCGACGTGGTTGTTCAGAACCGTCAGCGCGGGCCCGGCGAGCGTGTCGAGCTGGGGGTCCGCGACCGCCGCGCAGAAATCCGTGACCGCGGCGGTGCACACCGCGTTCTGCGTGATCCCGGCCTCCTTGACGTGGTCTTCCAGGCGCGTCAGCAGCAGCTGGAAGACGGTTGGCGCGATCGCGTCCGGGGCGCAGTTCGTGTTGGAACGGTCCCCGCGCATGCCGCTGTCGGGGGAAGGTTGGGCGGGAAACATGGTGGACCCTTTCGGGAGGGGGCGGTGGTGAGCCGGGGATCAGATCATCGCCAAAAACGAAAATGATATTTCAGCGGAAAGGGTGACTTGTGAAGCTTAAGCCGATCGTGTCGGCTCGACAATCGGTCCTCGCGGTTTGTCCGTATTCTGGCTTTTAATCAGAAAATTGCATTTAATGCCACCTTGAAGCTTTTGGGGGATGAGGTTCTTCCGCGTCACGCCCGGCTCTCAAGCATGTCCTCGAAAAGCGGGTGGCATCTCCACATCGCCCTCGCCGAAGGAGGGGGCACAGAGAAAGGTCCGTTCGCCGCGAAGAGCGCGGGACGAGGCCGCGCGGGTGATGTCGCGTGCGGCTTCCGCCTGTGGTGCGGATCTGACTGAAAGTTTCAGCCTTGACGTGCGCGGATGCCTGCCCGCGCTCCGGGCGCTGGTCGGCTCGCTCTGCCCGGTTTTATGGTGACGATCCCGAATCTCCGGCCTTTCGCGAGAGGGACACCATGGAACTCAGCGTTCGTCGTCCTGCCCAGGTTCTGCGCCTCGCCCTCGTCGTCGCCCTGGCGTTGACCGTCGGCGCGGTGCTGTTCGCTCCCACCGCGCTCGCCGCCACCTTTCGCTCGGCCACCTCCTCGGGCTGGGGCCCCAGCCCGGCTGCGGGGAAAAGCGCCGCGGAGAACAACGCCCGCGCCGAGTTGAACCAGCAGGCCGCCGCGGCGGGCGAGGTCTGCTCGGGCGTGTCCGTCACCACCAGACACCTCTACACCGCGCCCGACGGTTCGGCGTGGATCTACGAGGCGACCGCGTCGGGCAACTGCGAGGTCCCCTCGTCCACGCCGCCGTCGTACACCGTGCCGCGCACCGAGACCCAGCAGGCCGGTGGCGCGAGCCCGTCCGTCGCCGTCGCGAACGGCTCGCAGGCCGCCCGCGCGGCACTCCTGGCGGCGGGCCAGGCGTGCACGGGCTACAGCACGACGTCGTCGCTGGTCTACTCCGCGCCCGGCGGCGCGTGGTGGATCTACAACGTCACCGTCTCGGCCACCTGCACCCACTGACCGGCGGTTCGCGCCACGGCTCGGCCTTCGCCCGGTGGTGGATGGCCGGGCCGTGGTGGATGGAGGGACGGTGGCCCCAGTCCCACGCGCGCGCGCTTCGCGCCGCCACGCCCGCCCGCTGCCTGATCCCTACCGCCGGTAAAGGTTTCCCTCTCCGATAGCGCTGTGTATTGACCGGATAACCACATATAAGCATAATCTCCGTCATGCAAGCACAAACTTCCACAGAAGTGGGCAGGCATGCTGCCCGCTGAGCGGCATGCGCGGATCGGGGAGGCGCTGCGTACCTCCCGTGTCGTCAGCACCGACGACCTCGCGCAGGAGCTCGGCGTGTCGGCGGAGACGATCCGCCGCGACTTCGTGGTGCTTGAGCGCCAGGGCAGGCTGTCCCGCGTCCACGGGGGCGCGACGATCGCGCTCGGGCAGGTCGGCGGCGAGGAGGCCCCGTTCGCCGAGCGCACCGGGACCGCCGCGGACGCGAAGGCCCGCATCGGACGTGCCGCCGCCGCCCTGGTGCGTCCCGGCCAGACCGTGGTGATCGACGTGGGGACCACCGCCGTCCAGGTGGCGCGGGCCCTGTCACTGGACTTCACCGGGATCGTGGCCACCTGTTCCCTGCTGGTCGCCGCCGAGCTCTCCGAGCGGCCCGGCATCGAGGTTCTCGTCTGCGGAGGCCGGTTGCGGACCGGAGACCTCGCGCTCTCCGGTCCGGTGGCCCAGACGTTCTTCACGGACCTGAACCCGGACATCGCGTTCCTCGGGTCGGGGGGCGTCGACGCCGCGGCCGGTCTGACCGACTACCACCTGGATGAGATCGCGGTGCGAAAGATCATCCTCAGGAACGCGGCGCGCTCGTACGTGCTGGCCGACTCCGGGAAGTTCGGCCTGGTCGCCCGGCACCGGGTCGCCGAGGTGGGCGAGTTCACCGGCCTCGTCACCGAGGCGGAACCACCGTCCGCCATCCAGGACACGTTCACCCGCAAAGGCGGGGTGATCGTGCTTTCTTGAACGTTCCCGACCGTTGAAAGAGCCGGGCGGCGCGGCAACGCCACCCGGCTTCGGACGACCGCACCGATGCACCCTCTGACAGGAAACACAGGAGTTGGGAATCCATGACCCATTATTCACCACCTGCGGCTGAGAGCCGGGGATCTTCCTCCGATGTCGCGGAATTCGGCTACAAGCAGGCGATGAAGCGAGGTACGGGGCGTTTCGCCTCGTTCGCCGTGGCGTTCGCCTTCGTCTCGATCGCCACCGGCATCTTCACCACGTACGGCTCGGTGCTGAACAGCTCGGGACCGGCGGGCATCTGGACCTGGCCGCTCGTGATCATCGGTCAGCTCGCCGTCGCGTTCATCTTCGGCTCGCTGGCCGCGCGCATCCCGGTGACCGGCTACTCCTACCAGTGGATGTCCCGGCTGGCCAACCCCGTACTCGGCTGGATCATCGGCTGGGTCTCGTTCTCGTTCCTCGGCGTCGTGGTCGTGGCGGTCGACTACACCATCGCCTCCACCGTGATGCCCGTGCTGCTCGGCTACGAGGGCAACGCGATGAACGCCTGGGCGATCACCGGCGTGGTCATCCTGAGCCAGGCACTGCTCGTCGGCCTCTCCACCAAGTGGACCGAGCGGGTCAACAACTTCGCGGTGACGGCCGAGTTGATCGGCATGATCGCGCTCGTCCTGCTGCTGCTGATCGTGGGGTTCGTCGCGAAGGAACTGAACTTCGCCAACCTGTTCAGCACCGGCGCCATCCCCTCCGAGGGCTACCTCAGCATGGGCACGCTCACCTCGGCCGGGCCGTGGATGCTGGGCTTCCTGCTCGGCGCGTTCACCATCGTCGGTTTCGAGTCGGCGGCCAACCTCGCCGAGGAGACCAAGGACCCGGCCCGTGTCGTCCCCCGCGCCATGTGGCAGGCGGTGCTGGCCTCCGGTGTGCTCGGCTTCCTGTTCCTGGTCGCGGTCACCCTGCTCGCCGGTGACCCGATCGAGCTGGCCAAGTCCGGCACCCCGGTCGCGGACGTGATCAGCCGGTCGCTCGGCCCCGTCGTGGGTACGGGGCTGCTCGTGCTGGTGGTCATCGCGATCTTCGCCTGCGGCATGGTGATCATGATGACCGGCGTCCGCCTCGTCTGGGCGATGTCCCGCGACCAGCGCTTCCCCGGCTGGCAGGGCCTGCACAAGGTCTCCCCCCGCTTCGGCACCCCGCTGAACGCCACCGTCTTCATGCTCGTCGTCGGCGAGCTGATCCTGGCGATCTTCTCCACCCGGACCGACGCCCTGTTCGGCCTGTTCGCCGCCGCCACCCTGCTGCCGGCGATCATCTACACCGGCACCGTCATCATGTACGTGGTCAAGCGCAGGTCGCTGCCGCCGAGCAAGGGCTTCGACCTGGGCCGCTGGGAGATCCCGGTGATCGTCGTCGCGCTGCTCTGGCTCGCCTTCGAACTGCTGCTCTTCCGTGACTCCTCGTTCGTGGAGTCGTGGGTCTACGTGCTCCTCATGCTCGCCATCGGCGCCGTGTACTTCGCCTACCTGCTGTTCACCAGGGGCGCCAAGGGCCTGGTGATGCCGAAGATGCAGTCCATCGACGCGGAGCTGACCGCCGACGCCTCGGGTACGGCCAAGGGCGGGCACACGGAGGGGGCGCACCGACGGTGACCACCGTACTGGCGATAGATCAGGGAACATCCGGCACCAAGGCGATCGTCGTCGACGCCCGCGGTCAGGTGCTCGGCCTCGCCGAGCTCCCGGTCCGCCCCACCTACCTGCCGGGAGGCGGGGTCGAGCAGAACCCCCGGGAACTGCTCGACTCGGTGCTCGACGCCGGCCGTCAGGCCGTCGCGCGGGCCGGGGTACGGATCGACGCCGTCACGCTGGCGAACCAGGGCGAGACCGTCCTGGCGTGGGATCCCGCCACGGGTGAACCGCTCTCGGCCGCCGTCGTGTGGCAGGATCGCCGCTCGGAGAGCATCTGCGCGGAGCTGGGGGAGTACGGGGAGCGGATCGCCGCGACCACCGGGCTGGTCCTGGACCCCTACTTCTCCGCCCCGAAGATGGCCTGGCTACGCCGGAACGTGACGGAGCAGGGGGTGGTCACCACCTCCGACTCCTGGATCATCCACCACCTGACCGGGGAGTTCGTCACCGACGTCGCCACGGCCGGCCGGTCACTGGTCACCCGGCTGGACGACGGCGAGTGGGATCGGGAACTGCTGGAGCTGTTCGGGCTCGGCGGCGAACGCCTGCCGCGCATCGTCGCCTGCGACGAGGTGGTCGGCCACACCTCCGCCTTCGGCGGGAACGTCCCCGTCGGCGGACTCGTGGTCGACCAGCAGGCCGCCCTGCTCGCCGAGAACTGTCTCAGCGCGGGCGAGGCGAAGTGCACCTTCGGCACCGGCGCGTTCCTGCTGGCCAACACCGGCACCTCCGCCGTACGCTCCACCGCCCGCCTGGCCGCCTCGGTCGCCTGGCGGGTCCGGGGAGAGACCTCGTACTGCTTCGACGGCCAGGTCTACACGGCCGCCTCCGCCGTACGGTGGATCCAGGATCTCGGCTTCATCCGCGGCGCCGCCGACCTGGACACGGTCGCGGCGGCGGACGCGGAAGGGGTGCTGTGCGTGCCCGCGCTGGCCGGGCTGGCGGCGCCCTGGTGGCGTCCCGACGCCAAGGCGTCGTTCTCCGGGCTGACCCTCTCCACCGGTGCGGGGCACCTCGTGCTCGCCGTACTGCAGGGGATCGCGGCGCAGGTCGCCGAGCTCGGCGATCTCGTCGCCGCCGACCTCGGGCAGCCGCTGACCCGGCTGCGGGTGGACGGCGGGCTCACCCGCAGCGCGGTCCTGATGCAGGCGGTCGCCGATCTCACGCGGATCCCGATCGACGTCTACCCCTCCCAGCACGCCACCCCGATGGGGGCGGTGGCGCTGGCCCGCGCCGCGCTGGACCCGTCGCTCTCCCTGGCGGACGCGGTGGACCCGTGGGAGCCGAGCACCACCTACGAACCCCGGTGGTCCGCCGACCGGACGGCCGACTTCCGCTCCCGCTGGAAAGAGGCGGTCGCCGCCACCCTGCCCGGAGAGGGAGCACGGTGAACAGCACGTTCGACGTGGCGGTGATCGGCGCCGGTATCGTCGGCTCGGCCATCGCCAGGAAGCTGGCCGGCTACGAGCTGAGCGTCGCGCTGCTGGACGCGCGTGACGACGTCGGTGACGGCACGAGCAAGGCGAACACCGCCATCCTGCACACCGGTTTCGACGCCAGACCCGGCACCCTCGAATCCCGGCTGGTCCGCGAGGGCTACCACCTGCTGTCGGAGTACGCCGAGCGGACCGGCATCCCGGTCGAGCGCACCGGGGCCCTGCTGGTGGCCTGGACCGTCGAGGAGCTCGACGCGTTGCCGGGCCTGCGCCGCAAGGCGGAGCAGAACGGCTACGACCGGACGGAGATCGTCGGTCCCGAGGAGGTGTACCGGCAGCTGCCCTACCTCGGGGAGGGTGCCCTGGGCGGCCTCACCGTGCCCGACGAGTCCATCATCTGCACCTGGACCACCAACCTCGCGCTGGCCACGGACGCGGTCGGCCGCGGCGTGACGTTGCTGCTGAACCGGGCCGTCTCCTCGGTCGAGGACCGCGAAGACCACACGGTGCTGCGTACCTCCGGCGGGGAGGTGCGGGCCCGCTGGGTGGTCAACGCGGCCGGGCTCGGCGCCGACGTCGTCGACCGGCTGTTCGGCCACGACCGGTTCACGGTCACGCCACGCCGTGGCGAGCTGCTGGTCTACGACAAGGCGGCCCGCCCGATGGTCGACCGGATCGTGCTGCCGGTGCCCAGCTCGCGCGGCAAGGGCGTGCTGATCAGCCCTACCGTCTACGGCAACGTGCTGCTCGGACCCACCGCAGAGGACCTCACGGACCGCACCGACACCGGGACCTCGGAGCAGGGACTGCGCTTCCTGCTGGACAAGGGCGAGAAGTTGATGCCCGACCTGCTGCGCGAGGAGGTCACCGCGACCTACGCCGGTCTGCGGGCCGCGAGCGACCACCCCGACTACCTCATCGAGGCCGACGCCGGGCGGCGCTACGTGCTGGTCGGCGGGATCCGCTCGACCGGTCTGACCGCAGGCATCGCCATCGCCGAGTACGTCGCCGAACTCGCCCGCGCCGCCGGCCTGGCGCTCGTGCCACGGGAGAACCTGCCGGAACCGCCCCGGATGCCCAACCTCGGGGAGGCGTCCACCCGCCCGTACCAGGACGCCGCCCGGATCGCCGCCGACCCCGCCTACGGCCGGGTGGTCTGCTTCTGCGAACGGGTGACCGCCGGCGAGATCCGCGACACCTTCGCGTCGCCGATCCCACCGGCCACCCTGGAGGGGTTGCGCCGCCGTACCCGGGCGATGAACGGACGCTGCCAGGGATTCTTCTGCGGCGCCGAGGTCAAGAAGCTGCTTGAGGAGCATCAATGACACCGCTGACACCCTCGGTGGGGGCCACGTCCGGCGACGTCACCGTCCTCACCCCGGCCGTCGTCGTCATCGGCGCCGGCCCCTCCGGGCTGAGCGCCGCCCGCGCGCTCGCGCCGAAGGTCGACGGCGACGTCCTCGTCCTGGAACGGGAGAGCGCGGCCGGAGGCATCCCCCGGCACAGTGATCATCCGGGCTACGGGATCAGGGACATGAGACGCTTCATGAGCGGTCCCGCCTACGCCAGGAGACTCGTCCGGCAGGCCGAGGCCGCCGGCGCGAAGATCCTGACGAACGCCACCGTGACGAACTGGGCCGGGGAACGCGTGATCGAGGCCACCACCCCCGAAGGGCGCGTCCGCGTCGAGGCGCGGGCCGTCATCCTGGCCACCGGTGCCCGGGAGCGCCCCCGCCCGGCCCGGCTCATCCCCGGGGACCGGGCCCACGGTGTCTACACCACCGGGCACCTGCAGAACCTCGTCCACCTGCGGCACGGGAAGGTCGGCAAGAAGGCCGTTGTGGTCGGCGCCGAGCTGGTCAGCTGGTCGGCCGCGTTGACCCTGCGCGAAGCCGGTTGCCGGACCGTCCTGATGACCACCGAGTATCCCCGGCCGGACTCCTACTCCCTGTTCAGCGTTCCCGGCAGGATGCTCTTCCGGACCAGGGTCGCCACCCGCACCCGGGTGACGAAGGTGATCGGCCGGCCACAGCTACGGGCCGTCGAGATCGAGGACCTCGACACCGGAAGGAGGCGGATCGTCGAGTGCGACACGCTCGTCCTCACCGGTGACTGGATTCCCGACCACGAGCTGGCACGCGCCGCGGGGATCACCCAGGACCCGGGCACGAACGGCCCGCTGGTCGACAGCGCGCTCCGTACCGAGCGGCCGGGGGTGTTCGCGGTGGGCAATCTGCTGCATCCGGTGGACACCGCCGACATCGCGGCGATCGACGGCGCCCATGTGGCACGCTCCGTCATCGACTGGCTGGCCGGACGGAGCGCCCCGGCCGAACAGGTCCGTCTCTTCGCCGACGCGCCCTTCCGCTGGGTGGCGCCGGAGATCTTCCGTCCCGGAGACCCGGCCCCGGCCCGACACCGCCTGCTGCTGTGGAGCGACCGTTACATCCCGTTCCCCCGGATCGTGCTCCGGCAGGGGGGACGGGTCATCGCTCGCCGACGACTGTGGTGGCCCGCGGCCCCGGGACGGGTGTTCCGCATCCCGAGCGGCATCCTGAGGGCGGTCTCCCCGGAGGCGGGCCCCGTGCACATCGGGGTGGAGGGCTGACATCACTCCCTACGGCATTCATCCGGCCGCGTCGCTGCCGTCTCTCAGGGGTCCGGCCTGAAGCGCGAACGACTACGCGAACGCGACAACGGCGTATCTCTCGTCCTGGATGGCTCGTCCCCACAGGACGGGATCGGGCAGTGGCTCGACGCGGGCGGTGTCGACCAGTGGCCGCAGCGTCGCCAGGAGACGCTCCGCCTCGACCCCGCCCGCCCACGGCATCGGCTCCGACTTCCCCTCGTAGAGCTGATCCTCACCCGGTTCGGCCGACGCCCAACGTCCCTCGACGAGGACCAAACGCCCGCCGGGCCGCAGCAGGCCGATCCACCGGCGCAACGCCTCCCGCGGATCGGGCAGGGTCCACAACAGGTGACGGGAGAGGGCCACGTCGAAAGACGTCCCGGCCCGCGCGGGCGGGTCACTCGCGTCACCCACCATCATCGCGGCGTCGAAACCGGCCGCCGTGAGCTTGCGCCGGGCCTGCTCGATCATCAGCGGGGCCAGATCCACCCCGACCGGCCGGTGACCCTGCTCGGCGAGCACCAGGGACAACGAGCCGGTGCCGCATCCCAGATCCAGGACGTCGGCGGGCGAGGCGGGCATCCAGGAGCGCAAACGTTCCGCCCAGGCGGTCTTGACGGCGGGGTCGCGAAGACCGTGGTCGGCCTCCTCGTCGAAGGAGGCGGCGAAGGCATCCCAGAAAGACGCGATCGAAGCACCCGGCCTGCTTTCGGCACTCGTCATAAAGCAGCCCTTCGATGTTGAGGGGGATTGACATCGCGTTGCCTGCCCCATCCCCATGCTCTCCGTAATCACGGTAGGTTTTAAGGGATGGGGTGCGAGTGGTGAAGTGTTGACCTGGTGGCAGGGATTGCTCGGCTTCGTCTCGGGGTTGCTGATCGCGGTGGTGACCGCCCCGGTCGGGGTGTCGGGAGCGGTATTCCTGCTTCCGGTCCAGCTCAGCGTGCTGAATGTGCCGAACCCGGCGGTGACACCCACCAACCTGTTGTTCAATGTCGTGGCAACCCCCGGCGCGCTGCTGCGCTACCGTAGGCGCGGCCAGCTTGGCGGCCCGCTGCTCCGCCTGCTGGTGCTCGGCACCCTGCCCGGCGTCATCATCGGCGCGCTCGTCCGGGTCTTCCTGTTGCCCGGTCCGCAGGTGTTCCGCCTCCTGGTCGCCTGCCTGCTCTTCCCGCTGGGCCTGTGGCTGTGCGTGCGTACGCTTCGCCCACCCCGCAGTCCCAGTCCCAGTCCGGTTGATACTCCCTCCCTCCGTTCCATCACCGCGCTCGCGGTGGCGGTGGGGATCGTCGGCGGGGTGTACGGCATCGGCGGCGGATCGCTTCTGGGGCCGATTCTGGCCGGGCGCGGCCTGCCGATGGCCAAGGTCGCACCTGCCGCACTGGCCTCGACGTTCGTCACCTCGATCGTTGGCGCGCTCACCTACGCGGTCCTGGCGCTGCTCACCCCCGGCGATATCGCACCGGTGTGGACGCTGGGCCTGCTGTGTGGTCTGGGCGGCTTGATCGGCGGCTACGTCGGAGCCCACCTCCAGCCTCGTCTGCCGGAGGCCGGTCTGCGGTTGCTGTTGGGGACCTTGGCCATCGCCCTGGCCGGCTTGTACGCGGCCCAAGCTCTGAACTGAAGGTAGGTGGCCGAAACAGCGGCACACCCGTGATCCCGTGATCAGGCGATCTCGGAACTCACCGAGCGCGGAGTGGCCCAAGCCCGCGTCGGTCGGTTCCAACCAGAGCGCGTACTTCCAATGGCTCCGCTGTGAACATCTCACCGGCAAAAAACTTGCATACTAAGTTCACGGAACTTACTCTCGACTCACTTGTCACAAAGAGAAGCGAGTGGGGCGGACTATGAGATCCCTGCGTGACGGACGGTCGATCCACCTTCTGGACATCGAGAACCTGACGGCGTCCTCCGCGCCGACGACGGCCGAGGTGAGGCAGACGATGAACGAGTATCGGGAGCGCGTCCCGATCGGCCTCATGGACCAGTTCATCGTCGCGGTGAACCCCCGCTCCATGGTGAATGCGGGGATCGCGATGCGCGGGGTGCAACTGCTGATCCGCCCGGGTGCCGACGGGGCCGACAGCGCTCTCGCGGAGGCGGCGGTGAGCGGCAGGATCGACCTGCGGTTCGAGCGGGTCGTCATCGGTTCGGGAGACGGGTACTTCGCCGACCTGGCCGTCTGGCTGGCGGGAGCGGGGCTGCGTGTGAGTGTGGTCAGCCGTCCCGCCTCGCTCAACTGGCGCCTTTACATCGCCGGAAGCGACATCACCTATCTGCCCCCGACGCTGGCTCTGGCCGCCTGACATCCGTCGTGCCGGCCCGCACCCAGCGCGGTAGTCGGCCCAGCCCGCGCACCGAACCGTCCGGACCGCGGGAAGAGCCGCAGAGCAGGGTCACGGGCGACCGCGCGATGTGATCGACGGAGTGTCTCAGGTGTTCCCGGAGTCCGTCGGAGCGGACGCGTTCTGTCTGCGGGCGTACTCCCGCAGGTCCTTCTCGGAGATGACCTCGTCGGCGGGCGGGGCGGTGATGACGAGACGGCATCCCCAGTCGGTGTAGCGCGTGTCGCTCCGCTTGACCAGCGGCTCTTTCCCCGCTCCCGCGCTGTCGGCGGTGACCAGGCGCTTGGGCAGGCCGTCACGGTCGGTCCAGAGTCGCCAGGAGACCTTTCCCTTGCTCTTCTCGCCGATGCGCTTGCCCGAGGTCCAGGCGATGGGGGGACTCTTGGAAATCCTGCGCAGTTCCTGGTAGCTCACGGTGCCCCGGTAGAGGAAACCGCCGGAGACGGCCTTGCTCGCCGAGCGCTTCAGTACGGCCCTCATCATGGACGGGTCGTAGATGTCGATCGGCTGCAGGCTGGCGCCCCGGGCCATGTCCCGGTTCATCCGTCCCCGGTGCTCGTCCGGGAACCGGACCCACTTCTTGCCGTCCGGAACGGGCCCGGGGTATCGGGTGGCGTCGTCGTAGGTCTTCTTACCGACGCGGATCACCCGGTAGGGGTTCGATTTCTTGGACGGGGTCCCCTTCTTCGGCCGGGAGAGGTCCCACCAGGTGAAATCCGCGGCCACCGGGCCTGACGGGGCCAACTGGAGACGACCGCTGATCAAGATCCCGTTCCCGGAGACCGTCGACTTCTTGCCGTAGAAGAAGCGGTTGGTCTCGGAGATCCGAACGCCGTGCTCGTTTCTGAACTGCTGCTTGAGCGCGCGTGCCGGATCGGGAGCGGCCGCCTGCGCGGCGGCGGGAGTCATGGTGCCCGACATGGACGCGATCAGTACGGCGACCCCGAGGGCAGCCCATCGTCTCATCGAGTGTTCGTCCTTTTTAGGCGTTTGGGGCACCGAGAAAAAGTGGAGATCGGCCTTTTCGTGCGGATTTTCTCACGGAGACCCCGCAGTTGCCAGAGGGCTGCGACGAACGCGTGGACACCGAAAACCTTTTGCGGGGTGGAGGGGAGGGCCGACACACTCTCGGGGTGGTGGAGAACAGGAACATCGACGGGCGCGCCGGCATCGACGCGGGGTTGGTGAGGCGGCTGGTCGCCGCCCAGTTCCCCCACTGGAGCTCCCTTCCCGTGACACCGGTCGAGGTCGACGGATGGGACAACCGCACCTACCGTCTCGGTGACGAGATGACGGCGCGCCTTCCCACCGCGGCCGGTTATGCCCCCGCGGTCGACAAGGAGGACCGGTGGTTGCCGGTGCTCGCCCCGTCGTTACCGGTCGACATTCCCGTTCCCCTCGCGAAGGGGGTTCCCGGCGAGGGATACCCGTTCAACTGGTCGATCCGCGGCTGGCTGGACGGCGAGACCGCGACCCCTGAACGCGTTGACGACCTGTCCGAGTTCGCGGCCTCGGTCGCCGAGTTCGTCCTCGCCCTGCGACGCGCCGACGCGACCGGCGGGCCGGTGGCGGGCGCGCACAGCTTCCACCGGGGTACGCCACCGGCCTACTACGACGAGGAGACACGCCGTACCCTCGCCGCCCTGGAGGGCCGCGTCGACACCGTCCGGGCGGCGGCCGTGTGGGACGCCGCGCTTGAGGCGACCTGGTCCGGGCCGCCGATGTGGTTCCACGGTGACATCGCGAGCGGGAACCTGCTGGTTCGGGATGGGAAGCTGAGGGCGGTCATCGACTTCGGGACCTCGGGCGTCGGGGATCCCGCCTGCGACCTGGTGATCGCGTGGACGATGTTCTCGGGAAAGAGCCGGGAGGTCTTCCGAGACATCGTCGCTCAGGACGACGCCATGTGGGCGCGTGCTCGTGGCTGGGCGCTGTGGAAGGCGCTGATCACCCTGGCCCAGAACATCGACGGGGACGAGCGGAAAGCCGCGGAGCACCGTCATGTCGTCGACGAGGTCCTGGCCGACCACGATCGGGCCGGCTGACTCATCGGGACCGGTACTCACCCGGCTGCGCCATCTCCGCCTCCAGCCCCGTACCGTCTCCGGGCCGTGCCGTCCCTTTCTCGGAGTTCGCGTCGCGCCCGAGGGGCCAGGTCGCCTCCGGTTCGTGCCGTTTCCGGCTCCGAATGCGTGTCGGCCGCCTTCACGTGACGTCCGCGCGGTCATCCCGCGCCCATCGTCATGAAGGCGGCCGTAGGGGGCACACTCGCCGCCGCTGGGCACACAGCGGCGGCGAGCGGGTTGTGGCGGCTCACCCGGTGACGAGGAGCCGGTGCGTGCTGTGATCAGGTGCGGTTCCACCGTTGGTTGGCGGCGCCGTTGCACGTCCAGATCTGGGTCTTGGCGCCGTTGGCCGTGGAGCTGCCGACGACGTCCAGGCACTTGTTCGCGCCGAGGGCGGTGATGGTTCCGTCGGCGTTGAAGCGCCACTTCTGGTTGTTCTGGCCGTTGCAGTCCCAGATGATGACGGTGGTGCCGTCGGCGGTGCCGTTGTTGTTGACGTCCAGGCACTTGTTGCCGTAGACCCGCAGCTCACCGGCGGCCGTGGCGGTCCACTGCTGGTTGGTCTGGCCGTTGCAGTCCCAGATCCCCACCTGGGTCCCGTTGGTCTGGGAGACGCCGGTCACGTCGAGGCACCGGCCCGAGCCCACCCCCTGGATTCGGGTCGTGGACGAGGGAGTCGGGGAGGGCGTGGGGTTGGGCGTGCCGCCGCTCACCCGGTACACGACGGTGCCGTGGGCGGGAACGCTCGCCGAGATGGCGCCGGTGGTCGAGGTGACGGCGTTCGTCCAGGCGTCGCGCAGGTTGAAGGAGTTGCCGGACAGGCCGATCGCGGAGGCGGTGGTGCTGATCGTGGTGGTGCTGCCGCCCTGGTTGAACAGGGCGACCGCGACGTCGCCGTTGCTCAGCCGCTTGGCCAGGATACGGCGGGTGCCGTCGTTGCTGATCTGGGCTGCCTGAAGGCCGAGCGTGTCCTGGTTGATGGCGATCAGGTTCTGGTTCTTCATGATCGTGGAGGTCGCGTTGTCCATGTTCCGGACGTCGTTACCGGCGATGAGGGGCGCGGCCATGATCGCCCACAGGGCGAAGTGGCTGCGCATCTCGGTGTCGTTCATGCCGCCCCGGCCGACCACCATCATGTCCGGGTCGTTGAACTGCCCCGGCGCGGCGTAGCCGGAGAGGGGGGCGTTGACGTTGACGATGTTCTGGATGCCCATCGGGTAGCCGTTGGTCTGATTCGTGTTCCAGGCGTTGGTGATGTCCTCGGTGGTGCGCCAGATGTTGGCGACGTCGCCCCAGTTGCGCTGCGGGCCGGTCTTGGAGTGAATGCTGTTGGGGTTGATGCTGTAGAGGATCGGCCGGCCGGTCGCGGCCAGGGCGTCGCGCATCTTGGCGAAGGTGCGCACCTGGTCGTCGATGCTGCCGGTGGGCGAGCACCAGTCGTACTTGAGATAGTCGACGCCCCAGGCGGCGAACTGCCGGGCGTCCTGGACCTCGTGGTTGAGGCTGCCGGTCGCGCCGGGGTAGGAGTTGAAGTACTGGGCGCAGGTCTTGTCGAGGGGGGCCTGGTAGAGGCCGAACTTCAGACCCCTGGCGTGCAGATAGTCGCCCAGGGCCTTCATCCCGCTCGGGAAGCGCGACAGGTTGGCCTGGAGGTTGCCCGCCGAGTCACGGTTGGGATCGAACCAGCAGTCGTCGACGACGACGTACTGGTAGCCCAGGTCGCGCATGCCGTTGTTGACGAGTGCGTCGGCCGTCTGCTTGATCAGTGTCTCGTTGATGTTGCAGCCGAAGGTGTTCCAGGTGTTCCACCCCATCGGCGGGGTGCGGCCCACGCCGTTGTTCAACGCCTGCGCGGGGGTGGCCGTGGAGAGCGCCACGGCTCCCATCGCGAGGGCCAGTGTCACGGTGACGACCGGGGCGATTAACGCCCGTAGCCGGTTCTTTCTCATTGAGATCGCTCCTCAGGGGTGGGGGGTGGGCGCGGCGCCAGGGGCCCGCCGGTCGGGGGATCGACGATCGGACCCCTGGCGCGGGGGCCGGTTACTGGAGGGAGGCGTCGTCGATGTAGAGGCCGTCGGTTCCGGCGGCTGTCTCGACGTAGAAGGAGGCGTTGGTCAGGGTGCCGGTCCACGACACGGTCGCGGTACCGGTCAGCTGGGTCCAGCCGTTCGCGTTCACCGTTTGCGCGGGGGTGAGCTGGAGGTAGTTCGTCGTGCCGTTGGCCGTGTACGTCAGGGTCGCCTTCGCGCTGGGGGTGCCGCTTTGCGAGCGCACCCAGACGCTCGTGGTGTAGCTCTTGCCGTTGGTGAGCAGCGAGGTCACGTTCTGGTGGGGGCCCTGCCAGGCCGAGGTGCGTCCGGAGTTGAGCAGGGAGCGGCTGCCGGCGTAGGCGACGTTCGTGGCCGACGACAGGGTGCCACCCGAGGTCGTCCACCCGGTCGTGCCGTTCTCCATGTTCCCGTTGGTGAGCAGGTTTCCCCCGGTGCCGCCACCGGCGGTGAACTGCCACCAGTTGAGGTTGAACAGGTTGCCGCTGCCGCCGGTGAAGCGGAGATACAGGTCGCGGGTTCCGGTGGCCCCGCTCACCGGGCAGGTGACGCTGGTCCAGTTCTGCCACCCGCCGGTCCCCGGGACGGAACAGGTGCCGACCAGGGTGCCGGTGGCGCTGCCCAGGCGGAGTTCGATGGTGCCGCCGCTCGCCGCCGAGGCCACCCGGGCGGTGAAGGACGAGGCCCCCGTGCCGAAGGCGACGCCCTTGACCTTGATGTTGTCGCCGTTGCTGATGAAGCCGACGTTCATGCCGCCTTCGCTGGCGGGCTCGGTCTCCACACCGTTCGCCCAGGCGATGGTCTCGGCCTCCTGGCGTACGAACGGGTTCAGCGTTCCCACCTGCGGGGGGCCGGCGGTGGTCATGTTGATGGTCGGGATGGTGCCGTCGGCGTTGTAGGTGAACTTCTCCACGGCGACCGAGCGGGTGTAGCCGCCGCCGCCCGGCAGCGCGCCGTTGTGGTAGAAGAAGTAGGATCCGCCGTTGAAGTCGATGATCCCGGGGTGGTTGGTGAAGCTGCTGCCCTGGCGGGGCATGATCGTTCCCCGGTAGGTCCACGGCCCGGTGGCGCTGGGCGCTGTGGAGTAGGCGATGAACTCCGAGCAGCATTCGGCGGCGAACACGTTGTAGTAGAGGTTGCCGCGCTTGAAGACCCAGGGCCCCTCCTCGTAGAGGGTGGGCCGGCTCGGGTTGCCGTTGCGCGTGCCGAAGCCCGCGGTGGTGAGCGGGATCTGGGTCGCGCTGCCGGAGAAGGAGATCATGTCGGTGTTGAGCCGGACGTACCAGAGACGGGGGTTGCCCCAGTACAGGTAGGCCTGGCCGTTGTCGTCGATGAACGCGTGCGGGTCGATCTCGCCGTTCTCGACGAGCGGGCGGCCCAGCGCGTCGCGGAAGGGCCCGGTGGGGCTGTCGCCGACCGCGACTCCGATCGCCATCCCGCCGGTCGCCCGGTTGCGCACCGGCACGTACCAGTAGAACTTCCCGTTGCGGGGGACGACGTGGCCGGCCCAGGCGTTGGCGTCGGCCCAGGCGAAGGTGGCCAGGCTCATGGGCGAGCCGTGGTCGGTCCAGTTGGCCATGTCGGTGGAGGAGAAGACCCGCCAGTCGCGCATGGTGAAGTAGGTCGAGCCGTCCTCGTCGTGGCCGGTGTAGAGGTAGACACGGCCGTTGTGGACGAGTGGCGCGGGGTCCGCGGTGTAGATGGTCTGGACGATCGGGTTGTCCGCCCTCGCGGAGAGCGGTGACAACGCGATCAACATCAGCAGGCTCAGTGTCCAGAGGACCAGGCGGCGAGCTCTTCTCCTCGCCGTGCGAAGTGCGGGTCTCACCGGTCGTCTCCCTCAGGTGGCGTTCGTTGGGGGGGTTGGTGGCCCCGGACGCGGCGGCTCGGCGTCTCCGACGCGTCCGGGGCGGTTCAGAGGGGATCGGTCTCGCGCCGTTCCGGCTCGAACCGGTCCTGATCGCGTGCCGTGACGGCGTTCACCCGATGGGGTGTGCGCCTTCGCGGTGAGCGTCGGAGCCGTTCGAGCCGGATCGGTGTCATGGTGTTATCGCTGCAGGGTGAGCAGGCCGGGGCGATAGGGCAGCAGGCCGTAGTCGACTCCGTTGGAGTTGGGGTTGCGGCCCTGGTAGAGCAGCTGCAGGTTGCAGGGGTCGATGGTCATGGTCTGGTCGGCGTTGGTGCGCAGCAGCTCGCCGTGGCTGATGTCGTTGGTCCAGGTGGCGCCGCTGTTGGCCTTGCCGGCGAAGGGGTTGCTCTCGGTCGCGGCCTGCGGGGTCCAGTTGCCGCCGAGGCTGGTGGCGGTGAAGGACCGGAAGTAGCGGCCCTGGGAACCGATCGCCTCGACGATCATGAGGTAGCGGTTCTCGTTCTGGATCTTGTAGACCTGGACGGCCTCGAACAGGTTGTTCGTGGTGTCGCTCATGATGGTCGTGTAGTTCGAGCCGAAGTTGCCGGGGAAGTTGCCGATGGGCATGCTGGCCCGGTAGATCTTGCCGTTGTCGCCGGCGAAGAACAGGTACATGTTCTGGCTGTCACCGATGAGTGCCTGGTCGATCGGGCCGGTGTTGGAGCCGGTGATGCTGCCGGTGAAGAGCGTCTGCGCCGACGACCAGCCGTTGGGGTTGGTGGGGTCGGTGGAGGTCTTGTAGGAGAAGGCGGCCCCGCCCCACTGGTAGGCGAGCACCCAGATGTTCTTCGGCGCGAAGTAGAACAGCGACGGCGCCACGGTGCCGGAGTTCATCGCGTTCTGGCTGGCCGAGGCCATCTCCGAGTAGTTGGTGAACAGGCTGAAGTTCATCGAACCCCAGCTGGTGCCGAAGTCGTGGGTGGTGGCGTAGACGAGCTGCTTGCCGTTGTAGGGGGCGACGGTGAAGTCCTTCAGCGAGACCCAGCCCGACCTCGGGTTCGCGAGCACGCCCGAGGAGGTCCAGCGGTACGTCGAGGGAAGGGTGCAGGTGCCCGGCGTCGGGGTCACGGTGGGGGTGGGGCTCGGGTTCGTTCCGCCGACCTGGACGAGCTGCCACTGCTGGTTGTTGCCGCCCCAGTCGTCGTACTGGACGATGTTGCCGCCGTCGGCGGTGGAGGCGCCTTGCACCTCCAGGGCCTTGTTGCTGTTGCGGCTGATGAAGCGCACGTAGCCACCCGCCGAGTCGGCGAGGCGCCACTGCTGGTTGGTGCCGTTGAGGTCGGCCCACTGGACGATCGCGCCGCCGTTGGCGGTGGAGAAGTTGTGGACGTCCAGCACCTTGCCGGAGTGGCGGGACTTGATGCGGTAGTAGCCGCCACCGGAGTCGACGAACTGCCACTGCTGCTGGTTGCCGTTGTTACGGGTCCACTGGGTGATGCGGGCGCCGTCGTTGGTGGCCAGGTTGTAGACGTCCAGGGCCTTGCCGCTGTTGCGGTTGACCAGCACGTACCAGGCGTTCGTGTCGACGGTCGCCGCGTTCGCGGTCTGGACGGCCACGAACAGGCTCATCAACAGCGTGGCCGCCGCCATAATGACGGCCAGGGGTCTGAATCTCAAGATCTACTCCGATTTCATCCGGTGAGGAGCGGAAGGGCTGCTCGGGTCGGTTCTTACGGGGTTGTGAGGTCGAAGCGGCGCACGGTCACCGAGCCGCCGAGGGCCTGGGTGGCGTGGTTGAAGATCCCGAAGCGGTTGCCCATGAAGAACTGCCAGGCGTTGTTCATCGTGAAGGCCGGTCCGAGCGTGGTGAAGTTGGTCCCGTCGGTGCTGTAGGAGAAGCGGGCCTGCCGTCCGGACCCGGGCCGGATGTCGGCGTTGACCCTCAGCCAGATCCGGCCGCCCGAGACGTTGGCGCTCGCCGCCTCGGTGCCGGTTCCCGTGGTCTGCCAGCTGCTGTTCATGGTCAGCCCGTTGGTCATCACGACGCGGGTCGCCCCGTTATCGCGTTTGATGCCGATCCAGGCCGACTGGTCACGCAGGATGGCGAGGCCGCTGCGGTCGCCGTTGGCCATCTGCGAGTAGTCGAGTTCGATCGTCGCGGTCGACGACGGTCCCTGGATACGGTGGGTCAGGGTGTTGCGGGCGTTGTACAGGTCGTTCGTCACGGTCGCGGTCTGCAGGCGCAGGCCGTTCCCGGTCGACCAGCGCGAGTTGTCGGGGTTGTGGTTCCACTCCCACCGGTGGCCGAGCGAGGGGGAGGTGAAGGTGTCGGGGCCGATCATCGACTGAACGGTTTTGCTGGTCTGGATGTTCGGCTTGGGGTAGTTGACGCCCCAGCCGCCGTTCACCGTCTGGATCGTGGGCCAGCCGTCGCCGGTCCAGGTGATCGGCGCGAGAGCGGGCACCCGGCCGCCGGGGTAGGCGTCCACGAACGACATGTAGTACCAGGCGCCGTTCTGGGTCTGCACCAGTCCGCCCTGGTGGGGCACACCACCGCCGGAGATCGGGCCGGGCATGTTCAGCAGGACCTGGCGCATCTCGTACGGGCCGAACGGGCTGGTCGAGCGCAGCACGTACTGGCCGTTCGCGGGCTTGGTCAGCCAGATGTAGTAGTAACCGTTCCGCTTGTAGAAGCGGGCGCCCTCCAAGGTGCCGACGCTGGAGGGGGTCTGGAACACCTGCTGGGCGCGCACCTGGCTGAGACCGTCGGCCGAGAGCTGGGCGACGCTGATCGTGCCGTTGCCGTAGGCGACGTACATCGTGTCGTTGTCGTCGACGAGCAGGCCGGCGTCGTAGTAGCAGTTGTTGATCTGGGAGCGCTTGGTCCAGGTGCCGTCGACCGCCGAGGCGGTGTAGACGTAGGTGCGGTTGAACTCGATGCAGCCCATCCAGTAGTAGGTGCTGTTGCTCGGCCGGTAGTTGAGGGTCGAGGCCCAGATGCCCTTCACGTACGCCCGGCCGCCGTTGAGGTCGTAGGCGTTGGAGTTGAAGTCGAGCCGGGGGACCGAGTGGCCCGCGTACTCCCAGTCGACCAGGTTGTAGGAACGCAGGATCGGCGCGCCCGGCGAGTAGTGCATCGTCGAGGCCGAGTAGTAGTAGGCGTCGCCGACCCGGATGATGTCGCCGTCGGCGAAGTCCTGCCACACGACCGGGTTGGTGTAGTTGCCGCCGGGACCCGGCGTCGGAGTCGGGGTGGGGGTGGGGTTCGGCGTCGGGTTCGTTCCGCCGACCTGGACGAGCTGCCACTGCTGGTTGTTGCCGCCCCAGTCGTCGTACTGGACGATGTTGGCGTTGTCGGCGGTGGAGGCGCTCTGCACCTCCAGGGCCTTGTTGCTGTTGCGGTTGACGAATCTCACGTAGCCGTCAGGGGAGTCGGCGAGGCGCCACTGCTGGTTGGTGCCGTTGAGGTCGGCCCACTGGACGATCGCGCCGCCGTTGGCGGTGGAGAAGCCGCTGACGTCCAGCACCTTGCCGGAGTGGCGTGACTTGATGCGGTAGTAGCCGCCGCCCGAGTCGACGAACTGCCACTGCTGGTTGTTGTTGTTGTTACGGGTCCACTGGGTGATGCGCCCGCCGTCGGCGGTGGAGAGGTTGTAGACGTCCAGGGCCTTGCCGCTGGTGCGGTTGACCAGCACGTACCAGGCGTTCGTGTCGACGGTCGCCGCGGTCGCCGCGGGGCTGGCGAGCGTGAGCAGGGCGCCGGTGAGCATGATCGAGGTGATGGCGGCCAGCAGCATGCGCAGGCGATTTCGCCTGATAAAAGGCATACGTCCTCCCCTGGAGGTCTTTGTTAGCGTTAACATGGCGATCATGACGTCACCCTGAACGTGGCGTCCTGCCGGTCGGAGGCACTCGACGACGCGTTGATCGGGTCGATGCGCAGCAGGTTGTTCTGGTGCCGCAGGTGGTGGGTCGGGAAGTTGTACGACCGGAACGACGACCAGCTTCCGTCGGCGAGCCCGGCCACGCGGTAGAAGGTCGCGTCGGCACGGAAGATCGTGGAGTTGTCGTTCGGGTCCAGCCGCATCGCGTAGTTGTTGTGGCGCAGGAAACTGCCGGGCACGCTCACCGCCTCGAACGACACCCCGGCCGAGTCGGCCAGGCCCGGCACCATCCGCCACAGCTGCTCTCGATACGGGTCGAACGGGTAGGAGTCGATCCGCCCGATCCGGTTGGCGTGCCGCACGAAATAGTCGGGAAGGTTCGACGACTTCAGCCGCACCCAGTTCGGCAGGCCCCACCGGGAGACGAGGGCGTTGTACTCGGCGTCGGTGATCCCGGCGATCGAACCGTGCTTGGAGTTCAGCGGCGGGGTGTAGTCGCGCTGGTTCACCGCCGACCACGCGTTCGCGCCGATGTTCGACGACGACCACAGGTAGTAGTCGTTGTTGACCGGGCTGAAGGAGTCACCCCACAGGCGCCAGCCGCCCTCGTTGGTCTTCTGCAGCAACGGCGCCTCGATGGCGTTGCCGATGCGGATCCCGCTCGTGTAGGTCGTGAAGCTGTTGGGCTGGCCCGTGGAGGAGCGGGAGCCGTACAGGTTTCCGTCGTTGAGGTTCTTGTAGTAGAGGTACGTTGTGGAGCCGTCGACCACGATGTCGCCGTCCAGCACGTTGAAGCTGGGGCTGAAGAAGGTCTGCTGCGCGCTGACCGACTGGAAGTCGGCGGTGTAGTTGACCGCCAGGATGTCCCTGCCGCCGGTGTTGAACGAGTAGACGATGCCGTACTGCCCGCGAGAGTTGTCGCGGAAGACCGTCGGGGCCCAGGTGTGGCCGCCGGTGGTGTGCATCCGCAGGCGGCGGTAGCCGGTGAAGTCGGTGAGGTTGACCGAGTCCCAGACATGCAGGTACTGGCTGGGCGTACCGAAGTTGAGGCCCTTCAGGTCGGTGGCGACGACGACGAAGGTGCCGTCGAGCTTCCGGAAGATCTGCGGGTCGCGCAGACCCAGCTGGCCGGCCGTGGGGGTGACCACGGGGTTGTTCTGGTTGAGGGGGGTCCAGTTCAGGCCGTCCCGGCTGACCGCCAGGTGCAGGCCGTAGTCGGCGGCCTGCTGGCTCGGGGACTCGGTGAAGTAGCCGAAGACGTACGCGGCGTTCGCCGCGTACGCCGCTCGGGGGAAGCCGACCACGCCGGTGGTGGCGAGGGCGGCCGACGTCAGGGCGGCCTTGCCAAACTGCCTACGGCTTAGTGACACGGCGTTCCTTTCTGTGGCGTTGCAGGGGGGGTGCCCGGTCCCGTCGTCCGGTGGACGACGGGACCGGGGGCGCGGGGTGAGGTCAGGTCACACCGCAGGTCCGGCCGTTGGGGGGAGAACGAGGTGGAGCTGCCGGATTGCCGTTGTGATCGGGCTGGAGGCCGAGGCCGCCGGGTCGCCGGTGGTATGGCCGTCCGCCCGCCGATCCCGGGCGGACGGCCTCTCCCCACCGGGAGGTCAGGCTCGGGAGCAGGTGTTTCCGTTGAGGGTGAAGGAGGAGGGCGCGGAGGTGTTGCCGGTGTGGTTGGCCTGGAAGCCGATGTCGACCGAGCCGCCGGCGGGGATCGAGCCGTTGTAGCTCACGTTGCGCGCCGTCACCTGGCCGCTGGAGGGTGAGTAGGTGGCGTTCCAGCCCGAGGTGATGGTCTGGCCGGACGGCAGGCCGAAGACCAGCGACCAGCCGTTGATCGCGGAGGAGCCGGTGTTGGTGATGGTGATCGACGAGGTGAGTCCGCTGTTCCAGGCGTTGAGGGTGTAGGCCACCCGGCACGGCCCGCCCGGGCCCGGCGTGGGAGTGACCGTGGGGGTGGGGGTCGGGGTGGGCGTGGGGGACGGGTTGGGGGTGACCGAGTTGAGGGTGTTCAGGACGGAGGTGTAGGCGGCCTTCTTGTTGCCCGAGGCGTCGAAGAGGAGGGGGTTCTGGCCGGTGCGCCAGGAGTCGCTGTCGCGGATGCCCCAGACGGTGATGCCGGTGCAGCGGGCGACGTTCAGGCAGGCGCGGGTGACGGCGGCGTAGGCGTTGGCCTGGTTGGAGCCGGAGATGTCGAGTTCGGTGATCTGGACGTCGACGCCGAGGTCCGCGAAGCGCTGGAGGTTGGCCTGGTAGTCGCTGGGGGCGGAGTTGGTCAGGTGACTCTGGAAACCGACGCAGTCGATGGGCACGCCGCGTGCCTTGAAGTCGCGGACCATGTTGTAGATGCCGGTGCTCTTGGCGTTGATGCCGTCGGTGTTGTAGTCGTTGTAGCAGAGTTTGGCACCGGGGTCGGCGGCGCGGGCCGCGCGGAAGGCGGCTTCGATCCAGTCGTTGCCGGTTCGCTGGAGGCTGGAGTCACGGCGCCCGCCGCCTCCGCCGTCGGCGAAGGCCTCGTTGACGACGTCCCAGGAGTGGATCTTGCCGCGGAAGTAGGTGGCGACCTGGGTGACGTGGTTGATGGCGGCGCTGCGCAGGGTGGAGCCGGACAGGCTCTGGGCCCAGCCGGGCATCTGCTGGTGCCACAGCAGGGCGTGCCCGCGAATCGACTTGCCCTGGCCGATCGCGTGGTTCACGATGCGGTTGGCGTTGTTGTAGTTGAAGCTGCCGCGCTGGGGTTCGGTGGCGTCCCACTTCATCTCGTTCTCGGCGGTGACCGAGTTGAACTCCCGGTTCAGGATGTTCACGTAGGTGGAGTCACCGAGCCTGCCCGCCGCGATGGCCGCGCCGAAGTAACGGCCCGACTGGGCGGCGGCGGCCCCGAGCGTCGCCTCCGCGGCGGAGGCGGTCTGCTGGACGGTCACCACGACGCCGGCCCCGAGGGCGGCGGCGATCGCGATGGTGATGGTTCGTCGTGCTTTCGAGGCGATGTCTGGGATCGCGGTGAAGAGCATGCCGGTTCCTTGGGGGGGTGATGAGGCGTCAGCGGATGGAGTCGGTCCGGAGGAGCAGGCCGGGCTTCGAGAGCGGGTAAGAGCCGATCAGAGCCGTCGTCGCGAGGTGGGCGGGCCGCCGCCGACACACCGGGAGACGGGCCAAAGGTCCGTCCTGGGCTCGCGTTCGAGGTGAGACGGGCATCCAACGCTCCTTGGCCAGGTCGAGGGGGCAGTGGCCATCGAGATTTGTTATCGCTAACATCTGGGCTTCCAGATCTCCATGGCCTGCTCCTGTAAGTGCGTTGTCGGGGAGTACATCCGACGGTCCGATCCACCGTCAACGAGTCACAACCCTCGCTGACCTGGGCATTGCTAACGAAACGTTTCCCGGCCTGGGCATTCGTCCAGAGGGAGATCGCGTCGCGTTGCCTGCGAATGTGAAAGTTTCACAGAAGTTACCGGTTGGCAACCATGGAATTCTGACCGAATACAGCTGACTTCCTCAAGACCCCTGGTTGACAAGTTGGGGAGGAGGGGCCGATCGGTGAAAATCTTCTCGCCCACTCCCGGTGTCCGCCGGATCGACGGTCGTTCCACGTGTCCGGCGGGGGAGGGGGTGCCTCGGCGGAGACGAGAGGCGCGGGCGCCGAGCTCCCGGCTCATGAGGGCGTGCCCCTCTTTTGGGAGGACCGAAAACCCCGGTGCAGTCCGGGCAGGTTTCTGTGATGTGAACGATTGACGCGGCCGTAACGCGGGCCTTACATTGCTCGCAGCAATGTTAGCGCAAACACCCATATCGCACCGATCGGCCCTCGATGCCCGGCTCGCCGCCGCCCGAGCGGCTCTCCGGCCGTAGGTGATTTCGAGGA
Organism: Streptosporangium sp. NPDC000509; assembly: GCF_042898365.1. Lineage (NCBI taxonomy): Bacteria > Bacillati > Actinomycetota > Actinomycetes > Streptosporangiales > Streptosporangiaceae > Streptosporangium > Streptosporangium sp. NPDC000509. Next base: position 370,860 of record NZ_JBIAYX010000004.1, on the reverse strand, counting down.
CGGTCCGGGACGTTCGCCGACGCCGTCCCGGCGCCAAGATCCTCGGCCTGCCCTGACATGTGCGGGCCGGTTGTCGGCGGCAGGCCGGCGCTCCGGTCTTGAGGTCGCGGCTGAAGGCCCGCGGGCCCCTCCATGGCGCGAGCGCGCGTTGCCCCCTTTCCGCTTTCTCCGCCTGGCCCGCCGCGCACCGGAGACCGGGACGACGCGAGGCTCGCTCCGGCGTTTCGCCCTCGTGTTCGCCGGGGCGCCGGCCGTCTGGACGGTATCGCTCCGCACGCACATCACCCGCGGAGTCTTCGCGGGCGGAGCGAACCGTCTTCCCCTGATCTTTTCCTGCATCGTGACCGCGGTGCTGCCGGCGGTGACCGCGGGCGCCCGGACGCGTGCCCGCGCGGCCATGGATCCCAGTCGCTCACGTCGCATCGGAGTGGGCCGTGCGTTACGGAACATCGCAATGATCCATGACACGTATTGCAAGAATCTGTGAGGTGTCCGCAGGTATAGAGCAAGATTACGAAACTATTTCACAAGGCTCTTGTGGGGTGAGGCGCCGGAGTCCTACTGTCGCCTCACCCTCGTGGCGTTCGCTCCGCCCCGAGCGTTTTCAGGTGTTCCCCCGAGAGAAACGAGCATCCGAATGTCACGGAGCATCACGGAAGCCGCGGCGAGACGGACAGACAGGCCACCGCGAAGGGTGCCGGCGGCGGTCGCGGCGGTGATCGTGGCCTTCGCCGGCCTCGGCGTCGTGCCCGGTTCCCCCGCCCTCGCGGGCACGGGCGGTGCCCCGGCCCCCGTGGTGACGCGCGCCGCCCTCGACCCGTCACTCGTCGCGGGGCGGGGCGCCGATGTCGCCTTCACCGAGCAGGAGGCCGAGAACGCCACGACGAACGGCACGACCATCGGCCCGGACCGCGACGCGTACACGCTCGCGGGGGAGGCGTCGGGCCGCAGGGCGGTCAGGCTGACGCCGGGGCGGCACGTCGAGTTCACGCTGCCGAAGGCGGCGAACGCGATCACCGTGCGTTACAGCATTCCGGACGCCCCCAACGGCGGTGGTATCACCGCGCCGCTACATGTCACGGTGAACGGCGGCGGCAGGAAGGTGATGACCCTCACCTCGCAGTACTCGTGGCTGTACAACCAGTATCCGTTCACGAACGATCCGAACGCCGACCTGCTGCACCTCGACTGGTGGATCACCGAGTGCGCCTGCGTCCCCAGTGCCACGACGCCCACTCCGACGATCACGAAGCCGTTCCGGCCGACCCACTTCTACGACGAACAGCGTCTCCTGCTCGGCAGGACGTACCGCGCGGGTGACAGAGTGCGGCTCACGGTCCCGGCCGGGAGCAACGCGGCGTGGACGGTGATCGACCTGCTCGGCTCGGAGTTCGTCGGCGCGCCGCACGTCAGGCTCGTCGCGGCGAACGTGCTGGCGTTCGGCGCCGACCCGCTCGGCAGGCGCGACTCCGCCGACGCGATCGACAGGGCGATCGCCTTCGCCAAGCGCGGCCGCCTCAAGGTCTACATCCCACCGGGCGTCTACCAGGTGAACCGTCACATCGTCGTCGACGACGTGACGATCGAGGGCGCCGGCAACTGGTACACGATCATCAAGGGCAGCCAGGTCGCCCTTCCCTCCCCGGCCCCCGACGGCTCGGTGCACACCGGCGTCGGCTTCTACGGCAAGGACGTGTCAAAGGGCGGCAGCAGGAACGTGCACCTGTCCGGCTTCGCGATCGAGGGCGACGTCCGCGAGCGCATCGACACCGACCAGGTGAACGGCATCGGCGGGGCGCTGAGCGACTCGACCGTCGACGGCCTCTACATCCACCGCACCAAGGTGGGTATGTGGTTCGACGGGCCGATGAGGAACCTGAGGATCACGAACAACATCATCGTCGACCAGATCGCCGACGCCCTCAACTTCCACGGCGGCGTCACGGACTCGGTCGTGTCGAACAACTTCATCCGCAACACCGGCGACGACGGCCTCGCCCTGTGGTCCGAGAAGATCGCCAACGCCCGCAACACCTTCGACCGCAACACCGTGCAGACGCCGACCCTCGCGAACGGCATCGCCGTCTACGGCGGCACGGACAACACCGTCTCGGGCAACCTCGTCGCCGACCCGATCCGCGAGGGCAGCGGCATCCACGTCGGCTCCCGCTTCGGCGCCGAGGCGTTCGCGGGGAAACTGGCGATCAAGGACAACACCACGGTCAGGGCCGGTACGTACGAGCTGAACTGGAACATCGGGCTGGGAGCCATCTGGCTCTACGCGCTCGACAAGAACATCGAGGCGGACATCCGGGTGGTCGGCAACCACTTCCTCGACAACACCTACAACGCGATCATGCTGGTCAGCGAGTGGGGGGTGAAGGACCTGTACTCGATCACGAACGTCCACTTCAAGGACATCAGGGTCGACGGCACCGGCACCTCCGTGGTGAGCGCCCGGGTGAAGGGATCGGCCTCCTTCGAGAACGTGGACGCCCGCAACGTCGGCGCGGTCGGCGTCAACAACTGCGGTTCGTTCAACTTCCCGCCCACCGGCTCGGAGTTCTCCCTGACCGACCTCGGCGGCAACGACGGGGGTGGCGCCACCGGGGCCTGGCTCGCCCCGTGGATGCTGCCCAACACCATCACCTGCGACGACCGCCCGCCGGTGGTCGCGCCGCCGGCGCCCTCCCCGTGGTGATCGTCCGCAGAGGCATGTTCCCGGCGTCATCGGTCTGACCGGTCGGCCACCGGGGGGATCCCCCCTGTGGCCGACCGTTTCCGCGCCCGGTGCGACACGCGTCTCCACGAAGGGCGGCAGGGGCGCGCCGTCACCCACGAACGCGCCCGCGTGCGAACGGGCGTGACCTCACGCACGGACGCGGTCGCCCTGTCACTGGCGTACGAAGCGTCAAATGCCGCGGCGCATCGACCTGGTGCCCATCGCGAGGCCGACCGCGGCGACGGCGCAGGCCCAGAGCGTTCCGTACAGCACCGAGGCGTCCGCGAAACGGCCGGAGAACAGCGCCCGCTCCGCGTCGACGATGTGGGTGACCGGGTTCAGCGTGGCGGCGACCTGGAGCCACGCCGGGCCGAAGTCCATCGGCAGCAGCACGCCTGAGAGCAGAATCAGCGGAAACAACACCAGCTGGGTGACCCCGTAGAACAGGTTGCCGCTCGGAGCGGAGGCGACCGCGAGGGTGAAGGAGAGCGCGCCCAGGCCGATCCCGAACACGGTCAGTATCACCAGCCCGGTCAGCACACCCGGCAGGTGCGGGCGGAAGCCCAGCGGCACCGCGAGAACGATGATCAGCACGGCCTGGGCGAGGAGGATCACGAACTCCTTCATCGTCCGGCCGACGAGCATCGCCGTGCGGTTCAGCGGGGTGACCAGCATGCGCTCCATCGAGCCGCCGATCAGCTCCACCAGCAGCGAGTATCCGGCCATCATCGGCCCGGACAGGCACATCATGATCAGGATGCCGGGCACGAACCACTGCCACGGCGAGCCCTCGAAGCTCCGCGTTCCCCCGAGCAGCGGGCCGAACAGGAACAGGAAGAGCAGCGGCTGGCCCATGGTGAACAGGAGGCCGAGGGGTTCGCGCGGCACGGGGGCGAACTCGCGGGAGAACACGGTCACGGTGTCGCGGAGGAAGGATCGTACGCGCACGGGGCGGCCTTTCTTGCCGGCGGGGAGAGGGCTGTGGGGGTGAGGGCCGCGTGGGTCGTGGTCGTCGGGCGCGGCCGGTCGGTGTGAGGGGTTGTGCGGGCAGGGATGTGCGGGTCACGGTCATTGGGCGTGGCCGGTCGGTGTGAGGGGCGCGGTGCCACGGGTCAGGCGTCGTGCGGGCCGGCCGAGTCCGAGCGAGGGCTCTCGTCGCTCTCGCGCAGGCTGCGGCCGGTCAGCGCGAGGAACACGTCGTCCAGGGTGGGCCGGGCGGTCTCGGCGGTGGCGACCTTCACCCCCGATGCCTCCAGGTGGCGCAGATACTCCGGCAGCGCCGCGCCCGCGTGGGGGACCCGCAGCCGCACCGTCCTGCCTGCGACGGTGACCGCGTCCGATCCCGCGATCCGCGCGGCGACCTCGGCGGCCCTCGCCGCCTGTGGCTCGTCGTGGACGGTGACCGTGACGCGGTCACCGGCCAGATCGCCCTTCAGCCGATCGGCGGTTCCGTCGGCGATGATCCGGCCGTGGTCGATGATCACCACCCGTTCGGCCATGGTGTCGGCCTCCTCCAGGTAGTGGGTGGTGAGGAAGAGGGTCGTGCCGTGCAGCTCACGCAGCCGCAGGATGTGCTCCCAGATGTGGGCGCGGCTCTGCGGGTCGAGGCCGGTCGAGGGCTCGTCCAGGAAGAGCAGGCCGGGCCGGTGGATGAGCCCCAGGGCGATGTCGAGGCGGCGGCGCTGGCCGCCCGAGAGGGTGCCGGGTTTGCGGGTGGCCAGGGACTCCAGGTTCAGCAGGCCGAGGACCTCGTCGGCCCGCCGATGCGCCTCGGACCGGCGAAGGCCGTAGCAGCGCGCCTGGGTCACCAGCTCGTCGCGGACCCGGAAGTTCTCCCCCGAGCCGTTCTTCTGGCCGACGTACCCGATGCGGGCGCGGACCCCCGCCGGATCCGACACGACGTCGCGGCCCGCGACGATCGCGGTTCCCGACGTCGGCGGGAGCAGGGAGGTCAGCATGCGCAGGCTGGTGGACTTGCCCGCGCCGTTCGGACCGAGGAAGGCCACCAACTGGCCCTCCTCCACATCGATGTCGAGGCCGCGTACGGCGTCGACGACTCCTTTCCCGACCTTGAATCGCCGGGTCAGCCCTCGGGCATGGATCATCGTCCCCTCCTCGGGGTGGGCGGTCGGTGGCATGCCGAAGAAACCCCTGGTCGGGGGCCCGGCTGGAAGATGACTCATCCTTACCCATGCGATCGGGGCGAGGCAAACGTGAAAGGTGCATTCACATTTGCTCTGACCTGCGGAAACGCGGGCTCACTCGACCGGTGGGAATCTTCTCTCCGAAACTCCTCGGAATATGGACCCATGGGCTGGCCTGGGCTTTTTCCCCATCGGGCCGGGGCGATGGGAAACGGTGTGATTTTTTTCTTTCCGCCGGAGAATCCGGGACCCGGTGCCGCCCTCCGGGCCGCTTGAACGCGAGAGAGCCCTGGGCGCCGGATCGGCGCCCAGGGCTCGGTGGTCAGGTCTCCGCGCGGTCGCGGGCCGTCGGCCGGGGTCCGCGGGAGGCGAAGGTCAGGAGTCCTGCCACGACAGGGCGAGGGTGGTGTGGCGCTTGCGCAGAACCAGTACGCCGGGCGGAGGGGCGCCCCGGTAGGCGTCGATGTGGAGCCCTGTCGTCATGGGCCGGTCCGCCATGTCCCACGCCTGGATGTGGGCGACCATCTCACGCGCCAGCCGCACCCTGTCGGGCCCGTGACCGCGCGCGATCAGGGTTCCGTCCGGTGACGGCTCCAGCAGACAGAGATTGTCGCCCTCGACGATGCCGACGGCCATCCTGAACCCCGTCGTGTCGAGCGGGGGCGAGGCCAGCCACCCGGGCCGAGCCTCCGAGATCGTGCACCAGCGGGGCTCGTGCACCGCGAGCCACAGGCTCAACCCGTCGAGGAGCTGGGGGAGGCTGACGCTGATCTCGGTGGACAGCTCGACCACCGGCCCGTCGAGCGCCCCCAGCACGTCACCGATCTCGCCCGCCTCGGGCAGTGAGATCATCAGGTCGGACTCCCGGTCCAATACCAGGGTCGTCTCGGGGCCCGCGAAGGGGCCGCGCATCCGCATGAACCCGCAGGGCAGCACCGAGCGGCTCGTCCAGTGTCCGTTGTCTCGTTCCATCGCCACCGAGCGTTGCACCCCGCGCAGGTCCAGCGGAACGACGAGGCGTCCGCCGGGCGCGAGCTGCTCCAGCCAGGCCGGGGCGAGGTCCCACACGCCCACGGTGGCGATCACCCGGTCGTAGGGCGCCCCCGGTGCGAACCCCTCGGATCCGTCGCCGCACACGAGTCTCACCTCGGGGTGTCCCGCGGCCGACAGGTGCTCCCCGGCGAGCGTCACCAGGTCGGGGTCGATGTCGACGCTCACCACCTCTCCCTCGGGCCCCACCAGGTGGGCGAGCAGGGCGGCGTTGTATCCCGTCCCGGTCCCGATCTCCAGCACCCGCTGTCCCGGCTCCACCCCGAGTTGGTCCAGCATCAGAGCCATGATCGCCGGCTGGGAGGAGGAGCTGATCGGAAGGCCGTCCGCGTCGCGCTTGGTCACGATCGCGTCGTCCTGGTAGACGGCCTGAGCGGGAAGCTCGGGCAGGAAAACGTGTCGTGGCACCGCCAGAAACGCGTCGGCCACGGCCTGGCTGATCCCGCGGGCGCGTACTCGCGAGACCATTTCCTCCCGTAACGCGTGCCACCCAGTCATCGTTGACCTCCGTGCCGTATGCGTATGTGGCGGCCTGAGCCGTATGCTCCGTCAGGCAAAAAACGTCCGTATTTTAGGTGTCGTATGAGAAAACGAAGCCTGAGGGCCGTGACGGTACCTCGCACAGGGGAGCCACGCAACGTCCACGCGGGCGGGAAATTCTGTTGCCCGACCGGCTGGGAATGTCGTGAAACGGCTTTAACATCTCAGCATGAACAGTGATTTCGACTTCCTGCACGGCACCTGGGACATAGACAACCGCAGGCTCCTCAAGCCGCTGAGCGGGGACGACGAGTGGGAGGAGTTCCCCAGCGTCGCCGTCTGCCACGGCTTTTTCGACGGCGCGGGCGTTTTCGACGAGATCACCTTCCCCACGAAGGGATTCAAAGGGGCGTCGATACGAACCTTTGACGTCGAACGCGAACTTTGGGCGATTTACTGGGTCAACAGCGAGACCGGCGTCCTCCACAATCCCGTCTTCGGCCGGTTCACCGACGGGAAGGGCGTGTTCTGCGGCGACGAAACCTACGAGGGCACACCCGTCCGGATGCGATACACCTGGTCGGAGATCACGCCGACCTCGGCCCTGTGGGAGCAGGCGTTCTCCGCGGACGGAGAGAAGACCTGGGAGACCAACTGGACGATGAGGCACACCCGCCGCGCATGACACGGCACGGGTGAAGGGGTGGTGGAGGGCGGAATCGGCCGCCCTCCACCTGTGGCCCTGGAAACGTGGACCGCCGTCCGGCATTCGGGGGACGGAGCCGGACAGCCATGAATCTATGCGTCCACCAGCATGATGTATGCGTAGAAATGCACGCTTATTGCAGGCAGAACTCGTTGCCCTCCGGATCGGTCATGACGCTCCAGTATTCGCCGTTCTCCTCCGCCGTGCGGACCTCGACGGCGCCCAGAGCGACGAGCCGTCCCGCCTCCGTCTTCACGCGCTCGCGGCGCTCCTCCAGCGACGTGCCGGGTGAGCCCCCCACGTTGACGTCCAGATGGACGCGGTTCTTGGCGGTCTTCCCCTCGGGCACGCGCTGGAAGTAGAAGCGAGGCCGTCCCTCGGCCGGGTCCACGATGGCCGACCAGTCGGAGCGCCGCTCCTCGGGGATGCCCTCGGCCTCCTCCCAGGCCTCCCAGCTGCCGAACCCCTCGGGGGGCGGCTGAAGACGGTAACCGAGGGCCTCGGCCCAGAAGGCGGCGAGCGACGGCGGGTCGTTGGCGTCGAAAGTGATCTGGATCTCCATGGGGATCCCTATGCCCATTCGGCGAGAATCCTGGCCTCCTTCTCGGGATCGATGCCGTGGTTGCGGAACGAGCGCTCCGCGGGAGGGACGTCGCGGAGCCACGCCCAGGTGTCGCGGACGGTCTCGGCGACGGGGCGGCAGGTCAACCCGGCCGCGATGGCCTTCGCCGACGACGGCAGCCAGACCGCGGCGAAGTCGACCCCGGCCGGCACCCAAACCGGGAACTCGCTCCACGGCGCCACCTCGCGGTCGAGCAGGAACCGGTCGTCGACCCAGACGAACTCGGCGTCCGAGCCGGTCGCCGCCCGGCACTCGGCCAGCCAGCCGCCGTAGGTGATGTTGCCCCGCACCCCGGAGGCGAGGAAGCGGTCGGCCTTGCCGGCCTCGGTGCGGTCGAGGACGAACGCGGCGAGGTCGCGGACGTCGATGAGCTGCATCGCGCGGTCCGGGTCGCCGGGCGCGAGCACCCGCCCGCCCCGGGAGATCCGGTCCAGCCACCAGGGCAGGCGGCCCACGTCCTCGTACGGGCCGACGATGAGACCCGGCTGGACGATGAGCGCCTCGCCCTCGAAACCCTCCTCCACGGCCCGCTCGCACCCCGCCTTGAGCGTGCCGTAGTCGCCGTCCTGCGGGCCGGCGTCCGGGGCGCACTCGTATCGGGGCGAGCTCTCGTCGCACTCCCGCACCGGGAAGTCGGCGATCGCCGAGATGCTGGAGATGAACGTGTAGACGCCCGCCCGGCCGTTGAGCCTGCGCACCGACTCACCGACCACCCTCGGGACCCTGCCCATGACGTCGACGACGGCGTCCCACACCCGGCCCTCCACCAGGCGGTCCAGGTCTTCCGGCACCTCGCGGTCGCCCCTCACCGCCTCCACGCCCGGCAGGTCCACCCCGCTGCGCCCCCGGTTGAACGTCGTGACCTCGTGCCCGCGCCGCAGCGCCTCTTGAGTGATGGCCCGGCCGAGGAAGACCGAGCCACCGATGATCAGGATTCTCATGCGCCCCATCCTGGGCGCCCGGCAGGTGCGCGGCTACCGGCGTTCACCCCTGGCGCAAGCCGTCCGCTCAGAGCAGACGGCTCGCGATCGGGGGGTGCTCCAGCAGGTGCACCCGGGCGGTGCCGATGTCGAAGTACAGGCCGACCAGTTCCAGGTGCCCGGCGCGGAACAGCCGGTCCACCTGCGGGTAGGTCCGCAGGTTCTCCAACTGCTGGATCACGTTGACCCGGCAGAGACGGTCCAGCGGTCCGTCGTCCTCACCGGCGCTCTCACCCGCGATGAACCGCGCCAGCGTGTGGTTGCCGTGGCGCAGCCAGCGGCCGAGCGCGGGCAGATCCGCCGCCTTCTCGCCGCCGCTGAGCAGCGTGGCCATCGCCCCGCAGCCCGAGTGCCCGCAGACCGTGATGGTGCGGACATTGAGCGCGTTCGTCGCGTACTCGATCGTCGCCGCCACCGAGTCGTCCGCCGGTACCGACCCCAGCCGGGGCACCAGATTGCCGATGTTGCGGACGGTGAACAGGTCGCCGGGGCCGCTGGCGGTGATCAGGTTCGGCACGATGCGGGAGTCGGCGCAGGTGATGAAGAGATGCGAGGGCTCCTGCCCGCGGGCCATGTCGTGCAGAAGGGGGCGGACCAGCGGTGCCGTACGCCGGTGGAACTCCCGCGCCCCGGCGAGCAGATTGGGCACGGCGGGACTGTCGCCGCGGGGCGCCTGCCGGGCGGCGGCCCGCGGCCCGCGGCCCGTCCCCTGCCCGTTACGCCGGTGCGACCAGGGCAACCACCACCGGTCGGGGGCGCGAGGCGGGGTCTTGGCCGGGAACACCCTGGCCCCGCTGGCCGCCATGGCGTACCACTCGTCATGGATCTCGTCGATGTCCACGGTCCCGCCGCCGCGCTCGTGCTCGTTCCGCCAGTTGTGAATGGCCTCGAAGGCCGCGTTGTCCATGAAGTCGATGTTCAGATCGAGGTCGACCGCGGTCCCCGCGGGGATGGCACGCAACTCCGAGGTGAGCGTGGGCACCCCCAGGAAGGTGAGGGAGCCGCCGATCACCACGTGCCAGCGGCCGTCCGGCTCGGCCGTCGCCCGCACGGTCACCCGGGTGAGGCGGCGCAACGCGAACAGCGCGGCGAGGCCGAAACCGACCAGCACGCCCTCGGCGAGGCCGAGCAACACCACCCCGGCCATCGTGACGACGTACACCGGAACCTCGCTGTGGCCGCGCAGGTTGCGCAGATGCCCCATGTTGACCATCTGCACACCGATGAAGACCAGCAGCGCGGCCAGCGCCTCCATCGGGATCAGCGCGATCATCCATCCCAGCCCGACCGCGAACAACAGGATCCAGAACCCGTGCATGATCGTGGACCAGCGGCTTCGGGCACCGGCACGGACGTTGGTGGTGCTGCGGACGATGACCCCGGCCACGGGCAGTCCGCCCAGCGCGCCGGTCACCATGTTGGCCACGCCCTGGCCGGTGAGCTCCCTGTCGAGGTCGGAGCGCCTGCCGTCGTGCAGTTTGTCGACCGCCACCGAGCAGAGCAGCGACTCCACCCCGGCCAGCAGGGCCACGAGCAGCACCGCCCCGATGATCCCGTGCCAGTCGCCCTTGGGCCAGACGGGTCCGGCCCAGGCGTCCAGGCCGGCCGACAGGTCGATCCTGGTGACCTCCCAGCCGAGCGCCCAGGCGGTCACCGAGGAGGCGAGCAGGGCCGCCAGCGGCGCGGGGATGGTCCGCAACTGCTGCGGCAGGCGCGTCCAGGCGATCAGGACCGCGATGGTGAGCAGGCCGACGAAGACGGCGTGCGTGTGGTTGTGGATGATCTGCTGGGGCAGCTCGATCAGGTTCTCGATCGCGGAGCGCTGCGGGCTCCCGCCGAGCACCACGTGCAGCTGGGCGAGGGCGATCACCACCCCCACCCCCGCCAGCATGCCGTGGACCACGGCGGGGGAGACCGCGAGCGCGGAACGGGCGACCCGGCAGAGACCCAGCAGTAGTTGCAGAACGCCCGCGAGTAAAGTGATCATGCAGGTGGCCCGCCAGCCGTACGTCACCACAAGATCGGCGACCACCAGGGAGAGCCCTGCCGCGGGCCCGCTCACCTGCACGACGGAACCGCCCAGGAAACCCGCCACCACGCCGCCCACCACGCCGGCGACGAGGCCCGCCGCCAGTGGCGCTCCCGAGGCGACCGCGATGCCCAGTGAGAGGGGCAGGGCCACCAGGAAGACCACCAGGGAGGCGGGCAGATCATGCCTCAGTACGGCGCCGAGGCCACTCTTTGTCAGAACACCGTCGCTCTTCGTGTCCGTCTCCATGGGGCAGACCTTACGGTGCTGCCCCGCGACACCTGGGCGTTTACCCGAGGCCTTTACGGAGGACGGAAAGAATCAGCGGTAATAGTCGGGGAAGTCGGGCTCCTGGACCCGGTGGTGGTTGCCGCGCGAGTTCGCCCGGCCTCGTGCGTCGGTGCCGGTGGCCGCGGCCTCGGGGGCCGGTGCCGTGCCGTAGAGCTCGCCGTAGCTCGGCCAGCTCGTCGCGTCGCTCCCGTTGGGGGTGCCGGGCTCGGGCCACGCGGCCGGGCGGGCCGGGGTGGCGGGCCGGGGCTCGTAGCCGTATCCGCCCGCCGCCCCGCCCCGCGCGTCGGCCGGACGCTCGGGGGTGGGGGAGAAGGTCTTGGAAGGACCGGTGGAGGTGGAGACCGCCGGGCTCGGACCGGTGACCGCGTCGTCCTCGAAGGTGGCCCAGCCCGAGCTGACCTCGTACGAGCCCGCGGGCGGAGCGCCGTACACCGGTGTCTGGTACGAGGAGTAGGACGGGGCGGGGTCGTCGAGGATGTCGGCGGTGTTGGCCGCCGGCCAGCCCCCCGACGAGGGGTTGGTGGCCTGCGCCCACGCGTTGTCCGTCACGTTGTCGGCGGGCTTGGGCGGCTGCGGCGGGTTGCGGTAGGAGACGGCGAGCGGGTCGGTCGCGGCGGGGAAGCCGCCGCTGGTCGTGGGGCCCATCGGGGGCATCGGGGGAGGCGTCGGGACGCCGCCACCGGCTGGACGGCCACCGGCGGGACCGGAGCGGGCGCCGGGGGTGCCGGTGCCGTTCGCCGGGGAAGCCGGGGAACCGGCGCCGCCGGGCCGGGAGGCCGCGTTCGCCGTGGAACCCGCGCCACGGCGGGAGTAGGGGCCGCCGAGAGGATCGTTCAGCGGGTCGGGCCGGGACGGGCCACCGGCCGGGGTGGACCGGGATGTGCCGCCGCCCGGGGTGGGCCGGGGCGAGCCGCCGCTCGGGGTCGGCTGGGAGGCCGCCCTGCTGCCGCCGCGACGGGAACCGGACCGGGAGGAGCGGGACTCGCCGGAGGCGCCGGGGGTGGGAGCCGCGAAGGTCACGGTCTTCTGCTCGGCGAGCGAGGCGGCCGTCGGAGCCGGGTTCGGCTGGACCGGGGCGACCAGGTCGGAGAGACCGGAGGGCAGGGAGGAGGAGGCGATGGCCGGCTCGGGGGTGGGCCTGGCCGGTGCGGCCGGGGGCCGCTGCGGGGTGTTGCGGGACGGCTGGGGCCTGGTCGGCAGCGGAGCCTGCACGGTCACCGCGTCGGCATCGACCTTCTGGTCTTCCTGCTCGACGGGACGGCTCGCGCCCATCCGGGCCGCCAGGGATCCTCCGAAACCACCCTCGTCGGCCTGGAGCCGCGTCCAGTAGTCGTCGTCATAGTCGTCCACCTGGCCGAACTCGTTCATCCCTCGCTTGCCCCGAGAGCTCGGCGGCCGCGGCTGGCGCGGTGGCTTCGGCTCGTCGAACGGGGTCAGATCGGGGGTGAAGTGGTTCATCTTCGGTTCTCTGGTGGCGAAGTCGTCGCTGGACATGGTCTGGGTCAGCGCCTCCTTCTCCGCCATCTCCCGCAGACGCTCCGGGGGAAGGGCGCTCTCTCTGCGGTTCATCGACCGCATTCCCAGTGCCACGACGACGAGCACGAGGAGCACGACGGCGACCAGGCTTACTACGACCGCGATCATTGCACCACCCTCAAGGCCATGGCCTTACAGCGGCGCCGGTGAGGTCGCGCGGCCATCGACGCGACCTTCCCCCATGCATCACCTGCGCTTGGACATTGGATCTGATTGTGTCGGACCACTATGAGCGTTGTCACACCCTAAGTGAAGAATTGGTAACCATTACTACCTCCGGTGTTTGGCCGGTCACTCGATGTGCGCCGCGGTGAGCCGTCCCCAGGCGATCGTCTTGTCCGCGATGCTCTTCAAGGTCTCCTCGAGGAGGGCTCCCTTACGAAGCTCGACCTTGCCGGTGAGCGCGTAGACAGTGAAACGATAGTTCTCCTGGGCGTCGCACGGAGGGCTATAGCCCACCTTGCCGTTCGTCGTGCTCCCTTCGACGGCGCCCACCGGAACGCTACCCTCTGGTAACTCGTTGGTGCGCGGATCGATGTCGAAAACGACCCAGTTCACCTCGCCACCCGTCCGGGAGTTGCTGTCCACCACGATCGCGACGGACTTCGTGCCCTCCGGCACACGCGACCAGCGCAGTGGCGGGTTGCCGACCGAACCCTTGCACGAGTAGTCGGACGGCAGGGGGCCACCGTCTCTGACCTGAGGACTGGAGACGCTGATCGGCTCCAGTTGCAACCGTTCGGCGGAGGCCATGCCGCAGCCCGAGGACATGACGACGAGCGCCGTGGCCACCGCCACTCTCGGGGTGTGCCACGGGCGGCGCGTAGACGTTTTCGGCTGCCCCATGCCCGATGATGCTACGCGTGTCTGGAAGATGCGCAGACCGGATCGCGAGGTTCGGCGGCGGGAAAAAAGCCGGAAATCAGGGTAAATCGAGGGATGGAAGGGGTTGGAGTGACTTCCAAAACGAGTTTCATCGGACCGCTCGAGGGCCACGGTGACTCGTCGGTGTCCCACCGGTGGCCCATCGCTGATCCGAGGTGAGCCCTGAGGGCCTCAGTCGCCGCCCAGCTCTCGGTAGGGCTTCCTGAGCAGGTCGACCAACGGGATGTGCCGCACCTTGACCGCGGGTGGTTCAAGGGCCCGCAGCAGCAGGTCGGCGGGGGCTCCGGTGCTGTCGGGCCGGGGGCGCAGGCGGTGCAGGGAGACGGCGGGGGAGTAGAAGTCCCCGATCCGCTCCTCGAAGGTCCGCTCGCCGAACGGCCTGTCGCCGGATCCGGAGTCGTTCACGTCAGCTCACCGCCCCGGGACCGAGCAGGAACAACTCGCGCAGCTGGTCGGTGGACAGGTCGGTGATCCAGTCCTCGCCGGTGCCGACCACGCTCTGGGCGAGGGCCTTCTTGCGTTCGATCATCTCGTCGATCCGTTCTTCCAGGGTACCGAGGCAGATGAACTTTCTGACCTGGACGTTTCTGGTCTGGCCGATCCGGAAGGCCCGGTCGGTGGCCTGGTCTTCGACGGCGGGGTTCCACCAGCGGTCGACGTGGACGACGTGGGTGGCGGCGGTGAGGTTCAGGCCGGTGCCGGCGGCCTTGAGCGAGAGCAGGAACAGCATCGGCTCGTCGTCGTTCTGGAAGCGCTCGACGAGCGCCTCGCGCCTGTTCTTGGGCAGTGCGCCGTGCAGCCACAGCACCGGCCGGTCCAGGTGGGCGGCGAGATAGGGCTGCAGCATGGCGCCGAACGCGGCGTACTGGGTGAAGACCAGGGCCTTGTCGCCCTCCTGGACGATCTCCTCGGCGAGCTCCTCCAGCCGGGCGAGCTTGCCCGACCGGCCCGCCAGCCGTGAGCCGTCCTTGAGCAGCTGGGCGGGATGGTTGCAGACCTGTTTGAGCTTCGTCATGGTCGCGAGCACGTTGCCCCGCCGCTCGATGCCCCTGGAGGCGTCGATCCTGTCCAGCATCTCGCCGGTCACCGCCCTGTACAGCTCGGCCTGCTCGGGGGTGAGCGTGCACCAGACCTTCATCTCCTGCTTGTCCGGCAGGTCGGAGATGATCGACCGGTCGGTCTTGAGACGCCGCAGCACGAACGGGCCTGTGGCCCGCTTCAGCGCCGCGGTGGCGTCGGGGTCACGCCGCGTCTCGATCGGCTCCTGGTAACGGGTCCTGAAGCGCCTGGCCGGGCCGAGCAGGCCCGGGTTGCAGAATTCCATGATCGACCAGAGCTCCGCCAGATGGTTCTCCACCGGCGTGCCGGTCAGCGCGAGCCGGGTGCGGGCCGGGATGGAGCGCACCGCCCTGGACTGCCGCGCCGAGCTGTTCTTGATCGCCTGCGCCTCGTCGCAGACCACCCGCTCCCAGCCCAGGCCCGCGAGCGCCCCCAGGTCCCGCAGCGCGGTGCCGTACGTGGTGACGACCAAATCGGCCTCCCGCACGGCGGCGGCGAGCTCCTCGTCGCGCCTGCGCGCGCCGCCGTGGTGGACGTGGACACGCAGCGAGGGGGCGAATCTGGACGCCTCCTTCTGCCAGTTGCCGAGCAGCGACATCGGGCAGATCAGCAGCGTCGGGGCGGGCGTACCGCTCTCGCGCTCGGAGAGCAGGAGCGAGAGGGTGGAGACGGTCTTGCCGAGCCCCATGTCGTCGGCGAGGATTCCCCCCAGGCCGAGTCCGGAGAGAAAGCTCAGCCAGGACAGGCCGCGCTCCTGGTAGGGGCGGAGAGACCCGCGCAGCGCCCGTGGCGTGGGCACCGGGGTGAGGCGGCGGTCGGCCTCGCCGGAGAGAAGATCGCCCAGAAGGCCGTCGGCGTCGACCGCGATCAGCGGCAGCCTCTCGTCGCCGCCCTCCACGACCTCGCGGATCACCTCGCCGACGGTCCTCTCGCCGCCGCCGTGCTCCCCGATCACCTTCAGAGCCGCCTTGACCTGCTGGTCGTCCAGCTCCACCCAGCGGTCCTCGACCCGCACCAGGGGGATGCGGAGCCCGGCCAGCTCGGCCAGCTCCTCCGCGCCGATCGTATGGTCGCCGACGGCGACGTCCAGCCGGACGCTCACCCGCCCGCCGAGCCCGGCCCCCTCGCCCTCGCCGCCGGTGAGCGCGCGGGTGGTCAGCTTCAGGCCCAGCCCCTGGCGCCCTGCCCAGGAGGGCAGCCGTACGCCGTATCCCGCGGCCCTGAGCATGGGCGCGCCGTTGCGGAGGAACGAGAACGCCCACGCCGTCTCGACCGTGAGGGTGACCGGCTCGGGTGCGCGCAGCGCGATGTGGAGGTCGGGATGGAGACGCACGGCCCGGCCGAGATCGGCGCGGATCAGCTCCTCGGGCCGCTCGGGCAGCCACGGCGCCCGCTCGCCGGCGCGGATCCGCTCGACCGGCAGGTAGGCGTCCGGGTCGTCCGCCGGTGCGAGGCCGAACTCGACCCTCCAGGAGTCGCCGTCGCCGGCGGGCTCGATCAGCCGGAAACAGACCCTGACCGGCCCGTCCAGCTCGTGTGCCGCGTCGAACCAGCCGGTCAGGGCCTTGCCGAGCGCCGCCACCTCGTCCGGCCTCGCACCGGGGAGTGAGGCGTCCTCGGCGGTCAGCGCGTACAGCCAGCGATCGGCCAGGGCGGTCTTGGGGCCGGGACGGTTGCCGAGGATGAGCCGGCCGGGCAGCGACAGCCGCGCCGCGCCGTCGACCAGGCCGTCCAGTGCCTCGGCCAGCACCTCCCTCGGAGGTCTCTCGTGGGCCACGGCCCTGCACACCGGTGGCATCGCGTCGGCGAGGCCGGGCAGTGCGGCCAGGTCGGCGCCGGTCAGCACCGGGCGCCAGCGGGCCGCGTGGACGTCCCCCTCGAAGGCGAGCTGAGGCAGAATCCGGCCGCGCCTGACCAGGCCGCGAGCGTGCTCGGCGACCACGGCGAGGTAGCGCAGGGAGAGGGCGGGCTCCCACACGGGCTCCCACGCGGGGTCCTCCGCGCCGCGTCCGCTCCCGGAGACGAGATCGGAAGGGGTGGGGCCCGGATCCGGCAGCGAGCCGAGCAGACGGAGCGCGTCGGCCGGATGGAAGAGCAGGGCGGGCACCCGCCAGGCGGAGATCCTGGGCCTCCGCGCCCGGCTCGCGAGGCCGGACTCGGGAGAGGGCAGAGGGCCCGAGGCCGAACCGGGAAGCAGGACGACGAGCTCCCCTTCGACGGCCGTGGTGTTGGTCAGGACCGTGACGGTCCCGGTGCCCGTGACGCCTGGGAGGTGTGCGGCGGCGGGGACGCCCGCGACGGCGGGGATGCCCGAGATGCCCGGGACGGCCCCCTGAGGCGCCGCCCCGCCCCCGCGGGCCCCGTCGGCACCTCGGGGAAGGGGGGCGTCCGGAACCTTGCTCAGAGTGGCATTTAGCGCCTCTCCGTAATGATCACTTGGAATCCCGCCGATTCCGCTCAGGGCCGCGGCCAGCGCGGCCGTGGACGCCGCGAAGGGATGCGGGCGAAGAGCGGCGCGGGAAACGGACGTCGAGGTCTGGGCGGTGTCCTCGGCCCAGACACCGACGAGCCCGTTCACCCACGCGCCATGGACCACGAGCACCTGACCACACCCCTGGTTCTGCTGATTCCGGTTCGTCACCATGTGGCGGACGCGAACACCCCCGCGAGCCCGGCCTGCCGACAGATTAGACGTGGCTGCGGAACGCGCGGATCGCCAGAGGCGCGAAGACCAGGGCGAAACCCGCGGCCCAGAGCAGCGAGAAGAGGGTGGCCTGGCCGATGTCGCCACCGATGAGAAGACCGCGGATGGCGTCCGCCAGGTGCGTGACGGGATTGATGTCCGACCAGGTCTTCAGCCAGGACGGGAAGGTGGCGGAGGGCACCAGCGCGCTGCTGGTGAAGGTGAGCGGCATCATCGTGGAGAAGGCGATCATCTGCACCTTCTCGGGACTGGAGGCCTTCAGGCCGATCAGCACCGACATCCAGGACATGGCCAGGGCGACCACGACCAGCAGGGCGAGGGCACCCAGCAGGCCGAAGACGCTGGTGGTCACCCGGAAACCCAGCACCATGCCGAAACCGATCAGCAGGGCGAACGCCCACATCTGCTTGACGGTGTCGGCGATGATGCGCCCCGACAGCGGCGCGGTGCGGGCGATGGGCAGGCTGCGCAGCCGGTCGAAGACACCCTTGGTGATGTCGGTGTTGAGGCCGATGGCGGTGGACAGCGTGTAGAACAGGGCGTTCTGCACGAGCAGGCCCGGCAGGGCGAACTGCAGGTAGTCGCCGGTGGACCCGGAGATGGCGCCGCCGAAGACGTAGGTGAACAGCAGCAGGAACATGATGGGTTGGATGCTCAGGTCCAGCAGCTCCCACGGGTTGTGCTTGATCTGGACCAGACTGCGCCAGGCGAGTGTCATGGTCTGCTGCAGCGTGGCCAGGGGAGTGACGCGTTTGGCGGCCACCTGCGGGATGGTCGTCAGCGTGGTCATGCGAAGGCCTCTTCCTTGCGCGGGGTGTCCTCGCCGCCGGGGGCACCGTCTTCGTCCGGCAGGTGGCCGGTGAGGGACAGGAACACCTCGTCCAGGCTGGACTTGCGCAGCGAGAGCTCCGAGGCGGTGACGCCCTGGTCGTCGAGGAGACGCACGATCGCGGGGACGACGGCGGGGTCGTGAACGGAGGCGGTGGCCTTGCCCCCGCCGAGGTCGGGTGTCTCACCGAGCACGTCGGCCATGATCGTGCCGACGAGCTGGAGATGCTCGGTGAGCATGGGGCGCACCTCCAGGACCTGGGCGCCGGTGGTCGCCTTGAGCTCGTCGGAGGTGCCGGAGGCGATGACCTTGCCGTGGTCGAAGACGACGATGTCGTCGGCGAGCTGGTCGGCCTCCTCCAAATACTGGGTGGTGAGCAACACGGTGACGCCGTCGGCCATCAGGCCGCGCACCACGCTCCACAGATCGGTGCGACTGCGCGGGTCGAGCCCGGTGGTGGGCTCGTCGAGGAAGAGCACCTGAGGACGGCCGACCAGGCTGGCGGCGAGGTCAAGACGGCGGCGCATGCCGCCGGAGTAGGTCTTGGTGGCACGTCCTCCCGCGTCCGACAGGTCGAAGCGCTTCAACAACTCGCCGGCGCGCGCCCGGGACTCGGCACGCGTCAGGCCCAGCAGGCGGCCGATCATCATCAGGTTCTCGACGCCGGTGAGCATCTCGTCGACGGCGGCGTACTGCCCCGTCAGGCCGATCAGCGAGCGCACCTGGTGGGCCTGG
This sequence comes from Streptosporangium sp. NPDC000509, assembly GCF_042898365.1. Taxonomy (NCBI): domain Bacteria; kingdom Bacillati; phylum Actinomycetota; class Actinomycetes; order Streptosporangiales; family Streptosporangiaceae; genus Streptosporangium; species Streptosporangium sp. NPDC000509. The sequence continues at coordinate 352,088 of NZ_JBIAYX010000004.1, read as the reverse complement.
CGCGTCACGTCGTAGCCTCCGACGCTGGCGGTGCCCGCGTCGGGACGCAGCAACGTCGCCAGGACGCGCACCGCGGTGGTCTTGCCGGCCCCGTTGGGGCCCAGGACGCCCAGCAGGCGCCCCTGCGGCACGACGAGATCCACCCCGTCGAGCGCGCGGGTCTTCCCGTAATGCTTCACCAGGCCCTCGGCCTGGATCGCGTAGGTCATCGTTCACGCCTTTCCGTAGTCACGGGTCTCCAGCATGCCCTGCGCCACCGACACTTCTTCGACCTCCGGCCGGGGCGAAGGGGGTGAATCGCCCCGCCTTCGGCACGGTGTCCGCGGGAGCCCCCTTCCGTGACACGACCGGAACGCCCTTCGGGACAGGAGCGTTTAGGCTGACAGCGTGAGCGACCGAGTCGATGAGCACAGCGCGGCCCTCGGGGGAAGCGAGAGGGCCGAGGCGGGCGATCCGCCGGGTGGGCGCCGCATGGGTGTTCCCCTGCGCGCCCCCGCCAACCCGGTCTCCCGCAAGGCCATCGTCCTGTGGCTGCTGGACGGGCTGTTCTGGTCCGTGCTTCTGGTCGTGGGCTCCTTCACCCTGGCCGGGTGGATCGCCGACGACCGGTGGCCCTGGCTACCCGGCTGGGTGCTCGAGAACATCGGGTGGCTGCCGTGGCTGATGGTGTTGCTGCTGATCCCCGGCACGCTCGTCGAGCCGTTCTGGCGGTACGCCGTGCACCGCTGGGAGCTCAGCGGGGACGTCGTCTACGCCCGTTCCGGGTGGCTCAGCAGGGAGTGGGTGTTCGTCCCCGTCAGCAGGATCCAGACGGTCGACAAGGCACAGGGCTGGTTCGAGCGCATGCTGGGGCTGGCCACGGTCGAGATCCGCACCGCCTCGCACGCGGGCTCGTCCACGATCAAGGGTCTTGAGTACGGGGTCGCCGCCGAGCTGGCCGAGGGCCTCGCCCGGCGCGCCGAGGAGCTCAGGGACGACGCGACGTGACCGACTCCTTCCCCGATTCCCCCGATCGTCCACCGGCAGGGCGTGCGCCCGGCGAGCGCCCACCGGCCGGATCCGGTCCGCGGACCGGGCCGGACGGTCCAGAGGCGGGCGCGTGGGTCGCGCCCGACGGAGGCGGGCCGGACGCGCCGCATTCGCCGCCCGTCCGAGCCGGTGCGGGACCGGAGCATCCACATGTGCCCGACGGTGACATGGGCGGTGGCATGGACGGTGGCGCGGCAGGCGTCCCACCTGGCCGAGACGGTGCCGGGCCGGGGGGCCCACACCTCCAGGGTGGTGCCGGGCCCGGTGTCCCGCACGGCCGGGCCGGCGGCGGCCCGGGTTTCCCGCGTGGGCCGGGCGGTGACATGGCCGGACCGGGAGCAGGACCGGGAGTCCCGCCGACGGAGAGACCTCTGAGGCTCAGCCCGAAGGTCCTGCTGACCGATCCGATCCGGATGCTGCCCTCGCTGCTCCTGCCGCTCGCCGGTCTGCTGTTCCTCGGCGGCTTCTCCCCGGGATCCTTCGGGTGGGCCGGGACGGCGGTCGTCGGCTCCGTCGTGTTCGCGGCCGCGCGCTGGCTCACCTTCACCTACCAGATCGTCGGTGACCGGCTGGAGCTCACCCGGTCACTGATCAGCAGGTCGGTGCGGACGATCCCTCTGGAGCGGATCCGCGGTGTCGACGTCAGTGCCCCGCCGCTGCACCGCCTGCTAGGCATCGCCGTTCTCAGGATCGACACCGGCGCGAGCGGCGACGAGAAGCAGGAGGGCGAGCTCGACGGGGTCACCGTCGAGGAGGGGGAGCGGCTCAAGGCCGTGCTGCTCTGGCACGCCCGTGCCCGGACGGCGAGACGCGTTCAGGCGCGTGGAGCGGCGTCGGTGCCCGGTGACGCCACCGGCGCCGACGAGCTCGCGGCAGGTGCGCCCGATCCGTCCGGTACGCCCGCCGGGGTGCGGGAGGGGGCGGCCGGATCCTCCGCCCGCCACGAGGTGGGCGACACGACCCCCGAGCGGGTGTTCTTCGTGATGCCGAGGAAGTGGCTCGTGTACGGCCCTCTCTCCGGCGCCTACCTGCTCACCCCCTTCGCGCTGGTGGCCGGTGCCGTGGGCGCGGCGTTCCAGTGGGGCAGCGAGCTCAGAGTCGACAGGCGGGTCGTGCTGGACTTCGGGGAGTGGCTCTGGGGGCATCCGCTCCTGCTCGTCGCGGCCCTGATCCTGCTGTTCCTGGCGATGCCGGTGATCGCCGCGATCATGTACGCGGTGTTCAACTGGAACTTCACCCTCCGCGCCGCCGAGGGATACCTGATCGCCGGTCGCGGTCTGGTCACGCACAGGAACGTCTCTCTGGAGCGGCGCAGGGTGCGGGGGTTCGAGTTCGTCGAGGGGCCTGCCGAGCGCTGGGCGGGGCTGGGCCGCGCGTGGGCGATCGTGACCGGTCTCGGCGACTCGGAGACCAGGGGCCAGCTGATGCCCGTCGCCCCGAGGGACACCGTGCTCGAGGTGGTGGGCGAGGCGATCGGCCCGATCGCCTCGGGGCTGCGGCCACACCCGCCGGCGGCGCGCAGGCGCAGGCTGTTCAGGGCGATCTTCCCGTGGCTGGTGATCGCCGCGTGTGCGGTGACGGCCGCCTGGACGTGGTCCGGGTTCTGGTGGGCGCTCGCGGTGCCGGCCCTGCTTCTCGCGCTGCTGGGCGTCCCGCTCGGTCTCGATCGCTACCGCTCCCTCGGGCACACGTACGACGGGAGCCGTCTGTCGGTCCGGTCGGGGTCGCTGCGGCGTTCCCAGGCGGTGGTGGAGCAGCGGGCCGTGGTCGGCTGGACCCTGAGGCAGACCTGGTTCCAGCGTCGCGCCGGTCTGCTGACCGTGATCGCGGGCGTGGGGGCGGGCACCGGTGGCTACCCGGCCGTCGACGTCGGCGAGACGGAGGGACCGGCCTTCGCCGCCGAGGTCACCCCCGCCTGGCTCGCCCCGTTCCTCGTCCCGCACCCGCCCGCGACTCCGGGGACCTCCGGCAGCCCGGAGCCCTCCCCGTCCGGCGGGCGGCTCTCGCCCTGAGGGGGCCTTTCCGAGGCCTTCTCGTTCTTGCGGCAGGCCGGGGTCTCGCGGCGCCGAAACCCGGAAGGCCCGCCTCTCGGGGACCCCTCACCCCTCGTGTCCACGATCGTCGCCGAGGTCGTGGGGGCGGCCGCACGCATCCGGCCTCCCAGGTCGTCGCCGAGGTGGACGGCCCCTCGGGTCCAGGGCCTGCGACGACGAGGCGGGGGTGACCGGGAACCCCGGTCACCCCCGCCTCGGCGCGGTGCGGTTCAGTCCTGGCGGCGGGCGCCGAACATGATCTCGTCCCAGGTGGGCACGGACGCGCGCCGCCCCCTGGACTTCTTGGCGGGCCGGGCCGGAGCCGGTGCGGGCTTCGGCGGCTCCGCGGGCTTCTCCGCGGCGGGCTTGTCGGCCTTGGTCTCCTGCATCGCCCCCGTGTCCCCCTGTGTCTCCTGCTTGCCAGGCGCGGTCTTGGCCCGCTTGTCCACGCTGACGCGCGCCGCGGGTACGGCTATCGAACCCTCCTGGGCCGTTCCGGTCTCGGGAACGGGTTCGGAGGCGGGGGTCTCCTTCTCCGCTTCCGAGGGGACCTGCTCGGTGGCCCTGCCGGTCGCGGGGGAACGCTGGTCGGCGGGGTCGGACAGGGCGGCGGCCGGAGCGGTCACGGCCGGTTCCGGCGCGGCGGAGGGCGAGGGGTTCGCGCTCTCGGTGCTCTTGGGGGCCTCCGGAGCCTTCGCGACCTCCTCGGGCTCTTCGGCCTTCGTGGCCTCCGGAGCCTTCGCCGCCTCGGGAGGCGGCGTGACCTGCGACTCCTTCGTCGTCTCGGGAGCACGCTCGGTCTCGGCGGCCCTCATCGCGGCGGGCTCGGCCGTACCGTCCTGCCCCGGGATCGCCTCCTCGGGCCCCTGGGGAAGGAGGTCTCCCCGCGCGGCGGCGGATCCGCGTGCGGCGGTCGCCTGCTCCGGCGTGGTCGCCGTGGACGGCTCGGACGCCGTCACGGAGGGCTGCGAGGTGACGGCGGGTGCCGAGGGCTCCGGCTCCGGAGCGGACAGCGGCTCGTACGAAGCCGGCGCGACCGGCTCGTACGGAGCCGGGTACGCGGCGGGAGGTTCGGGCAGCACGGGCTCGGGAGGCTTGACCCGCGTGACGGGACCGGAGTCCTGGGCCGCGGGCTCCGGCGCTCTTTCCTGCTGGTATCCGGCGGGGTCGGGGGCGCGTAGCGGCGGCACCGTCACCCTTGGAGCCTCGTATCCCGCGGGGAGCGGGGGCATGGGCGGCTGCTGGTAGGCGGCCGGGGACGCCGGAGACGCCGGAGACGCAGAGGGCAGGGCAGGGGCCGCGGGCGAGGGGGATGCCTGAGGCGCCTGAGGTGTCGGGGACGCCGAAGACGCCGGAGACGCTGCGGGGTCGGCCTGCGCGTAGGCGGGCCGGGGCTGGGCCGGGGTCTCGTGCCGCAGAACCGAGGGGAAGGCCACCGGAGGCTGGTTCAGCGGCTCCGGCGCCAGCGACGGCACCGGAGCGAGCTTGGCCACGCGCGGGACGAACGGTGTGACCGTGGTGTCCTCGAACGGCTCGACGTCCTCGCCGCTGGACAGCCGCAGCGCCTCGTCGTCGTGGGGCGTTATGTGACGCCGGCGCGGGTCGAAGAGCCACTCGGCGTTGCGCGTGTGACCGTTCCACACGAATCCGAGCTTGATGCGCCACATGTTGTCGTCCCGCTTGGCCGAATCCCACTCGATCTCGTCGGCGGGAACGCCTCGGCGGGTCAGCCGCTCGGCGACCAGGTCGCCGAGGGTGGGACCTGGAGCGGAGTCGCCCGGCAGGCGTACGGCGCAGCGCTGCGCCTGCTGTGCCATGTACTCACGTTCCTGGAGCACGGGGCCCTCGAACCACCGCACGCGCTCGACCGGGATGCCCGCCGTGTTGGCGATCTCCTCCGCGGTCTCGCCGGCACGGATCCGGGCCTGGATCTCCTTGGGGCGCAACGGACTCTCCACTTCGATCTCGTACTGGCCGAGACGGGAGAAGTTGCCGCGGACGGCAGCACGGAGCCGGTCGTCGACGGGCAGCGTGAACCGGGTACCCCGGCCGGCTGTCGCCAGCACGAGATAGGTCCCGTCCTCACTCACCGCGACGAGTCGGAGCTCCTGCATGCGAGTCCCTTCGTCGTCGTGCTCAATCTTCCCCCGGACCCTTGAGTCTCTCGCGTGTGCCGGTTGCCTGCCAGCACCGTACCCGGCATGTCCGAACATCGCCTTCCTGGATGGGGCTCGCAGCGATGTGACGCCGGTCACATTTGCTCCATTCATCTATTACAGGGCGCCGGTCTGGAGCAGCGACTTCCGGGTCCTCAGGGGATTCTCACGGATAACTCCGGGAACCGCTGCGGACTTCCACCAAGAACCGGGAGATGGCGGTGAGGCCGGTCCGCCGGTTCGGGTGGGATATGCCGCGATCGCGGTGTTGTGCGGGAGCCGGTCGTCGCGCTCCGTGACGACGGGACGCGGCGGCGGCTGACATGGACGGCGGGAGAAGGTCATCTCCGGCGGACTCCCTCGGGGTCGAGCGGCGCGGGCGTCTGCGAATCTGCCCCTCGTACGCCTCGGGGGAACGACGGGACACGCGGACGCGTCACTCTTCGAGCGAGCCTTTGCGACATCCTTTACCGAAAGCCGGAGAGAAGCGGCCGATTGGGGGGAACGGTGCCCGGCCGACGGCCGTACGGTCACCAGAGGTCCGGGGAAGGTCACCCCAGCACGGTGTCGAGATGGTCGTTGGAAAAGACGCGCCCCGGGTCGAGGGCGTCGCGTACCGCGAGGAAGTCACCGAATCGGGGATAGACCCCGGCCAGGTAGGACGCGTCACGGGTGTGCAGCTTGCCCCAGTGCGGGCGGCCGCCGAGCCCGATCATGATCTCCTCGACGCCCTCGAAGTAGGCGGGGTTCGGCGTCGGCCGGTAGACGTGGCAGGCGATATAGGCCGAGTCCCTGCCGTAGGCGGTGGACAGCCAGGCGTCCGAGGCCGGGGTGACCCGCACCTCGACGGGAAAGCTGATCTTCCAGTCTCGCCGTTCCAGCAGGTCGCGAACCTCGTGGAGGGCCTGGCCGAGGTGCTCGCGCGCGACGGCGTACTCCATCTCCAGAAAGCGCACCTCCCGCACGCTCGTGAAGATCTTGTGTGAGGCGTCGACGCAGGACGAGGCCGAGAGCGTCGCGGCCGAGAGCGCGTTGAGCCGGGGGATGGCGCGCGGGTAGCGTCCGCCGACGCCGCACACCGCGCCGAACAGGGTGTTCTCCATGAGGTGGTTGTCGAGCCAGTACTTCAGCGCGCTCGGCGGCCTGGCCGGTCCGGGGCTGCGGTTGTTGCGCTTGGTCAGGCAGGTGTCGGTGTGCGGCAGCCAGAAGAAGTCGAGATGCTCGTTGCCGGTGACGAGCGTGTCCAGGGAGTCGAGGATCGAGGTCAGCGCCATCGGCTCCCGCACGCTGCGCAGCAGGAAGGCCGGCTCGACCCGGAAGGTCACCGCGGTCACCACGCCGAGCGCGCCCAGGCCCACCCTGGCGGCATCGAACAGGTCCCGCTCGGCCACCCCCCGGATCTTCCCCTCGCCGTCGCCGCGAACCGTGACGGTCTCGCCGTCGGCGAGCACCATCTCCAGCGCCAGCACCTGGTCGGCGAGCCCGCCGACGTCCCTGCCGGTGCCGTGGGTGCCGGTCTGGATCGCCCCGGCCACGGTCTGGGCGTCGATGTCGCCCATGTTGGCCAGGGCGAGACCCATCCGGTGCAACTCCCGGTTGAGTGCGCCGATCGTCGTCCCGGCCTCGGCCGTCACCCAGCCGTCCCCGGTCTCGCGGATCCCGGTCAGCGCGCCGGGCCGCAGCAGGAGGCCGTCGGTGAGCGCCACCGCGGTGAACGAGTGGCCACTGCCGGTCATGCGCACCCGGCGGCCCGCCGCGGCCGCCTCCCGCACGGCCCGCGAGACCTCCTCGGCGGAGGAGGGCACCCGGACCTCAGCGGGGGTGGCGGCCTGGTTGCGGGCCCAGTTGCGGAAGGTCTCGCCCATGTTCACTCCTGCCCGGCGGGCGGCACCCCGCCTGCCGGGGGCGCCGACGCCCCGTTCGCGGGGGAGTCCCCCCACGCTCAGGTGGGCCGCCGGTTCGTGTTCGCGTGCTTCTCCAGCGAATATGAACGATACTCACGATTGCTGCTGTGCGACAGGGGTTCGCAGCCAGGCGGAGCCGCCGACGCCGACCGCGACGGCGAGCAGGGCGCAGGCGAAGGAGAACCCGTAGGCGTTGGAGGCTCCGAACGCGTCGGTGAGCCTGCCCCCCGCCCAGGCGCCGATCGCCACGCCGAACCCGACCGACGTCGAGATCCACGCCATGCCCTCGGTGAGCAGGGCGGCCGGGACCAGCTGCTCGGTCAGGCTGTAGCCGGTGATGACGGTCGGGGAGATGGCCAGACCGGCCAGGAACAGCGCGCCCGCCATGACCCTGATGTCGCCGATGAGCATGACCGGGGTGATACCGGCCGCGAACGCCGCGAGCGAGCGGACGAACCTGCTGCTCAGCGGGATGCTCCACTGCCGCGCGCCGTACCAGAGGCCGGAGACGAGGCTCCCGCCGGCGAACGAGGCGAGCAGCAGTCCGGCCGCGGCCCGGGAACCCCGCTCCTCGGCGAACGCGACCGTGATCAGGTCGACCGAGCCGAACACCGCACCCATCGCCAGGAAGGCGCACGACATCAGGGCCACGCCGGGAATGGTGATCGGGGTGCCGGAGCGCGCCTCCCTGCGGCGAACGGGCGGCTCCGTGCCGCGCTGCAGGGCGAAGGCGATGGTGCCCACGACCGTGCAGGTCAGAGCCACGACCAGGCCCGCGTACGGGTTGATCATGGTGGCCAGGGCGGTGACCAGCGCCGGGCCCGCGACGAAGATGATCTCGTCGGCGACCGACTCGAAGGAGAACGCCGTGTGCAGCCTCCCCGACCCGGCCAGCAGGTGCGACCAGCGGGCGCGCACGAGCGAGCCGAGTGACAGCGCGGTCGCGCCGACCATGACACCGGTGGCGAAGAGCGTCCAGAGGGGAGCACCGTACTCGGCGCAGAGCATCATCGCGGTCAGCGTGGCGCCGTGCGCCAGCGTGAACGGGATGACTATCCTGGCCTGGCCGAACCTGTCCACCAGGCGTCCCGACAGCGGGGCCGCGACGGCGAAGGAGACGCTGACGGTGGCCGCGACCGCGCCCGCCGTCGCGTAGGAGCCGGTGAGTTCTTTGATGAGCAGCACGATGCCGATGCCGAGCATCGACATGGGCATCCGCCCGAAGAACCCGGCGACGACGAACCCCTTGGCGCCGGGCATGCTGAACAACCCTCTGTACGGCCCGACCACCGATAATCCCCTTGCTGATCTTCACGCGTGGAACATGCCGACGATTTCGCACGGAACCGCCGGTCGGCAAGTGATTTTTTCCGTCAACGGCTCACGGAGCGGTCCGTTGGAGCTAACGTGAGCGCGGTGTCACGTCTTCCCGGGTTGCGGCTGTTTGTCCCAGTAGTGGTCGCGATCACCGCCCTCCTCGCCCTCGGCGGCGTCGCCCTCGCGATGATCAACGCCGGTCGCCCCGCCGCTCCCGCCACCTCCGCGGGAGGCGCCGTGGTGGAGTCCCGCGTCCGCGACCTGGCGGCGATCGCGCCGGTGGCGAGCCCTCCCGCGGTCCCGGTGAGCCCGGCGGATCCCGACCCGGCGACCCCGGCCGTTCCCGTGGGGGACGACCAGGCCCCGCGCGACCCCGTCTCCCAGGGGACGGGAGGCGGACAGGTCTCCGCCCCCGAGCCGGGCGCGACGGGCGCCTCCGATCTCACCCTCACCCCGCCCCGGCTGCTGGTCATCTCCCCCTCGACGCTGACCGAGCAGACCAAGGAGGACATCTCCCGGCTCAAGCACGTCCAGAAGATCGACTCCTTCGACGGCGGGGCGGTCAAGGTGTCCGGGGTCGGGCTCAACCTCATCGCCGTCGACCCCGCCCGCTTCCGCACCTGGGCACCCAAAAACATCGCCGACCAGCAGAGGATCTGGGACGCCCTCGCCAAGGGGGAGCTCGTCGCCGACAACTCGGCGGCGCGCCGCCTCGGCCTGGTCCTCGGCTCGGAGTACCAGGTGGACGGCGGTCCCCGGCTGCGGGCCGCGGCCTCCGCCTCGTTCGGCCTGCCCGGCGTGGACGGCATCGTCGGGGAGGAGACCGGCCGCAGGCTGGGGCTGCTGCCCGGCGTGGCGCTGCTCGTGAACGGCCCCGAGAAGGCCTCCGCCGTCCTCAGGACACGGGTGGGCAGGCTGCTGAGCCCGGGTTCCCAGGTGGTCGCCGTCGGCGGTGCCAGGAAGAGCGCCCGCGAGCCCGACGCGAAGGCCGCCGGCGCCAAGACGGCGGGAACCGGCAAGGTGCGGCAGGTCACGGTCGGCAGGCCGGGTAGCTACCTGGAGCTCTACCGCAAGGCGGCCGAGGTCTGCCCGGGGCTCTCCTGGACGGTCCTGGCCGCGATCGGCCAGGTGGAGAGCTCACACGGGCGAAACAACGGCCCCTCCTCCGCGGGCGCGCTGGGACCGATGCAGTTCATGCCCGCCACCTGGAAGGCCTACGGCGTGGACGGAGACGGCGACAGCGTCGCCGACATCTGGAACCCGTACGACGCGGTCCCCGGCGCGGCCAACTACCTGTGCGCCAACGGGGCGGGCAAGGGCGGCAAGAAGCTGGAGAAGGCCATCTGGTTCTACAACCACTCCTGGTCGTACGTTGCCAAGGTCATGGGCATCTCCCGCGGCTACGCCGCCGCCTACCCCTGAGGCCCCGGCGAGGCGCCCGGGACCGGCCGCGACCCCGGGGACGTCCACGCCCGTGATCACCGGCCGTCCCGTGGACGCCCGCACCGGTGATCTTCGGGGTTTGGCGGCCGTTCCGTGATCGGCCCCCGCCCTCGTGGCTACCCGCGGCGGCGTGGCGGGGCCGGGCAGCAGGTGGCCGCGCACGCCACGGGCTCCGGCTCGGCGAGCAGCTCTCCGACCATCGAGACGAAGCGCGGGTGGGTCCCGGCCGTGGTGGCCCTGACCAGCGGCAGGCCGATCTTCTTCGCGGTCTCGGCGGCCTCCACGTCGAGGTCGTAGACGACCTCCATGTGGTCGGAGACGAAGCCGATCGGCACCAGCACGACCGCGGGGGCGTCGACCGCGAGCAGATGGTCGCAGACGTCGGGTTCCAGCCACGGGATGTGCGGGGCGCCGCTCCGGCTCTGCCAGACCAGGTCCCACTGCCTGCCGCCGCCCACCTCGGCGGTGACCAGCTCCGCGGCCCGGCGCAGCTGCGCCTCGTACGCGCCGCCGCCGGGACCGGCCGTCGCGGCCATCGAGGTCGGGATGCTGTGGGCGGTGAAGACCAGCCGCGCGCGATCCCTGAGCTCGGCGGGCAGCCGGTCCAGGGCCTCACGGGTGTGGTCGGCCATCGCCGCGACGAACCCGGGATGGTCGAAGTAGTGCCGGAGTTTGACGACCTCCGGGGCACCCTCGACCGCGGCCCTGGCGAGCGCGATGTCGTCGATGTACTGACGGCAGGCCGAGTACGAGCTGTAGGCGGCGGTGACGAAGGCCGCGGCCCTGCGCACCCCGTCCGAGGCCATCTGGCGAAGCGTGTCCTCCAGGTAGGGATGCCAGTTGCGGTTGCCCCAGTAGACCGGGAGGTCGATCGTCGGCTTCACGGCCGCGATCAGGTCACGGCACTGCCGGTTGATCGGGCTGGCGCCGCCGAAGCGCTGGTAGTGCGCCTCGACCTCCAGCAGCCGCTCGCGCGGGATCCCCCGGCCCCTGACCACGTTCTCCAGGAACGGCATGACGTCATCTGGTTTCTCCGGCCCCCCGAACGAGACGACGAGAAGCGCGTCGTAATTCCCCATGGCATTTATCAAACCGCATGCCGGGGTGTCCTCTTGCATGGTCACCTTGAGGACTTCGTTATCAACAAGGTTTGTGGATGCATGTTCGGAGGCGTGTTCGGAGACGATCCCCGAGGTAAGTTCGAAACCGTGACCCCATTTAACGACATCCGCGATTATGTCGGCGTGCCGCGGGTGACATCCCTGCGGCTATCCCCCGATGGAGCGCGCCTGGTCAGCGTGGTGCAGGCGCTTAATCCCGACGGAAGATCCTACGGAACCTCCCTGTGGGAGATTCCTCTCGACGGCCGCCGACCGTACCGGCTGACCAGATCCGTCAAGGGCGAGACCGGGGCCGAGTTCACGCCGGAGGGCGACCTGCTCTTCGCCTCGCGCCGTCCCGACCCGACCGTGAAGGAGGCGGACGAGGAGGTTCCCGCCCTCTGGCTGCTGCCCGCGACGGGAGGAGAGGCCCGCCAGATCGCCTCCAGGCCAGGAGGCGTCGCCGGGTTCGCGATCGGCGGCGGGACCGTGGTCTTCTGCTCCGACGTGCTCCCCGGTGACGAGGCGGGCGAGGCCGAGCGGCGCAAGACACGTAAGGACGCGGGAATCAGCGCGATCCTGCACGAGAGTTACCCGGTGCGCTACTGGGATCACGACCTCGGCCCCGGAGAGCCTCGGCTGTTCGCTGGCACCCTGGGCGACGGCGAGCGGCTGACCGGGGTGAGGGACCTCACCCCGCAGCCGGGCAAGGCACTGTCGAGCCACAGCGCCTGCGACGTGGCGCCGGACGGTTCCACGGTTGTGACGACCTGGGGCGTGTCGATGCCGCAGGGCGAGCTCCGCTTCGAACTGGTCGCCATCGACACCGCCGACGGCGGCGCCCGGCGGGTCCTGGCCGCCGCCGACGACCACGACTTCGACGGGCCGGTGAGGATCTCTCCGGACGGGCGTCTGGTCGCGTGCGTGCGGAACAACCACGCCGACACCGAGCGGATCCCCGAGAGCACCCTGTGGATCGTCGACCTGGCCACCGGGGAGGGCCACCCTGCGGGCGGCGGGCTCTGGCCGTCCGACATGGTCTGGGCGCCCGACTCCCGCTCGCTGTTCGTGGTCGCCGACGACCACGGCCGCCGTCCGATCTTCCGCGTCCCGGCCGACGGGAGCGCGCCGGAGCGGCTCACCCTCGACAACGCCGCCTACAGCTCGCTCAACGTCGCGCCCGACGGCGCCGTCTACGCGCTGCGCGGGGCCGTGGACGCGCCCGCGGCCCCGGTCAGGGTGGTGCGGGACGGGACCGTGGAGAAGCTGACCTCTCCCGTCCCCGACCTGGAGCTGCCGGGCACGCTCACCGAGGTCACCGCGACCGCCGACGACGGCGCGGAGATCAGGGCCTGGCTGGTGGTGCCCGAGGAGGCCTCCGCGAAGAACCCCGCACCGCTCCTGCTGTGGATCCACGGTGGCCCGCTGGGCAGCTGGAACGACTGGTCCTGGCGCTGGAACCCGTGGATCATGGCCCAGCACGGGTACGCCGTGCTGCTGCCCGATCCGTGCCTGTCCACCGGCTACGGGCCGGACATGATCCGGCGCGGCTGGGCCGACTGGGGTCCGCGCACCCACGCCGACCTGATGGCGATCACCGACGCCGCCCTGGAACTCCCCGAGCTCGATCCCACCAGGACCGCGGCGATGGGCGGCTCGTTCGGCGGCTACATGGCCAACTGGGTCGCCGGGCACACCGGCAGGTTCAGGGCGATCGTCACCCACGCCTCGCTGTGGAACCTCGACCAGTTCGCGGGGACCACCGACGCGTCCATGTACTGGCAGCGGGAGTTCGGCTCCCCGGGCACCGGCCTGTACGCGAAGCTCTCCCCGCACCGGTCACTGGAGAACATCTCCACCCCGATGCTGGTCATCCACGGCGACAAGGACTACCGGGTCCCCATCGGGGAGGCGCTGCGCCTGTGGTGGGACCTGCAGCGCTCGGAGGTGGAGTCGAAGTTCCTGTACTTCCCCGACGAGAACCACTGGGTGCTCAAACCGGGCAATGCGGTCGTCTGGTATGAAACGGTTCTGGCCTTTCTCGACCAGCATGTCCTCGGGCGCGAGTGGAAGCGCCCGGAGTCGCTGTCGTGAGCCCGTCTGAGCTCGTCGCGAACCCGTCGTGACCCCGGCACGGCGGGCGATCACCGCCCGCCGTGCCGAAAACGACGAGGATGGACCCGGATTTCGGCGGGGCGGCGAGGACTGCCGTACGTCCGGCCGGGCATTGGGAGGGCGGGTCCCGTCAAGGAGGACCCGCCCGAATGAGCGAGAGTGGTGAGGGGATCGTGGACAGCGCCGTGACCTTCGGGCGGCTGACGGAGGAGATCGCCAGAGAGGCCGGTGAGATGCTGCTGGCCAAGCGACCGGCCCGGCCCGAGGTGCTGGTCACCAAGTCCAGCCCCACCGACGTGGTGACCGCCCTCGACCGGGCCTCGGAGGAGCTCATCCGAGACAGGATCAAGACCGTCAGGCCCGACGACGCGATCCTCGGCGAGGAGGGCGGCGCCACCGGCGAGGGCAGGATCCGCTGGATCGTCGACCCGATCGACGGGACGGTCAACTTCCTGTACGGGGTGCCCGAGTGGGCGGTCAGCATCGCGGTCGAGGTGGACGGCGAGGTGATCGCGGGAGCGGTGAACGTCGTGCCCCGCGGCGAGGTGTTCACCGCCGTCAAGGGCGGGGGAGCCTGGCTGGCCGGAGAGCGGCTGAGCTGCAACACCGGGGTGCCGCTGGATCGGGCGCTGATCGCCACCGGGTTCGGCTACGAGAGCGGGCGGCGCGAGGTGCAGGCCGAGGTGCTCCGCCACGTGCTGCCGCGCGTGCGCGACATCCGCAGGGGCGGCTCGGCGGCCTCCGACCTGTGTTCGGTGGCGGCGGGGCGGGTGGACGGCTACTACGAGCGCGGTCCTCAGTACTGGGACTACGGGGCCGGCGGCCTCATCGCCGCGGAGGCCGGGGCGAGGGTCGGCGGGCTTGAGGGCAGGCCGGCCAATCCCGGTCTTCTGCTGTGCGCGGCCCCCGGCCTGTTCGAGGAGCTGCACGACCTGCTGCTCCCGCTCGACCCGGAACGCGACGCCTGACCTTCGCGAGGGCCGGTCCCCTCGGATGAGGTGGACCGGGCGAGGGCGTGAAAGAGCCCCCCGGCGGTCGGCCGGAGGGCTCCTTCCCATCAGCGCTGGACGGGGACGCCGTTATCTGTGGCCAGACGGCGGAGATCCTCGATCTCGGCGGTGAAGGTGTCGGCGAGGTAGTCGTCGCCGGAGGACCTGGCCTCCTGCAAGTTCTTGTATGCCTGGTCGAGGCGGTGTTCGATTGTGGCGGTGAACTCGCCCATCTTCACCTTCTTTCTCACGGGCTCATGGGGAACGGAGGATACCGTTATGGAGACTGGAACCGGCTGTACCCAGGGTGAACCAGGCGCTAAACCTGTGTGTTTCCGACATCACATGGAGTGCCCCCTCCTGTGAGGGGCTTACCGTGTGCTTACGGGGGGTGAGGGGAGAATGGGGAGGCCGTCCCAGCGGCTGCTCTGGGAATGTGACGGGAGGTGCCATAGGCCATGCGAGTGCTTGTGGTCGAGGATGAGCGGGTGCTCGCCGACGCGATCGCGACCGGGCTCCGGCGCGAGGCGATGGCCGTGGACGTGGCCTACGACGGTGCGGGGGCGCTGGAGCGGACGGGTTACATCGACTACGACGTGATCGTCCTGGACAGGGATCTGCCCAGGGTCCACGGCGACGAGGTCTGCCGTCGCCTGGTGGCCTCGCGCACCGCCTCCAGGATCCTCATGCTGACCGCCTCCGGCGACGTCGACGACAAGGTGGAGGGGCTGGGGCTGGGGGCCGACGACTATCTGGCCAAGCCCTTCGTGTTCGTCGAGCTGGTGGCGCGGGTGCGGGCGCTCGGCCGTCGTTCCGCCCCGGCGCTGCCGCCGGTGCTCGAGCGCTCCGGGGTGCGTCTGGATCCGGGCAAGCGGCTGGTGACCAGGGACGGCGCGGAGGTCGCGCTCACCAAGAAGGAGTTCGCGGTCCTGGAGGAGCTGATGCGCGCCGAGGGCGCGGTCGTCAGCCAGGAGGACCTGCTGGACAAGGCGTGGGACGAGAACATCGACCCGTTCACCAACGTCGTGCGCGTCACCATGATGACGCTGAGGAAGAAACTGGGCGAGCCCCAGGTGATCGAGACGGTGCCAGGGGTCGGGTACAAGCTGTGAACGCTCCGGCAGGTGGGGGAGAGGAACGCCCGACGTTCGTCCCGGTGGGAGAGAACCGCGACACGGTGCCGACCCATCCGATGATCAGTCCTCACTCCGAGCGGGGCGCCTGGAAGAGCGAGCGGCTGGAGTCCGGGCCCGCCGGAGAGCGGAAGCCGGACGGGCCCCCGCCGCCGACCGGCCCGCCGGCCTGGGACGGGCCGCCCCCGGCGGGCGCCGCCCCGATGGAGAGGACCCCGCTGGAGCGGCTGAGGTCGATCATCGACCGGATCAGCATCCGGTGGCGGCTCACCATCACCTACGCCGTGCTGTTCTTCACGGCCGGCGCCCTGCTGCTGGCCGTGATCTACCTCCTGGTGGGCTGGGCGCTCTACGGGGCGTGGCCGCCCTTCCCGTCCGACCTGGACGGGCTTGTGGGGCCGCAGTTGGCGACAGAGATCAAGCGGCAGTGGTACTGGCAGCAGCACGTCGCGATCACCGGGGCGCAGCGGGAGCTGCTGGCCCGCTCGCTGCTCGCCCTGCTGGGGGTCGGCATCCTCGCCGTCATCATCGGCTACATCGTCGCCGACCGGGCGCTCAAGCCCATCCAGCAGATGACCGCCACGGCACGCAAGCTGTCGGGCTCCACGCTCGCCCACGAGCGGATCGACCTCAAGGGTCCCGACGACGAGCTGAAGGAGCTGGCCGACACCTTCGACGCGATGCTCACCAGGTTGAATGTGGCCTTCGACACACAACGAAGATTCGTGGCCAACGCCTCGCACGAGCTGCGCACCCCCCTGACGATCAACCGGACGGTCCTGGAGATCGCCCTGGGCGATCCGGAGGCGTCGGGTGACCTGAAGGCGCTGGGCCGCACGCTCCTGGAGGTGAACGCCCGCAACGAGCGCCTGATCGAGGGCCTGTTGCTGCTCGCCCGCAGCGAGCGCGAGCTGAGCGTGCGCAAGCCGGTGGACATGAAGGACGTGGCCGAGACCGTCGTCGACCAGCTCGCCGCGCGGGCCGACAAGGCCGGGGTCACGGTGATCCCCGACCTTCGGGGCGCCGAGACCGTCGGGGATCCGGTGCTGCTCGAGCGGTGCGTGGCCAACCTGGTGGAGAACGCGATAAAGCACAATCTCCCTGATTCCGGACGCCTGTGGGTGAGGACGGGAATGGTGGAGGGGGCGTTGGTTGTTCAGGTGGCCAACACGGGGTCGCATGTGCCCGCGTACGAGGTGAACAGCCTTTTCGAGCCGTTCAGGCGGCTCAATGCCGACCGGGTCGACTCCGACAAGGGGGCGGGTCTGGGGCTCTCCATCGTGCGCGCGGTCGTGCGCGCCCACGGGGGCAACGTGACCGCCGTACCCAGGGACGGAGGGGGTCTCGTGGTCACCGTGCGACTTCAGTCACGTTGATCCGGCGGGGGGCGTCTCGTTCACGCCGTACATGTGGTTGGATGTGCCGTCGAACACGGTGGTGCATGCCGCCGATGCTGTGGTTTACGCCATATTTGGCTAACCGTGGCCATTGGCAGTACGTCCCTCACGTGTAGGGAGGTTCAGTGACCATTCCGGCGGGGTACCGAAGCAGGAATCTCTCTGGCGGATCGGGCACAAGTCGTGCCTCCCAAGCGTTACACACGCGCGAGTCAGCGCAGACAGATAGATGAGGGGGATGGATCAGACCGATGGCTACCGATTACGACAGCCCACGCAAGACCGACGACGACCTCAGTGAGGACAGTCTTCAGGAACTGCAGGCCCGCCGTACCGACAAGTCCTCGGGCAGTATCGACATCGACGAGACCGATCTGGCCGAGTCGCTCGAACTGCCGGGCGCGGACCTGTCGAACGAGGAACTCTCGCTCCGGGTGATTCCTCGTCAGGCCGACGAGTTCACCTGCGCGCGCTGCTTCCTGGTGCACCACCGCAGTCAACTCGCCGTTGAGAAGAACGGCCAGCAGATATGCCGGGAATGCGCGGCTTGAGATGATTCCGATGGCCTGTCCGAGGTGTGCTCTTCCAAGTACGGGTAGGGCTCCAGGACAGCCTTGAGGAGGTTCCGAGACATGACGTCAGAGAACAGGCAGAGCGGTGCCGCGCCGGACGACTCCACGGCCGAGGAGTCGGACGGCGCGCCTG
Organism: Streptosporangium sp. NPDC000509; assembly: GCF_042898365.1. Classification (NCBI taxonomy): domain Bacteria; kingdom Bacillati; phylum Actinomycetota; class Actinomycetes; order Streptosporangiales; family Streptosporangiaceae; genus Streptosporangium; species Streptosporangium sp. NPDC000509. The sequence goes on along the minus strand of NZ_JBIAYX010000004.1, from coordinate 334,767 downwards.
ATCACAAAGCGGCCCCCCGCGACGAGGCCGGGCGGGAGGCGACCCCGGAAGGCGGTCCCGATCGCAGGACGACCCCGGAAAGCCGTCCCGATCACGGAGCGGCCGCGGCCGACGGCACCGGCCAATCCGACCAAGAGGTGGCCGAGCTCGTCGGCAGGCTCGCCGAGCCGGGCGACATGGACGCGGCCGAGCGGCGAAAGTTGCTCGGCCGCCTCACGAGATCACTGTCGCGAGGGGCGAAGAGGGCCAAGGCGTCGGGAGAGAACCGGGGTCGCTGGCTGACCGACGTGTTCATGGCCGTGGCGCCCCGCATCCCCATCCGCGACCTGCAGACCCTTTCCGAGCATCACCGCGGCCTCACCTCCGAGGCGCTCGCCGACGACCTGGTACGCACCGCGATCAAGGGAACCACGACGGTCGGGGCGATCGGCGGGGCCGTCGCCGCCGCCGAGTTCGCAGCTCCCCCTCTCCTGCTCTCCGCCCCCGCCCAGCTCGTCGCCGAGACCCTTGTCGTGGCCGCGATCGAGGTCAAGCTCATCGCCGAACTCCACGAGGTGTACGGGATCCAGGTGCCGGGCACCGGCTCCCAGCGCGCCATGGCCTTCGCGATGGCCTGGTCCAAGCAGCGCGGCGTCGACCCCATGGCGCCGGGGACGATGACCGTCGCCCTGGGCACCGCGGCCAAGACGGCCCTGCGCAACAGGCTGATGCGCACCCTCGGACGCCACCTCACCACCTTCGGCCCGTTCCTCACGGGCGCCGTGGCCGGAGGATTCCTCAACCGCGCCGCCACGAAGAAGCTCGGCGAGGTCGTACGGGCCGATCTGAGGGTTCACCGACCCCTTCCACCAGGTAAGCCATAGAAACCTCGCAAACGGGTAGTTAGTTCAGTAAGCCCCCGACTACCTGGAGGAATTTGTGCTGGGCCGCAGCGCATTCGTGATCGTCGCCAACCGCCTGCCCGTCGACCGCGTCGGGGAGGACATGTGGAGGCGTAGCCCCGGCGGCCTCGTCACCGCGATCGCCCCCGTCCTGCAGCGCAGGGAGGGGGCCTGGGTCGGCTGGCACGGCGCTCCCGACGAGACCCTCGAACCCTTCGAGCACGACGGGATGCAGCTCGTCCCCGTCCCGCTGTCCAGGTCCGAGGTCGAGCTCTACTACGAGGGCTTCTCCAACGCCACCCTCTGGCCGCTCTACCACGACGTGGTCGCCACGCCCGTCTACTCCCGGGTCACCTGGGACGCCTACCGCACCGTCAACGAGCGCTTCGCCGAGGCCGCCGCGCAGGAGGCCGCGGAGAACGCCGTCGTGTGGATCCAGGACTACCAGCTCCAGCTGGTCCCGGCCATGCTGCGCAAGCTCCGCCCGGACCTGCGTATCGGCTTCTTCCTGCACATCCCCTTCCCGCCGGTCGAGCTGTTCTCCCAGATGCCGTGGCGGCGCGAGATCGTCGAAGGGCTGCTCGGCGCGGACATGGTGGGGTTCCAGCGTCCCGGCGGCGCGTCCAACTTCATCCGGCTCTGCCGCCGCCTGCTCGGCCTCCAGCACCACAAGCACGAGATCTACGTGGGGGACCGGGTGGTGCGCGCCGGGGCGTTCCCCATCTCCGTCGACTTCGGCGAGCTCGACTCCCTGGTCAGGGAGCCGCACATCATCTCCAGGGCGCGGGAGATCCGCGCGGAGCTGGGTGATCCCGAGTGCCTGCTGCTCGGCGTGGACAGGCTCGACTACACCAAGGGCATCGGCCAGCGCCTGAAGGCGTTCGGCGAGCTGCTCTCCGAGGGGGCGATCAAGCCGGGCGAGGCGGCGTTCGTACAGATCGCCACGCCGAGCAGGGAACGGGTCGAGGAGTACGTACGGCTGCGCGACTCGATCGAACTCCAGGTCGGCCGGATCAACGGTGAGCAGGGAGAACTCGGCCAGCAACCCGTGCAGTACATGCACCAGTCGTACGGCAGGGACGAGCTCGCCGCGCTCTATCTCGCGGCGGACGTGATGATGGTGACGCCGCTGCGCGACGGGATGAACCTGGTCGCCAAGGAGTACATCGCCTGCCGCAACGACCTGCGCGGCGCGCTGGTGCTCAGCGAGTTCGCCGGGGCGGCCGACGAGCTGCGCCAGGCGTTCATGGTCAACCCCTACGACGTCGACGGTCTCAAGCGGACGATGCTGACCGCGATGCGGGCCACCCCGCACGATCTGTCGCGCAGGATGCGATCGCTGCGCCGCAGGGTGGCCACCTACGACGTGGACCGCTGGGCCAAGGAGTTTCTCACCTCACTGGAATCATCCGGCTCCCAGGACTCACCGGAACCCTCCGAAGTCTCTGAGTCCTCCTGACGGCGACCTCGCCGCCCTCGGGCAGGGCGAGCGGCGCGGCGGGTCCTTGACGACGGCCGGGGGCGACGGGTCCTGAAACACCGGGGCAACGCCGGTGACCCCGGCCGGGGTCACCGGCGGGGCACGGTCTCGCCGTCAGGTGGTGACGTCCTTGGCCGCGTCCTTCATGGCCTTCCAGGCGTTGTAGCGCTTCTTGGCGGTGCGGGCGACCACGATCTGCGTCACCTGCATGCCCACCCCCATCACCACGGCGTAGCCGATCGCCTCACCGAGGCTGATCTCCAGGGACTCGTTGTCGACGGGAGGCTTCTTACCGGTGGTCTTCTCCCAGGCGAACCCGATGACCTTCTTCGCCCCCCACGCGGTGGCGAGGCCCAGGAGGCCGCCGATCGCCCTCCACGCCATGTCCTGCTTCTCGCTCTTGTCGGCCATAGGGTCCTCCCGTTTCGTGGCTCGCCCCAAGAACACTAGTCTCCCCGAGCGTCGTATCGCGTGAAGCCATACCATAGGGAGGCATGACACATCAGCGCCCGCGCCCTGCGACCATGCCCGAGAAACCGACTCTCGACGGCCTGGAAATCGTATGGTCGGGCCGTTGGGAGACCGAGGGGACCTACCGTTTCGACAGGTCGCGCACGCGCGAGGAGATCTACTCGATCGACACCCCGCCGCCGACCGTCTCCGGTTCCCTCCACGTCGGCCACGTCTTCTCCTACACCCACACCGACACCGTCGCCCGCTTCCAGCGCATGCGCGGGCGCGAAATCTTCTACCCCATGGGCTGGGACGACAACGGCCTGCCCACCGAGCGCCGGGTGCAGAACCACTTCGGCGTGCGCTGCGACCCCTCCATCGTCTACGACCCCTCGTTCGAGCCCCCGGCCAGACCCGATCCCAAACGGCAGATCCCGATCTCCCGCGGAAACTTCATCGAGCTGTGCGAGCGGCTCACCGTCGAGGACGAGAAGGTCTTCGAGGAGCTCTGGCGCCGCCTGGGCCTCTCGGTGGACTGGTCGCTGACGTACGCCACCATCGGCGACGCCGCGCGGGCCGCCTCCCAGCGCGCCTTCCTGCGCAACCTCGCCAGGGGTGAGGCGTACGTGGCGCAGGCGCCCACGCTGTGGGACGTCACCTTCCGCACCGCCGTCGCCCAGGCCGAGCTGGAGGACCGGGAGTGGCCCGGCGCCTTCCACCGGCTGGGCTTCGGCCTGTCGGAGGAGCAGCGGGCCAGGGGGTTCGGCGACCGGGTCTGGATCGAGACGACCCGCCCCGAGCTGCTTCCCGCGTGCGTCGCGCTCGTCGCCCACCCGGACGACGAGCGTTACCGGCCCCTGTTCGGCACCACGGTCAGGACACCGCTGTTCGGCGTCGAGGTGCCGGTGCTCGCCCACCACCTGGCCGAGCCGGACAAGGGTTCGGGCATCGCGATGATCTGCACCTTCGGCGACGTCACCGACGTCGTCTGGTGGCGCGAGCTCGACCTGCCCACCCGCGCCGTCATCGGCTGGGACGGCAGGCTGCTGCCGGACGCGCCCGAGGGCGTGCCGGAGGAGCCGTACGCGGAGCTGGCGGGCAGGACCGTGCACGGCGCCCGTGAGCGGATCGTGGAGCTGCTGCGCGCCTCGGGTGACATGGAGGGCGAGCCGCGGCCCACCAGGCGCGCGGTGAAGTTCTACGAGAAGGGCGACCGGCCGCTGGAGATCGTCACCACCCGCCAGTGGTACATCCGCAACGGAGGGCGCGACCTCGCCCTGCGCGACGCGCTCCTGGCACGCGGCGCGGAGCTGTCCTGGCACCCGCCGCACATGCGGGTCCGCTACGACAGCTGGGTGCAGGGCCTGGCGGGCGACTGGCTGATCTCCCGGCAGAGGTTCTTCGGCGTGCCCATCCCGGTCTGGTACCCGTTGGACGACGAGGGCGAGCCGGACCGCTCCGCGCCGATCATGCCGCCGGAGTCCGCGCTGCCGATCGACCCGTCCAGCGACGTTCCGCCCGGCTACACCGAGGACCAGCGCGGCAAGGCAGGTGGTTTCATCGGAGACCAGGACGTGATGGACACCTGGGCCACCTCCTCGCTGACGCCGCAGATCGCCGGGGGCTGGGAGCGCGACCAGGACCTGTTCGAGCGGGTCTTCCCGATGAACCTGCGCCCGCAGGCCCACGAGATCATCCGGACCTGGCTGTTCTCCACCATGGTCCGCGCGCACCTGGAGCAGGGCACCCTGCCCTGGAGCGATGTCGCGATCTCCGGGTGGATCCTCGATCCCGACCGCAAGAAGATGTCCAAGTCCCGGGGCAACGTGGTCACCCCGCTGGGCCTGCTGGAGCAGTACGGCTCCGACGCGGTCCGCTACTGGGCGGCGAGCGGCCGCCCCGGCACCGACACGGCGTTCGACACCGGTCAGATCAAGGTCGGCCGCCGCCTGGCCATCAAGATCCTGAACGCCTCCAGGTTCGTCCTCGGCCTGGGCGAGGAGGGCGGGGAGGTCACCGAGCCGATCGACCTGTCGATGCTGGCCCGGCTGTCGGAGGTGGTCCACGAGGCCACCGAGGCGTTCGAGGGCTACGACTACACCCGCGCGCTGGAGCGGACCGAGCGGTTCTTCTGGGAGTTCTGCGACGACTACCTGGAGCTGGTCAAGGCGAGGGCCTACGACGACGCGAACACCGGGACCGGAGGCGAAGGAAACGGCGGGAACGGCGAGAACACAGCGGCGCGTTCGGCGCACGCGGCGCTGCGCGAGGCGCTCGACGTCATGCTCCGGTTGTTCGCCCCCTTCCTGCCCTTCGTCACCGAGGAGGTCTGGTCCTGGTGGCGTGAGGGTTCGGTGCACCGGGCCGCCTGGCCCGAGGCGGGTGAGCGCGGAGGCGACCCCGAGTTGCTGCCCGTGGTGGCCGCGGTCCTCGGCCGGGTCCGCAAGGCCAAGTCCGACGCGCGCCTCTCCATGCGCGCGGAGGTCTCCCGGCTGACCGTCACCGGTGCGCGGGCCGCCCTCGTGCGCCAGGCGCAGGACGACCTGTGCGGCGCGGGCGTCATCGACGAGTTCGTGCTCCATGAGGGCGAGGGGGATCTGCTCGTGGAGGTCGCTCTCACCTGACAGTGGGCCCGAGGTGCGGAGGCACGCCTCCCGGTGAGGTCAGGCTCCTCGCCCGGCCGAGGGGTCCCGGGCGGGATCCGCGCTCCGGGCGCGCACGCGAATCTGTCCTTCCCGTCGGGGCGTCCTGCCGTACGGTCGAGGCAGGACAGGTGAGAGGAGGACAGGCATGCCGCCAGGATGTGGCAACTGCAGCTGCTACCTCGAAGACAGGGTGATCTCGCGCCCGCCGGATGAGCGCTGACCCCTGCCGGTGAGCGCTCATCCGGTGAGTGGTGACCGGGGGGCGTCGGCTCGGGATCGGTGAGCATCGGCCCGTGACCAGGGGCGTCGGCTCCCGGTCACGGGCGGAGGCCGATCCCGCCGGGGTGTGTCACCGACCAGGCAGGACGGGTGCCCACCCCGGCGGGCTGGGCACCCGCATGCCCGCCGGGTCGGCGCGGGACGGGCGCCGGCACTCGGCGCACGGACGAACCATCGCGTTTCGTGTTCCTGCGATAACCCCCGCGCATTCACCCTCCCGGCGTGACAGTCTTGAACATGTGATCTCCGACCGGGAACGCCTCACCAACCTGGTGCCTCGCACGCTGCTGCGCATCGCGATGTGGAGCCTCTGCCTGATCATCATCGGCTGGGCGGTCCTCTACTTCGCGCAGTTCATCGCGACGCTGCGCATCGTGGCGCTGCCGGTGGCCGTCGCGCTCCTGCTGACCGCGCTGCTGTTCCCGCTCACCCGGAGGTTCGGCGCGATGGGCATGCGGCCCATCTACGCCACCTGGCTCACGATGATCATCGCGCTCGCCGTGCTCGGCGGCACCGGATGGATCATCGGGGTGCGTGCCAACGACGAGTTCCCCGGTCTCCTCGACCAGTTGCGCGTGACGGTCAAGAGCGTCGAGAACTGGCTCTACACCGGCCCCCTGCACCTGCAGCCGACCCAGATCTCCAGCTGGGTCGACGAGATCGGGCGGCAGATCACCACCCAGCGCAACCAGATCACCCAGACGGTCCTCACCGGCGCCACGGTGGCACTGGAGGTGCTCGCCTCCATCGTGCTGCTGCTGTTCGTGACGTTCTTCCTGCTCAAGGACGGCGACCAGATCTGGTCATGGTTCCTGAAGGGCTTCGGTGACGTCGCGCCCCGCGTCGACAGGGCCGGCCGGGCCGCCTGGGTGACGCTCTCGCACTACGTGCAGGGTACGGTCGCGGTGGCCGCCGTGCACGGTGTGATCATGGGCATCGTGCTCGCGGGGATGGGCGTGCCGCTCTGGGCGCCGCTCGCGGTGCTGATCTTCCTGGCCAGCTTCATCCCCATCGTCGGAATCTTCTTCGCCGGTGCGGTGGCCACCCTGGTCACCCTCGGCGCCAAGGGCCCGATCTACGCTCTGATCTTCCTCGGCATCCTGGTCGTGGAGCAGCAGCTGGAGAACCACGTGCTCCAGCCGCTGATCGTCGGCAGGGTGCTGCACTTCCACCCGCTGGCGATCATTCTGGTGCTCGCGGTGGGCGGCATCCTGGCGGGCATCGCCGGGGCCGCCGTGGCGGTGCCGGTGGCCGCGGTGATCTACCGCGCGCTGCCGGAGCTCCTCGGGGGTGGTTCCCGGCCCGCCCTGCCACCTGCCCCGCCACGTCCCGATCCCGGGGAACCTCACGGTCCCGGCGGTCCCGAGGGCTCCGGCGGTCCCGAGAGTCCCGGTGGTCCCGGTGGTCCCGAGGGTCCCGAGAGGCCGGGCAGCGGTTCCGGCGGGCCGCGGGCCGGTGCGGAGGGAAAGCCGGCGAATGAGGAATCACCGCAGCCCAGGCGGTAACGTTCTGCCCCGTGACCCGTTCCGCCCTGACCACCCCCCCGCCGGACGCGACCCGCCCGGCGCCGAACCCCGGCGCCCCCGCTCCCGGCACCCCGCTCGGTTCCCACTACAGCCGCTGCTTCGGCTGCGGTGCCGACCACCCGAACGGCCTGCGCCTGACCGCTCTCACCCCAGACGGGATCACGGTGGTCGCCGAGTTCACCGTGGAGGAGACCCACCAGGGCGCGCCGGGCCTGGCGCACGGCGGCGTGCTCGCCGCGGCGATGGACGAGGTCATCGGTATGTCCGTGTGGCTCTTCCAGCGCCCCTACGTCACCGCCCGGCTGGAGACCGACTATCTCGCGCCGGTTCCGGTGGGCACCGCCCTGCATTTGCGCGCCTGGTGCAACGGCATGTCCGGCAGGAAGGCGTACCTTGAGGCTGAGGGCCGGATCGGTTCCCCGGACGGTCCGGTCGCCGTGCGGGCCGCGGCCCTCTTCGTCGAGGTGGGCATGGAGCATTTCGCCAAGCACGGTGACATTCAGAAGATCGCCGACGAGCACCACGAGTACGAGGTGAACCCGTGACCCACACCGTCGAGGTGTTGATCCACCGGCTCGATCCCGACCTGCCGCCGCCTTCGTACGCCCATCCGGGCGACGCGGGCGCCGACCTGCACGCCGCAGAGGACGTCGAGCTCCTCCCCGGAGAGCGAGCCGTGGTCGGCACCGGGCTGGCGATCGCCCTGCCAGACGGGTACGCCGCGTTCGTCCACCCGCGTTCGGGCCTGGCCTCCAGGTATGGGGTGACGCTCGTCAACGCGCCCGGCACCGTCGACGCGGGATACCGGGGGGAGATCAAGGTGACACTGATCAACACCGACACCAAGAGCGTCGTACGGCTGCGCAGGGGAGACCGGGTCGCGCAGCTGGTGATCCAGAAGGTGGAGAAGGCGGCGTTCCACGAGGTGGACCGGCTGCCGGGTTCGGTGCGAGGCGCCGGCGGGTTCGGGTCCACCGGCCACTGACAGGAAGTGATCCCGGCGAGGTGGACGGAACGGCCGGCGATCCGAGGGCGGGGCATCCTCCCGGCCCCGGAGAGCGACCGCCGCCGTGCCCGGCGGGTGACGAGTGAATCTTCAAGGAGCGTGAGAGAAGTGTTCGGACGCAGCCGTCGTGAGAAGTCCCCGGCCGCCAAGGCCGCGGTGGAAGAGGTCGAGCGGGTACCGTCGCGGGAGTCGGGGCCGTGGGACGCGGACGAGCCCCACCCCGAGCGCGAACGGGTCGATCTCGGAGGCATGCGCCTGCCGGTGGACGCCGGTTTCGAGGTGCAGCTCAACCTGGCCGGCGACCAGATCGTCGGTGCCGTGGTGCTGTTCGAGGGGAGTGCCCTGCAGGTGCACGCCTTCGCGGCGCCCAAGCGCAGCGGGATCTGGGACGAGGTCAGGGCCGAGCTGGCCGAGGGGGTCAAGGGTGCGGGAGGCACCGCCGAGGAGCGGGAGGGGCCGTTCGGTGTCGAGCTGGCCGCGAGGATCCCCGCGGAGGGCGGCGAGCAGCCGGTCCGCTACATCGGGGTGGACGGGCCGCGCTGGTTCCTGCGCGCGGTGATCAGCGGTAAGGCCGCCGACGACGCCGGGGCCGCCGAGACGCTGGAGGGTGTCGTCAGGGACATGGTCGTGGTACGCGGCGACGAGCCCATGGCTCCCAAGGAGGCGATCGAGCTCCGGCTGCCGCCCGAGGCCAAGCAGGCCGCGGAGCAGCAGGCCGCCGGGGGAGAGGTGCCCGATCTCAAGCCGTTCGAGCGGGGGCCGGAGATCGCCGAGATTCGCTGACGGGCCGGATCGCGTACGCTGGTTCGACTCGGGTGTGAAGGAGAGGTCCGTGGGTTCTCAGGAGCCGCACAAACAGGGCGGTCTGCGGGGATTCTTCCGTCGGTTGACCGCCGGTCAGGACGAACTGGAGGCCGACGAGCTCCAGCAGGACCTCGATCGTCACGGTGCCACGCCCATCGTCTCCTGCGGTATGCGCCGCCGCTCCTGCGTCACCGGCACCCTGCGGACGGTGACGCTGCGTCCTCGCGGAGGCGCTCCGGCACTGGAGGCCGAGCTTTACGATGGTTCCGATGTGATTGACCTGATATGGCTGGGCCGTAGGAAGATCGCCGGTATCGAGCCGGGGCGCCTGGTGCTGGCGGAAGGGCTCGTCAGCGTGCAGGATGGCCGCAAAGTCATGTTCAATCCGAGATACGAGCTGCGCCCAGCGGGCGGTGCGTGAGTGATTGACGATTCCAAGACGGTGAGCGAGAAGATGACCACCACCGGTGAGACCGCCGCGCACGACACGGTCGAGGCCGCGATCCGCAGCCAGCTTGCCAAGGCCTTCGGCGGAGTGCGAGGCGTGATCGAGGCCGCCGTGCCCACCATCGCCTTCACCGTCATGTGGATCATCACCTCGGAGCTGAGGCCGTCCCTGACCGTGAGCATCTCGGCCGCGGTGCTGCTGCTCGTGGTGCGGCTGGTGCAACGCTCGACGCCGCAGTTCGTGATCAACAGCTTGATCGGCATCGGCATCGGCGCCTTCTTCGCCTCCCGTACCGGCCAGGCGGAGGACGTCTTCCTGCCGGGCATCCTCTACAACGCCGGATACTCCGTGGTCATGCTGCTGTCGATCATCACCCGGTGGCCGGTCGTGGGCTTTCTCATCGGATCCGTCACCGGCGACCCGACCGCGTGGCGCGCGGATCCGGCCGTGGTGAAGTTGTGCATCAGGCTCACCTGGCTGCTGATGATCCCATGCGTGATCCGGGTGGCGGTGCAGCTCCCCGTCTATCTGATCGGCAGGGACGACGCGGTCGCCCAGCTGGGCATCCTCAAGATCGCGATGGGCTGGCCGCTCCAGGTCGCGGCGCTCGCGGCCATGGTGTGGCTCCTCGCCCGCGGCAGGACCCCGGTGCGGCCCGCGGCCTCCTGACCGCCGCGCCGGCCTTCGCCTTCGCCTTCGCGAAGAGCTTCTCGGTCCGCCGGGCGGCGACCCGTCCGGCCCTCAGGAGGTCACACACGGCTTCCCGGCGCCGATCCCCCGGCGTGCGGTGCGGGAGGACCGGCTCGCCCGGTGCGCGGGAGCGCGGGTTCAGCGGGGCGTGCGGTGCGGGGACAGGAGTTCGGCCAGCTCCTCCTCGACCTCCTGGCTGGCCACGAACATCAGCTCGTCGCCGGCCTCCAGCGGGTCGTCGGCGGTGGGCACCAGCACCCGGCCCTCGCGCAGGATCGCGACCAGGGCGGTGTCGTTGGGCCACGGAACCGAGCCGGCGCGCTGGCCGACGACCGGCGCGTCCTCGGGCAGGGTGAGCTCGACCAGGTTGGCCTGGCCCTGGCGGAAGGTCATCAGCCGCACCAGGTCGCCGACGCTCACCGCCTCCTCGACCAGCGCGCTCAGCAGGCGCGGGGTCGAGACGGCCACGTCGACGCCCCACGACTCGTTGAACAGCCACTCGTTCTTGGGGTGGTTGATCCTGGCGACCACGCGAGGCACGCCGTACTCCGTCTTGGCGAGCAGGGAAACCACCAGGTTGACCTTGTCGTCACCGCTGGCGGCGATGACCACGTGGCAGTCGGCGAGGCCCGCCTCGTCCAGCGAGGAGATCTCGCAGGCGTCGGCGAGCAGCCACTCCGCCCGCGGCACGGTATCGATCTTGATGGCCTTGGGGTCGATGTCGACGAGCAGGACCTCGTGGCCGTTCTCCAGGAGCTCGGCGGCGATCGACCGGCCGACCGCCCCCGCGCCGGCGATGGTGACGCGCATCAGTGCTCCTTCTCCGGCGCTCCGGACAACACCTTGTTGATGCGGTCCATGTCGGCCTCGACCGCCATGACGTGCAGTATGTCGCCCTCCTGCACCACCGAGTCGTTCCTGGGCAGCAGGGTGTCGCCGATCCGGTTGACGAACGCCAGGCGGGTGCCCGCCGCCGCCTCCAGCTCCCTCGTGAGGGTGCCGATCCAGCCGGGGTGGTAGGCCACCTCCGCCAGCACCACGCGCCCGCTGGGGTCGCGCCAGAGCGGCTCGGCGCCCTCGGGCAGGACACGGCGCAGGATCTGGTCGGCGGTCCAGCGGACCGTGGCCACGGTGGGGATGCCCAGCCGCTGGTAGACCTCGGCGCGCCGGGAGTCGTAGATCCTGGCCACGACGTTGTCCACGCCGAACGTCTCGCGGGCGACCCTGGCGGAGATGATGTTGGAGTTGTCTCCGCTGCTCACCGCCACGTAGGCTGCCGCGGCCTCGATGCCCGCCTCCTCCAGGACGTCCCTGTCGAAGCCGACCCCGGTCACCCGGCGACCCCTGAACCCCGCCCGCAGGCGGCGGAACGCCTGCGGGTCTTGGTCGATGATCGCGACCGAGTGGCCGCTGTCCTCAAGAATGTGCGCCAGGGTCGAACCGACCCGCCCACACCCCATGATCACGATATGCATGCTCCCCCGCCGGTCGCTGTGAGGCGGATCTTGTTCCCGATGTATTCAGCCAGTATGGACCGCCCCGGGAGTGCCGCGTGAGTGGGGCCGAGTAATAACGGCTAGCATCTGCAGACGTGTCGAAGGTGACGGACCTTGTCAAACGCCTTTTCATCGGGCGGGCGCTGCGCAGCACGCAGCTACACGAGCAACTGCTCCCCAAGCGCATCGCGCTACCCGTTTTCGCGAGTGACGCCCTCTCCTCCGTCGCGTACGCCCCGCAGGAGATCCTGGTCATCCTCTCCCTCGCGGGACTCTCCTTCTACCACTTCAGCCCCTGGGTGGCCGTCGCCGTCGTCGTGGTGATGCTCACCGTCGTGGCGTCGTACCGGCAGAACGTGTACGCCTACCCCAGCGGGGGTGGCGACTACGAGGTCGCCACCGTCAACCTCGGCCCGAACGCCGGTCTCACCGTCGCCAGCGCCCTGATGGTCGACTACGTGCTCACCGTCGCGGTCTCGGTCGCCAACGGCGTCGACTACGTGGGCGCCACCATCCCGTACGTCGCCGAGCACAAGACGCTGGTCGCGATCGTCATCGTCGTGCTGCTGACCGTGGTCAACCTGCGCGGTATCCGCGAGTCGGGCGCGGCCTTCGCGATCCCCACCTACACCTTCATGTTCGCGGTCCTCGGCCTGATCGCGTGGGGCGGATTCCGGGTGCTGATCCTCGGTGACGAGCTGCACGCGCCCACCTCCGGGTACGAGATCATCGCCGAGCAGACGAACCTCACCTCCTTCGCGGCCGCCTTCCTGATCCTGCGCGCGTTCTCCTCCGGCTGTGCCGCGCTCACCGGCGTCGAGGCGATCAGTAACGGCGTGCCCGCCTTCCGCAAGCCCAAGAGCAAGAACGCCGCGAGCACCCTGCTGATGATGGGCCTGATCTCGGTGACGATGTTCGTCGGCATCATCACCCTCGCGCTCGCCTCGGGCGTCAAGGTCGCGGACCCCGCCGTCGCCTACCGCGACATCCTCATCGACGGCCGGCCCGCCGGGCCCGGCTACTACCAGCAGCCGATCATCGCCCAGGTGGCGGACGCGGTCTTCGGGAACGGCTCGCTCCCCTTCTTCTTCATAGCCGCCGTCACCGCGCTGATCCTGTTCCTCGCCGCCAACACCGCCTTCAACGGTTTTCCGGTGCTCGGCTCGATCCTGGCCCAGGACCGTTACCTGCCCCGCCAGCTGCACACCAGGGGCGACCGGCTCGCCTTCTCCAACGGCATCGTGATCCTCGCCGCCGGGGCCTGCCTGCTGCTGTGGGGCTTCGACGCCGACGTCAGCCGCCTGCTCAACCTCTACATCGTGGGCGTCTTCGTGTCGTTCACGCTGAGCCAGATCGGCATGGTCAGGCACTGGAGCAGGCATCTGAGAACCGAGACCGACCCCAGGGTCCGCCACCAGATGCACCGCTCGCGGACGATCAACTTCTTCGGCGGCGTCATGACCGGCCTGGTGCTGGTGGTGGTGCTGGTCACCAAGTTCACCCACGGGGCCTGGATCGTCTGCGTGGCCATGCCGGTGCTCTTCCTGATGATGAAGGGCATCCACCGCCACTACGAGAACGTGGCGGCCGAACTCGCCGTCGCCGAGGACTCCCAGGTGGACGAGACGATGCTGCCCGCGCGCAACCACGTCATCGTCCTGGTCTCCAAGATCCACAAGCCGACCCTGCGTGCTCTCGCCTACGCCCGCGCCACCCGTCCCTCCACGCTGGAGGCGATCACCGTGGGCGTGGAGGGGCCGGAGGCCAGGGCGCTGCAGGAGGAGTGGGAGCGGCGCGGCATCCCGGTGCCGCTGAAAATGCTCGACTCGCCCTACCGCGAGATCACCAGGCCGATCCTGGAGTACGTCAAGTCGCTGCGCCGCCGTTCCCCCCGGGACGTGGTGAGCGTCTACATTCCCGAATACGTCGTCGGCCACTGGTGGGAGCACCTCCTGCACAACCAGAGCGCGCTGCGCCTGAAGGGCCGCCTGCTGTTCCAGCCAGGCGTGATGGTGATCAGCGTGCCCTGGCAGCTGCACTCCTCCGACCGGCTCAAGGGCCGCCCCGAGCCCCTCGCGCCGGGCGCCGTACGCCGTCCACCCCAGGAGGCGGCGCGAGACGAGGACGTCAAGGCATAACCTTTCGTAGGTGCTCCTGACGCGAGGAGGCTCGACCGACGACGATTTACTCTTGGGGGCGACGGCCATGGCGATCGAACTGACGGTTGGACCGGTTGCGCACGGTGGCTGGTGCGTCGCCCGCCATGACGGCCGGGTCGTCTTCGTGCGGCACGCGCTGCCCGGCGAGCGCGTCGTCGCCGAGATCACCGAGGAGACCTCCCGGTTCCTGCGGGCCGACGCGGTCGAGATCCTGGAGCCCTCCACCGACAGGGTGACCCCGCCGTGCCCGTTCGCGGGCCCCGGCCGCTGTGGCGGCTGCGACTGGCAGCACGCCTCCCTCGACGCCCAGCGCCGGCTGAAGGCCGATGTGGTGGCCGAGCAGCTCAAGCGGCTGGCCTCGATCGACTGGAAGGGCATCGTCGAGGAGGTCCCCGGAGCCCCCGACGGGCTCGGCTGGCGCACCCGCGTCCAGTTCGCCGTCGAGCGGGACGGGAGCCTGGGCCTGCGCCGCCACCGCTCCCACGACATCGAGCCGGTGGACGCCTGCCTGATCGCCCACCCCGAGGTGGAGAACGTCGGCGCCGAGGTGATGAACTGGCGCAACGCCTCATCGGTGGAGGTCATCGCCTCCAGCGCCGGTGACCAGGCGGTCGTGGTCGCCCCCAAGCCCAGGCGCACGGTGGCGATCCCCGACCTCGACACGAGCGTGGCCGTCTTCGTCGACGAGGGCAAGGGCCGCAGCCGCGTCGTCCACGGCCGCAATCATCTCGTCGAGCGGGTCGCCGGCCGAGACTTCCAGGTCACCGGCAGCGGTTTCTGGCAGGTGCACCCCGGTGCCGCGGCCACCCTCCTCGACGCCGTCATGGAGTTCGCCGCCCCGCGCCCCGGCGAGTGGGCCCTCGACCTCTACTGCGGCGTCGGCCTGTTCGCCGCGGGGCTGGCCGAGGCGGTCGGTCCCGAGGGAGCCGTGTTCGGCGTCGAGTCCGAGTCCGTGGCGGTCCGCGACGCGGAACGCAACCTCCGCGACCTGCCCCAGGCCCGTTTCGCCAGGGGACGCGTGGAGAACGCCCTCGACCGCTTCGGCATCGAGCGCGCGGACCTGGTCGTCGTCGACCCGCCCAGGGCGGGCCTGGGCCGCGACGTCGTCGAGAACGTGACCACCCTCCAGGCGACCCGGATCGTGTACGTCTCCTGCGACCCGGCCACCCTCGCCCGCGACCTGGCCTGGTTCGCCGAGCGAGGCTACCGCCTCGCCGACCTGCGGGCCTTCGACGCCTTCCCGATGACGCATCACGTGGAGTGCGTGGCGCTGCTGGTCAGCGAGACGATCTAGGCTCTGACCTGCGGTGATGCAACATGTCATGTGTCAGCGTGAGCCGGCGTTTTCCGAGATCTTCGCGCATGAGATGCGCACGATCACGGTCGCTGCAAATCCTCGCCTCGACTGGACCGATGCGTACCGAGGGGTAGACCCGTAACCCTCTGATCACATAGGGGCCCAGTACGTCGCGTAGGGGGAGTCGCCCTCGCCGCGCGACCGGGCGAAGGTCCCGCTTCCTCCTCCAGCGGTCAGGGCCCCTCCGCACTGGCCATCGCGACTGCCGGCCGTGCGTTACGGCCGGCAGTCGCAGGGCTTCGCCGGAACGGTTTCCGACGAAGCCCGTGATGCGAGTTCCGGTTCCGCCCTGATCGATCAGGGCGTCTCAGATCATCAGCATCGGTTGGCCACGCAGAGCGGCAGGCCCCCCGGCGGCGGTGGTTGGGGGTCGTTCGGCATGGGGCTGGTCGTGCCGGTCGTGCCGGCGCCGTTGTTGAACCAGGCCTTCACTCCGCCCCGGCTGTCGTGGACGAGGTAGTCGGCCCGGCGGTCACCGTTGATCTCGGCCAGGCCGATGTTCGCGCGGGTCACGCCGACGCCGGAGGCGACCTCGCCGGCCGACAGCCAGGTCGACCCGGATCCGCCCCGGTTGTTGATCCACGCGCGGATCTGGCCGTGGTCGCCGAGGACCAGGTAGTCGTCACGGCGGTCGCCGTTGACGTCGGCGAAGGTCACCGTGGGACCGGTCGCGCCGACGCCGGAGGCGGCCTCGCCCTGACTGACCCAGGAGACGGCATCGCGGGTGCCGGTGTTGCGCCAGATCCGGACCCTGCCCTGGTCGTCGACCACGAGGTAGTCGTCGCGGTTGTCGCCGTCGAGGTCGGCGAACCTGATCTGGTCGCGGGGGGCGGAGCCCGAGGCGAGCCGGCCCTTGCTCGTCCAGGCGACGGCATCACCGGTGCCGCTGTTGAACCAGGCGTCGACCTGGCCCTGGTCGCCGACCACGAGGTAGTCGTCGCGGTTGTCGCCGTTCAGGTCGGCGAAGCGGATGTGGTCGCGCGGACCCGATCCGGACGCGACCACGCCGCGGAAGTTCCAGCCGACGCGATCGGCCTCCCGGACGTTCAGCCAGGCCTCCACCCTGCCGTTGTCCTTCACCAGAAGGTAGTCGTCGCGGCCGTCGCCGTTCAGGTCGGCGAACCTGACCTCCTGGCGGGGCGCGTCGGTGGAGGCGATCTGGCCCTGGTAGTCCCACGGGTCGGCACGGCCCCAGCGTTCGTTCAGCCAGGCCGCGACCTCGCCTGCGGCGTTGACGGTCAGGTAGTCGTCGCGGCCGTTCCCGTCGATGTCCGCTATGACCACATCATCACGGGAGGCGCCCACGCCACCGACGACGGCGCCTTGGTAGATCCACGGCCGGTTACCGCCGACGTTGTTCAGCCAGGCCTTGGTATAGCCCGTGTCGTCGAACACCAGGTAGTCGTCGCGGCCGTCACCGTCGAAGTCGTGGAATCGTACCTGGTCACGGGTGGCGCCGACGCCCGAGGCGATCTCGCCCTGGTACGACCACGCCACGCCGCCGCCGGTGAACTGGTTCAGCCAGGCGCGCACCCGGCCCTGGTCGTCGACCACCAGGTAGTCGTCGCGGCCGTCGACGTCGACGTCGGCGAACCGCACCTGGTCACGCGTCGCGCCGACATCCGTGGCGACCACGCCCTGAGCCACCCAGCTGACGGCGTTTCCGGTGCCGGCGTTGCGCCACATCGAGACCTGGCCCCGGTCGCCGACCGAGAGGTAGTCGTCGCGGCCGTCGCCGTTCACGTCCGCGAATCGCACCTGCTGGCGGGGGGCCGCTCCGGTGGCGATCTCGCCGATGTAGTTCCAGCCGCCGCCCTGACCGGCGCGGTTGTTGAGCCAGGCCTTGACCTGGCCCTGCTCGCCGACCAGGAGGTAGTCGTCGCGGCCGTCGCCGTTCAGGTCGGCGAAGCGGACCTGCGCACGGCTCGCGTCGGGAACCGAGGCGATCTTGCCGACGTAGTTCCAGCCTGCGGGAGCGGGGCCAGTGGGGGGCGGTGGCGGCGGGTTGGCCGGTGCCGGGGTGCACGGCCGGTTGTCGCCGGGGAGCGCGGGCATGATCAGGCCCTCGTTCATCGCGGCCTTGATCGCGTTGTGGTAGGCGTTGGCCATCTTGCGGTAGCCGTCGTTGTTGGGGTGCAGCGAGTCGGTCAGGTCGGCCGTGGTGACCCCGAGAGCTCCGTTGTTGACCAGACGGACGCGTTTGCCCTCGGCGCGGAGGTTGTTGACGATGGTCGGCAGCCTGACGTTGTACCTCGCGATCAGCGTGTTGTCCCACTCGTCCTTCGCCGGCACGAGGCTGGAGACGATGACCGTGGTGAGCGGCGCGATGTCCGTGATCCTGTCGACCAGCCTGCTGAGGCGGATGTGGGCCGTTTCGGGCTCCTCGTCGTTCGCCAGGTCGTTGGTCCCGATGTGCAACACGACGACGTTGGGCCGGTAGCGGCTGATTACGCACTCGGACGCGAGGCTGTCGAGTCGGCTGATCCGCCAGCTGGGATGACCTTCGTGGTCGGTGTCGGGGATGTTGCCGTGCCCGGAGTCCACGGAGCCGACGAAGTCGATTGCGTTCGCGTCGTCCTGCAACAGGTCCCACAGTCGGCCTCGATAACCGACGCCGCCGGGGGTCCCGCCGACGCCGTGGGTGATGGAGTCACCGAGGGGCATCACCCGCAGGAGCCCGGGGGGCGCGCCGCGCCGCAGGGCGGCGCGCTCGATCGCATCCATGTAACGCGGGACGTTGTGTTGAATGGTTCCGCCCACGTTTTCCATGGCCAGGCCGAGGTTGCCCGCCCACCACCAGGACTTTATGTTCCTGCCGGCATCCCGCACATTTCGCGCCATGTTCGAGAACCACTGCGCTCCGGAGGTGTTGAGGGCGGGCGCGAAGTAGCCCTCCCATACAGCCGCGGCCGCGCCGAGGACGAAAGAGGTGATGAGGAGGTTCCACCAGGCGTCCGGATCGGGGTTGTCCTCGAAGGCGATCGTGAGCGCCCCTCTGGCGAAAACCGAAAGGAACGTCGCCATCCCTGAGCATGCCGCGCTGGCGAGAGGCGCCAGCGGACCCGATTCGGGAAGGAAGAACAACGTGCAGGTAATGAGGATGGAGAAGTAAACCGCCACACCGGCGATGGCGATGCCGAGGGCCCCCCACGGGGACACCTCGCTGAGCGCGATGTCACTCTCCAGCGTGAACGCGAGTTTGGAACCCCTCACCGCGATGGTTCCGTCGAAGTCGACCCAGTCGCCCAGTACCGTAACCGGCAAGGACCCCCTGTTGTTCAGCCATTCCTCTTTGATGGCGTCGCTGAGCAGGCCGTCGCGGTCGTTTATTGTGTCGACCCACTCGTAGATCTCGGTACGCTCGGCCCCCTGGGGGAGGTCGAATTCCATCGACACCGTGGTCGCGGCCTTCGCGGTGGGCTGGAAACCCACCTGGAGCAGCAGTGACAGGGTGACCAGCAGGGTCGTCAGGACCCTGCCTCTTCCTCTTGGTCGGGTGAACATCCTGCCGCGGGATGCGGGCACGGTCCCTCCACCTGTTCATCCGCCGACGGCTCGCCGAGCGGGTGGGGTGATCAAAGATGCTTGCCGGGATAGTGGGCGGTCAGGGCCCGCGCCTGGCGCAGGGCGTGTGAGGCTCCGCTTCCGGTCACGTTGGTCGCGGGTGCGGGACGAGGCGCATCGACGACCGCGGCCCCGTCGGCGGTGGACGGGCGGAGGCGACCTCCTTCCGTAGCCTCTCCATTTCTCTTGAACCCACAAACAACCGTGACAAAAATGCCATCTGATGTACACCGGGTGAACAATTTATTTTTTAGGGAGTGACAAAGAGCACCAATGGCTGTGATCTCGCGCTGAGTCGCTAATCAATCGCACTTGGTGATCATGTTTCCGGCGTGTTGAAAGAGTGTGTCCGGACCGTGTCGGTCGCCAGATGAAATGAATAACGAGATGGCGTGGAAATTCATGTCACGCGGTGAACGAGCCGCGCGTCCTTTAGGCGTGGCGACCATTGAACCGACGTCCCGTTATGCAATCCGTTCTCATCGCATGCGGGACATCGGAACCGGCTTTTCGGTGACTCGCCGGAGCCGTGCAGGTCGACCGGCCTTCGGTGCGGGCATTGTGTTCGTGCGAGGGCGAACTGTTAGACGGAGAATCGGCCCAGGCGAACGAACACGGCCGAGGCGGGGTTTCGCCCTTCGGGTGAGCCGGGGCGATGTGAATTCGATGTGGTCCCGATGATGCGGCGCCACCACGTGGAGTGTGTGGCGCTGCTGGTCGGCGAGTCGATCCAGGCTCTGACCGGCGGCGGTCTCACGGGTGTTCCGACGCGCCCGCGTCGTGGACCAGCAGGGCGATCTGGACCCGGTTGTTGAGATCCAGCCGGGTCAGGATCCGCGACACGTGCGTCTTCACCGTCGGCAGCGCCAGATGCAGCTCCCGCGCGATCTCGGCGTTGGAGCGGCCGCGTCCGACCGCGAGGGCCACCTGTCGCTCCCGTTCGGCCAGCAGCGCCAGCCGGGCACGGGCGGTGGCGGCCCGGTCGCCCTGCCCCGAGCCGTCCGCCACCTGCTCGATGAGCCGGCGGGTGACGGCGGGGGAGAGCACCGGATCTCCGGCGGACACCGTCCGGATGGCCGTCACGATGTCCTGCGGCGGGGTGTCCTTGAGGAGGAACCCGGCCGCGCCGGCGCGCAGCGCCC
Organism: Streptosporangium sp. NPDC000509; assembly: GCF_042898365.1. Lineage (NCBI taxonomy): Bacteria > Bacillati > Actinomycetota > Actinomycetes > Streptosporangiales > Streptosporangiaceae > Streptosporangium > Streptosporangium sp. NPDC000509. The sequence goes on along the minus strand of NZ_JBIAYX010000004.1, from coordinate 314,837 downwards.
GCAGCACGTGCGCGTCGGTGTGGAAGGTGGTCAGGACCAGCACCTCCGGGGCGCCGGGCCCGGCCCGGAGCCTCTCGGTGGCGGCCAGCCCGTCGACGCCCGGCATCCGGATGTCCATCAGCACCAGGTCGGGACCGTGCGCGGCGACCAGGGCGGGCACCTCGGACCCGTCGGCGGCCTCCGCGACGATCTCGATGTCCGGGGCGCCGCCCAGCATCAGGCGCAGCCCGGCCCGTACGATCGCGTCGTCGTCGACGAGCAGGACGCGGATCACCTCATTCCCCCTTCCCGCCCGCGGAACTCCGGTACGCGGGGGACGCGATGCCCGTCGTGGACCAGGGCAGCCAGGCATGGACCAGGAACCCGCCGTCGGCGGGACCGGCGGTCAGCTCGCCGCCCGCCAGCCTGGCCCGTTCGGCGAGCCCGATCAACCCCTGCCCGCCCCCGTTGCTCCTCTTCCCGCCCGCGCTCCCGTCCCCGCCCTCACCCAGGCCACGGACCGAAGCCGATCCCGGTGGCGGTGCGTTGCGGACCTCCACCGTGAGCCGGCCGTCAGGGGACCCGCTCACCGCCACCGCCACCGCCGCGCCGGGCGCGTGCTTGCGCGCGTTGGTCAGCGCCTCCTGCACGATCCGGTACGCCGTGCGCCCCACCACGGGCGGCGGTATCCGCCCGTCCGGCGGCCCGGTCAGCTCGATCCGGCCGCCCGTCGCCCGTGCCTCCGCCACCAGCCGGGCCAGGTCCGCGAGTTCCGGCTGCGGTCGCTCGCCCTCGTCCGGCCCGGCCCGCAGTATCCCGATCACCTCGCGCAGGTCGCGCAGGGCGAGGTGGGCGCTCTCCCGGATCACCCCGGCGGCCCGCGCGATCTCCTCCCGGGGCGCGCCCGGGTTGAACTCCAGCGCTCCGGCGTGCACGCTCAGCAGTGACAGCCGATGGCCGAGCACGTCGTGCATCTCGCGGGCGATCTCCTCCCGCGTCTCCCGCCGTGCCCATTCGGCCCGCAACTCCGCGTCCGCCTCGGCCAGCTCCGCGCGCTCTCGCAGCGAGGCGATCAGCTGCTGCCGGGAGCGCCGGAACAGTCCCCACCCGATCGCCCCGGCGATCAGCGCGAAGTACGTCAGCGCCGATCCCGTACGTTCCCCGGACAGCTCCGCCACCTGCCACAGGAAGACGGGCAACGGTGCGAAGGCCAGCGCCGCCACCCACGCGGTGACCCGCCACGGACGGGTCGCGGCCACCGTGAACACCGCCACCATCGCCGGACCGGTCAGGTAGTGCGCCCAGGTGCCCGCCACCAGCAGCACCACCGCGAGCGGTACCGGCCATCTCCGCCGCAACAGCGTCGCGGCGCACCCCAGCCCTCCGACCACCTGGTCGACGTCCCGCCACACGGGGTCGAGGGTCTCGGGGACCGGTATGGACTGCGAGCTGACGGCGGCGAAACAGGCGGCGAAGAGGAACAGCGCCACGTCGGTGACCCAGTCGCGGCGGGTGCGGTGGATGCGGCGCATACTCCAGGAATTTACGCGGCCTTCGCCCGCGCCCTCGCGTTCGCGCCGCGACCGGATACTTAAGTACGACCGCAGGGCCCGCCGACGGCCATCCTTGGTCACCGCCCGGCCATCCTCGGCCCGATCCCGAGCCGGGCACCGCGCGCCTACCGTCGGGGTCATGACCTCCACCACCCCGCCGAAGTCCCCCCTGGCGGCACTGTCCGGCCTGATCTGCTTCGTCCTCGTCGTCGGCGGCGCGAGCGGCCTTCTGCACGAGTGGTTCGGCTGGATTCATCTCATGGGATTCGTTCGGTTCCTCGCCCCCGGCGGTTACGAGATCTACAGCTACGTCATCATGATCGTCCTCGGCTTCGCGGTGGGCGCGGCCGGTGACGCGGTCACCCGGCGGGGCCGCGGATGACCGCGCGGAGCGGGGAAACGACGGCCCCCGGCCCTCCGAGGCGGCTCGTCGCGCCCTCGGCGGGTGGGGTTTCCTGCCGGCCCGAAAATCCGGGTGGCTCAGAGGTCGCGCAAACCCCGGGTAGAGCACCGCTCGAGAAACGGTCTAACCTAGGACGACGAGGGGAGTACTTCCCAAGAGCCGACCCGGTCAATACGGACGTTTCATAACGGCCCCGGGCGGCCGCCTGCGAAAACAGGCGAAGGAGACCTCGAACAGCCGAGCGCGCGTTCGAGGAGGGTCATGTCCGCTGAGACAGTCCTGTCGGTAGCCAGTCTTGAAACCATCGGTTCGCCGCAGCTGTGGGCGATCACCGTAGCCGCCCTGATATTGCTGCTGGCCGTGGACTTCATGATCACCCGACGCCCGCACGAGGTGCGGATGCGCGAGGCGGTGGGCTGGTCGGTCTTCTACCTGGTGCTGCCTCTGATCTTCGGCTTCTACGTGTGGGGGGCCTTCGGGTCCGGGGTGGCGGTGGAGTTCTTCACCGGATACGTGGTGGAGAAGTCGCTGTCGGTGGACAACCTGTTCGTGTTCATGCTGCTGCTGTCCGCCTTCGCGGTCCCGCCCGCGCTGGCCCAGCGAGTCCTGCTGTACGGCATCGTCGGGGCGCTGGTGCTGCGCGCGATCTTCATCGCGCTGGGGGCGGCCGTCCTGCAGAGCGGCACGTGGGCGTTCCTGCTCTTCGGCGGGATCCTGCTCTTCACCGCATGGAAGATCTTCAAGGACGCGCTGAGCGGGGAGGAGCACAAGGTCGACGTCTCCTCCATGCGCTCGGTGCGGCTGCTGCGGCGCTTCATGCCGGTCACCAACGACTACCACGGCTCCCGCCTGGTTGTTCGCCAGGACGGTCGCCGGGCCCTGACTCCGCTGGCGTTGGCCATCGTGGCCGTCTTCGCCACCGACATCGTCTTCGCCGTCGACTCGGTGCCCGCCGTGTACGGCGTGACCGAGGACCCGTTCATCGTCTTCGCCACCAACGCCTTCGCCCTGATGGGCCTGCGGGCGCTCTACTTCGTGCTCCAGGGCGTCCTGGCGAAGCTGCGGCACCTGAACCACGGGCTCAGCATCATCCTGGCCTTCATCGGGATCAAGCTCGTCCTGCACTGGGCGCACGGTGTCTGGTCGTGGGTCCCGGAGATTCCCACCCCGCTCTCGCTGGGGGTCATCATCGGGGTCCTGGCCATCGTCACGATCACGAGCATGTACGCCAACCGCCGCGACCCGAAGCCCGTCCCCTCACCTGCCGAACGAGAACCCCAGCCGGGGCCGAAACCCTAGGCGTACCACCCGGTCCGTCTCCACGACGGCCACGCTCGAACCTCGGTTCGAGCGTGGCCGTCGTGGGTTTTTCGGGGACGGCGACCGTGTCTTCCCGTCCGCTCCGTTCTCTTGATTCACAGTTTGCGCCTCCTTGCCCGGTGGTCGCCGTTTCCTCGCGCGGCACGCGTTTAGCGTGATCGTCAGGGATGGAGGACGGTGAACATGCGGCGCGACTGGTCCGTGCGGGCCCGGATGACGGTGCTGGCCGCTGTCGTGATGGCACTGATGTGCGCGACCTTCTGCGCGTTGATCCTGGTGGGCGCCCACCAGGACGCGACGGAGGACCGTGCCGACCGAATCCTTCGGGTGAAGCTGCGCGTGCTTCCTCTCCTCCTGCGCGACCGGCTGCCCCCGGTGCTCCCCGACCTGGGCATCGTGGCCCTCCAGGTCGTGGGCCCGACTGGCCGGGTCGTGGCGGCGAACTCCCGGATGACCGGCAGGCCGCGGATGACCTCCTTCGTCCCCACGGAGGAGTTCTCGCCGAAGGGCGGGGTCGTCTGCGGCACGCCGAACCCCGACGCGTGCGTGATCGTCGTGGGCCTGCGGGTCCGCGCGCACGGAGGCCACTGGATCATCTACGGCGCCGAGCCCGTCGTCCCGCCGTACGTTCACCATTTCCTGCTGGCCGCGCTGCTGGGCGGATCCACGCTGCTGGTCGGAGTCACGGCGGTCGGCACCTACCGCACGGTCGGCAAGACCCTCGTCCCCATCGAGGCGATGCGCACCGAGCTGGCCGAGATCACCTCGACCGACCTGGGCCGCCGAGTGCCGGTGCCCGAGCACCACGACGAGATCCGGCAGCTGGCCGAGATCGTGAACCAGACCCTGGATCGGCTGGAGGCGGCGCTTCAGCGGGAACGGCGTTTCGCCTACGACGCCTCCCACGATCTGCGCAGTCCCATCACCGCGATGCGCGCCCAGGTGGAGGAGGCGCTGCTGCATCCGGAGGAGGCCGACTGGCCCGCCACGGCGGACGCCCTCCTGGACAGCCTTCACCGGCTGCAGGCGATCGTCACCAACCTGCTCGAACTCGCCCGGGTCGACGCCGGCGGCGTCGACTTGGGGGAACGGGTGGACCTGAGTGAACTGGCCGATTCCGAACTCGCTCGCCGTGTCCGCCGGGCGAGGGTCGTGACCGACCCCCAACCGGACGTGGTGGTCACCGCGGACCGGCTCCAGCTCGCCCGGCTGATCGCCAACCTCCTGGACAACGCCGAGCGGCACGCCACCTCCACGGTCACGGTCTCGGTCCGCCGGGAGGGGGACGACGCCGTGCTGGAGGTCGGCGACGACGGGCCCGGGATCTCTCCCGACCAGCGGGAGTACGTGTTCCAGCGCTTCGCGCGGCTGGAGGCCGCCCGCAGCAAGGACCAGGGGGGCACCGGACTCGGCCTCGCGATCGCCAGAGGGATCGCCGAGCGCCACGGCGGGACGCTGACCATCGAGGACTCCGAACGCGGCGCGCGCTTCGTGGCCAGGATCCCCATCCGTGACCCCGAGGAGAGCGGGTAGCGGTCCCGGGGCACCGGTGATCCTTCGCCGCGCTCCGGGCAACGGCCCTTCGACGGTGTCACTCCGTTGGCTCGTGGGAGGACGGGTGTGGAGTCGCGAGCATCCCGCCAGGTGTGAGCAGGTGTGAGCGATGCCGGTCGGCCGGTCATCGAAGGGATCTTCGGTGCCGTGCCCTCTCCGCGTACGGGAGGCGCACGAGCATACCCGCGATCATGCCCGCCGGCACCCCGGCGAGCACGCCGGAACCCATCCCCACGAGCACGCCGACGACCACCCCCGTGACCAGCCGTGCGATCACGCCCGCGGCCAGGTAGAGGACCGGGTGCACGGCACGGGGGGTGGCCGCGGACGGAGACACGGACGGAGACACGGACGGAGACACGGTCGCGTGAGTGGGCGTGTCCACGACTACGCCTCGTCCGCCGGGCCGAGGCGCTCCTCCAGTCGTTCGAGCCTGAGCAGGACGGGGCGCAGCTCCTCGCGTACGGCCGCCGACAGGGCGCTCGCCGCGTCGGCGGGCAGGACCGGGGGAGTGACCGGGGGAGCGGTGGTGGCCCGGGTCTGCGCTCTCAGGTGGACGTATCCGGCGAGTGCGGCCGAGACCGCGTGGCGGGTCAGCCGGTGCTCGGCGCCCAGTTCCCGCAGGATGCGCCCGGCCGCACCGTCCGGTTCCGCGACCAGCCCGAGGAGCAGGTGCTCGCAGCCGACGTAGTTGTGGCCGAGCGAGGTGGCCTCGGTGACGGTCATCTCCAGGGCCGCCGCCGCGGGCCCGCCGAAGGTGAGGGTCTCGGAGGAGCCGGAGGAGGTGGTCTCGGCGACAGGGGCCGGGGCGTCGAGGCCGAGCCGGTCCAGGCGCCGCCGCACCTCCTCGGGGTCGATCTCCAGGGCACCGAGAACCTGGAGCGCTAGATTGCCTCCTTCGGCGAGCATGCCGCCCAGCAGGTGCTCGGTGCCGACCTCCGTCGCGCCCAGTGCCCTCGCCTGCTCCACCGAGAGCTTCACCACCTCCCGGGCCCGCGGGGTGAAGTGGGTGAGGCGCGCCGTCAGGTCGTCGAGGCCGGAGGCGCCGAGCGCCGTCTCGCGGATGGCGGTCACCCGCCGTACCGCCTGTTCCAGAGCCCGCTGGCAGACGGCGGAGACCGGCACCCCCGCCTTCTTCACCGCCTCGGCCAGCTCGTCCGGCAGGTAGACATTGATCTTCGGCATCAGGTCGCCCCTTTGGGGGTAGAGAAGGGTTATAACCCATTCATAACCCCAAAGGAGGCGCCTGTCTAGCGCGTCGCGCCGATGAGGAACCTGGCGATGCCGGGGGAGAGGGCCGCGCCCCTGGCGGAGAGCCACGCCAGATGGTTGCGGCTGCTGAAGGCGGCGAGCCTGCGGGCCTCCAGCCGGGTGAGGTCGCCGGACCTGGCGAGCACGGGCGTGAGGGCGATCCGACGCCAGGCGGTGCTCTCGCCCAGGGAACGGGCTATCTGCGGATGCGCGGCACGGACGGCCGAGGCGATCGGGCGCAGACGGCTCTCGGTGACCGGGGCGGTGCCGAGGGGTGCCAGGAGGTTGACGGCGGCGATCTCGGCGCCCGCCGACCGGGTGGCCCGGAGCATCTCCTGGTCGCCCGGAGACAGGCCCGCTCTCGTGATCGGGAGGGTGAAGCTCACGGTGAGGGAACGGCCCTCGCGGGCGGCCTCGCGCTGCAGAGCCGCGATCGCCCTGGCCCGCCGCAGCACGACGGCGTCATCCCCGGGGGCGGAGACCTCGAAGTCGATGTAGGTGGCACCGAAGACGCCGATCGCCCGGCGGTAGGCGGCGGTGAGCCTGGCCGGATCGGAGCAGGCCGCGGCGAGCTCGCGCCCCTCGGGGCCGCCGAAGGCGATTCCCGCATTCCCGCCCGCGGCGCGCAGCGGGGCGAGCCGATCGGCGAGCGGGTCGCCGACCCGCGCCCCGAGCCCTCCCCACCTGGGTACGCAGCCTTTCTGTCCGGCGGTGAGGTGGCCCAGCGTGAACCAGCGCACGTGGCCCCTCCGCACCTCCCTCGACAGGTTGAAACGCGGCCCGCGGGCCGCGTCCACGAAGGCCACGAAGCCCGACGGGCGGACGACGGCAGGTGTGGGCGACGGCGTGGCCGTCGGCCGCGAGACCGGCCCCGAGGACGTCGCACTCGGCCCGGCCTGCCCGGCGACGGCCCACTCGCCGTGCGCCCTGGAGGGCAGCAGCCAGACCGCGGCCCCGGTGCCCGCGGCGAGCGCGATCGAGGCGAGCACCACGAGGGGCCGGGGTGGAGTGCCGGGCTCGCGGGTCCTGCGGGTGCCGGGGCGTTCGGTCGCCACAGACATGTGATCCCCTCCTCGACGGCCAGGGGGACGATCACTGTGAGTCGTCGGCCCGCTACCCGTTGCGTCAGAGGCCAGAACGTTAGCAAGCGTTCCCGCCACGGCGCGGGCTTTCAACGGATGCCGTCCGGAGTGCCCGGATAATGGCTCTCATGAAGTTGAGGATCTTCACTGAACCGCAGCAGGGTGCCACCTACGACGAGTTGCTGGCGGTAGCGCTGGCCGCGGAGCGGCTGGGGTTCGACGCCTTCTTCCGCTCCGACCACTACATGCGAATCGGCCCCGGCGAGGCGGGGGCCGGCTCCACCGACGCCTGGACGACCCTGGCGGGCCTGGCCAGGGACACCTCCACGATCCGTCTCGGCACCATGGTCACGCCGGTCACCTTCCGGCTGCCGGGCCCGCTCGCGATCAGTGTGGCTCAGGTCGACCAGATGAGCCGCGGGCGGGTCGAGCTGGGCCTGGGCACTGGCTGGTACGACGCCGAGCACATCGCGTACGGCATCCCGTTCCCGCCGGTCGGCGAGCGGTTCGGGCGGTTCGAGGAGCAGCTGGAGATACTGGTCGGGCTCTGGACCACGCCGGTGGGCGAGACCTTCTCCTTCGAGGGCGCCCACTACAGGCTGGCCGACTCGCCCGCGCTGCCCAAGCCCGCGCAGAGCCCGAAGCCGCCGATCATCATCGGCGGCACCGGCGCCAGGCGCACCCCACGTCTGGTCGCCCGGTTCGCCGACGAGTACAACGTGCCGTTCCGCACTCCCGAGGACACCTCGGAGGCCTTCGACCGGGTCAGGAAGGCGTGTGAGGTGGAGGGCAGGGAGCCGGTGCTCCTGTCCGTGGCGCAGACCGTCTGCGTCGGCTCCGACGACGCGGAGATCGAACGGCGGGCCGCGGCGACCGGGCAGGACCTCGCCGCGCTGCGGGCGGCGGGCCTGGCGGGCACCCCCGCCGAGGTCATCGAGAAGATCGGCCGGTTCGCCGAGCTGGGCGCCGAGCGGATCTACCTGCAGGTGCTGGACCTGGACGATCTCGATCACCTTGAACTCATCGCGGACGAGATCCTGTTCCGCGTGTAGGTCACCGGCCTTCGCGTCGTCCACATCCACGTCGCCGCCCGTGGACGGGGTTCCCCTTTCCCGTTCCTTCCTGTCGCCAGAGGTCACCGCGGCACCGGCGGACCGACCGGAGCGGGGCGGGGCACGGCTCACGGGAGATAAGGTGCGCGCCGTTCACGGGCGGGTCGGCCGCGGACCGGCCCGCCGTTAACCGATGGCCGTCCAGGAGGGCGTGCGGCACACTGGGCCGGGTGTTACTGACGATCTCCACCACCGTGCGGCCCGCCACGGACCTCGGCTTCCTGCTGCACAAGCATCCCGGCCGGGTCCAGGAGTTCGGGCAGTCGTACGGCGTGGCACGTGTCCTCTACCCCGAGGCGGGCGAGGAGCGTTGCACGGCCGCGCTGATGCTCGACGTCGACCCGATCCGCCTGGTGCGCTCGCGCGACCGCGCCACGCCCGACTACACGCTGGGCCAGTACGTCAACGACCGGCCCTACGCCGCCTCGTCGCTGCTCGCCGTGGCGCTGGCCGACGTGTTCCGCACGGCGCGCACCGGGCGCTGTGCGAGCCGTCCCGAGCTGGCCGCCGGGCCGATCCCACTGGAGATCACCTTGCCCGTGCTGCCGTGCAGGGGCGGTCCCGGGCTCGCGCACCGGTTGTTCGAGCCGCTGGGCTGGCGGGTCGAGGCGACCGCACTCCCGCTCGACGAGGAGTTTCCCGAGTGGGGCGACTCGCGCTACGTGCGGCTGGTGCTGCGCGGTGAGGTCCGCCTGGCCGACGCGCTCAACCAGCTCTACGTGCTGCTTCCCGTGCTCGACGACGCCAAGCACTACTGGGTGGCCCCCGACGAGGTGGACAAGCTGATCAGGGCGGGCGGGTCGTGGCTGGCCTCCCACCCCGACCGGGGTCTGATCACCCGCCGCTACCTCGGCCGCCGCTGGACCCTCACCCGTACGGCCTTCGCCCGCCTCGCCGAGATCGGCGACGACGTGGAGGAGGACCTCGAACCCCCGGTCGAGGAGGACCCCGCGGCCGAGCTCGCCACAGAGGATCACGCCGGGAAAGACGGGGAGGACGGGGAAGACACTGCCGCGGAGAGGGCCGCCGAGGAGGGCCCCGTCGCGGGGAGTTCCATCGGGGAGGACCCCGCCGCGAAGGAGTACGCCGGGCGGAGCGGTCCCGCGGGTGGGGCCTCACAGGAAGGTTCCACGCCCGCCGGTGCCGTCAGGCGCCCGTTGAACACCCTGCGTCTGGAGGCCGTGCTCGCCACCCTGGAAAGGCTGGACGCGAGCACCGTCATCGATCTCGGCTGCGGTTCCGGCCGGCTGGTCGGGGCGCTGCTCGAACGGCCCCGCTTCACCAGGGTGACCGGGGTGGACGTGTCCTCCCGGGCGCTGGCGTTCGCGGCCAGGCGGCTGAAACTCGACCGGATGCCGGAGCGACGGCGAGAGCGGCTGGAACTGTTCCAGGGAGCGCTCACCTACACCGACGCCCGGTTCGCCGGATACGACGCCGCGGTGCTGATGGAGGTCGTCGAGCACGTCGATCCACCGCGCCTGGACGCGCTGGAGCGGGTGGTCTTCGGAACGGCGCGGCCGGGGCACGTGATCGTCACGACCCCCAACGTCGAGCACAACGTCCGCTACGAGTCCCTGGACGGCATGCGCCACCCCGACCACCGCTTCGAATGGACTCGCGCCGAGTTCCGCGCGTGGGCGGCGAAGGTGTGCGGCGAGTACGGCTACCGCGTCGAGTTCCTGCCGATCGGCGACGACGACCCCGAGGTGGGCCCACCCACCCAGATGGCCCTGTTCGGCCTCGCGGGCGCGTCGGGCGGTTCCGGAGGCACCGAAGGTTCCGCGGGCACGGACGGGTTCGTGAGCGTCGGAGGCGCTGCGGGCCATACGAGCGTGAGAGGTCCCGTGAGCGCGGACACGGATGGGCGCGCGGGCACGGGAGACGCGGGAGGTGGAGATGACTGAGATCGCCGTACCGGAGATGTCGCTGGTCGTACTCGTGGGGGTGTCCGGCAGCGGCAAGTCGACCTTCGCCGCCAGGCACTTCGCGCCGACCCAGGTGATCTCCTCCGACTTCTGCCGGGGCCTGGTCGCCGACGACGAGAACGACCAGGCCGCCACCCCCGACGCCTTCGACGTGCTCCACTACATCGTCGGCACCCGGCTGCGGCGCGGGCTGCTGACGGTCGTGGACGCCACGAACGTCCAGTGGGAGGCGCGCAAGCAGCTGGTCGAGCTCGCGAAGTCGCACAACGTGCTGGTCGACGCGATCGTCCTGGACGTGCCGGAGGAGCTGGCGGTCGCGCGCAACGAGACCAGGCCCGACAGGGACTTCGGGGCGCGCGTGGTCGTCAGGCAGCGCAAGGAGCTGCGCCGGTCCATGAGCAGGATCTCGCGCGACGGTTTCCGCCGGGTCCACGTGCTGCGCGGGGCCGAGGAGATCGAGGCCGCCACGGTCGTCACCGAGAAGGCGTGGACCGACAGGCGTGAGCTGACCGGCCCGTTCGACATCATCGGCGACGTGCACGGCTGCCGCGCCGAATTGGAGGCGCTGCTGCGCGACCTCGGCTGGAAGATCGACCCCGGCGGCGCGGGGGCCGTGCACCCCGAGGGCAGGACGGCGGTGTTCGTCGGCGACCTGGTGGACCGGGGGCCCGACTCGCCGGGCGTGCTCCGGCTGGTCATGGGCATGGTCGCGGCCGGGACCGCGCTGTGCGTGTCGGGCAACCACGAGCAGAAGCTGGCCCGCGCGCTCAACGGCCGCAAGGTCAGGGTGGCCCACGGCCTTCAGGAGTCGCTGGACCAGCTGGCCGCCGAGCCGGAGGAGTTCAGGCGCGAGGCGCTCGCCTTCATGGACGGGCTGATCAGCCACTACCAGCTCGACGGGGGCAGGCTCGTCGTCGCCCACGCCGGGCTCAAGGAGGCCTACCACGGCCGAGCCTCGGGCAGGGTCCGCTCCTTCGCGCTGTACGGCGACACCACCGGTGAGACCGACGAGTACGGCCTGCCGGTGCGCTACCCCTGGGCACGCGAGTACCGGGGCCTGGCCATGGTCGTCTACGGTCACACGCCGGTTCCCGAGCCCGAGTGGATCAACAACACGCTCTGCCTGGACACCGGGGTGGTCTTCGGCGGGAGGCTGACCGCGCTGCGCTACCCGGAGCGGGAGATCGTCTCGGTACCCGCCGAGCGCGTCTGGTACGAGCCGGTCAAACCGCTCACCGCCCCCGGCCACCGCGACCCCGGCCTGCTCTCCGTCGACGACGTGCGGGGCACCCACCACATCGAGGTGCGCCACGGCGGTGGCCGTGTCAAGATCCGGGAGGAGAACTCGGCCGCGGCCCTGGAGATCATGAGCCGGTTCGCGGTCGACCCGCGCTGGCTGGTCTACCTGCCGCCGACGATGGCGCCCCCGGAGACCTCCCGCCTGGACGGCTACCTGGAGCACCCGGCCGAGGCGTTCGCCGAGTTCGCTGCGGCCGGGGTGACCCGGGTGGTGTGCGAGGAGAAGCACATGGGCTCGCGGGCGGTGGCCGTGCTGGCCGCCGACCCCGAGGTGGCGGCGGCGCGGTTCGGGATCACCGACGGCACCGCCGGAACGGTCTACACCCGTACGGGAAGGCCGTTCTTCGCCGACACCACCGAACTGGTCGACAGGCTCAGGCGGGTGTGCGCGCCGCTGATGGAGGAGCTGGGGTCGAACTGGCTCGCCCTCGACTGCGAGCTGCTGCCCTGGTCGGCCAAGGCCGAAGGGCTGATCCGCGGCCAGTACGCGTCGGTGGGTGCCGCGGCCCGTGCGGTGCTGCCCGAGGCGGTCACCGTGCTGGAAGCGGCGGCCGGGCGCGGTTTGGATGTGGGCGATCTGTTGGACCGCACCCGACGCCGTTCCAGCAACGCTGCCCGTTTCAGGCAGGCATATGCGCGTTACTGCTGGCCTGTCTCCGGGGTGGAGGACCTTCGCCTGGCACCGTTCCAGATCCTCGCCTGCGAGGGCCGGGCGACCGCGGTCCAGGAGCCGCACTCCTGGCACCTGGACCTGCTGTCCCGGCTCGACGACCCGCTGATCGCGCCCACCAGGCACGTGTTCGTGGATCTGACCTCGCCGGAGTCGATGGGGGCGGCCACGGCGTGGTGGTCGGCGCTGACCGCCGAGGGCGGCGAGGGGATGGTCGTCAAGCCGGTGGACCTATCGGACGGGCGCAGCCGGGTGCAACCCGGGATCAAGGTGCGCGGGCGGGAGTACCTGCGGATCATCTACGGTCCCGACTACACCGAGAGCCTGGACGTCCTGCGCCGCCGCTTCCTGGGCCGCAAGCGCTCGCTCGCCCTGCGCGAGCACGCGCTGGGGATCGAGGCGCTCTCCCGGCTGGTCGAGGGGGAGCCGCTGTGGAGGGTGCACGAGGCGGTCTTCGCCGTCCTGGCGCTGGAGTCCGAACCGGTCGACCCCCGTCTTTGATCTCCCTGTCCGGGGTGAAGGCAGGGGTTCTCCCGTCACGGGTGAGCGGGGCGGGGGTGACGCTTCACGGACCGGGTACCCCCGAGGTCTCCCCGCCCCTGCCCCCGCGTTCCGGTAGCCCTCCTCCTCCGGAGAAGGACGAAGCGCTCGGCTTTTCCGCCGGGGCGGGGGAGGAGATGGGTTAGGTTCGCATCGTGCCGTCCAGGAAACAGCGGAGTGCCCCGCCCGCGAGACGCCCGCCCTCCGAAGGGCGGGCCGTCGCGCGGCCGAGCCGTGCCGAGCTTGAGGCGGCGGGGGAGGCGACGATCGAGGACGTCCTCGGGCCTTCGCTGGAGGTGCTGTTCTGCGGGATCAATCCCGGCCTGTACTCCGCCGCCACCGGCCACCACTTCGCCCGGCCGGGCAATCGTTTCTGGCCCGCGCTGTACCGCTCGGGCTTCACCCCCAGGCTGCTGTCCCCGGCCGAGCAGGACCTGCTTCCCTCCTACGGGCTGGGCATCACCAACGTGGTGCGGCGGTCCTCCGCGCGGGCGGCGGAGCTGTCCGCCGAGGAGTTTCGCGCGGGCGGGGAGCGGCTGGCGAGGCTGGTCGCCGAGGTCCGGCCGAAGGTGCTGGCGGTGGCGGGGGTGACCGCCTACCGGCAGGCGTTCGGCGTTCCCAAGGCGGTGATCGGGCCGCAGGAGTCCCGGATCGGCGGCGCGGCGGTGTGGGTGCTGCCCAACCCGAGCGGTCTGAACGCGCACTGGACGCTGGACGGGATCGCGCAGGAGATGCGGCGGCTGCGGGAGTCTCTCACCTGACGGGCCGGGGCCCCTCGTACCGGTCGTTACGAGTCGAGACGTTTGGTCGGCTGCGCGGCGGCTTCTTCCTGTCGGGACCCCTCGTACCGACCGGTACGAGGGGCCCCGAGGAACGGCGGGCCGCCCGCTCGCCCGGAGCCGATCGGGGCAAGGGCGGAAGCGCCCGGGAGGAGGTCAGAACGAGGCAGGGGGGCCGATCCGGTCGTGGCGTCTCCCGGAGCGTCCCCGTCCGCGGCGGAGCATTCCCAGCACGGCGATCACCAGCCAGGCGAGGAAGACGAACTTGAGCACCCCGAATCCACCGATCAGCACTCCGGCCACCAGCACCAGGAACATGAGGGGAAAGAGCGGAGGCCCGCCACGACGGCCCAGGTGGTGGCCCATGCGGTGGTGGCTCCAGCCGGGGTGGTGACGGCGGCCCCCGTGCCGGGGAGGGCCCCAGGAGTGGGCATGCCCGCGGCGCCCGTCCGGCCCCCACGGCCCTCCGCCCGGCCCCCAGGGCGATCCGGGGCCCCAGGGGGCTCCCGCGCCCCAGGGACCCCGGGAGTCTTCGGGCTCCTCCTGCCGCCAGGCGTGCGGGCCGGGAAGGTCCGCGCTCACCCGGGCCAGCTCGCCGCCGGTCCGCGCGGCCAGGGTCAGTTCGAGGCGTTCGTCGAGCTCATCACGGGTCAGGCGGCCCTGCGCGTAGTGTTCGCGCAGGGCCTCCATCGCCACGTCGCGCTCGGCGTCTCCGATGCGGAGGTCGTCTCGGGGGATCATGGTCAGGTCACTCCTCGCCGGTGTCGCCGTCGGCCAAGATCTGGTAGAGCTTGCGGCGCGTCTCGATCAGGGTCTGCTTCGCCTGCCGGATCTGCGCGTCACTGCCGGTCTGCAGGATCTGGAGCATGGCGAACCCCGACTGGCGGGTGATGTCCATCAGCTCCCAGGTGCTGTCGTCGACCTCGGGCGTCATCTCCTCCCACGGGGCGCGCACCTCCTCGGAGTGCTCGGCCACGTAGGCGCGTCCGGCGTCGGTGAGACTGAAGGTCTTGCGGCCCTCGTTCTCCTCGGCCAGGACCAGGCCCTCGTCGGTGAGCTGCTGCAGGGCCGGGTAGACCGCTCCGGGGCTCGGCTTCCAGCCGCCCTCGCTGCGCCGTTCGATCTCCTGGATGATCTGGTAGCCGTTGCGGGGGGACTCGGTGAGCAGGGCGAGGATCGCGGCGCGGACGTCGCCGCGCTTCGCCTTGCGTCCGCGTCCGAACGGCGGCCCGCCGCCGAAGGGTCCCCCGCCGAACGGGCCTCTGCCCCCCCTGCCGCCCCGGCCGAGGTCCCAGGGGAACCCGGGGCCGAAGGGGAAGGGGCCGCCGCGGTGGCCGCGGTGCCGGTGCTCGCGCGGCCCGCCCTCGTGGTGTCCGTGGTGTGGCGTGCGGGGGCCGTGCTCCGGGCCGCCCTCGTGCCATCCGGCGGCCATCTGCCGCCATGCCTCCCTGGCCGCGCGCTTCATCTCGCGCCTGACCTCGTGGGATCCGAATCCGGCCCAGGGGCCGCCCATCGCGCTCGACGATGTCATGTCGTACCTCCATACCGCGATCGTCTTTTGATCGCTCTCGATGCTTCAAAGATATATCGCGAACATTCTGACGACAACCCCATGTCGCGAAATGGGGGATTTGTCCGATGGCTACACAGAGTAATTTTTGATTACTCTAAGTAGAAGTGAGGCAGATCACGTAATTCTTGCCGGATTCTGGAACAAGTCCTGAGACCTGCACGTTACAAAGGACGTGGACGGGATCCGTTCCGTACCGGAAGGGCTGGGGGGTGCTTTCGGTACGGAACGGTCCCGTCTGTCGTTTTCGCATGTCCGTACTTGATCGCGACCCTCCCGGGTGCGTGTTCCGGCCTCCGGTGAAGACTCCCCGGAGGGCTTCTCGCGCGAGACCCGCCTCATGGGAACGACCACTCCGCCGCGAGGCTTCCCGTGGTCGCCGTTCCAGGCACTGTTCGCCCGTTCCATCCGTTCCCCATTCGTAGGAAGATGCGGATGGCGGTCATCTTTCGTGGAGGGGCGGAGAGATCGAAACGGGCCATCGTCGCCTTCGGGCGACCCTGGAGTCGACGGAAAACGATCAGTGTTCGCGTGCCGGGGCCGTTCCGCCCCTGCGACACGCCGATGGTGTGCAATGGCACGGTCCTCCATCTGGGGGAGGCTTTGACGTACAGTCTCCCAAGGTGATCTTGATGGGGGTGTTTGACCGATGATGGGGCATACGCATGCGCTGACGGGTGCGATCGCCTGGCTGGGTGTGGCGCCCGCGCTGGCCGCGCTGCCCTTGCTGACCGAGACGTCCAGGTTCATCGAGACCGGCGTCATGGTGAACGCGCTCAATCCGGCCGAGTTCGTCGCCGGAGCCATCGTCTGCGCCGGTGCCGCGATGCTGCCGGACCTCGACCATCCGAGCGCGACGATCGCGCAGACGTTCGGGCCGGTCACCTGGGGGCTGAGCAAGGCGGTCTCGTGGCTCGCCGGTGGCCATCGCAACGCCACCCACTCGCTGGTCTTCGCGATCGCCGCGGGTTTCGGCGCCCACTACCTGGCCAACACCTATCCGATCGGCCGCGACATCCTGGTGGTGCTGCTCATCGGCCTCGCGCTGCGGGCGATCGGCATCGGCATCCCGGGCAAGAAGTTCGCCTCGGCGATGCTCAACATCGGTATGACGGCCGGGCTGTTCGTGGTGTTCCGCAGCGACAACGTGGGGTATGCCTGGTTGGGGCTGGCGGTCGCGATCGGATGTCTCACCCACGTCGTGGGGGACTGCTGTACGGAGAAGGGATGTCCGGTCCTCTGGCCGATGCGGCAGAAGTGGCTGCTGCCATGGAAGATCGGCATCAAGACGGGGCGCGCCTTCGAGCAGAAGTTTCTCGCCCCGGTGCTTTCCGTCGTCGTTCTCGGGCTGCTGTACCTCCGGCTCGCTCCGCAGTGATCATACTGGGGGTAATTTGATGTCGAGATACCCGGAGGGATATCTTGATGTCGAGACATTTGTCGCGGCCTGTCGGTGACCTGGAAGTTAGGCAGACCTAACAGTTCGGGGCACTCGGGCGGTGCGGCAGGATTCAAACGCGCCCTATGTGCCGGCGCGCCAGACATCAGGTGATGAGGGAGGCGAACCGTGTCCGCGAACAGCTTTGGCAGCCGTGACACGCTCCGCGTCGGTGACGCGGAATACGAGATCTACCGGCTGGACGCCGTGGAGGGCTCGGGGCGTCTCCCGTACAGCCTGAAGATCCTTCTGGAGAACCTTCTCCGCACGGAGGACGGCGCGAACATCACCGCCGACCACATCCGCGCGATCGGCCAGTGGGACCCGAAGGCGAACCCGAACGTGGAGATCCAGTTCACGCCGGCCCGCGTGATCATGCAGGACTTCACCGGCGTCCCGTGCGTCGTCGACCTGGCCACCATGCGCGAGGCCGTCCGCGACCTGGGCGGCGACCCGGCCAGGATCAACCCGCTCGCCCCGGCCGAGATGGTCATCGACCACTCGGTCATCGTCGACTTCTTCGGCGGGGCCGACTCCTTCCAGCGCAACGTCGAACGGGAGTACGAGCGCAACCGCGAGCGCTACCAGTTCCTGCGCTGGGGCCAGACCGCCTTCGACGAGTTCAAGGTCGTCCCGCCGGGCACCGGCATCGTGCACCAGGTCAACATCGAGCACCTCGCCCGGGTCGTGATGACGCGAAGCGTCGAGATCGACGGCAGGACCGTGCTGGCCGCGTACCCCGACACCTGCGTCGGCACCGACTCCCACACCACGATGGAGAACGGCATCGGCGTCCTGGGCTGGGGCGTCGGCGGCATCGAGGCCGAGGCCGCGATGCTCGGCCAGCCGATCTCCATGCTCATCCCGCGCGTGGTCGGTTTCAAGCTGACCGGCAGGCTCCCCGCCGGAGCCACCGCCACCGACCTGGTCCTCACGATCACCGAGATGCTCCGCAAGCACGGTGTCGTCGGCAAGTTCGTGGAGTTCTACGGCGACGGGGTCTCCAGCGTGCCGCTGGCCAACCGGGCGACGATCGGCAACATGAGCCCCGAGTTCGGCTCGACCTGCGCGATCTTCCCGATCGACGGTCAGACGACCGAGTACCTCACGCTGACCGGCCGCTCCGCCGAGCAGGTCGCCCTCGTCGAGGCATACGCCAAGGCCCAGGGCATGTGGCTCGACCCCGAGGCCGCCGAGCCGGTCTTCTCCGAGTACATCGAGCTCGACCTGTCCACGGTCGTCCCGTCGATCGCCGGCCCCAAGCGTCCCCAGGACCGCATCGCGCTGTCGGACGCCAAGAGCGCCTGGCGCGCGGCCGTCAAGGACTACGTCTCGAGCGTCCAGGGCCCGCTCGACGAGGCGACCGGCGAGTCGTTCCCCGCCTCCGACCCCCCGGCCGTCTCCCGCCAGAGCAACGGCGACAAGCCGAACCCGGCCGGCCACGACGGCGACCGGCCGCACAAGGTGGTGCGGGTCACCCTCGCCGACGGCACCGACTTCGAGATCGACCACGGCGTGGTGACGATCGCCGCGATCACCAGCTGCACCAACACCTCCAACCCGTACGTCATGATGGGCGCCGCGCTGCTCGCCAGGAACGCGGTCGAGAAGGGCCTGACCCGCAAGCCGTGGGTCAAGACCTCCCTCGCCCCCGGCTCGCAGGTCGTCACCGGCTACTTCGAGCGCTCCGGCCTGCAGCCGTACCTCGACAAGATCGGTTTCAACCTGGTCGGCTACGGCTGCACCACCTGCATCGGCAACTCGGGCCCGCTGCAGGAGGAGATCTCCGCCGCGATCCAGGACAACGACCTCGCGGTCACCGCCGTGCTGTCGGGCAACCGCAACTTCGAGGGCCGGATCAACCCCGACGTCAAGATGAACTACCTGGCCTCGCCGCCGCTGGTCGTCGCCTACGCCCTCGCGGGCACCATGGATCTTGACCTGAACAACGAGCCGCTGGGTGTGGGCTCGGACGGTGAGCCGGTGTTCCTCGCCGACATCTGGCCCGCGCCCGAGGAGATCGCGGCGGTCGTCGCCTCCTCGATCGACCAGGAGATGTTCCTGCACGACTACGCCGACGTGTTCAAGGGCGACGAGACCTGGCGCTCGCTGCCGATCCCGACCGGCAACACCTTCGAGTGGGACCCGGACTCGACCTACGTCCGCAAGGCCCCCTACTTCGAGGGCATGCCGCTCAAGCCGGAGCCGGTGACCGACATCTCCGCCGCCCGGGTGCTCGCGAAGCTGGGCGACTCGGTCACCACCGACCACATCTCCCCGGCGGGCGCGATCAAGGTCGGCACCCCCGCCGCCGACTACCTGAAGGAACACGGCGTCGAGGTCAAGGACTTCAACTCCTACGGCTCGCGCCGCGGCAACCACGAGGTCATGATCCGTGGCACCTTCGCGAACATCAGGCTGAAGAACCTGCTGCTCGACGGCGTGGAGGGCGGCTACACCCGTGACTTCACCGCCCCGGGCGGTCCGCAGTCCTTCATCTACGACGCCTCGGCCAACTACCAGGCCGCGGGCATCCCGCTCGTCGTCCTCGCGGGCAAGGAGTACGGCTCGGGCTCCTCGCGCGACTGGGCGGCGAAGGGCACCGCCCTGCTCGGCGTTCGCGCCGTCATCGCGGAGTCCTACGAGCGCATCCACCGCTCCAACCTGATCGGCATGGGCGTGCTGCCGCTGCAGTTCCCCGAAGGGGAGACGGCGAGCTCGCTGGGCCTGACCGGTGAGGAGACCTTCGACATCATCGGCGTCGAGGCACTCAACGAGGGTGGCGTCCCGCAGACCGTGACGGTGCGGGCCGACGACAAGGAGTTCCAGGCGATCGTGCGCATCGACACCCCCGGAGAGGCCGACTACTACCGGCACGGGGGCATCATGCAGTACGTCCTGCGCTCCCTGCTCGCCAAGAGCTGAGCAGGGGGGCGGGGCCGCACGCCGGCCTCGCCCACTCGGGGGCACACCCCGGACGAGAACCGCTCGGCGGGACACCATCCCGCCGGGCGGTTCCGTGCTTTCAGAGCTTCCACCGCTGAGCGGGGCCGGTCACGCCGTTTCCGCGCTGAGCGCCCGCGCCACGGGACGGCGGGCCGCCAGGCGTGCGGGCAGGGCGGTGAGTGCCGCCGTCGCCAGGAGAGTCGCGAGTGTGGCGCCGAGCAGCCAGGAGGAGGGAGGTTCCGCCGCATTCCTGGCAGCGAAGAGCGAGAGCAGGCCGATGCCCGCGGGGACGCCGATGACGGCGCCGGCCAGCGCGGGCAGGAGCTGTGCGATGGACAGCCCCGAGGTGATCTGCCCGGGGGTGGCGCCGAGTGTACGTGCGACGGCCATGTTCGCCCGAGCCTCCATGGCGGTGGACCAGGTGAACGTGATGGTGTTCACGACGGCGAGGGCGATCACCAGGATGGTGACGGTGAGCATCAGCCGGCGGTCGTGCTCGCCGCGCAGGTTGGGCAGGATGGAGGAGCCGTCCAGGCCGTAGCCTCTCTCCGGCTGGGCGTATAAGGTCAGCAGGGCCACGATCGCGATCACCGTGGTGGCGGTGGAGCACGCCTGCAGCACGGCGCGGCCCGGCCTGCGGACGGTCAGTCGCAGCCCGAGCAGCAGCGGCGTGGGCAGCAGCGCGGACAGAGCGGTGAGTCGGGGCCGGTGACGGGGCTGATGCGCGGTGGCGGACAGCGCGGTGACGGTCGCCGTACGACTGGCCCGCAACGTGGGACGCAGCGTGGACAACACCGCCACCGCCACGGCGAGGACGGTTGTCGCGACGACGGTGGCGCCGCCGGGCCCGGCCGCGTCGCCGATCCGGCTGGCGGTGGGACCGGCGATGGCGGGCACGGTCAGGCGGGCGATCACCAGCCCCAGCGCGTCGCCGACCAACGCCAGCGCCAGATACTCGGTGAGCAGGACGGTGGCGATCAGCCCCGGGGTGGCGCCGACGGCCTTGAGCAGCCCGGCCCGGCGCGTCTGCTCGACGGCGCGTCCCGCGGCCAGCGCAGTCATTCCGGTGACGGCCAGGAAACCGAGCAGCCAGCTGCCGACGACCAGGATCGGCCAGCTGTTCCTGAGGATGACCATGTCGTGCTCGGCGGTGAACTGCCAGGAGCGGATGTTCACTCTGAGGGGGGCGGCGCGGGAGGACTCCAGGAAGGCCCCGGTGGCGGCGGGGTCGCGCAGCTTGAGGTCCAGGGCCGTGGTCACCGGGAGATCTTGGGACGACGCCAGGGCCCGGGCATCCGATCGGGTCATCCAGGCCAGGCCGCTGTAGTCGACGGGACCGCCGTACGGGCCGATCTGCGCCGCCCAGGGATAGATGGAGGTGGCCGCGGTGACAGCGATCCCGACGACGGGGTACGACCGGCCGGCGATGACGACGCGGTCGCCGACGCCGACGCCCAGCGCGGTGGCGAAGCCGCGTTCGAGGACCGCGCCGCCGGAGCGTACCCACTGCCCCGAGGTCACCAGCGGCCGGTTGAGCGTGCCGGGCTTCTCGGCGAAGCCGTGCACCACCACGGGGGACGACGTGGCGGAGTGCGCGGTGAGGGTGGCGTAGACGATGCGGTAGGGGCCGTGGTGGGCGACCACTTCGGGATCGTTCGCCAGCGAGGTCAGAGCCGAGGTCACTGCGGGGCCCGTGTCACCGGAGAGCGCTACCACGTCCGGCCCTGCGGTGGCCGCCCGGGTCTGTTCGTACAGCGTGTCGCTCGCGCCGCGCAGGGACAGGCCCAGGGCCATCGTGGCAGTGGCCGCGGTGACCGCGAGCAGGAGCATCAGGGCCTGAGCCTTGTGCCGGCGCACGTCGGCCCGCACCAGGCGCGCGACGAGCATGATGTGGCCCATGACGCTCAGCCCTCCAGCCCGATCAGCCCGCCGAGCCCGCGCGGGTGGGAACCGGCCAGCCGGGTGTCGTCGACGAACATCCCGTCGCGCATCGAGATCAGCCGGTCCGCGGTGGCCGCGACCCGTTCGTCGTGCGTGACGACCACGAGGGTCTGCCCCCCGGCACGCAGATCTTCGAAGATTCTCAGCACATCGAGGGTCGCCGCGGTGTCGAGGTTGCCGGTCGGCTCGTCGGCCAAGACGACCAGCGGGTCGTTGACCAGCGCGCGGGCGACGGCGATCCGCTGGCGTTGACCGCCGGACAGTCGCGAGGGCAGGTGCCGGGCGCGGTCGGCGAGCCCGACCCGTTCCAGCAGCAGGCTCGCGCGCCGTCTGGCCTGGCGGCGCGAGCGCCCGGCCAGCAGCGCGGGCAGCTCCACGTTCTCGGCCGCCGACAGCTCCTCCACCAGATGGAAGGCCTGGAAGACGAACCCCACCGACCGGCGCCGCATGCGCGCCAGAGCTCGCTCGCTCAGCGTGTCGATGCGTCGCCCGGCCACCCACACCTCTCCATCGGTAGGCCGCTCCAGGCCACCCAGCAGGTGCAGCAGGGTCGACTTCCCGCAGCCGCTGGGCCCCATGACGGCCAGTGTCTGTCCCTGCGGCACCTCCAGGTCGACCTCGTCCACCGCGCGGACCCGGCTCTGCCCCCGACCATGCGTCTTCACCAGAGCGCAGGTCCGGACCGCGGCACTTGACACGTTCATCCACCCTCGATCTCGTCATCGGCCCTGGACCAGGCCCGCTCGCAGGCATCCAGCCAGCGCAGGTCCGCTTGCAACCGCAGCACGACCCCTTCCAGCAGCAGGCCGGCGCCCGACCCCGGCGGCTCGGCCAGCGACGCCTGCTGCGCCTCACGCAAGCGGCGCAGCAGCTCACGGCGTTGCGCCGCCACAAGTTCAAGCGGGTCGGCCAGCCGGGCAGCGGCGGCGGCGGCGAGCTTGAGATGAAACTCCGCCAGGTCTGGTTTCGGCCAGCCCACCTCGGCCAGCCAGGCGGCCACCCGTTGTTGCCCGTCCGGCGTCAGCGCGTAGACCTTGCGCTCCGGCCGCTCGGACAGGCCGTCCGCCCACTCGCAGACTACGAGCCCCGCTCGCTCCAACCGGGCCAACGTCACATAGATCTGGCCACGGTTCATCGACTCGCCCAACGGGCCAAGACTGCTCCGCAGTCGAGCGTGCAAGTGGTACCCGTGCGACGGCTCCTTGGCGAGCATCGCCAGCACTGCGTCCTGCATGTCACCCCTAACGGTTGGCTAATAGATAGCGGTTATCCATGTGGGGTGTCAAAACGGGGCATCTGGAGATCTCCTGAACCAGCTCGCCGTCAGCTTCAGCTGAGGGATGGCGGGAAAGGCCGATCGGACCAACGGGCGATCCGCGGCGACCTCGGACGATCAGGTGCCCTCGCGGCTGTCACGCGTGAACCGTGGGGGCGTCCTCCGTCGCGGCCCACGGCACGACCTGGCGCCGGTTTGACGGCAACGATCGTGGTCAGGTGACATCTGGCCTGGCGGGTCGCACACGGTCCCGAGACGGTTAAGGGTGCGTTTCTGGATTGTTACCGGCCACAACAAACTTTACCTCCGGAGGGTCTGGCGCTCCAGGCCAACGGCGGAATACGTTGCCGCAAACAACATTCAACGGAATGGTGAGCCGAGACCCGGCACAGCCGTACCCGCGAATTCGGCATGCCGCCCGTCCGTACCCCCCGTCTTTCTAAGAGAAGAAAGGACCCGTGCACCATGCGCAAGGGGATCCTCAGCCTTACCGCCGCCGCCGCGGCGATGACCCTCGGCCTCACCGCTTGCGGGAGCGACAGCCCCGACACCAGCGCCGCCCCTGCGGAGAGCACGGCACCCGCCGCCGAGGGGAAGGTCGGCGTCATCCTTCCTGACAGCAAGTCCTCGGCCCGCTGGGAGACCGCGGACCGCAAGTACCTGGAGGAGGCCTTCAAGGCCGCGGGTGTCGCCTACGACATCCAGAACGCCCAGGGCGACAAGAACCAGTTCCAGACCATCGCCGACCAGATGATCACCAACGGGGCCACGGTCCTGATGATCGTCAACCTTGACAGCGGCACCGGCAAGGCCGTGCTCGACAAGGCCAAGGCGCAGGGCGTGGCCACCATCGACTACGACCGCCTCACCCTCAACGGCGGCGCCCAGTACTACGTCAGCTTCGACAACACCAAGGTCGGCACCCTGCAGGGTGAGGGCCTGGTGAAGTGCCTGACCGACAAGAAGGCCGAGAAGCCGATCGTCGCCGAGCTCAACGGCTCGCCGACCGACAACAACGCCACGCTGTTCAAGAACGGCTACGACGGCGTGCTCAAGCCCAAGTACGACTCGGGCGACTACGTCAAGGGTCCCGACCAGTCGGTCCCCGACTGGGACAACGCCCAGGCGGGCACGATCTTCGAGCAGATGCTCACCGAGCAGCCGAAGATCGCCGGCGTCCTCGCCGCCAACGACGGTCTCGGCAACGCCGCCATCTCGGTACTCAAGAAGAACAACCTGAACGGCAAGGTCCCGGTCACCGGCCAGGACGCCACCGTGCAGGGCCTGCAGAACATCCTCGCCGGTGACCAGTGCATGACGGTCTACAAGGCGATCAAGAAGGAGGCCGACGCGGCGGCCGAGCTCGCCATCGGCCTGGCCAAGGGTGAGAAGCCCGCGGCGACCGGCTCGGTCAAGGACACCGAGAGCGGCGCCGACGTGCCCGCCGTCCTCCTCGACCCGCAGCCGATCTTCTTCGACAGTGTCAAGGACGTCGTCGCCGACGGCTTCGTGACCAAGGACGAGCTGTGCACCGGCGACTTCGCCGCCAAGTGCACCGAGGCCGGAATCCAGTAGGGCGTGGAGGGTGCGGCCGGTCGTTCTCCGGCCGGCCGCACCTTCGCGCTCGACCGCGGCATCCCCCACCCTGTGACACCGAGAAGACACCGAAAAGACGCGGCAGGCGAAGCGTCTCCCGGCGACGGCGACAGGGCGGGGCGCCGCTCGCAGGCGCCCGACCCGCGCGAACTTCGCCGCGCGAAATGAACACAGGGAGCACAACCCCATGACCCCCGCACTGGAACTCCGCGGGATCGACAAGAGTTTCGGTCCCGTACAGGTCCTGCACGACGTCTCCCTCTCCGCGTACGCCGGAGAGGTGACCGCGCTGGTCGGCGACAACGGCGCAGGAAAGTCCACTCTCGTCAAGTGCGTCGGCGGCATCCACCCGATCGACTCCGGTGAGTACTTCTTCGACGGCAAGCCGATCCAGATCGGCAGCCCGCGCGACGCGGCCGAACTGGGCATCGAGATCGTCTACCAGGACCTCGCGCTCTGCGACAACCTCGACATCGTCCAGAACATGTTCCTCGGCCGCGAGCACAAGCGCGGCATCGTCCTCGACGAGGACACGATGGAGGAGATGGCGGCCAAGACCCTGGAGAGCCTGTCGGTCAGGACCGTCAAGTCCATCCGCCAGCTCGTCGCCAGCCTGTCCGGCGGCCAGCGTCAGACGGTGGCGATCGCCAAGGCCGTGCTGTGGAACAGCAAGGTCGTCATCCTCGACGAGCCGACCGCCGCCCTCGGCGTCGCCCAGACGGCGCAGGTGCTGGAACTGGTCCGGCGCCTGGCCGACCAGGGCCTGGCCGTCGTGCTCATCTCCCACAACATGAACGACGTCTTCGCCGTGTCCGACCGGATCGCCACCCTCTACCTCGGCCGGATGGCGGCCCAGGTCAAGACCTCGGACGTGACTCACGCGCAGGTCGTCGAACTGATCACCTCTGGCCGCAGCGGGGACCTCGGCCTCACCAACGGAGTCACCGTATGACCGCCACGATCTCGCAGAAGACCGTACCCGAGGCACCCTCGATCAGAAGCAACGTCCGCGGCTACGCCGAAAGGGTACGCGGAGGCGACATGGGCGCGCTGCCCGCGGTGTTCGGCCTCGTGGTGCTCTGCACGGTCTTCGCCATCCTGCGCCCCGCCTTCCTGACCGCGGGAAACTTCGCCAACCTGTTCACCCAGGGCGCCGCGGTCACCGTGATCGCCATGGGCCTGGTGTTCGTGCTGCTCCTCGGTGAGATCGACCTGTCGGCGGGCTTCGCCAGCGGGGTCTGCGCCGCGGTGCTCGCGATCATGCTCAGTAGCCAGGGGCTGCCCTGGTACGTGGCGGTGGGCGCGGCGATCCTCACCGGTGTGGTGATCGGCACCACGATCGGCTCCATCGTCGCGAAACTCGGCATCCCGTCGTTCGTGGTGACGCTCGCGGCCTTCCTCGCCTTCCAGGGACTGGTCCTGCTGCTCGTCAAGGGCGGCACCATCATCGCCATCCGCGACGAGACCATCCTCTCGATCGCGAACAAGAACCTGCCGCCCACGCTGGGCTGGATCCTGCTGGCCGTGGGCGTCGCCGCCTACGCCGGACTCCAGCTGGTGCGCTCCCAGAAGCGTGCCGCCCGAGGGCTGACCTCCGATCCGATCTCGCTGATCGCGGTGCGGGTCGGCGCCCTCGCTCTGCTCGGCGGCCTCGCGGTCTACTTCCTCAACATCGAGCGCAGCCGCAACGTCGCCGTCGTCTCTCTGGCGGGCATGCCGCTCGTGGTCCCCATCATCGTGGTCCTGCTGCTGGTCCTGACGTTCGTGCTCCGCCGCACGGCGTACGGCCGGCATCTGTACGCGGTCGGCGGTAACGCCGAGGCCGCGCGCCGGGCGGGTATCAACGTCGACCGGATGAAGATCAGCGCCTTCATGATCTGCTCTTCCATGGCCGCGGTCGGCGGCGTCATCGCCGCCTCGCGGGCCAGTTCCGTCGACCCCAACACCGGCGGCAGCAACGTGCTGCTCTACGCTGTCGGCGCGGCCGTCATCGGCGGCACCAGCCTGTTCGGCGGCAAGGGCCGGGTGCTGGACGCCATCCTCGGCGGCGCCGTGGTCGCGGTCATCGAGAACGGTATGGGCCTGATGGGTTACAGCTCCGGTGTGAAGTTCATGGTGACCGGCTCTGTCCTGTTGCTCGCCGCCGTGGTGGACGCCCTGTCTCGCAAGCGGGCGGCCGCCACCGGCCTAAGGTGACCAGCGACTCCGATTCACCGAAGGAACACCACGCCATGCGGGCAGGTCCCTCCCAAGAGGAGATCAGGCGTCACAACCTTGGGGCCCTGCTCCGGCACGTCCATCTGAGCGGGCCCACCTCGCGTGCGGAACTCACCAACCGGATGGGCCTCAACCGCAGCACCATCATGGCCCTCACCGCCGATCTGACCGCCGCCGGGCTGGTCAGGGAGGAGCTCCCCAGGGAGACGGGCAGGGCGGGACGTCCGTCCCTGGTGGTCCGCCCCGAGTCGGCGCGGGTCTACGTGTTCGCCTTCGACGTGGGCGTCGACCGGCTGGTCGCCGCCCGCGTCGGTCTGGGCGGCACCATCCTCGACCGTCGCGAGACGGTACGGCGGCGCGGGGACTTCTCCCTTGAGGAGATCGTCGGTCCGCTCGCCGCCTTCGCCCGGCAGATGCACCGCAAAACACGGCCGGACACGGTGTGCGTCGGGGTGGCGGCGGCGTTCTCCGGGGGAGTGGGCCGCGGCGACGGGGTCGTCAGGTTCGGTCCCAACATGGTCACCGTGGAGGACGTGCCGTTCGCCGACGAGATGGCCCGCCGGCTCGCTCTCGGCCTGCCGGTCACCGTCGGCAACGACGCCAACCTCGCAGCCCTCGCCGAGCAGACCCGAGGCGTCGGTGTCGGCTGCCGCGACCTCGTCTACCTCCACGGTGACGTCGGCATCGGCGGGGGAGTGATCGTCAACGGTCAGCTGCTCGGCGGTCACCTGGGCTTCGGCGGCGAGGTCGGACACATGATCGTCAACCCCGACAAGGGCCGCCTCTGCGGGTGCGGCTCGCACGGGTGCCTGGAGGCGGAGGTCGGAGAGCGTGCCTTCCTGGAGGCCGCCGGCCGCTTCGGCTCCCAGGTCGGCAGGGACGCCGTCCGCGCCGCGGTCGACGCCGCCGACCGCGGAGACGTCGTCGCGCAGGCGGCGCTGAGCCGCGTCGGCGACTGGCTCGGCCTGGGCGTCTCCAACCTCGTCAACCTGTTCAACCCCGACATGGTCGTCTTCGGGGGCACGCTCAGGGAGATCTACCTCGGCTCCGCCGCGCAGGTCCGCAGCCGCCTCGCCCTCGACGCCCTGCCTCCGTGCCGTGAGCAGCTGCGCCTGCGCACCTCGGCCCTCGGCGATGACGCCACTCTCGTCGGCGCCGCCGAACTGGCCTTCTCCCAGGTCCTCGCCGACCCCCTCGAAGTCCTCGCCCGCGCCGGCTCCTGACCCCACGCGGGTTCCCCTCTCCGAGCGAGATCGGCCGACGGACCCGTTGTGCGGAAAACCGGCTGGTCAGGCGGTGGAGCAGGGGGTGCCGTTGAGGGTGAAGGCGGTGGGTCTGTCGTTGGCGGTTCCGGTCAGGCTCGCCAGGAAGCCGAACTCGGCGCTGCCGCCGCCCGCGGCGAGGGTGCCGTTCCAGGAGGCGTTGGTGACGGTGACGGCCGTGTTGTTCTGGGCGTGGGTGCCGTTCCAGGACTGGGTGACCCTCTGGCCTCCTGCGAAGGTCCAGCCGACCTTCCAGCCGCTGACCGGGGTGGTGCCCAGGTTAGTGATCTTCACACCGCCCTGGAAGCCGCCCTGCCACTGGTTGACGACGGTGTAGGTGACACTGCAGGAGGCCGAGGGGGTCGGGGTGGGCGTGGGGGTCGGCGTGGGCGTGGGGTCGGTGCCGCCCGGCGGGATGACGACGGTGGTGATGGAGTTGGCAGGGAAGGTACCGGTGAAACCGTCCGCGCCCACGGACTGGTCGGCGGCCCGCTGGATGGCCGTCAGGTCGGCGGCGCCGTAACGGTAGACCTGGGCGGTCGACGAGCCGGTGCGGCCGGCGATCGCGACGTCGCTGGTCAGCTCCTCGCCGGTCTTGTTGACCACGACGAGGGTGAGCGCCTCGTCGGAAGCGCGCTCGGCGGCGTAGACGGCCAGCCTGCCCTGGTCGGCGCTGGCCGCCCTGACCGAGGTCTCTCCGAACGCGCCGCCCTCGCCGTCGTAGTTGCGGTACATCCGGAAGGCGTGCGCCACCGGTTCGGTGGGTTCGGGCGCCGTCCACAGTGTGGCCAGGTCGAGACGCTCGCGGCCGAAGATGCCCAGGATGTCGGCCTGGGCCAGCGCGCCGTTGATGTGGCCGTAGGCGCCCCAGCTGTACTCGGTCATGGCGACCTTGGTGCCCGGGTAGTGCTGGTCGGCCAGCTCGCGCATCCGGGGGATCATCCGCACCGGCTGGTTGATCCAGCTCTCGTCGACGTAGGCCGGGTCCCACAGCTGCCGGGTGGAGCGCAGCCGACGCTCCTGGGTGGCGGCGTCACCGGCCTCCTTGTTGTGCACGCCGGCCTGCTGCGGGTAGATGTGGATGTCGAAGTAGTCGAGGATGCGCGTGCCGTGCTTCTGCTCGTAGGCCCTCATCTGCTGCAGGTACCACGGGCCCAGCTGGACGTCGCCGTGTGCCGCCCGGTCGGGTGGGTCGCCCCAGCAGCCCGTCCTGCTGCAGGTGTCCTGGTCGAGGCCGGAGTAGAAGATCGAGTTCAGGCCCCAGCCGACCGGGCCGAGGGTCTTGGCGCCCGGGTCGGCCTCCTTGATCGCGGCGGCGTACTCGTAGGTGCGGTCGCGCAGCTCGTCGTAGCCCAGTCCCGTGGAGCGCACGTCCCGGTGGGTGGAGTGCCACAGGTCGGGCTCGTTGTCGAGGTTGTAGTACTTCACCCCGCCGGCGGTGGCGGAGCCGTACCTGCCCTTGAGGTGGGCGATCCAGTCCTTGACGTACTGCGGGCCGACCTCGACGCTGGTGTCCTTCGGGTCGTTGCCGGTGATCGGCGTGCCGTCGGGCTTCTTGCCGTCGCCGCAGTCGGTGGCCCACGGGTCGACGGACTGCTGCTCGCCGTACTTGGTGACGCTGAACCCGCACGCCTTGGCCCGTTCCTTGGCCACCCAGCCCAGCAGCGGCACGGTGAGGATGCTCTGGGTGCCGGTCGCCCTGTTCCGTTCGACGAACCTGTCCGTCTCCGAGCCGTCCGGCAGGTCGCCGGGGCTGGGGTTGTCGTTGGGGATGTTCTCGAAGTACCAGTCCGAGGCCCGGTTGGTGGTGTCGTTGCGGAAGTTGTAGCGCGTTGTGTGGTTGCCGCCCCAGCGGTGGACCGGCAGCCGCAGGTCGCGGGCGAGCGACTCGTCGGCGAAGTTCATGCCGTAGATGTCGGGGCTGATCGCGTGCCGGTCGGCCAGGTCGACGCTCAAGGCCGGGCCCGTGACGGCGGCGCCGGCGAGGCCGGTGAGGTGGCCCAGGCCGAGGCCCGCGACCAGCACCCCGGCCGTGGCCGACAGCAGCGCTTTTCTGTGGCGCACGTTGGTTCCTTCCGATGCGTGTGGGAGCTCATGCGCGCCCCCACACGCCATGGGAGCGCTCCGCGCAGCTTTGGGTCCGGGGCCCGGGGTGTCAAGCAAGCGCTTTCCGAGGTGGGGAAACGCCAGGACGGCGCTGAAACTTTCGGACCCCATCCGAACTGCCGGGGAAACCGCCACCGGGCGCCGCGAGGACCTCGCCGCGCCCTCGCGGGGGAACCGCCGCCCGGTGTCGCGGGAGAAACCGGCCGCGCTCCGCGAAGGAACCGCCAGGGCGAAGAATCCGATGGAGCAAAGGGGCCGGCGGACGGGGGCAAGACTCCGGACGAACGGACACGGGTTGTCATTCCACTCGCCGCTTCAGGTGCGGATGTCCTTCTCCATGCCTGGACGCTTTCATGGGCCCCGCGCCTGATCGCGAGAAGTCCCCGTGGTCTGCGGGATTGTCACCCGGCCATCCGCGGCAAGAGCCTCGTACCAGCATGCGTCGTGATTCTTCCGACTTGCCTGGGTGCCAGGAACTACTGTCGCGGGCATGGTTGAACACGATGTCCTCGATGCCACCCGTGCGGCCTACGATGCCGCCGCCCCCCTGTACGCGCAGCTGTTCCGCGAAGAATTGCGTGACAGGCCCATGGACCGCGCGATCCTGGGCGCCTTCGCCGAGGTTGTGGGCGCGAGTGGCGACGGTCAGGTCGCGGACCTGGGGTGCGGACCCGGCCATATCACTGCTTATCTGGATGAGCTGGGGCTGGCGGTGTTCGGTGTCGACGCGTCTCCCGCGATGATCGAATTGGCTCGGCACGCCTATCCGGGCCTGCGGTTCGATGTGGGCTCGATGGCCGCGGTGGACATCGCCGACGGGGTGCTGGGCGGCGTACTCTCACGGTGGTCCGTCATCCACACGCCACCGCGAGAACTCCCCGTCATCTTGGCCGAGTTCCACCGCGTACTGGCACCCGGCGGTCACCTTCTGATCGGCTTTTCGGCGAGCGATGATCCGTCTCACCCGACACAGGTCTTCGACCACGCGGTCGCACCGGCCTACCGGTGGTGGCCGGATCACCTCGCCGCGACGCTGCGCGAGTCCGGGCTCGCCGAGGTGGGCCGGATGGTGCGTCAGCCTCAGCCCACCGACCGACGGCAATTCCAGGAGATCCACCTGCTCGCCCGCAAAGGGTAGAGCGCCGGTCGTGTAACCCGGGGTGGGGGCGGATGACTCACGGAAGCCGGGCCGCCGGCCCCCGGGGCCACGGGGGTCGGCGGCGGTGCGGGTGTTACTTCACGAGGTCCGCGACCAGGTGGCGCAGCTCGATGTGACCGGCCTTGAGCTCGGCGACGTCACCCTCGACGCGCTTCATGGAAAGCTCGAGGTTTCCGACGGAGCGCTTGACCACGGAGATCTCCTCGCGGAGCTCGGCGTGACCGGTGCGCATCTCGGCGCGCAGTTCGTCCTGGCCGGTGCGGAGTTCGTTCACCTCCGTACGGAGCCCGGTCATCTCTGCCCGGAGGCTGTCCTGTCCGGTACGGAGCTCGTCCAGCTCCGTGCGGAAACCCGTGAGTTCCGTACGGAAACCCGTCATCTCCGTACGGAAACCGGTCATCTCCGTCCAGAGTTCCGTCGTCACGGTTCGCAGGTCTTTCAGGACAT
The DNA here is from genome assembly GCF_042898365.1 of Streptosporangium sp. NPDC000509. Taxonomy (NCBI): domain Bacteria; kingdom Bacillati; phylum Actinomycetota; class Actinomycetes; order Streptosporangiales; family Streptosporangiaceae; genus Streptosporangium; species Streptosporangium sp. NPDC000509. Next base: position 283,412 of record NZ_JBIAYX010000004.1, on the reverse strand, counting down.
CCAGGATCCCTGCGTTGATCACCTTGCTCTCCTGGCTCTGCGCGCGGAGCGCGGCGACGTCTGTTTCCAGGACGCGCAAGCGGATGTCGGTCGTGTCCAACTTGTCTTTCTCCTTGCCCTTGTACCAGCGGGGGGACCGGACCTGGCTCCGTGGCGTGGAGGGCGCTCACGGGGAGGGGTGTTCAGGCGGCGTCGCCAGACTACTGAATGTCATCGGTCCGTCGCCACTCGTGTTCGCGTTCTGCGGTTGTCTCGCGTCGGCCGGTGGCGGGGGTGGGTTTCGCACCCCCGGAGGATGTGGCTTACACCGGGTGGAAAAGAACGACCACCCGTCGCGTGTTCGCGGGAACGGCGGCGGGTGGTCGCGAGAAGAAGGGGGAGGGGGTCAGGCGACCTTGGACCTGGGGGCGGAGAAGGTGTTGCAGGAGCCGGGGGTCTCCTGGTCGAAACCGCGGGTCACCCAGTAGGCGACGTTCTTGGCGGTCCCGTGGGTGGCCGTGCTGTAGGCGGCGCTCAGGACGTACTTGAAGTCCGACTCCTCACGGTTCAGGGAGTGCCAGATGCTGCCGATGAAGGCGCCGCTCAGGCACTCGGCCTGGAGCTCGATCTTGCGCAGCTCGCGCAGCACCGCCTTCTCGTTCTTGTAGTCCCGTGAGGCGAAGGCCGTCATGATCCCGGAGAGCTGCTGGACGTGGTGGCCGTACTCGTGGGCCAGGGTCTGCAGCAGGAACAGCTCGGTCGCCTGGGAGAGGATGTCCTTGTTGAGGTAGAAGGTGATCTTCTTGTTCGCCGGGCAGTAGACCGCCTGGGCGTCCTTGGGGAACTTGCCGCAGCCGGTCGGGACGCCGATGCGCGAGGTGACCGCGAACCTGGGCTTGGAGAAGGGCAGCTTCACCTTGGCGAACTGGTACTCCCAGCCCTCGTTGAGGCAGTCCAGGGCGAAGTCGAGATAGATCTCCGCGCTCTCCCGGTCGTCGTTGTAGACCGGCTGCTCAGGGCAGGCGTCCGGTTCGAGCTTGCCCGTCTTGTAGATCGGGTTGGCGGTCAGGGCGGCCTGGCCCGTGGGCACGGGCGCGAGCCGCCCGCCGCTGATCTCCGCGCCCGCCGTACCGGCGAGCAGCGTGCTCACGAGCACGCCGGAGAGCAGTGCGATAAGGGGGATGCGCATGATGCCCAACCCTAGGGAAGGTTCAAGAGGGGGTAAAGCCGATATGCGGCCATGCTTGGAAAGCATGGCCGCATATCGCGGGGTTCGTGCCGAGGGTCAGGAGGTGCGGGAGGCGCTGAAGATCAGGTGGTGCGGGGTGTGCCGGGGTCAGGCGACGCGACCGGTCGGGGCCGACCAGGTGTTGCAGGCGGAAGGGGAGCCCGCGTTGAAGCCGCGCTCCATCCAGTAGGCCTGGCTGCGGCCCTTGCCGTGGTCGTTCTTGGGCCAGTTCTTGTGCCCGTTGTCGCGGACCCAGCTGACCATCGCGTCCCAGTGCGCCGGATCGACCGGGAGGTCGTCGGCGGCCTGACGCAGGAAGGCGGAGCCGAGGCAGTCGGCCTGCAGTTCGAGGCGGCGGGAGAAGGCGAGCTTGGTGGACGAGGAGGCCCGCCAGATGCTGCTGCTGTAGTAGTTGATGATCCCCGCGAGGTGTTGCACGTGGTGGCCGTACTCGTGGGCGATGAACTGCGCGTGGTTGGGCACGAAGGGGTTCTTCAGGACCTCACGCGTGACACCGATGTAAATGGTGCGGTTGCTGGAGCAGTACATCCCCCCGGCGCTGCTGGGCCACCGACCACAGGGGGTGGTCACCTTGGTGGTGGAGGAGAAGCGCAGGTTGGGGTGGGAGAACGACAGGTTCGTCTTCCTGAACTGGGTCTTCCAGGCCCGATTCAGGCAGCGAACCGTCTTGGTGACGAAGGTCCGGTAGGAGGCCGCGCTCCCCGCGCGGATCTGTCCGGCCTGGCAACGCATCGTGGGCAGGGTGCCGGTGCGGTAAAGAGGGCTCGCCGTCGCGGCGGCCCGGCCGCGCGGGGGCGCCTGCCTCCCCGCGGAGGTGGCCGTACCCTGTGCCGTCTCGACGGTCGGCGCGACCTGCTGCGAGGCCAAGGTCGCGGTGGCCGACGAGGCGGAGGCGCCGGCTGTTTCCAGGGTCATCACCAGGGCAAACGTCAACGAGACGGCAACAAGCGATGATAGTTGCCTAAAGGGGAGAGTTTTCATGGTGAGGCAAAGGTTATTGCAACTGTGGATAAAACGTGCAGAATCGCCGCTCCTGGGGGTTGCGTCCCCCATCGCAACTAGACTCGTCGTGACGTTGACTGGACAGAGGGGATGATTCCGTGAGCGAGCGGACCGGGCAGCCTGGAAATCTTCTGGAGTCGGTCAAGGGGCCAGAGGACCTCAAGCGCCTGGCGGCGGACGAGCTACCGGTCCTCGCCGCCGAGATCAGGGACCTCCTGATCGCCTCCACCGCCCGCAGCGGCGGCCACCTCGGTCCCAACCTCGGCGTCGTCGAGCTGACGATCGCGATGCACCGGGTCTTCGACTCGCCGCACGACCGCATCCTGTGGGACACCGGTCACCAGGCGTACGTCCACAAGATGCTCACCGGCCGGGCCGGGCAGTTCGACACGCTCCGCCAGGAGGGCGGCCTGTCGGGTTACCCCAGCCAGGCCGAGTCCGAGCACGACATCATCGAGAACTCCCACGCCTCGACCGCGCTGTCGTACGCCGACGGCCTGGCCAAGGCGTACCGGCTGCGCGGCGAGGTCGACCGCACGGTCGTCGCGGTGATCGGGGACGGGGCGCTCACCGGCGGTATGGCCTGGGAGGCGCTCAACAACATCGCGGCGCGCAAGGACCTGCCACTGATCATCGTGGTCAACGACAACGGCCGCTCCTACTCGCCGACCATCGGCGGACTCGCCTCGCACCTGGCCTCCCTGCGCACCGACCAGCGCTACGAGGACGTGCTCGAGTTCGTCAAGGGCAACCTGACGAGGGTCCCCGTGGTCGGCGCCCCCGTCTACGACGCCCTGCACGGCGTCAAGAAGGGCCTCAAGGACGTCCTCGCCCCGCAGGTCATGTTCGAGGACCTCGGCCTGAAGTACATCGGCCTCGTCGACGGCCACGACGAGCAGGCCGTGGAGTCCGCACTACGCAGGGCCCGCGACTTCCGCCGCCCGGTCATCGTGCACGTGCTCACCAAGAAGGGCTTCGGCTACTCCCCGGCGGAGAACCACGACGAGGACTGCTTCCACTCGCCGGGAGTCTTCGACCCGCTCACCGGTGAGGAGAAGCCGAAGCCGCACGGCTGGACCAACGTCTTCGGCCAGGAGATGGTGCGCCTGGGTGCCGAGCGGCGCGACATCGTGGCGATCACCGCCGCGATGCTCGGCCCCACCGGCCTCATCCCGTTCTCCGAGGCCTACCCCGATCGTCTCTACGACGTCGGCATCGCCGAGCAGCACGCCCTGACCAGCGCCGCCGGTTTGGCACTCGGCGGTCTGCACCCGGTGGTGGCCGTCTACGCCACCTTCCTCAACCGGGCCTTCGACCAGCTCCTGATGGACGTCGCCCTGCACCGGCTCCCGGTCACGGTCGTGCTCGACCGTGCGGGCGTCACCGGCGACGACGGCGCCAGCCACAACGGCATGTGGGACCTGTCGATCCTGCAGGTCGTCCCGGGCCTGTCGGTCGCCGTTCCCCGCGACGAGCCCCGCCTGCGCGAGCTGCTGGCCGAGGCCGTGGAGATCGACAACGGCCCGAGCGTCGTGCGCTACCCCAAGGGGGCGGTGGCCGCCGAGACCGAGGCGGTCGGACGCCTCGGCGAAATGGACGTGCTGCGCGCGGGTGATCCCGACGTGCTGCTCGTGTCCGTGGGGCCGATGGCCGAGCTGTGCCTGGAGGCCGCCGACCTGCTCGACGCCCAGGGCATCTCCGCCACGGTGGTCGACCCGCGCTGGGTCAAGCCGTTGGACGAGGCCCTGGTGCCGGCCGCCCGCGCTCACAAGCTGGTCGTGGTGGTCGAGGACAACGGCAGGGTCGGCGCGGTCGGCGACGCGGTCGCCCGCATGCTGCGTGACGCCGACGTGGACGTGCCGGTCCGCACGTACGGCATCCCGCAGCGCTTCCTCGACCACGCCAAGCGCCCGAAGATCCTCAGCGAGATCGGCCTGACCTCGCAGGACATCGCCCGTCAGATCACCGAGGCGATCGCGAAGCGCTCCGCGGACCTGGAGGAGCACCCGAGCCGCTGAACCGCATCCCCTCCGCCCGCGCGGTACCTCCACCGCGCGGATCCCCGGTAGCCCGCGCCGATCCGGGTCAACCGGGGATCCGCGCGCTCGCGTCGCCGGAGCCGGCCGTGTGGCCCGAGCCGTCGGCGTCACCCGTGCCCGCCGCCTCGCGCGCCGGGCGGGCACGGTGGTTGATCACGACGAGGCTCGCGACCACGACCGCCACGCACCCGAGGATCGGCACCAGCAGATGCCGGTTCTGCTGCAGGGCCTCACTCGCGAGGGAGCCCAGCCACAGGTAGACGGTCACCCAGGCCGCGCCGCCCGCGAGGGTCCAGCGGATGAAGCGCGCGTACGGCACGCTCAGGGCCCCGGCGACGATCGGGGTGAGCGAGCCGGTCACGGGCAGGAAAGGGGCGGCGGCCAGGGCCGGGCCGGTGCCGGCGCCGCTGTCAGCGCCGGTGCTCGTGGCCAGCCGCTCGGCCCGCGACCAGCGCCGTTCGCCGATCCTGCGTCCGAGGCCGCTCAGGCGCAGCCGCGATCCGTACCGGCGGCCGACGAGCCAGCCGCCGGTGGCGCACAGGGCGTACCCGGCGCACCCGGCGGCCGCCACCGCCGCGATCTCCCACGGACCCGTCAGCGCCGCCCCCGCCACGAGGATCGCCGCGACCCCGGGTATCAGCGAGCCCGCCACCGTCAGCACCGCGAGGAGTATCGAGCCGACCAGGTACGGAGACGACGACTGCAGCATGTCCAGGAGCATGTCCCCAGGATCGCGGCCGGGAGCGGCGGACGGCATCGGGGACCTTCCCCTAGACAACCCCGACTTTGAAACAGCCTTGAGTTTCGCCGTTCGTCCGCCGATCCAATGGGCATGTGACCTGCGACACAGAACCGGCGGTCGAGGAGGGGCCATGGGGGTCTTACGCGTCAAGTCGGTGGAGCAGTCGATCTCGGACACCGAGGCGCCGGAACACCGGTTGCGCAAGGATCTCAGCGCGCTGGACCTCACCGTCTTCGGGATCGGTGTCGTCATCGGCACCGGCATCTTCGTACTCACCGGCCGGGTCGCGAGGGAGATGGCAGGGCCCGCGGTGGCACTGTCCTTCGTGGTCGCGGGCATCGTCTGCGCGCTGGCGGCGCTCTGCTACGCCGAGTTCGCCTCCACCGTCCCGGTGGCGGGATCCGCCTACACCTTCGCGTTCGCCACCCTCGGTGAGTTTCCCGCCTGGATCATCGGCTGGGACCTCACGCTGGAGATGATGCTCGGCGCCGCGGTCGTCGCGGTCGGCTGGTCGGGATACCTCACCTCGCTGCTGGCGTCCCTGGGGATGACACTGCCGGAGACGATCGCGGGGGAGGGGGCGGCGTTCAACCTGCCCGCCGCGCTGATCGTGCTGGTTCTCACCGCGATCCTGGTCGTCGGGATCAAGCTGTCGTCCCGGTTCAACCTGATCATCGTCACGATCAAGCTCGCGGTGATCCTGCTGGTCGTCGTGGCCGGGCTGTTCTTCGTCAGGGGCGCCAACTACTCGCCGTTCGTCCCGCCGGCGGAGTCGACCCCGGCCGTGGGGGGGCTGTCCGCGCCGCTGATCCAGGTACTGTTCGGGATCAGCCCGGTGGCGTACGGAGTGCTGGGCATCTTCAGTGCCGCGGCCATCGTGTTCTTCGCCTACATCGGCTTCGACGTGGTCGCCACCGCGGCGGAGGAGACGCGCAACCCGCAGCGGGACCTGCCCATCGGCATCCTGTCCTCGCTCGCCATCTGCACGGCGCTGTACGTCGCGGTCTCCCTGGTCGTCGTCGGAATGCAGCCCTACGATCAGCTCAGCGAGGCGGCGCCGCTCGCCGACGCGTTCAAGGCGGTCGGCCAGACGTGGGCCGCGTCGCTGATCAGCGTCGGCGCGCTGGCCGGTCTCACGACGGTCGTGATGATCCTCATGATGGGCATGTCGCGGGTGATGTTCGCCATGTGCCGCGACCACCTGCTGCCGAGCGGGCTGGCCAAGGTGCACCCCAAATACCGGACCCCGTACGTCATCACCATCATGATGGGTGTCGTCGTCGCGGCCCTGGCCGGGTTGGTTCCGCTGTCCACCATCGCCGAGCTGGTCAACATCGGCACGCTCTTCGCGTTCGTGATGGTCTCGATCGCGGTGGTCATCCTCCGCCGCACCCGCCCCGACCTGCCGCGTTCCTTCCGCACCCCGCTGGTGCCGCTGGTTCCCGTCCTGTCGGTGCTCGCCTGCGTCTACCTGATGCTCAACCTCCCGGTGGAGACCTGGCTCAGGTTCGTGGTGTGGATGCTGCTCGGGATCCTGCTCTACTTCGGGTACGGCTACCGGCACAGCAGGCTCTCGGAGCGCTCGCGGTGATCTCCTTCTCGCGGCCCGTTCCGGCGAGGGAAGGGGCCGCGAGAAGGAGACGTCAGGCGGGGACCGAGGCCACGCCCGGCGGCAGGAATCGCGGCTCGGCGATGCCCGTCCGGTCCAGGTACGGGGTGACGCCGCCCAGGTGGAACGGCCAGCCCGCACCGAGGATCATGCACAGGTCGATGTCCTGGGGAGCGGAGACCACACCCTCCTGGAGCATGAGGCGGATCTCCTCCGCCAGCGCCCGCAGCGCCCGCAGCCGCACCTCCTCCGCCGTCGACGGGGAGGTGCCGCCGGCGAAGAGCGCGACCGCCTCGGGGTCCAGCGAGAAGTCCGGCGCGTAGACACCGGGCCTGCCCGCCGCGACGAGCCGGGCGAGGTTCTCCGACACCCCGTAGCGGGCGGGGAAGGCCTCGTGCATCGTCTCGGCGACGTGCAGCGCCACGGCGGGGCCGACGAGTTGCAGCAGCGCGAACGGGGTCATCGGCAGGCCCAGCCCGTCCAGCGCGTGGTCGGCGACCTCAAGCGGGGTGCCCTCGTCGACGGCGGCGATGACCTCGCCCATGAAGCGCGTCAGCAGGCGGTTGACCACGAACGCGGGCGCGTCCTTGACCAGCACGGACGACTTCTTCAGCGACCGTCCGACGGAGAAGGCCGTGGCGAGCGTCGCGTCGTCGGTCTTCGCTCCCCGCACGATCTCCAGCAGCGGCATCACCGCGACCGGGTTGAAGAAGTGGAAGCCCACGACGCGTTCCGGGTGGCGCAGCCCCGAGGCCATCTCGGTCAGCGACAGCGAGGAGGTGTTCGTGGCGAGCACGCACTCGGCGGAGACGACCTCCTCCACCTCGGCGAACACCTTCCGCTTGACCTTCATGTCCTCGAAGACCGCCTCGATGACGAAGTCGGCGTCGGCGAACGCGTCCTTGGTCAGCGAGCCGGTCACCAGGGCCTTGAGCCGGTTGGCCTGGTCGGCGGAGAGGCGCCCCTTGCCGAGCAGCTTGTCCACCTCGGCGTGGACGTATCCCACGCCCTTGTCGAGGCGGTCCTGGTCGAGGTCGGTCAGCACGACCGGGACCTCCAGGCGGCGCGCGAACAGCAGCGCCATCTGCGAGGCCATCAGGCCCGCGCCGACGACACCGACCTTGGTCACCTTGCGGGCCAGCGCCTTGTCCGGGGCGCCCGCGGGCTTCTTGGCCCGCCGCTGGACCAGGTCGAAGGAGTACAGGCCGGCGCGAAGCTCGTCGCCCATGAGGAGGTCGGCGAGGGCCTCGTCCTCGGCGGCGAACCCCTCGTCGCGCGACGCGGTGCGGGACAGCTCGACCAGCTCCAGCGCCCGGTAGGGGGCCGGGGAGGCGCCGTGCAGCCTCATGTCGAGCAGGAAGCGCGCGTCGGCGACCGTCTTGGCCCAGTCGTCCCCGGTGTGGTCGGTGCGGGAGACCGTCACCTCGCCGCGCAGCACCTGGGCGGCCCAGCGCAGCGACTCCTCCAGGAAGTCGGCGGGCTCGAACATCGCGTCGGCGACGCCGAGCGCGAACGCCTCCCCGCCCTTGATCATGCGGTTCTGCGCGAGCGGGTTCTCGACGATCAGCTTGACGGCCGCGGCCGGGCCGATCAGCCGGGGCAGCAGCTGGGTGCCGCCCCAGCCGGGGACCAGGCCGAGGAAACACTCGGGAAGCGCCACCGCGGCCACGCCCGAGGAGATGGTCCGGTAGGTGCAGTGCAGCGCGACCTCCAGGCCGCCGCCCATGGCCGCGCCGTTGACGAACGCGAACGAGGGCACGTCCAGCTCGCCGAGGCGGCGGAACACGTCGTGCCCCAGCCTGCCGATCAGCAGCGCCTGCTCGCGCTCGGAGACCAGCGCGGCGCCCTTGAGGTCGGCGCCGACGGCGAAGACGAACGGCTTGCCGACGACACCCACGGCCGCCAGGTCGCCGCGTGCGGCGACCGCGTCCAGGGCCTCGCCCAGCGAGGTCAGCCCGGCGGGGCCGAACGTCGAAGGCTTGGTGTGATCGAAGCCGTTGTCCAGCGTGATCAGGGCCATGGTGCCCGCCCCGTAGGGCAGTTCCACGTCGCGCACGGCCGCCCGGGTGACGACCTCGTCGGCGAAGAGCCGCGTGATGTCCGTCTCGCTGTTCGTCTTGTTGTCCGTCACTTCTCGCCCTCCCAGCCGAGGTTCTCCCAGATGACCGTTCCGCCCATGCCCAGGCCCACGCACATCGTGGTCACGCCGTAGCGGACGTCGGGGCGCTCCCCGAACTCGCGGGCGAGCTGCGTCATCAGACGCACCCCGGAGGAGGCGAGCGGGTGGCCGAAGGCGATGGCGCCGCCGTAGGGGTTCACCCGGGGGTCGTCGTCGGCGATGCCGAAGTGCTCGAGGAACGCCAGCACCTGCACGGCGAACGCCTCGTTGATCTCGAACAGTCCCATGTCGGAGACGGAGAGCCCGGCCAGCCGCAGGGCCCGCTCGGTGGACGGGATCGGCCCGACACCCATCACCTCCGGGTCCACGCCCGCGAAGGCGTACGAGACCAGGCGCATCTTCGGCGCGAGGCCGAGCTCTTCGGCGACGTCGGCGGCGGCCACGACGCAGCCGGTGGCGCCGTCGTTGATGCCGGAGGCGTTGCCCGCGGTGACCCGGCCGTGCGGGCGGAACGGGGTCTTCAGCCCGGCGAGGCCCTCCAGCGTGGTGCCGGGGCGGGGGGCCTCGTCGGCCGTGGCCAGCCCCCAGCCCTTCTCGGCGGACCTGGTCGCCATCGGGACCAGGTCCTGCTGGATCCTGCCGTCGGCGTACGCCTTGGCGACCTTCTCCTGGGAGGCGAGGGCGAAGGCGTCCGCGCGGTCCCTGGTGATGGAGGGGTAGCGGTCGTGGAGGTTCTCCGCGGTCATGCCCATGACGAGGGCGGATTCGTTCACGAGCCGTTCGGCCAGGAACCGGGGGTTGGGATCGACGCCCTCGCCCATGGGGTGGCGGCCCATGTGCTCGACGCCACCGGCGATCGCGACGTCGTAGGCGCCGAAGGCGATGCCGCCGGCGACCGAGGTCACCGCGGTCATCGCGCCCGCGCACATACGGTCGATCGAGTAGCCGGGCACGGTCTTGGGCAGCCCGGCCAGGATCGCGGCGGAGCGGCCGAGGGTGAGGCCCTGGTCGCCGATCTGCGTGGTGGCCGCGATGGCCACCTCGTCGACGCGCTCGGGAGGCAGATTCGGGTTTCGCCGGATCAGCTCGCGGATGACGCGGATCACCAGGTCGTCGGCGCGCGTCTCGGCGTACAGGCCCTTGGGGCCCGACCTGCCGAATGGTGTGCGCACACCGTCGACGAATACGACGTCACGAGACGAAGGCACGGGTTCGCTCCTCGTTGCTGGATGGCTTCCCCACCATGCTACTCGTCAGTAACAAGGTTTGGTGCGGCCGGGTGGACGGGAGGTGGGTAAGTTGTCCCCAGGAGTGTGCGGGCTCACGCCCCACCTCGCGGGCCCGTGTCCGGGGTGCGGGGCGAGGGTAACTCTGACAGACTTTGGAAAACGCTTTCCAGGAGGTTGTCGGTGGTCACGCTTGAGGATGTCGCCCGGCACGCGGGCGTCTCGCTCGCCACGGCGTCACGGGTGCTCAACGGCAGCACCCGGCAGGTGGGCGCACCCCTGCGGGCCAAGGTGGAGCTGGCCGCCGCCGAGCTGGGATACCGCACCAACGTGGCCGCGCAGACCCTCGCCAGGGGCGCGAGCAACGTGATCGGCCTGGTCGTCCACGACCTCACCGACCCCTACTTCGCCGCGATCGCCGACGGGGCGATGCGGGTCGCCGAGAGCCAGGGGCTCATGGTCATGATCGGCACCACCCACCGTGACCCCGAGCGGGAGATCGCCTACGTCTCGACGCTCAACGCGCAGCGGGTCCGTGCCGTGCTGCTCGTCGGCTCCCGGGTCACCGACCCGCGGACGACCCAGAGGCTCCGGGCGGAGCTCGACCGCTACCGGGAGTCCGGGGGCCGGGTCGCCTGCGTGGGCCAGGATCTGCTCGGCGTCGACACGGTGGTGCCGGACAACCGCCGGGGCGCCGCCGAACTGGCCCGCGCTCTCGCCGGGCTGGGGCACCGGAACTTCGCGATCCTCGCCGGGCCCGACTGGCTGATCGCGCCCAGGGACAGGGTGGAGGGCTTCGCCGGCGCGCTGGAGGAGCTCGGCCTGCCCGCGCCGCGCGTCCTGCACGGCACCTTCGACCGGGAGGGCGGCTACTCGGCGGCCACCCGGACCTCCGGGGTCACGTGCGTCTTCGCCGTCAACGACGTGATGGCGGTGGGCGCCCTCGCCTCCTTCAGAGACCGGGGCGTCCGGGTGCCCGAGGACGTGTCCGTGGCCGGGTTCGACGACATCTCCACCCTGCGCGACCTGGTTCCCTCGCTGTCCACGGTGCGGCTGCCGCTCGCCGACATGGGCGCCCGTGCGCTGGAGCTCGCCCTCGGCCCGTCCGAGGAGGTCCGGGCCGAGGCCGTGACCGGCGAGGTGATCCTCCGGGAGAGCAGCCGCGGCCTGGGATGACATGACAGGCGGTCGGGAGCCGGGATGACATGACAGGCGGCCACGGCCCGGAGAGGTACGGCAGAGGCCACGGCCCGGGGTGACACGACAGGTGGCCCGGACACCCCTGGGGCGGTCCGGGCCGATCGTGTGTCGCGGGAGAACGCGGCGAAACGTGGGGAGAAGGGAGACGCGGGGGAGCGAGGTCAGCGCATGCCGGGAACGGGGTTTCCCTGCTCGTTGACCGGCGGGATCATGATCTGCCCGCGCAGCCAGCGGATCGTCCTGATGACCCCGTCACCGTATCCGGGAGAGTGCTGGCGCCCCCGGCCGAGCTGCCGGGACACGTCCTCGGCCGCGCTCTCCTCCATGCCGAGGTTGAGGCCGGTCGGTCCGTGCATGGGGCGAGGCGTGTTGCGGACCGGGGACTTCCTGCGGGTGCCGAGCACCCATTCGCACACGGCGACGGTGCCCGCGCACCACTCCTTCTCCCACTCGCCCGCGGCGTTGGGCCGGCCCTGGCGGGCCAGCTCGGCGACGGCGGCGATCTCGTCCTCGGTGCGCAGGATCACGCCACGCCCGCCGACCAGGTGTCCCCAGCCTTCCGAGGAGCGGCGGCCGGGGATGGGCAGGCCGTCCTTGGCGCCGATCAACCAGTTCAGGGTGCTGATCACCCCGTCGGCCGGCAGGACCCGGCCCTCGCGCGGAACCCGCTCGGCGGCGTCGATCTCGGCGCGCGCCTCCGCGAGGGTGGGCGGGGAGCCCGAGGAGGGACGGCCGCTGATCGGCGCCTGCTCCCGCTTTCCCAGGGCCCAGAGAATCGCCTCTCCCTGGCCCGAGGGGGCGGAGTCGGGGTTGGCGGCCTCCCACTCCCTGATCGTCTCCAGCACGGCCATCACGTGTTCCGGCGGCCGCTGTATGGCGGGGCGGGCTTCGCTTTCTGCGGTCGTCATGTCCCTACCGTACGAGTACCTGACACGTCACTCCACCGTGAAGCGGTAATCCGGGCTCGGCGAATACGTTTTTCCTCCCGCTGGAACGGTCCTTCGCCCAGAAAAATCGTGGCGGGAGAGTGTCCGTCACCCCCCGACGAACTCGGCGAAGGCGGCCTTCACCCTGGACAGGATCTCGTCGGGGTCGGCCGCCCATACCTCGGCGTTGAAGATCTCGACCTCGACGTCCCCCGTGTAGCCCGCCTCGGCCACCGCCCGGGTCATCGGGGCGAAGTCGATGACGCCCTCACCCATGATCCCCCGGCCGAGCAGCACGTCGGCGGGGAGCGGCGACAGGAAGTCGCACACCTGGTAGCTCGCGATCCGGTCCGAGGCCCTCGCGATCTGCTCAAGCACCCGCGGGTCCCACCACACGTGGAAGGTGTCGACGACGACGCCCACCTGTTCGCAGGGATGCGCCTCGGCGAGGTCGAGTGCCTGGGCGAGGGTGGACAGCACGGCCCGGTCGGCGCAGTACATCGGGTGCAGCGGTTCGAGGGCGAGCCTCACCCCGCGTTCGCCCGCGTACGGCGCCAGCACGGCCAGTGCCTCGGCGACCCGCTCCCGCGCCGCGGGCAGGTCGCGGGAGATCGTGCCGGGCGGCTCGCCGGGCACCACGCCGGGCAGGCCGCCGACCACCATGACCAGGCAGGCGGCGTTCAGCGCCGCGGCCTCGTCGATCGCCCTGCGGTTGTCGTCCAGGGCGTTCTGTCCGCCCGAGGTGAGGAAACCGCCCCGGCACAGCGACGACACCCGCAGCCCGGCGTCCGCGACGAGCTTCACGGTCTCCTCCAGGCCCGCCGCGGCGACGTCCTGCCGCCACAGGCCGATGGCCTCGACGCCGTGCCGCACGCACCCGTCGACGGCTTCGGCAACCGACCACCGTTTCGTGGTCCACTGGTTCAGCGAGAGACGGCTCGTTCGCGCGATCACAGGCCGTTCACCGCCAGCAGGGAGCGCATCCGGGAGACCGCCAGCTCGGGATCGGCCAGCAGCCCGGCCCGGTCGGCCAGCCGGAACACCTCGGCCAGGTGGGGCAGGGATCTGGCCGCCTGAGCGCCGTTGACCATGCTGAAGGCGTCCTGGTGGCCGTTGAGCCACGCGAGGAGGACGATGCCCGTCTTGTAGTTGTACGTCGGCGCCTCGAAGATCTTCCGCGAGAGCGGGACCGTGGGCTCCATGATCTCGTCGTACCGTCGCAGGTCGCCCGCGTCGAGTGCCTCCAGGGCTGCGGCGGCGGCGGGGGCGATCGCGTCGAAGATCCCCAGCAGCGCGTGGCTGCCCGACGCGATCAGCGAGGGGTAGTTGAAGTCGTCGCCGGTGTAGAGCCGTACGCCCTCGGGCAGTGCCGCGCGCAACCCGATCTCGTGCTCGGCGTCCAGCAGCGAGACCTTGACCCCGTCCACCTTCGCCGCGTGGTCGCGGATCAGGGAGAGGAACGACGCGGTCGCCTCGGCCACGTCGCGCGAACCCCAGTAGCCCGCCAGGTTCGGGTCGAACATCTCGCCCAGCCAGTGCAGGATCACCGGGCGGTCGACCCCGGAGAGCAGCTCGCCGTAGACCCGGTGGTAGTCCTCCGGACCCCGCGCGATCGCGGCCAGCCGGCGGCTCGCCATCACGATGACCCCGGCGCCCGCGTCCCGCACGGTCTCGATCTGCTCGGTGTAGGCCGCCACGATCTCGTCCAGGGTCCGGGCGTGCGGGGCCTGGTCGGTGCCCGCGCCGCAGGCCACCAGTTCCGCCGGGTCGCCGAAGGCCTTCGCCTCGGCGGCGCTGCGCCGGATCAGCTCGCGGGTGGCCGTCCAGTCGAGCCCCATGTTGCGCTGGGCGGTGTCCATGGCGTCGGCGACGCGCAGCCCGTACGACCACAGATGGTGGCGAAAACGCAGGGTGGCGTCCCAGTCGACGGCGGCGGGGGAGCCCGGGGTGTTGTCGCCGAGGGGATCGGCGACCACGTGGGCGGCGGCGTAGACGACGCGGCTCACGGCGGGGCCCGCGGGCCTGCTCCAGGTGACCGGCTCGCGCAGGGTGTGCTCCCCGCCGGGCAGCGTGATCCTCGGTGCGGCCATCACGGCTCCACCGGCAGGCGGCGGCCCTCCGCGGAGGAGCGCAGGCCCAGCTCGGCGAGGCGGACGCCGCGCGCTCCCGAGGCGAAGTCGTAGGGGAAGGGCGCGTCCTCGGCCACGTGGCGGACGAACCGCTCCCACTGGATCTTGAAGCCGTTGTCGAACTCCGTGTTGTCCGGCACCTCCTGCCAGCCGTCCCTGAAGCGGGCGGTGGCGGGCAGATCGGGGTTCCACACCGGCTTGGGAGTGGCGGCGCGGTGCTGGATCCGGCAGTCGCGCAGACCGGCGACCGCGCTGCCGTGCGTGCCGTCGACCTGGAACTCCACCAGCTCGTCGCGGTTCACCCTCACGCTCCAGGAGGAGTTGATCTGCGCGATGATCCCGCCCTCCAGCTCGAACACCCCGTAGGCGGCGTCGTCGGCGGTGGCCCGATAGGTCTCACCCCGCTCGTCCACCCGCTCGGGGATGTGGGTGACGGCCTGGGCGTAGACCGAGGTGACCCGGCCGAACAGGTTCTCCAGCACGTAGGCCCAGTGCGGGAACATGTCGAGGACGATGCCGCCGCCGTCCTCGGAGCGGTAGTTCCACGACGGGCGCTGCGCCTCCTGCCAGTCGCCCTCGAACACCCAGTAGCCGAACTCGCCGCGTACCGACAGGATCCTGCCGAAGAAGCCGCCGTCGATCAGGCGCCTGAGCTTGAGCAGGCCGGGAAGGAAGAGCTTGTCCTGCACGACGCCGTTCTTCACCCCCCTGGCGGTCGCGGCCTCGGCGAGCGCCAGCGCGTCCTCGTACGTCTCGGCGGTCGGCTTCTCCGCGTAGACGTGCTTGCCCGCCTCGATCGCCGCGAGCACGGCCTTCACGCGGGCCTGGGTGACCTGGGCGTCGAAGTAGATCAGGTTGGCGTCGTCGGCGAGGGCGGTGTCGAGGTCGGTGGTCCAGGACTCGATGTCGTGGTGGTCGGCCAGCCTCTGCAACTTCTCGGCGTTGCGGCCCACCAGCACCGGTCTGAGCAGGACCCTCTCGCCGCCCGACAGGGGCACGCCGCCCTGCTCGTTGATCGCCAGGACAGAGCGGACCAGGTGCTGGCGGTAGCCCATGCGGCCCGTGACGCCGTTCATCACCACGCCGATGCTTTGCGGGGACATCTTTCTCCGACCTCTGAGGAAAGCGCTTTCCTTTCCACCGTACGACAGTCGTCCCACCTGCGGCAAGCGCCGGGAGATGTCCGGATGAGCGGGATGCCGGCCGGTGCCCCTCGGAGTCGCGGGGCGGGAGCGCCGGCCGGGGCCGGGGCGAGGTCGTCGAGGTGGTCCTGAGGGCCGGACCGGAGGATTCCCGGCGTTTCCCGGAGATATTCCGGCGTTCACGAGATCTTTACAACGCGTTCGCGAGAAAAGTGCGGGTGAAAGAGAGCCTCGCGTTTTCCGTGTCCCGCGTCATCGCAGCTGAAACGCGTCCGGGTGCGCATCAGGGCAGTATCCGACCAAGCATGTCCTGACTCGTCGTCAAAGCATGACATTTCCGTATTTGTCATGAGTTGAGACGTTCCGTCTGTCCTCCTCTCGCCGTGCCCAGACCCCTCGACTGGCCGAGGTGGAGCGACAGAAGGGGCCACTCGTGAAACGAGTCGTCACCGGGATTTCCGCTGCCCTCACGCCGATTCTCCTCACCGTCTCCCTGACCGTCTCCCTGACGACAGGGGCGGCGTCGGCGACCCCGCCCAACATTCCCTCCGCGGCCACCGCCGCGAGCAGGCTCGCGACGCTCACCGTCGCCGCGGAGACGAACCAGTCCTCCTACAGTCGGTCGTTGTTCAATCACTGGATCACCATCAGCGGCTCCTGCAACACCAGGGAGACGGTGCTCAAAAGGGACGGCACGGGAGTGGTCGTCGACTCCGGTTGCGCGGCCGTCTCCGGCCGGTGGTACTCCCCGTTCGACGGCGCCACCTGGACCGCCGCGAGTGACGTCGACATCGACCACATGGTGCCGCTGGCCGAGGCGTGGCGTTCGGGCGCCTACGCGTGGACCAGCGCGCAGCGCCAGGAGTACGCGAACGATCTGGGCGGGCCCGAGCTGTGGGCGGTGACCGACAACGTCAACCAGGCCAAGGGCGACCAGGACCCCTCGACGTGGCGGCCACCGCTGGCGAGCTTCAACTGCACCTACGCCAGGGCGTGGATCCAGGTGAAGTACTACTGGAAGCTGACCCTGCAGAGCTCGGAGAAGAGTGCCCTGCAGAGCATGCTCGCGAGCTGCTGAGCCTCCCGCCCCGCCGGCCCCCCGCCGTCCCCGCCCTGTCCGGCCGCCGTCCCCCGCAGTCCGGGGCCGGTGTCCCCGAGCCCTCCGGGGGCGGTGGCGGTGGGGGCCCGGCCTCCGGAGCCGTGACGTCGCGAAGAGGATGATCATCTTGGTTGCGTGATATTCCGTGGCACCGAATGTCCGCCGAACTCCATATCGGATCGCATTCCTCATGAAAGGCCGACATTGAGACCGGTGCGGGTGAATGCCCCGGGTTATTCGACGGCCACGCGGAAAATGCCGGGAAGCGCGGGGCTGTCATGTGTCGAGCCGGACACGAAGGGTAGTCGTTCTTCGAAGGGATTCCCCGCGAAGGTGGATGTGAAGACGGCGATTCGTGAAACCAGGTGGAGGGCTTCGGGCATGAAGACGGGAAAACTCGCGGAGGTATTTCTGGACAGCGCCTACGAATCGGTCGGACGGGCCCGCCATGAGACGCGTGAGGCCCTCGGTCCCGACCACGTCCTGCTGTCCGATGTCGTCCAGGTGGTCTCCGAGTTGCTGGCGAACGCCGTGGAGCACGCCGACCCCGGCCTGGTGGACGACCTGATCGGTCTCACCCTGACCGCCACCCACGACTCCGTCCACGTCGAGGTCTCCGACCCCGGCTCCGCCTCTCGCGCGCCGCACATCTCGTGGCACCGGCCTTTCGAGGCCAGACGCGGTCGGGGCCTGCTCATCGTCGACCGGCTCTCCGGTGGACGCTGGGGGACCCGCGAGCACGGCTGCGGGCTGGGCCGGACGGTGTGGTGCGCCATCCCCTATGTGCGGCCGGAGCCGGCCGGTGACGAGAGCGACGAGGCGGAACGCCCTCTTTCCGCGGCCTGCCGGAACTGAGCCGGCCTGGAGTGTCCCCGAGACCGGGATCCGGGCCGGTGTGGACGTGCTCGGCCCGGTCCCGGGAATGGAACAGGAAGTGATCTACTTTGTAAAGGGCGGGGGCCTCACGCCTGACCCTTGATCTCCAAACGGAGCAGGGCCTTGGCGATCGGATGGGCCGTCAGCCCGATCTGCCACTCCCTGGCCCCCAGCTCACGCAGCCGGGCGACCACGCTCTCGTCACTGATGACCGGGGGTGGCTCCCAGGTCAGGCGGCGTATCGCGTCGGGCTGGATCAGGTTCTCCGCGGGCATGTGATGCTCGTCGGCGAGCGCGGCCACCACGGCCCTGGCGGCGGCGAGCCGGCGGGCGGCCACCGGGTCGCGGTCCATCCACCGGTTGGCCGGTGGCGGCCCGTCGCCGGGGGCGCTGGGCTGCGGCAGCTCCGAGTCGGGCAGTGAGCGGGCGGTGCCGATCGCAGCCAGCCAGTCGCGCAGGTGCCGCCGGGCGCTGCGGCCGGTGAACGGGGGAATGTCGGTGAGCGCCTTGGTGGTGCGGGGCAGCTCAAGCGCGGCTGTCACGATCGCCGAGTCGGGCAGGACCCGGCCGGGGGCGACGTCGGACTGGCGGGCGAGCTCGTCGCGGAGCGTCCACAGCTCCCGCACCACCGCCAGCCCGCGCAGCGAGCGGACCTTGTGGATCCCCGAGGTGCGCCGCCACGGGTCGGAGCGCGGGGCCGGCGCCTTGTGCGCGAGCACGGCGGCGAACTCCTCCCGCGCCCACTCCAGCTTGCCGCTGGAGATCAGCTCCTCGTGCAGGACGTCGCGGAGCTCGATCAGGACCTCGACGTCGAGGGCGGCATAGCGCAGCCAGTCTTCCGGCAGAGGTCGGGTGGACCAGTCGGCGGCCGAGTGGCCCTTCTCCAGCCTGAATCCGAGGACGTTCTCGACCATCAGGCCGAGCCCGACCCGCTCGTAGCCGAGCAGTCGACCGGCCAGCTCGGTGTCGAACAGCTCTCGCGGATGGAAGCCCACCTCCGCCAGGCACGGCAGGTCCTGGGAGGCCGCGTGCAGCACCACCTCCGCGTCGGCGAGCGCCGCGTCGAGCTCCGACAGATCGGGACAGCGGATGGGGTCGATCAGGGCGCTTCCCGCGCCCGCGCGGCGCAGCTGGACGAGATAGGCGCGGCCGCTGTAGCGGTAGCCGGAGGCGCGCTCGGCGTCGACGGCGACGGGGCCTGTGCCCTCGGCGAAGGCGCGTACCACGCGCGCGAGAGCCACCGGATCCTCGACGACGGGTGGGATTCCCTCACGAGGTTCCAGCAGCGGGACTACGGTCGTCTCATCGGTCACGTTCTGAAGGGCTCCGGATCTTCGCGACGGCGCGGCGGCAGGGCCGCCACGTCGGGTGGCAGGGGTGGCATGCCCGCGGCAAGGCACATCAGGTCGCACCAGGCGGCGACATGGCCGGAGAGGTCCTCCTGCAGCGGCGACCAGGATGCGCGCAGCTCCAGCTCCGTGGTCACCGGGTCTTCGGCCTTGTTGCCGAAACCCTCGGAGACCGCCCGGGTGACGGTGCCTCCGGCGGCGGCGTAGTCGGCGCCGTGGGCGTCGAGCGACTCGGTGAGCCAGCTCCACGCGACGGGTCCGAGCAGCGGGTCTTCGGTGATCTCCGGCTCCATGTCGGCTCGCACGTAGGCGACGAGCCTGAACTGGCCGTCCCAGCCGCGTTGGCCGTCGGGGTCGAAGAGCACGATGAGGCGGCCGACCGCGAGCTCGTCGTCGTCGCGGTACACCGACGCGCCGATCGCGGCCGAATAGGGGGCCAGGCGCTGCGGGGCCGGGATGTCCTCCAGCTCGATCTCGGGCCTGACCTCCGCGGGGCGCATGCTCGCCACCGCGCGCCTGAAGGCGGCGGGAGCGGGCGGCGCGTCACCGACGGTCATATCGGAAGCGTAGGTCGAAACTGATCGCATGGGGACCACTGGGGTGCGTATAGGAGCCATTGGAACCGATCAAGCCGCTGCCGACGGCCTGCGAGGGGCGAGGGTGAGCCCGCCGACGGGAACTTCCGGGAGGAGCTCGTGACCGCGCCCGGCGCGGACCCGTTCCGTGTCGGCCCATTCGTGACGCTCGCCCCGGTCGTGGCCGTGTGGATGGGACCGTTGGTGGGGACCCCGCCCGCGGGCGCAGGAGGCACGGTGCTCACCGCGACGTTCGGGTGAACTCCACATGGTGGACATCGCACGGGCCTTTCGTCGGGTCGTGGTCCGACGTTGGCACGTCGCGCCGACATTTCCGCGCAGCGTGCTCGGCGTGTCCCCAAAGTGGTGCGGGAATCGATGCCGCGCGGTGACTTGGCGAACATTTGGACCAGCCGAGGGCCGGGCCAGGATCGCCGATGAGAGGAACTGTACCCGGAAACATGATCGCCTCGCTCCGCCTGTTGTCATCTGCCGCGTGCCAACATCGGATTTCAGTGGACGAAGCTCTCAAAACCGGTAAAGCGCGATCGTTGTCATCGCTTGACAGTGTCTGTGGGGTGTGACGTGCGATCTCATTGAATAGTCGGTGATTTCGTATTGAACTCATCGGTCGAGGGCCTTGGTGAGCCGAGCGGTCTGTTGGCATGGCACCCTGGTGGGGTGACTTCCGAGCTCGTCGACTCCGCTTTCCTGCGTGCCTGCCACCGCCGGCCCGTTCCTCACACGCCGGTGTGGTTCATGCGCCAGGCCGGTCGCTCGCTGCCCGAATACCGGGCGCTTCGCGAGGGAGTGCCGATGCTCACGGCCTGCGCCACCCCCGAGCTGGTCGTGGAGATCACGATGCAGCCGGTCCGCCGCTACGGCGTGGACGCGGCCATCCTCTTCAGCGACATCGTGGTCCCGCTCAAGGCGATCGGCGTCGACCTCGACATCAAGCCGGGCGTCGGACCGGTGGTGGCCGCGCCGATCAGGGACGCCGAGGCGGCCAAGGCGCTGCGGCCGATCGAGCCGGACGACGTCTCCTACGTCACCGAGGCCGTCCAGGCGCTGACGAAGGAGCTGGGCGCGACCCCCCTCATCGGGTTCGCGGGAGCGCCGTTCACGCTGGCCTCCTACCTCATCGAGGGCGGCCCCTCCAAGAACCACGACCACACCAAGGCCATGATGTACGGCGAGCCGGAGCTGTGGCACGCCCTCATGGACCGGCTGACCCAGATCACCCTGGGCTTCCTGCGCGTGCAGCTCGCCGCCGGGGCCTCCGCCGTCCAGCTCTTCGACTCCTGGGTCGGCGCGGTGTCACCCGACGACTACCGCGAGTTCGTCCTCCCCTACACCAGCCGGATCTTCGCGGGCCTGGCAGACCTGGACGTCCCGCGCATCCACTTCGGTGTCGGCACCGGCGAGCTGCTCGGCCTGCTCGGTCAGGCGGGGGCCGACGTCGTGGGCGTCGACTGGCGGGTCCCGCTCGACGAGGCCGCCTCGCGGGTCGGCCCCGGCAAGGCGCTGCAGGGCAATCTGGATCCGGCGATTCTGCTCGCCCCCTGGAAGGTCGTCGAGCGCCGCGCGGGCGAGATCCTCGCCCGCGCGGCCGAGACCGAGGGCCACGTGTTCAACCTGGGCCACGGAGTGCTGCCCGGCACCGACCCCGACCAGCTGGCCCGCCTCACCGACTTCGTCCACGAGACCTCGGCCCGCTGACCGGGCCCGGCTCCCCGGCCGGAGCCGCCCCATCGCGGGCGATCGGACGCCCGGCCCGCGCGCCCCGGGCGTTCACCCGGGGGCGCCTCGGAGGTGCTCCGCGCCGCACCCGGAGTGATCACGCCTCGGGCGTTCACCCGGGGGCGCCTCCCCGCCCCGGGCTCATGGGAACCGGTCCTCCGCCCCCGCTCTCCTTCGCGTCCTCGCCGTCCTCCGTCTCGTCCTCGTCGTAGCGGTCCGGCTCGGGGTCCGCGGGCGCGGGGCCGAGTGGCCCGTCGCCACGTCCTGAGCGCCGCCCGCGGCGCAGGAGGGCCACCGCGAGCCAGACCAGGCCGATGAGGACGAGCCAGGGGAGCAGTACGCCCAGGAGCGTCAGGCCGACCTTGACGGCGGTGACGAAGGCGCTCCACCCCGTCCGCAGGCCGCCGAGGAAACCGGACGGCTCGTCCTCCTCCTGCGGAACCACCGTCGCGGGGCCGACCAGGTTCAGCGTCAGCGTCGCCACGCTCGTCTGTGAGGCGAGGGTCTTCTGCCTCGCCTGCAGGGACTCCAGCTCGCTCTCGCGGTTGGAGACCTCCCGCTCCACCTCGAGCACCTCGCCGATGGTGTTGGCCCGCTTCAGCAGTGTGCGCAGCGAGTCGAGCGCGGCCTTCGCCGACTTCAGCCGGCTCTCCACGTCGGCCACCTGCTCGGTGACGTCCTCGGTGTTCTGCTGCAGTGACTCGCGGGTGCCCAGATCCTTGCCCAGCCGGTCGAGCGCGCCGGGATAGTTCCCCGGCGGGATCTTGAAGACCAGCGTCGCGGAGCCCTCGCCGCCGGAGTGGGCGTCCGACCTCTCCATGGCCAGGTAACCGCCCGCGGCGGTGACGATCTGCCGTGCCCGCTCGGCGGCGGCGGTGACGTCCTTGGCCCTGACCGTCATCTCCGCCGTGTAGATGATCGCCCTGTCCTGTGGGACCACCTTCACCTGGGCGGTCTTCTGTGCCTCGTTCTTCGGGGCGGTGTCCCTGCCCGAGGCGTCCTGCGGGGCCGCCTCGCCGACCTGGACGTCCCCCCGCGCACCGGAGCCGGCGGCGGGTGCCGCGGCGTCGGACGCGCTCTGCGACTCGCCCCCTCCTCCGCAGGCGGACACCAACAGCGCCAGGACCACCAGGGGAGCGGCCAGGCGCGGACCACACCGGATTCTGCTCACTGATCTCATGAACCTCCTGACGCCCGGCGCGGTGAGGCGGTTCGACGCGGGCAGTCACGATGGCGTCACGTTCTTCACGCCGCCGGGTCACGGAGGTACCGGGGGCGTGAGCGGGATACGCGGGCGCGGGGAGGGGGCGATACGGTCGGGAGTCATGGAAGGCAAGCGGAGGCATGTGGTGGTCGTCGGCGGCGGGATCGCCGGGCTGGCCGCCGCGTGGCACCTGCGAGGGCGCGGCGAGCACCTCAGGGTGACCGTTCTCGACGGCGCCTCGCGGATCGGCGGCAAGCTGCACGCCACCGAGGTGGCGGGAGTCATGATGGACGCGGGTGCCGAGGCGATGCTCGCCCGGCGGCCCGAGGGCAAGGAGCTGGCCAGGCTGGCCGGGCTGGGCGACGAGCTGATGTCTCCCGGCACCGTCAAGGCGGGCATCCTGACCAGGGGTTCGCTGCGGCCCATGCCGGAGGGACACGTCATGGGCGTTCCCTCCGACGTCCTTGCGCTGGCCAGGTCGGGCGTGCTGAGCCCGGCGGGCCTGGCCCGGGTGCCCCTGGACCACATCCTTCCGGCCACGCGCGTCACCACCGACGTGTCGGTGGCGGCCTACATCCGGGCCAGGATGGGCGAGGAGGTGGTCGACCGGCTCGTCGAACCGTTGCTCGGCGGCGTCTACGCGGGCAGGGCCGAGCGGCTGTCGCTGGATGCGACCATGCCGAGGATCGCGATCGCGGCCAGGTCGGAGCGGTCGCTGCTCGCCGCGACCAGGGAGATCGTCGCCGACACCCCCAAGGACGCCGGCCCCGTCTTCACCACCCTGAGGCGAGGAATGGGCAGCCTGCCCGAGGTCGTCGCCGCCGCCTCGGAGGCCGAGATCAGGACCGGCGTCACGGTCAGGGAGCTGCGTCGGACCGAGGACGGCTGGCTGCTGGTCACCGGACCCGTCCCCGCCCCGGAGACCGTCGAGGCCGACGCGGTGATCATCGCCGTTCCCGCCCCCGCGGCGAGCCGTCTGCTCGCCGGGGAGGTGCCCCGGGCCGCCGCGGAGCTGGCCAGGATCGAGTACGCCAGTATGGCCATCGTCACCCTCGCCTACCCGCGCGAGGCGTTCCCCGCCCCGCCGACCGGCAGCGGCTACCTGGTCCCGGCCGTCGACGGGCGGCCGATCAAGGCCGCCACGTTCAGCTCGGTCAAGTGGCCGCACCTGGCCGAGAACGACCCCGGCCTGGTCCTGCTGCGCTGCTCGATCGGCAGGATCGGCGAGGAGGGCGTGCTGCAGCGCGACGACGCGGAGCTGGTCGCATTGACGATCGCCGAGATGGTCGAGGTGATGGGCGTGCGCGGGCTGCCCCGCGACTCGCGGGTGACCCGGTGGGGAGGGTCTCTGCCGCAGTACGAGGTGGGCCACCTCGACCGGGTGGCCCGCATCCGGTCGGCCGCGGCCGACCAGCCCGGCCTGGCCCTGTGCGGTGCCGCCTACGACGGTCTCGGCATTCCCGCCTGCGTCGCCACCGCCCGTACCGCGGCGGCCCGGATTCTCGACCACCTCGATCCCGCGAGAGAATGGCGGGACAGTACCGATTCGTTGACAAAGGGGTGACGATGACGGACGCCAACCCGCGCCCCAAGGCGCGCGACCTGAACCAGGTGATCCGCTACACGATGTGGTCGGTCTTCAGGATGAAGGAGCGCTGTCCGGGCCACCGGGAGGGCATGGCCGCCGAGGTCGAGGAGCTCATGGCCCAGATGGGCCGCAAGGACGTGGTCACCCGCGGTCTGTACGACGTGTCGGGTTTCCGCGCCGACGCCGACTTCATGTTCTGGTGGCACGCCCCGACGGCGGAGGACCTGCAGGAGACCTACTCGCGCTTCCGCCGCACCGGCCTGGGACAGCTGGCCGAGCCGGTCTGGTCGGCCATGGCGCTGCACCGACCGGCCGAGTTCAACAAGTCACACATCCCGGCCTTCCTGGCCGAGGAGGAGCCGCGGGCGTACGTGAGCGTCTACCCGTTCGTGCGTTCCCTGGAGTGGTATCTCCTGGACGACGCCGACCGCCGCCGGATGCTCGCCGAGCACGGCAGGATGGCCCGCGACTACCCCGACGTGCGGGCCAACACCGTCGCCTGCTTCTCGCTGAACGACTACGAGTGGATGCTGGCCTTCGAGGCCGACGAGTTGCACCGCATCGTCGACCTGATGCGCGTCCTGCGGGGCGCCGAGGCCCGGCGGCACACCCGCGAGGAGACGCCCTTCTACACGGGGGTCCGCAAGCCGCCGAGCGAGCTGATCGCGGCGCTGCCGTAGCCTCCGCGCGTTCCTTCGCCGCGGGGCTTCGGCCCGGCGGCGAAGGGGAGGCGCGGCCGGGCACACTCCGTGAACCTCTCGAAACCCGTGAGGTTCGGGAGTTTCGTGAGGTGAAGGAAGTGTCTCCTGTGACGGCCCGGCGGAAAATAATCCGCTGAAGGTCTCTTTACCGTCCCTTGGCTTTGTCATACTCGGGGAAAATCACCCGTCTATGTGAGGCCGAAGGTGAAAAGGGGCGAAGATCTGGCACGATCCAGGCGACGTGCTCGGGGGCGCCGGAGAAAGAAGTCTCGCTCACCCGTTCTCGAAGTCTCGGTGGCCGTCACCGCCTTCGCCGTGGGGGCCCTCGCGGTGAGCGGGTGGTTTTCCGGTGATCAGGCCTCGGCGGGCGGGATGACCCCGGCGCCGGTGCCGAGCGCCGTTCCCCGCGCCGCCGCACCGCCGCAGTCCCCCGTGTCGGGCGCGGTGGTGGCCGCCGAGGTGGACGGGAAGGGGGCGAAGAGCGAGGAGGAGACCGCGAAACGGTCCAAGGCCGAGAAGAAGCGCCAGAAAGACAGGGAGACCGAGGCCTCGGGGCCGTCCAAGCACACCGACAAGAAGGCGGTGGCCTACTTCGAGAGCCGTAAGGCGACCAAGCGGGTCAAGGACATCCGCATGGTCGGAGGCTATCTGCGGATATACACGGACCTGCCGGAGAGCGCGAGTAACTCGAAGCAGGCGATCAAGCTCTGTGAGGCGGGGGTCGACTATCTCGTCGGAGAGCTTGGCGTGCCCAGCCCCGTGGTCTTCGTCCAGGCGGAATTCGGGGAGAACGGCAACCCGGTCCTGGCCAACGTCCTCGGCCCCGACGACCCCGACTGCCGCCTCACCTATCCGAGTCCGCGATAGTCGACGCGGCGCGCCACCGGGGCCACCCGGACCCGGGTTTTGCCGCAGATCGAG
The DNA here is from genome assembly GCF_042898365.1 of Streptosporangium sp. NPDC000509. Taxonomy (NCBI): domain Bacteria; kingdom Bacillati; phylum Actinomycetota; class Actinomycetes; order Streptosporangiales; family Streptosporangiaceae; genus Streptosporangium; species Streptosporangium sp. NPDC000509. The sequence goes on along the minus strand of NZ_JBIAYX010000004.1, from coordinate 257,997 downwards.
CAGCGCTGGGTGACCACCCGGCCGATGGTCTCGATGATCTCCCATTTGTGGCGGAGATGCACGAGGACTCCTTAGACGATCACAATAAGCGAAACCGTGAATACCGTGGGTCGTCTCGCTCTGCCCCTCCTGACGGCTCGTTAACCTTCCGGGCGGAGCGACATGACTGTCCGAACGCGTTGAAGGCCCCACCGGAGGTGCGCTCCGGCGAGGCCTTCACGGGTGTGAGCCGGTAGCTTACTCGACGGGCTCCAGCCTCAGCGAGACGGAGTTGATGCAGTATCGGTCGTCGGTGGGGGTGCCGTAACCCTCGCCGTGGAACACGTGGCCCAGATGCGAGTCGCAGGTCGCGCACCTGACCTCGACGCGGGTCATGCCCATCGAGCGGTCCTCGATCAGGGTCACCGCCTCGGACTTCGACGGCTCGTAGAAGCTCGGCCAGCCGCAGTGGCTGTCGAATTTGGTATCGGACCTGAACAGTTCGGCGCCGCAGGCGCGGCAGCTGTAGACACCCACCGTCTTGGTGTCGACGTACTCCCCGGTGAAGGCGCGCTCGGTCCCCGCCTGGCGGAGCACGCGGAACTCCTCGGGAGAGAGCTGGACGCGCCACTCGGCGTCGCTCTTTACCACCTTGTCCATTCCACCAGCCTATGCGGTCTCCGGGGTGGGCGGAGGGAGGAGATCCGGGGACGGGGGGCGATCGGAGGGGGGTGTGTCCGGGAGGCCGCCCGCGTGTTGTGCGCGCCCGGAAAAATCTTGAAGGGCGAAGCACCCTTTTATGGCCGTTTTGGCGTCTTTAGAGATGTGGAGGGTGTTTCACCTTCCCGCTGAGGGGGGAGATCATCTGCCGGCCGTTCCACGCTCTGCGGATCGGCCATGATGCCACCGTCCGGGCGGCGCGCCAGCGTCCGGACGTCGGTGGGTACGACAGATGATCATACTGGTCCGTCCCGTCGAGTGCCCGGTCCCGCCGCCGTGGCGGCTCCGGGGCGGACCACCCGTTTCGCCCGTCGTTCCCGGCTCGCTGCCTTTAGGTGCGCTTCCGAGGGGGACCCGGTGACTCCCGGTCTCGTGGTGTGCTCCGAGTGCCGGTTGACCTACGGTTGTCCCTGACCGGCGGGCGACCGCCCGTACCTCCCCTGCCCAGGACGGACTCCCTTGAGCGACCGCGACAACAGCACGGCACCCGTCGACCCCCGCCAGGCGGGCCGCTCCCACATCGGGGTCAGCTGCAGCTTCGTCTGCCACGACGGCGAGGGCCGCGTCCTTCTTCACCTGCGCGGCCCCAAGGCGAGAGACAGCCGCGAGCTGTGGGACTCCGGGGCGGGCGAACTCGGTTTCGGCGAGGACTTCGAGGAGTGTGTGCGGCGCGAGGTGGGGGAGGAGTTCGGCGCCACCGCCCTGGAGCTGGTCCAGGTGGGGGTGGCCAACGTGAGGCGGACCTCGCCAGACGTGCCGACCCACTGGGTGTCCGTCCAGTTCGCGGTTCTGGTCGACCCGCGCGAGGTCACGCCGTCGGAGCCGGACCGCATCGGGAACCTGACCTGGTTCGGCGAGGACGAACTGCCGACCGGCCTTCACCCCGCGCTGCCGGGACTGCTCGCCCGCGTGGCACCCCACATCGGCTGGTCGGCCGCGCGCGCCTGAACGGCGCCCCCTGGAGAGCGCCGAGCCTGTTCGGGCCCGTCGTCGGGTGACTTCCTTGAGGTGGATGGTGGCTGTTTACCCGCGTTATCGCCATATAGGGCATTAGAGTGCGTATGGCATTTTTGATCTTGACTCGTTTCCTGGAGGATTCGGATGACCACGGCTGACGGCCGCTTCGGGCGGACGGGTAATCCTGAGGTGGACCAGCTGGCGGAGGGGTTCGACAAGCTCTCGGCGCGCTACGAGCGGATGCGTGAGGAGCTGACCGAGATGCGGGCCCACGGCGAGGCGGCCGACGGGCTGGTGAAGGTGGAGGTCGCTCCCGGCGGGGCACTGCTGGGCGTCGACATCAATCCCAGGGCGATGAGACTTGGCTCGGAGGCGCTGGGAGAGGCGATCATGGAGGCCGTGGGGGAGGCCTCGAAGATGGCGGCCGCCCGGATGGACGAGGTGCTGGCGCCCCTGCTCGGCGGCATGACGGGGTTCAGTGAGGCGCTGCAGGGACGGATGCCCACCCTGGACCCGGAAGGGGGCCTCTCCGCGGACCCACGGGTCGCCGAGGCGCTGCGGAACCTCCGGGAGATGCGCGACAAGTACCAGGTCTGAGGCGGCTCCCGCACCGGGACCACGGTGACGCCGACGTGCACGCGATGCGCGACGAGGGCTCCGGCGCCGGGTCGCGTCCGTGTCGGCGCGCGCCGGGTACGAGATCCGACGCGGTCGCACACGACGCGGGGCGGGGACACGTCATACCCCCGCCCCGCGTGCGCGATCAGGTGTAGGACCAGCCTTCCCCCGGCGATCTGGTCGCGCTCTTGCGCACGATGTCGTCGAAGTCCGTCCTGCCGTCCGTGCCGTCACTGTCGAGGTTGGCCTGCGGCAGGGGGAACTGGTTGTCCGCGCCCATCAGTGCCGTCAGGTTGCCCAGGCTGAAGATGACGGCCGCCGTCGCGCCGACGACCGCGTTGACCGTCGTGCCCATCAGCAGGAGCCCGGACGACTCCTGAGTGGCCTTGGCTATCGCCACCAACGTGGCGCCCTGCGCGGCGACCGGCGGCACGGCCGAGGCCATCATCTGCTTGCCGATCAGCTCGACGATCTCCGAGGCGATGATGATGCCCAGGAGGCCGTCGACGATCGTTCCGGCGTTGTTGACGATCTTATGGATCTCCGACTGGGCGCCCTGCACCGCGGTGGCCATCTGCGACGCGGCCGTCTCCAGCTGCTGGACCTCCTGGAAGACGATCGACATGAACCTGTCGAAGGCCTTGCGGTCCTCGCCCTCGGGCCAGGCTGCCTGAACCGCCTTGACCTCGTTGTCCCACTCCCTCGTCCGCAGGTGCAGGAGTTTCAGGTTGACCGTACGCCAGTCGTTGAACGCCTCGGTGATCGCCTGGTCGTCCCCCGGCTGGGCGAGCAGCCATACGGCCGCCGCGCCCGCCGCGGGCTTGGCCAGTGTCCCGGCCAGCTGGATCTTCGCCAGGGTGGCGGCCCACGCGGGGCCGTAGGTGCCCAGGAGCTTCATCCCGCCGATGGTGGCGACCCCGGCCACGGCACCGGTGAAAGCCTCTTCGCCCGCCATGGAGCCTCCTTCCCGTTCAGTCGGTGGGCCCCAGGGCCTTGCCCTTCGTCGCCCTTTCGAGGTCGGCCACGTCCAGCGCGATCTTGCCCTGGAGGTCGGCCGTCTTCAGCGTGTCCTGTGCGCGAATGGCGGTCGCCAGTTCGGCCTCCCGGTAGTGGTGCACCACGCTGAGCAGTCCCGCGTTGATGCCGTCGAGGCATTTGACGAAGTCGGCGGCCTGCTTGGCCTGGTACTCACGGGACGGTGTGTAGTTGTTGGCCACCGTGACCGCGCCGATGGCGCCCCACTGGTAGGCGCTGAGCCGTGTGTTCTCGGCCAGGGTGCTGACCTGCTCCGCGATCGGCCGGAAGACCCTGATCAGGTTCTGGGTGGCGGCCTTGAGGGCCTCTGTGTTGACGTCGACCACTGTGCGTCGGCCTCCTGGATGTCACGCGTGCCGCACCCCCGTGGCGCGACTCCTGGTTTCCTGTCTATGAACGAGGAGTAAATCAGGAGAATCAACAACATCACAGGTATCTCTCGATCTTTGTGACAAAGATCAAAAAGCCCGGCGGGTCGAGCGGGCTCGACCCGCCGGGCGCGGGAAAGCGGCGGGAGTGCGGCCGGAACGGGGGCGAGGGTCAGCCTCGGCGTCGCCGGGCGGCGGCGAACGTCACGTTCACGCCGATGATCCCGACCCACATGAGCGCCAGGATGAACATGAGGACTGATTCGCTCAGGCCGGTGTAGGACACCGCGACCGTCCCCGGCACCCCGAGCCCGAGGGAGATGATCGCCAGGGCGAGCCGCTGCCCGGCGTCCAGGGACGGGCGGACCCCGGGGCTCTCCCTGCGCGCCTGGGCGAGCCGGTCGTCCACCCGTTTGTCGATCTCCTGGTCCATCTTCTCCAGGAAGCCCTCGACGAGGGAGTCTTCGTATTCCGGCCCCAGATGCCTGCGGGCCTCGAGCGAGGCGCGCAGGTCGTCGTCGGAGGAAGGGGTTCGTGGCATATTCGAGATATATCGTTTCTGTGCGGGGAAGTCCAGGCGAATGCCGGTCCGGCCTCGCGGAATCCTCGGCGAGGTCACGGGACCCCTTGAGTCCTCGATGCCCCCAGCGTGCTCGGCGTGCTCGGCGTCCTCTGTATCCTCGACGTCCCTGAGCCCTCGGCGCGGTGGGGGGCGGGCTTCAGACGGTCTCGGTCTCCTCGTCACGTCGCCGGACGTAGCGGGTGAAGAGGAACCCCTCGTCCTCCAGGACGTGGGCGAGGCGCAGGCGAGCGAGCGAGGACGGGCCGTCGAGGACCCTGGCGGCGTCTCCGCCGATCAGTATCGGGCTCACCGTGAGACAGAGTTCGTCGACCAGGTCCGCGGCGGCGAACTGGGCGTTCACCGTCGGGCCGCCTTCGCACAGCATCCGGCCCAGGCCGCGTTCGGCGAGTTCCCTCACCGCCAGCGCCGGATCCACCCGCTCGCCCCCGGCCACGATCACGTCGGCGTTCCTGGCGGCCTCCTCGCGGCGTTCCCTGGGAGCCGCCTCACAGGTGACGACGATCGTTCGCGCCTCGGGGTCCGCGTCGGTGAACAGCGGGCCCGACAGGTCGAGATCGAGCCCGCGGGTGATCACCGCCACCGGCGGGACGGCGGGGCGTCCCTCGCGCAGCCCGTGCCACGACGGCCTGGCCCGTACCGGGCCGTACCCCTCGGCCCGTACGGTCGCCGCCCCGGCCACGACGACGTCGGCCAGCCCGCGCAGCACCCAGAAGACCTGGCGGTCGCCCCTGCCGGACAGTTCGCCGGACAAACCCTTCAGCCAGGTCCCGCCGTCGGCGCTGGCGACCATGTTGATCCTGAGGCACGGGGCGTCCGGATAGGCGTAGACCCGCGCGAGATCGACCTCGGCGGAGGTCTCGGGATGGATGAGGCGCATGGCCCTACCTTCGCATGGAGGCGAGCTGTGAACTTTCCCGGAATGGTCGATAACGGTTGGGGTGGCTTGTAGTGACTTCGGATGACTCCCGATACATGATTCATCCTTGAAGAGACGGGAGGGTCGTGTGAGGCTTGTCACGATCGTGACATGGTTGATCACCGCGATGGCCGGGATCTACCTGCTGTACCTGTGGCTCTCCGGGGGAGGGCTACGTCAGCAGGCGACCAAGGTGACTCGCTTTCCGACGTTATTGATCTTCGCTCATCCGGTCCTGGCGATCTCCGCCCTGGCCTGCTGGGTCGTCCACGTGGTCACCTTGGACCCGCTCTTCGCCTGGCTGTCGTTCGGCGTGCTCTCGGCCTCCGCGCTGCTGGGCTTCACCATGTTCACCCGCTGGCTGGGCGCCGGCCGCCACGCCCGCGGCGCCGAGCAGCGCTTTCCCGTGGTCGCCGTCCTGCTGCACGGCGCCGTGGGAGTGGTGACGTTCGTGCTCGTCCTGCTCACCGCCGCGGTCGCGTCCGGTGCCTGAGAGTCCGGCGCTTGAGGGTTCAGGGGGTTGAGAGTCCGATGTCGGGGGGCGTCCGGCGTCTGAGAGCCGTCCCTCCTGTTCGTCGCCCGAGGGGCGTACGGGATCCCTACAGGCGCGCGCAGCGCAGGATCCGCACCGAGCGCCCGGTCACCTCCACCGAGGCCTCGGCCGGCCAGGACCCCTCGGAGAAGGGGAACGCCTCAGGACCGTCGTCCGCGGTGTCCAGCACGTGCTGCCATCGCTTGCCGTACTTCGCCTCGGGGAGGCTGAAGGCCATGTTCTCGTGGTGGGCGTTGATCAGGAGCAGGAACGAGTCGTCCACGATCCGCTCGCCTCGCGTGTCCGGTTCGGTGATGGCGTCGCCGTTCAGAAAGACGGTGAGCGACTTGGCGTAACCGGTGTGCCAGTCACCGGCCGACATCTCCACCCCGGCCGGAGTGAGCCAGACGATGTCGCGGGTCCCGTCGTCGGCCTTGTGGCCGTGGAAGAAACGCCGCCGCTGGAAGACGGGATGCTCTCGCCGCAGTTTGGACAGGCTCCTGACGAAGTCGAGGAGGTCTCCCTCGCTTCCGGCCAGCGACCAGTCGATCCAGGAGACCTCGTTGTCCTGGCAGTAGGCGTTGTTGTTGCCGTGCTGGGTCCTGCCGAACTCGTCGCCGGCCGGCAGCATCGGCACGCCCTGGGAGACGAACAGGGTGACCAGGAAGTTGCGGCGCTGGCGCCGGCGCAGGTTCACGATCTCCGGGTCCTCCACCGGGCCCTCGGCCCCGCAGTTCCACGACCGGTTGTCGTCGGTGCCGTCGCGGTTGTTCTCCAGGTTGGCCTCGTTGTGCTTGTGGTCGTAGGAGACCAGGTCGGTCAGGGTGAACCCGTCGTGGCAGGTGACGAAGTTGATGGAGGCCACCGGGCGGCGCCCCGAGATGGCGTAGAGGTCGGCGGACCCGGTCAGCCGGGAGGCGAACTCGGGCAGCGCGGACCCGCTCCCGCGCCAGAAGTCGCGCACGCTGTCGCGGTACTTGCCGTTCCACTCCATCCACAGCGGCGGGAAGTTGCCCACCTGGTAACCGCCCGGCCCCACGTCCCACGGTTCGGCGATCAGCTTCACCTGGGAGATCACCGGATCCTGCTGGATCAGGTCGAAGAAGGCGCTCAGCCGGTCGACGTCGTGCAGCTCGCGGGCGAGGGCGGAGGCCAGGTCGAACCGGAAGCCGTCCACGTGCATCTCCAGCACCCAGTAGCGCAGCGAGTCCATGATCAGCTGGAGGGCGTGCGGAGAGCGGACGTTGAGGGAGTTCCCACAGCCGGTGTAGTCGAGGTAGTAGCGCCGGTCGCCGTCGTGCAGGCGGTAGTACGACCGGTTGTCGATGCCGCGGAAACCCAGCGTGGGGCCCATGTGATCACCCTCGGCGGTGTGGTTGTAGACCACGTCGAGGATGACCTCGATGCCCGCCTCGTGCAGCGCCCGCACCATCGCCTTGAACTCCAGCACCTGCTCACCGCGCTGGCCCGAGCCGGAGTAGGCGGCGTGCGGGGCCAGGTAGGCGATCGTGTTGTAACCCCAGTAGTTGGTCAGCCCTCTGGCGACCATCGCGTGCTCGGGGACGTACTGGTGCACCGGCATCAGCTCCACCGCGGTGACGCCCAGGCTCAGCAGATGGTCGATGACCGCCGGGTGGGCCAGTCCCGCGTAGGTGCCGCGCTGCTCCTCGGGCACCGCGGGGTGGCGCATCGTGAGCCCGCGCACGTGCGCCTCGTAGATCACGGTCTGGTGGTACGGGGTCCGGGGCGACCTGTCGTTGCCCCACTCGAAGAACGGGTTGATCACCACGTTCTTCGGCATGAAGGGGGCGGTGTCCTCGTCGTTGCGGTTTCCCGGATCGGTGAACTGGTACGAGAACATCGCCTCGTTCCACTTCACGTCGCCCTCGACGGCCTTGGCGTAGGGATCGAGGAGCAGTTTGGAAGGGTTGCACCGGTGCCCCTGGTCGGGGTTGTAGGGGCCGTGGACCCGGTAGCCGTACCGTTGCCCCGGCATGATCCCCGGGACGTAGCCGTGCCAGACGAATCCGTCGACCTCGGTCAGCTCGACGCGCTCCTCGCGGTCGTCGTCTCCGAAAAGGCAGAGCTCGACACGCTCCGCTACCTCGGAGAACAGTGAGAAGTTGGCACCCACGCCATCCCAGGTGGCGCCGAGCGGATAAGACTCTCCCGGCCAGACTGCGCGCATGTGACCCTATTCTCCTCTGGTAAGGCTCCCCTGTGCAGGGTGTTCTCGCCTCTGTCACTTTAGGGTGGTATCGAGGAGTTTCGTATCCAGGGTTTGGCGTGCTTTCCGTACCTGCCGTTTCCGTGCATGCCCTGTGACCACGCGTGTCCGGCGAGGACACGCGTGGCCGCGAAGATGTCGTGCTCGGCCCGCCGTCGACCACCCAGGGTGACCGGTTCGAGGCGGTTGCCCGCTGAAGGAGGTCCGGCCGGGTGAGTGCCCGGCCGGAGCGGTTCGGTCCCCGGTCAGCCCGATCGCGCGCCTACGGCCCCGATCGGCGGCGTGCGTGTACGGCCGTGATCAGCTCAGCAGTTCGGCGTTGAGACTGATCGTCGTGCCCGAGAGGGCCTTGCTCACCGGGCAGTTGGCCTTGGCCGTCTCGGCCGCCTCCTGGAACTGCTCGGCCGTGAGGCCGGGAACCTGGGCGCGGACCGAGATGACGATCCCGGTGATGCCCTCACCCGGCTGGAAGGTCACGTCGGCCTTCGTCTCCACGGTCTGGGGCGGGGTGCCCGCCTGGGCCAGCCCGTGGGAGAGGGCCATCGAGAAGCACGAGGAGTGGGCGGCCGCGATGAGCTCCTCGGGAGAGGTCTTGCCATTGGCCTGCTCGGCGCGCGAGGGCCAGGACACGTCGAACGTGCCCACCCCGGAGGAGTCGAGGGAGACGCTGCCGGAACCGTCGAGCAGCGCGCCCTTCCACTGGGTCGTCGCGGTACGTGTCGTCGCCATGGCGATTATCCTTTCGATCATGAACCGTTGGCCATGACCGACCCTACTCGGCGCCGGTGCCCGGCTGTGTCCGGGGCGCGCCCTGGACACAGCCGGGCACCGAAGGTCAGAAGGAGGCGCGGTCGAGAAGGACGTCCAGATCCAGACCGGCGGGCAGGGTGCCGAAGGCGCGGCCGGTGTCCCCGGCCAGGCGGGAGACGCAGAAGGCGTCGGCGACGGCCGCGGGGGCGAGCCGCACGAGCAGGGAGCCCTGCAGCACCAGCGCCATGTCCTCGGCGACGCGCCGGGCGCGGACCTCGAAGTCGGTGGTGTCGTCCAAAGACTTGCGCAGGCGGTCGGCGGCGGCGTCCAGGTGCCGGTCGGCACCGGCGGCGAGCGCGACCTCGGCGAAGAACACCTCCCGCGCCTCGGGCTCGCGGCCCAGGGCGCGCAGCACGTCGAGCGCCGCGACGTTCCCCGATCCCTCCCAGATGCCGTTCAGCGGCGATTCACGAAACAGCCTGGGCATCTGCGACTCCTCGACGTAGCCGTTTCCTCCCAGGCACTCCAGCGCCTCCGCCGCGTGCGCCGGAGCGCGCTTGCAGATCCAGTACTTGCTCACGGCCAGCGCGGTGCGGCGCAACGCGGCCTCGGCCTGGTCGCCGGCGATGGCCCGGTCGGTGGCTCCGGCCAGCCGCGTCATCAGGACGGTCGCCGCCTCCGACTCCAGGGCGAGCTCGGCCAGGACGTTGCGCATCAGCGGCTGGTCGGCGAGCTTCCTGCCGAACGCCCCGCGGTGCCGGGTGTGGTGGACGGCCTGCGTGACGCCGTACCGCATGCCGGCCGCCGAGCCGATCACGCAGTCCAGCCGGGTCATGTTGACCATCTCCAGGATGGTCCGCACTCCGCGTCCCTCCTCGCCCACCAGATGGGCCGTCGCGCCGTGGTACTCCACCTCGGCGCTGGCGTTGGACCTGTTGCCCAGCTTGTCCTTCAGCCGCATCAGGTGGACGGCGTTGCGGGTGCCGTCGGGAAGGACGCGGGGGAGCAGGAAGCACGACAGTCCGCCGGGGGCCTGGGCGAGGACGAGGAACACGTCGCACATCGGGGCGGAGTTGAACCACTTGTGCCCGGTCAGGGCGTAGCTCCCGTCGCCCAGCGGTTCGGCGCGGGTGGTGCCCGCGCGAACGTCGGAGCCGCCCTGCTTCTCGGTCATCGCCATTCCCGCGAGCACGCCGCGCTTGCCGAGCGGCGGGCGCAGCCCGAAGTCGTAGCTCCGCGAGGCCAGCAGGGGCTCCCAGTCGGCGGCGAGCGCCGGGCTGTGCCGCAGCGCGGCGATCGAGGCGTAGGTCATCGAGATCGGGCAGCCGTGTCCGGCCTCGACCTGGCTCCAGACGTAGAACTTGGCGGCGCGGGCCACGTGCGCGCCCGGTCTGGCGCTCGCCCACGGGGTGGCGTGCATGCCGTTGTCGACGGCGACGGTCATCAGCTCGTGCCAGGCGGGATGGAACTCCACCTCGTCGATCCGCCTCCCGTAGCGGTCGTGGGTGCGCAGGACGGGCGGGTGCTCGTTCGCGAGCCTTCCCCACTCCTGGGCCTGTTCCGAACCGGCGAGAAGACCGAGCCGGTGCAGTTCCCCGGTGGCCCATCCCGCCCCCTCGCGTTCCACGCCGTCCATCAGGGCGGCGTCGGCGGACACGTCGTGTCCGGTGAGCGGGTGAGCCTGGTTGAAGACGTCATGGGTCACGTGCGGCCTCCGGTAACTCATTCGGCTCGTCGCCGGGTTCTGCGCCTATCTCAACATCCTGCCGAGGGAAAGTTGCCCTTTATTGGGCGCTATATCCGATTTACGTCCGCTGTTGGACACCGGCTTCCGGAAGTTCACCCCGCCGTACGCGTACGGCGCGGACCGCGCGGATACGCGTACGGACCACTGTCGGCCACGCGGGAGGATCCGCGCTCGTCCCGACGACGCCGGGACGAGGCGAGAGCGGGCGCGGACCGCCGGGTGAGGCCCCCGCCCGCGCGTCAGGGATTCTTGACCAGGTCGCGGACGTAGTCGTCGTCCTCGTCGCTCTCCGCGAGCACGCGCTCCGCGCCCCGCTGGGCTCGCGCGTCCCCCCGGGTGGCGAGGCCGCGCGTGGCCTCGGCGACCGTGTTCAGGTCCTCGTCGTCGAGCCTGGCGGCGAGCGCGTCGCGGATCCGCTCGGTGTCCTTGGGGTCCTCCGTCAGGCCCGCCAGGCCCATGGTGGCCCAGTCGCGCACCTCGGCGTCGGGGTCCTCGGTCATGGAGATGAGCAGCGCGAGCCCTTCGGCGTGACCCGGGGGCAGGACGGCGGCGAGCGCGGCGGGATCGGCCTGGGTGCGGGTCCAGCCGTCGGCGGTGACGATCTCCAGCACCTCGGGCAGGGCACGCGGGTCGGCGTGGTGACCGAGCGCGCCGAGCACCGAACGCAGCACCCGCTCGTCGCCCTCGGTGGCCGCCATCCGTCGCAGGATCGGCAGCGACTCCTCCAGGAACGGCTTCTCGTTCTCGGTGAAGCCGAGCTGGGCGAGCACGTCGACGGCGAACTCCCGCTTGCGCGGATCCTCGTTCGAGCACAGCCGCGCCGCCGCGTCGAAGGTCTCACCGTCGTCGCGCCTGCTCAGCGAGCTCGCCACGGTCCACCAGGTCTCGGCCTCCTCGTCGATGTCCCGGTAGGGCATCGCCCGCTCGACCAGCTCGTCGAACGGCAGCCGCTCGCCCGTGGCGTCCTCCAGCAGGGTGGCGACGGCCGCGTGCCCGCGCTGGCAGGTGAGTTCGGCGACGCGGGTCCCGTCGGGTCCCACCGCCGCGACGGTCACCAGGTCGGTGCCGTCCTTCGCCCTGCTGCGGCCCACGACGAACTGCGAGCCCTCGGGGGCCTGCTCGGTGAGCTGCTCGAGAAGCGCGCTCTCCAGCTGGGTGCCCAGCCAGTCGTAGGCGATGGACAGCGGTGTGTCGCCGTCGCCGTCGGGCCGGTCGGCCTCGGCGCCGGCCTGCAGCAGCGTCTGTACGACGCCCAGGGCGCCGCGCCGGGTGGCCAGGGTGAGCGGGGTGTCGCCGCCCTCGTTGGCGTCCTCGGGGTTCGCTCCTGCGGCGAGCAGCGCGCCGACCGCGTCCGCCCGCCCGTTGGCGGCCGCCCAGAGCAGAGCGGTCCATCCGCCGGCCTCCCGCCCGGACACGTCGGCACCGGCGGCGAGCAGCGCCCGCAGGACCTCGACATGGTCCCAGGAGGAGGCCACGCACAGGGGCAGTCCCTCGTCCTCGCCGCCACTGATCCGGTTGGGGTCGGCTCCGTGGGCCAGCAGCGCGCGCACGATGTCCACGCGGCCCTGGTTCGATGCCAGGTAAAGGGCGGTGGGCTCTTCCGTGCCGTCGGGGTCGGCGCTCGTGCCGTTCCGCAGCAGCCGCTCGGCCCGCTCGGCGTCGTTGGCCGCCACCGCGTCCAGGAGTTCTCGGTACATGCCTCCGGATCATATGGCGTGCCTCCCCGGCGCGGCCGTACGCCGGTCCCGCGCCCCTGGTGGGGAGGCGTCATCCGATCTGATTAGCGAGTTTCCTCCCTCGGGGGGATCCGCACGCCGGAGCAACTCGCGATATGTTGTGAGTTATGAATAATCCCGGGGAAATGCGGGTCTCGGACGCGGAGCGGGAAGCCGCCGTCGAGTGGTTGCGGGTCGCCTCCGTCGAGGGCCGTCTCACCCTCGGGGAGCTGACCGAGCGTACCGAGGCGGCCTACACCGCCGTCACCCAGGCCGAGCTGGCGGTGATCACCTCCGACCTGCCCGGCGGTCGCCCGGTGCCCGCTCCCGCCTATCCTCAGCCCTCGTCGGGGGAGGGCGGCTCGGTGCGGCGCTGGTTCGTGGCGGTGATGAGCAGCTCCAAGCGGCGCGGCACCTGGCGGATCGACAAGCCACTCGGCGCCGTCGCCGTGATGGGCGACGTGCTGCTCGACCTGCGCCAGGCGGAGGTGCGCACGGGGGTGGTCGACATCGCGGCCACCGCGATCATGGGTGACGTGAAGATCATCGTCCCGGACGGGGTGGACGTCGAGATCGACGGCATCGCCATCATGGGGGACAAGAAGGTCCAGGTCATCGAGGCACCCCCGGGCACGAACGCGCCGCTCGTCCGGGTCGTGGCCTACGCCTTCATGGGAAGCGTCAAGGTGGTCGGGGACTCCAAGGCCAAGCCACTCAAGAAGGCGATGGCGGCCTGGCGCAAGCAGTGGGAGGAGATGCGCGCCGAACTCACCGGCGAGTACGGCCACCACAGAGCAGGGCCCGGCCCCCACCAGATCCACCCCTCCAACGAGGAGCGTCCGAGGCCCCCCTGGCCCCCGGCGCCACCCCGGCTTCCCGACCTCTGAGGGGCCGCCTCACCTCTCGCTCCCTGGGGCGACTTCGGAGCACGTGCAACATCCCGGGATCCCCGGGGCGTAGTGATCGGTGACATACACCGACAGTGAGGATCCCCCGATGCGAGATCGGGCTGACTTCGAGCACTACGTGGAGCAGCGCTCGGCGCGCCTGTTACGGGCCGCCCACCTGTTGTGCCGCGACTGGGGCACGGCGGAGGACCTGGTACAGACGGCCCTGGCCAAGGCATGGCTCGCCTGGCGGAGGGTGGGTGACGATCCGGACCCGTACGTCTACCGCATCCTGGTCAACACCCACGCCACCTGGTGGCGCCGCAGATGGCGCGGAGAGCTGCCGAGCGCGGTCCTTCCCGAGATGCCGGACGGCGACACGATGGACGCGGTGGCCGGCCGGGAGGCGGTCCGGCAGGTTCTTGCCGGGCTTCCCGGCAGGCAGCGGGCCGTGATCGTCCTGCGTTACTTCGCGGACCTGCCCGACCAGCGGATCGCCGAGATCCTCGGTTGCTCGGTGGCGACCGTACGAAGCCAGGCCAGCAGAGCACTGCGCAAGCTGCGCGTCGATTCCGCGGCCGTCGCCGCGATCACCACGGGGGGCTGAGATGACGATCACCGAATCCGAGTTGCGCGAGATCCTGAACGAGGACGAGGACGAGGGGCACAACAGGGGCGTGACCGTCGCCGGTGTCCACCGGCGCGCCCGCGTGATCAGGCGCCGCCGTCGTTGGACGGCGGGCGGTGCGGTAGCGGCCGTCATCGTCGCCGTGGTGGCCCTCAGCACCCCTGCGGGCGGCGTCGCCGACGACCTCGGCATCTGGACCGGAGTCATGGCCCGGCCGTCCCCCACAGTCCCGACGACGTCACAGCCGCTGGGCGAACTGTACTCCGGGGACGAGGTCGCGAGCGGCGACTACAGGACCGGCGGGACACGCGAGGAACTCCGGGTCGGGTCCGGGAGCAGGCCATTGGGGGTGACCATCCGCTGCTCCGGGCCGATGCGACGAGTGATCGTCTGGATCGGCGACGGCCCTCCCCAGTTGCACCTGTGCGGAAGCGGCCCCGACGGATACACCACGGAGATCTTCAGGCAGGTCGCGGGCGTCAGTGTGATCCCGGGCGAGAATCGTCCGGCCGGGGGACAGGTCGTGTCCGCGGCCGTACTGCCCGGCGAGGCCAAGGGGGAGACCCCCTTCGAGGGCTGGGAGGAGGAACTCGCCGCGGCGCGCCCCTTCCCCTTCCGGTGGTCGCTCACGGTGCGGGAGATGATCCCCCCGGTCTGCCGGGACAACGTACGCCAGGTGGATCCGCGCACCGGGGAGATGGTCCGCCTGAGCTGCGATGGCAAGAACACGGCACCCCCCGGATAAGCCCCGGAGGTTCCTAGGGGGGCCGGGCTCAGGCGGTGGCGAGGGCGGGGTGCCGGTGGGTGGCGAGTTCGTAGCGTTCGAGCAGCACCGCGGCGACCTCGGGGGCGGCGCCCAGCACGTCGGCGACGGCGTCGGCGCCCGCCGCCAGGGTCTCGCGGCGGATCCTGTCGGCGAAGTGGCCGGGGGCGAGCAGGTAGGGGGCGACCACGATCCGCGAGGCGCCCGAGCGCCGCAGGCGCAGCACGGCCTCCTCGGGGGTGGGGCCGGCGGCCGAGGCGTAGGCGGCCGTCACCGACCGCCAGCCGCGTAGCCTCGCCCAGTCTCCGGCGATCCCGGCGACCGTCGCGTTGGCCCGCCGGTCGCTGGAACCGGCCGAGACCAGCACCACGGCGGTGCCGGACTCGCCCGGCTCCACGCCGGCCTCGGCCAGGCGCCGCTCCAGCGCGGAGACGAGCAGCGGGTGCGGGCCGAGCGTGGCGCCCGCGTGCACGCGCAGCAGGGGCCTGCGCGCCGTCGCCTCGGCCAGCGCGCCGGGGATGTCGACCCGGCTGTGGTAGGCCTCGGTGAGCAGCAGCGGCAGCACCGCCGCCTCGGTGAGCCCCGACAGCGCCATGGGAAGCGTCGGGGAGGCGTGGTCGAGGTAGGCGGTGCGTACGAGGAGCTCGGGCCGCGCGTCCCGTACCAGGTCGAGCAGGGCCTCCACCGTCGCGGCGGCGCGCGGGTCACGGGACCCGTGCGCCACCGCGACCAGCGGTGTCCCGAGAGCGGCGCCGGTGGCACGCCAGGTCATACGTGGAGCCCGCACTCGGTCTTGCCCATGCCCGCCCAGCGACCGCTGCGCGGGTCCTCTCCCGGGGCGACCTGGCGGGTGCAGGGGGCGCAGCCGATCGAGGGGTAGTCGTCGTAGTGCAGCGGGTTGATCAGCACCCCGTTGTCGGCCATGTAGTTGTCGACGTCGTCCTGCGTCCACCGGGCGATCGGGTTGATCTTGACCATCTGGCGCTTGGCGTCCCACTCGACGACCTTGACGCCGGCGCGGGTGACGGCCTCGTCGCGGCGGATGCCGGAGACCCAGGCGAGATACGGCTCCAGGGCGCGGTTCAGCGGCTCGACCTTGCGCAGGTAGCAGCACAGGTCGGGGTTGCGCCCGAACAGGCGCGGGCCCAGGTCGCGCTCCTGCTCCGCCACCGTACGGGACGGCTTCACGTCGATCACGTTCACGTCGTAGACCTGCCGGACGGCGTCACGGGTGCCGATCGTCTCGGCGAAGTGGTATCCGGTGTCGATGAACAGCACGTCCACGCCGGGCTTGACCCGGCTGACCAGGTCGATCAGCAGGGCGTCGCTCATGGAGGCGGTCAGGCAGAGCCGGTCGCCGAAGGTCGCCGCCGCCCAGCGGATGATCTCAAGGGCCGAGGCGTCCTCAAGGAACCGCGCGGCCGACTCGACGATCTCCTGCAGGTCGAGGGTCCCGCGCTGCTGACGTAACCCGACTTCGATGTCCACCAGTGTCATCGCTCGCTCATCCAATCCTCGTTCGCCGCGCGGGCAGGTCGTGCCTCGCGGGCCGTCGCGCTCGTCGTCGTGCCGGAACTCACCGTGCGGGCCGTGCCGGTCGCGGTGACCTCTCCGGTCGGAGAGGTCGGCGCGGCCGGCACGTTCGCCGCGTCGGATTCGCCGTGCGTCACGAGCGCACCCCGATTCCGAGAAACTTCAGCTTGAAGGCGCGCACGCACGACCGGCAGTACCAGCCGCCGTCGCCCTCGTAGGGCTCCAGGTCTTCCTCACCGCAGTACGGGCAGTGGAAGGGAACGGCTCGCTCGCTCATCCGCTCCTCCTCGTCCCGCCCGTTACCGAAAGGACGGCGTGTCGGCCGTTCACTTCAGGTCCGCGTCGTCGGCGCGCTGCACCCAGTCGGAGAAGGTCTCGTTCTCGTCCTTCTGCTTCTCGAAGTTGCGGAGCACGCGCTCCACGTAGTCGGGAAGCTCCTCGGAGGTGGCCTTCAGGCCGCGGACCTTGCGGCCGAAGCCGGGGTTGACGCCCAGCGAGCCGCCCAGGTGGATCTGGAAGCCCTCGACCTGCTCGCCCTTGTCGTTCACGACGAGCTGGCCCTTGAGGCCGATGTCGGCGACCTGGATGCGGGCGCAGGAGTTGGGGCAGCCGTTGACGTTGATGGTGAGCGGGCTCTTGAAGTCGGGCAGCCGCTGCTCCAGCTCGTCGATCAGGTTGGCCGCGGTGACCTTGGTCTCGACGATGGCGAGCTTGCAGAACTCGATCCCGGTGCACGCCATGGTCTGGCGGCGGAAGGTGGAGGGGTTGACCTGCAGGTCGCCCGCCTCCAGCTCGGCGACGAGGCTGTCGACCCTGTCGGGTGCCACGTCGAGGATGACCATCTTCTGCTCGACCGTGGTGTGCACCCGGTCGGAACCGTGCCGCTCGGCGATGTCGGCGATGAGGTTCAGCTTGTCGCCGTCGAGGCGGCCGACCTTCGGGGCGAAGCCGACGTAGAAGTTGCCGTCCTTCTGCGGGAAGACGCCCACGTGGTCCCGGCGGCCGCCGCGCGGCTGCTCGGGCGCGGGGCCGTCGGGCAGGACGTATCCCAGGTATTCCTTCTCCAGGACGTCGCGGAACTTCTCCGGGCCCCAGTCGTTGATCAGGAACTTGATCCTGGCCCGGTGGCGCAGGCGGCGGTAGCCGTAGTCGCGGAAGATGCCGATCACGCCACCGTAGGCGGGGGCGACCTGGTCCGGGGTGAGGAAGACGCCCAGCCGCTTGCCCAGCATCGGGTTGGTGGACAGGCCGCCGCCCACCCACAGGTCGAAGCCGCGCTCGCCGTTCTCGTTCACCACGCCCACGAACGCCACGTCGTTGATCTCGTGCACGGTGCAGTGCGCCGGGCACCCGCTCACCGCGGACTTGAACTTGCGCGGCAGGTTGGAGTAGGCGGGGTCGCCGATGTAGGTGTCGTGGATCTCCTGGATCTGCGCGGAACCGTCGATGACCTCGTCGGTGTCGATCCCGGCCAGCGGGCAGCCCAGGATGACGCGCGGGGTGTCGCCACAGGCCTCCGTGGTGGACAGGCCCACCGACTCCAGACGCTCCCAGATGTCGGGAACGGCCTCGATCTCGATCCAGTGCAGCTGGATGTTCTGCCGGTCGGTGACGTCGGCGGTGCCCCTGCCGTAGAGGTTGGAGATGTCGGCGATGACGCGCAGCTGGGCCAGGTTGAGCCGGCCGCCGTCGATCCTGACCCGGAGCATGAAGTAGCGGTCGTCGAGCTCCTCCGGCTCCAGGATCGCGGTCTTGCCGCCGTCGATCCCGGGCTTGCGCTGGGTGTAGAGCCCGAACCAGCGCATCCGGCCGCGCAGGTCGGAGGGGTCGATGGAGTCGAAGCCGCGCTTGGAGTAGACGTCGATGATCCGCTGACGGACGTTGAGCCCGTCGTCGTTCTTCTTGTTCTCCTCGTTCTTGTTCAGCGGCTCGCGGTAACCGAGAGCCCACTGACCTTCGCCGCGCGGGCGCTTGTGATGTCGGTTCGCCGACCGGGCTGGGGTCGTCATGCGCGCGTCCTTTTTGTGGCTCGATGGAATGATTTCCGGACGCGCACAGGCGGCACCTCCCGCCTCATCGTCGAGTGCGGGGGTCGATTACTCAGAAGAGGACGCCTGTTACGCGGCCGAGCTGGGTGAAATCAGCAGGGGGCGACTGTTAACGGACGTCACAACAGATGGCGCTGCGGACACGCAGGAGGTCGACGTGGCGTCGCACGACGAGCAAGGGGTCCGCTGGCATGCCTACGACGATACCTTGGGCGCGGTGGATGTCCAATGTGGGGTCCACCATCTGGACGCGAACGTGGTATCGGGAGTCGCGCGGGGAGCGGGGGCAGCCGCCCGTCGAGACCCTGCCACCCGCCGGGCGGCAGGATCTCGACGGGAGTGGCGGGGCCGGGGGTTCGGATCAGCCCTGGCGAAGCCAGTCGAGTGCCGACTCCCGAGGCTCGTGGGCAGGCTGGTGCTGGCAGTCGCACCACGAGCCTCCCCGGCACTCGTCGTGCCGCCGCTCTTTGCAGTCCTCGCAGATCATGGCTCCATTCTCCGCCCTTTCCGGCCGGGGCATCGCTCGGCTCCTCCCTCGGACCTGAGCCGCGATCGACAGGGACTTCACCGGAGCGTCGCGGTGAAACGGGCGCCCCACTCGGGTCGGGGTCCGGATCAGGGGTGTTCCAGGGAGACGCCGGATGGAGCAGGCGCCCTTTCACCTGACATGCTCGTAAATATGCGGACACTGTTGAACGTCATTTGGTTGGTCTTCGCGGGGATCTGGCTGGCGATCGGCTACGTACTCGCGGGAATCGTGTGCTGTGTCCTGATCATCACGATCCCGTTCGGCATCGCGTCGTTCCGGATCGCCGCCTACGCGCTGTGGCCCTTCGGCAGGACCGTGGTGCGCGACCCCGACGCGGGCGCGCTGTCGACCATCGGCAACGTGATCTGGTTCGTCGTGGCCGGCGTCTGGCTCGCGATCGGGCACCTGCTGACCTCGATCCCACTCTTCCTGTCGATCATCGGCATCCCGATGGGCCTGGCCAACCTGAAGCTGATCCCGGTCTCCCTGCTGCCGCTGGGCGCGCGCATCGTCGACGTCGACGACGCCGAGGCGTTCTACCGCAGGTAGGTTTCGCCGCGGGCACCGAGGGCGGGCGGGCGAGATTCGATCGTTGCCCGCCTGACTCGTGATCAAGAGCGGCTAGGAATACCGTTGTGTGGCATGACGTCCACTGATGCCCCGGCCCATCGGCCCGGGCCCGAGCGGCGCCCCCCGCGCGGGCCCGGGGTGCGGTTGCGCGCCGGCGTCGCGTGGCTCCGCAGGGACGTCTGGGGCAGGCTGCGGGCGCTGCTCTCGTGGATCCGCGGCACCGACGTGTGGACCCTGATCGTCGCGACCACGAACGCGGGCGTCACCTACCGCGTCACCGGCCTGGCGGGTGAGGCGGCCTTCTTCGCGCTGCTGTCACTCCCGCCGTTCATGCTCGGCCTGATCGGCATGCTCGGCCAGTTGACCCGCGTGTTCGGCCCCGAGACGGTCAAGAACGTCAGCGACTGGATCGACGAGCAGGCCCACCTGCTGTTCACCGACAACGCCGTGGACACCGTCGTCACCCCCCTCATCGAGGACGTGCTGAAACCCGAGAACCAGGTCTCGCTGATCTCCCTGGGCTTCCTGCTCGCGCTCTGGTCGGGCTCGCGGGCGCTGTTCGTCTACGTCGACCTGATCTCGGTCGCCTACGGCCTCGGCGAGGAGCGCGGCATCATCCGCACCCGCCTGATGTCCTTCGGGTTCTACCTGGCCGGTCTGCTGATCGGCCTCGTGGTGATGCCGGTGCTCGTCCTCGGCCCGGCCGCGCTGCGCGGGGCCCTGCCGGCCGACTACACCGTGCTGGTCGACATCCTCTACTGGCCGGTGGTGGTCATCGGCTCGGTGATCTTCCTCACCCTGCTCTACCACGTGAGCGTGCCCGTACGCACGCGCTGGTGGCGCGAGCTCCCGGGCGCGATGCTCGCCCTCGTCATCTGGATCGCCTGCGCCGCCGTGCTGCGCGCGGTCCTCGCCGCCTGGTTCTCGCCCGTCTCCATCTACGGCTCGCTCGCCGCCCCCATCGCCGTGCTCTTGTGGCTCTACATCACCGCGCTGGCCGTGCTCATCGGCGCCACGCTCAACGCCGAGGTCGACCGGCTCTGGCCTGTCGAGGGCGCAGGTCGCGCCGGGCGCGTGGCTTAGTCCGCTATCGTCTAAGCCGCGACTGGCGCATAAGGTGGGAGAGACCACCGGGGAGCGAAAGGGCGAGGAGGCCGAGCGCCTGGGTCTTCGCGCGATGTCGACGACGACAGGGGAGTGAAGGCGCATGAGCGCTCTTTCCAGCGTGGATCCGCAGATCGCCGAGCTCATCAAGGCCGAGGAGCGGCGGCAGTCCGACACCGTCAAGTTGATCGCCTCGGAGAACTACGTCTCCAAGGCCGTCCTCGAGGCCACCGGCACCGTCCTGACCAACAAGTACTCCGAGGGCTACGCCGGCAAGCGTTACTACGAGGGCCAGCAGGTCATCGACCAGATCGAGACCCTCGCCATCGACAGGGCCAAGGCCCTGTTCGGCGTGAACCACGCCAATGTGCAGCCCTACTCGGGCTCACCCGCCAACCTCGCCATCTACCTGGCCTTCCTGAAGCCGGGTGAGACCGTGATGGGCATGGGCCTGCCGTTCGGCGGCCACCTGACCCACGGCTGGTCGGTCTCGGCCACCGGCAAGTGGTTCAACCCGGTCCGCTACGGCGTGCGGCAGGACACCGGCCGCGTCGACATGGACGAGGTGCGCGAGATCGCCCTGCGCGAGCGCCCCAAGCTGATCTTCTGCGGTGGCACCGCGGTGCCGCGCACGATCGACTTCCCGGCCTTCGCCGAGATCGCCCGCGAGGTCGGGGCGGTGCTCGCCGCCGACATCGCGCACATCGCGGGCCTGGTGGCTGGCGGCGCACACCCGTCGCCCGTGGGCCACGCGGACGTCATCTCCACCACCACCCACAAGACCCTGCGCGGTCCCCGGGGCGCCATGCTCATGGCCACCTCCGACGAGCACGCCACCGCACTCAACAAGGCCGTCTTCCCCGGCCTGCAGGGCGGCCCGCACAACCACACCACCGCGGCCATCGCGGTGGCGCTCAAGGAGGCGTCGACCGACGAGTTCAGGGACTACGCCCGCCAGGTGGTCATGAACGCGCGGGCGCTGGCCGAGGAGCTCCTGGCCCGGGGCTTCGACCTGGTCTCCGGCGGCACCGACAACCACCTCATTCTCTTTGACCTCACTCCCAAGGGCATCGGCGGCAAGCCCGCCGCCCAGGCCCTCGACAAGGCCGGGCTGGAGACCAACTACAACAGCGTGCCCTTCGACACGCGCAAGCCGTTCGACCCCTCGGGCATCCGCATCGGCACCGCGGGCGTGACCAGCCGGGGCATGGGCGTCGCCGAGATGCGGCAGATCGGCGCCTGGATC
Organism: Streptosporangium sp. NPDC000509; assembly: GCF_042898365.1. Lineage (NCBI taxonomy): Bacteria > Bacillati > Actinomycetota > Actinomycetes > Streptosporangiales > Streptosporangiaceae > Streptosporangium > Streptosporangium sp. NPDC000509. Next base: position 236,542 of record NZ_JBIAYX010000004.1, on the reverse strand, counting down.
GACCAGGTCGTCACCGCCCTGGCCAAGGACGAGGACGAGGCCAAGCACGTCATCACCCGGGTCCACGGAGAGGTCAGGGAGCTCACCTCCCACTTCCCCGCCCCCGGTCTGTGATCTCCTCCCCGGAGGGCGGGCCGCGATCGGGGTGATTCTCCACTCCGATCGGGGCCCCGCCCTCCGGGGGATCTCCACCGGTTCGCGGCGCACCGGGCGACGTCCGGGCCGGTTGGAGTCCTCCGGGCTCGGCCCGGGGGATCCCGGGGCACCCCGGGAAACACGGTAAAAATGTGTTTGCGCCGGACGGGAGGCACTGCGCTAAGGTTCTCCCGAAGAAGCCGTTCGAGAAACGCGCGGCCACGAGGCGACAGGAGGTGGGAAGCATGCGGGTTGTTCTGGTGAGCCTGCCGTCCATCAACCTCCGGGTGCCCGCCTAGCCGATTCGCGACGAGGCACCCGGCCTTCCACAAGGGTGCTTACGTTGTCTTCGCCAATCATCTCTTCTTCATCCGTTCTCACCTCGCTCGGCTGGAACGACTCTCTCGCCGCCGAGCTTCCCGCAGGCCTCATCCCCGCCCGGGTGTCCCGCGTCGATCGCGGTGCCGCCGAGGTGCTGACGGCCTCCGGTCATCTCCGGGCCCACTACGGCGCCAGGGTGCGGCGTGACGCCGCCGCCGACCCCGTGGCCCTGCCCTGCGTCGGTGACTGGGCCGGGCTCCGCCGCCTGGCCGAGGGCCGTTTCGAGCTGGAGGCGCTTCTGCCCCGGCGCACCGCGTTCGTGCGCGGCGGCGTCGCCAGGGTCTCCAGGGGCGGGCTCTCCGGCGACTCCCAGGGCCAGGTGCTCGCCGCCAACGTCGACGTCGTCTTCGTCGCGGAACCCGCCCTGCACGCCACCGACACCGCCGACCTGGGCAGGATCGAGCGGCTGCTCGCGCTCGCCTGGGAGAGCGGAGGGCGTCCCGTGGTGCTCGTCACCAAGTCCGACCTGATCGGCGAGGGCCTCGGCTTCCTGATGGAAGAGGTCGCCTCGGCGGCGCCGGGTGTGGACGTGCACCCGGTCTGCTCCGTCACGGGCGAGGGCGTCGACATCGTCCGCGGCTACCTCGAGGGCACGCGCACCGCGGTGGTGCTGGGCGCCTCGGGGGCGGGCAAGTCGACACTCGTCAACGCCCTGGCGGGGGAGGGGGTGATGGAGACCCAGCAGGTCAGGGCCGGTGACGGCCGGGGCCGTCACACCACCGTGCACCGCGAGCTGATCCCGCTCGCGGGGGGCGGGCTCATCATCGACACGCCGGGTATCCGCCGCATCGGCCTGTACGACATGGGCGAGGGCGTGGACATGGTCTTCTCGGACCTGGAGGAGCTCGCCGCGCGGTGCAGGTTCGGCGACTGCCGCCACGACAGCGAGCCGGGCTGCGCCGTGATCACCGCGATCGAGGACGGCACGCTCGCCGAGCGGCGGCTGGAAAGCTGGAACAAGCTTCAGCGGGAGGCCGCGTGGATGGCGTCCAGGACTGACGCGCGGCTCCGCAAGGAGCTCCAGGGCAGATGGAAGAGCATCACCAAGGAGATGCGGAAGGCGGGCCGCAACAGGCCCTGAAACGCGAAAAGGGCCCTGAAGGGAACCGATGGGCCCTGGTGAGAAGCGGAAGTGCGGGGGAAACCCGCCGTGCGGTCGCCCGTTCCGGGGGGCCGCACGCGCGGGGCCCGACGCGACAACGTGTGATCTCGCAGGGGGTTCGCGAGATCACACGTGCGGGGGAAGCCGGGTGGAGGTACTGCTCAGGCGACGGCACTGATGCCGGCGCTGGCGGCGCGGCGCATACGACGGCGACGCTCGGAGGCGCGCTCGTCCTCGTTCAGACCGCCCCAGGTGCCGTACTTCTCCGGACGGGAGAGCGCGTAGTCCAGGCACTCGGCGCGAACAGGGCACTGGGCACAGATCGCCTTGGCCTTACGCTCGCGGATGTCACGCTCGGGCTGACGCTCGCCGTCGGGACCGAAGAAGAGCACGAGGTCCTCGCCCCGGCACGCGGCGTCATCCTGCCAGCCCCAGCTGGGCCGAGGCCGGGCGGTCTGCCGACGTACCTGAGACATGAGAAAACCACCTTATAGTGAGAGGGTATTTCTGGTTGATGCCGCATTGGACGCTTGTGACGTCCCTGAGAACAACGCCTGGATTGGCCGTGATGTTCCCTCGGGTCAGGTCAGCGCGGACGTGGCATACCGCACAGGGGCTACCCTGTCCAGCGTGACCAGCCGGTAGGTAGTGATCGTATCGGCGCAAGCCGTACCGCATGGCGTTGTCAGCGTCATGGGTTCAACCACTACCCGAAAACGGGTGCCATTACCGCGCACAAATGCCTCGGTGACGGCGCCGTCCAACCTGGAGGATTCCACGGCCACTCCGCCAACCGAGAGATCACCCGTATGAACGCGGATGAAATGCTCAGCGGCCTGCAGTGGCTCAGGGATGCCTGCGCGTCCCCGGAAACGGTCGAGGATGACCTCGCCGGACCGGTACGCGTTGGCTGCCGCGATCGCAGCAGCCTGAGACATGCTGCCGTAGTAAAGCCCGTGTGGCAAGCACACGAGGTTGGCGGCGTATCGATCGCCGCCAACATGTGATGTTTCCCATACTGTGTCCGGCAATGTTTTTGCCAAGGACCGAGCGAGGGGTAGTCCAATGCGGGCGCAGCACGCGTTGCGCTTGGCATGCGTGCAGACCAGAAAAACCGGCTCACTCACAAGTATGCAGGACTCCGGGACCACTCCGGCCACCACGTTGTCAAGGTTAAGATCGTCCGGATCTGCGATGACGCCTTCGGCGATCCACGGTTCGGTCGATCCGGAGTCGGCGACCATGACGTGAATGCCGGTTTCCACGAGGTTTCTGCGTCCCGGGCGGCGGATCAGCTGGGGGCGGATGCCGAGTCGGGTGGCCCGTTTGATAAGAGTGTGAACTTCCTTGGGAAGATCGCAGTCTTCCAGGTGGGAGGCCCAGGGGCCGGGGTGCTCGATGAGAAGCCAGAAGCGGGCTCCAACGGTCGCGCTGGCGTGAAGTGGCAGCTCGCCGGTGTGACAGCCCGGAGGGTGGGTGCACCCCTTGGCGGCTCTGACCGCTCTGTCCGCCCTGCCCACGACGCCCCCCGTGCTCACGCTCTCTCCTCGCTCTGACTTAGGTAAGACTAACCTAATGGTGAGAGGGGGGTGGCGAGGAGCGAAACGATCACAGGTGGGTGAAGGCGTGTGCGTCGGCGGCCTTCCGGCTCCGGCGGGCAGGCGTCAGTAGGCCAGTGCGGCACGCGCCATGGGGAGGGCCGCGTCGCGGTCCCGCAGGACGAGGCCGACCCTGGTGCGCCGGTCCAGGAGGTCGTCCACGTCCAGGGCGCCCTCGTGCCTGACGCCCCAGACGAGCTCGGCCCCGGTGACCCCGGTCGGCCCGGGCTCGGCCAGCCAGGGGTCCTCCGCCATCAGGGACCGTACGGCGGCCGCCTCACTCCCGTACCGCTCAAGCAGCCGGTCCGCCTCCCGGCCCTCGCGCCCGTCGCCGTTCGCGTCCTTCCCCGGGCGCGCGCCGGCCCCGACGAGGGGAAGGTCCGCCGTGCGGCTCGGTCCCGCGTCGAGCCCGCCCAGCGACACGGCCCGGTCGATCGCGTCCTCGGCCATCCGCCGGTAGGTGGTGAGTTTGCCGCCCACGATCGTCATCAGCCCGTCCGGCGTGCTCAGCAGCGTGTGCCTTCTGGACAGGTCGGCGCTGCGGCCGCCGCCGGCGCCGGCGAGCAGTGGGCGCAGCCCCGCGTAGGTCCCGGCGACGTCCTCGCGCCGGATCGGCTCCTCCAGCACGGAGTTCAGGATGGACAGCAGGAAGGTCACGTCATCCTCCGGCACCTGCGGTACGTCGGGGACGGGGCCGTCCACCGCCTCGTCGGTGAGCCCGACGTAGACCCGCCCGTCGGGCTGGGGAAGAACGAGGACGAAACGGTTGCTCTCCCCGGGAACCGGTACGTGCAGCCCCACGGCCAGGCCGGGCAGCGTCTCCGGTCGCAGGACCAGGTGGGTGCCGCGCGAAGGGCTCAGCCGGATGCCCGGGTGCAGTCCGGCGGCCCAGACGCCGGTGGCGTTGACCACCGTCCTGGCCCGGATGGTGAAGATGTCCCCGTCGAGTTCGTCGCGGACCAGCGCGCCGTCGCCCGACAGCTCCAGCGCACGGCAGCGCGTCAGTATCCTCGCCCCGTGGGCCGCAGCGGTCCTGGCCACGGCGATCACCAGGCGGGCGTCGTCGGTCAGGCGCCCGTCCCATGACAGCAGGGCGCCGCGCAGCCCGCGCGAGTCCAGCGGCGAGGCAAGGGCGAGAGCCTGCGCGGCGGAGATCCGTGATGGGCCGGGCAGGAGGTGGCGGGGCGTGCGTGCCGCGACCCGCAGCCCTTCGCCGAGGCGGTATCCGGTCATCAGCAGCGCCGCGTGGCGGCGGGAGACCTCGGGGACGAGCGGCAGCAGGTAGGGATGGGCGCTGACCAGGTGCGGCGCGGTGCGCCCGAGCAGGTGGCCGCGCTCCACCGCGCTCTCGTACGCCACCCCGACCTGTCCTTTGGCCAGGTAGCGGAGCCCGCCGTGGATCATCTTGGAACTCCACCTGGAGGTCCCGAAGGCGATGTCGTGGGCGTCGATCGCGGCGACGGAGAGGCCGCGGGAGGCCGCGTCGAGCGCCGCCCCGGCACCGGTCGCGCCCAGCCCCACCACCAGTACGTCCACCACGAGGTCGCGCACCTCGGCCAGCTCGCGTGCGCGGCGGGCGGCGTTGAGAGAGGAGTTCACGGTCGCAGGTACCTTTCCAGGAGCGTGGCGAGCTCGGCGTCCAGGTCGTCCAGGCTGACCGGGGCTTCCGTGCCGCCTGGGCCACCTGGGCCGTTCAGGCCGACCGTGCCGTCCGGGGTGTCGGGGCCGGCCGGGTCGAGCATGGTCGGGCCGGAGAGAAGGAACGACTGGGCGGTGAGCAGCACCGCCCTGGCCATCCTCGCCGGGTCACCGCGCCGCACGGTGCCCCCCTCCTGACCTCGGACGATCGCCGCCTCGACGAGCGCGAGCATGGCCTCGTGGCTCGCCCCCCTGCGGTCCAGCAGGTAGGGCAGGAGCAGCTCCGGGTCCACCTCGACGATCTTTCGCCAGAGTGGATGGTCGCGCAGCGCCCGTACCGCCGCCACCGCGGAGGTGACCGGGTCCCCGGTCGCGAACCGGTCCGCGACGCTCACCCACTCGCGGGTCATCAGGTCGGCGACGAGGGTCCGCATGTCGGGCCAGCGGCGGTAGATCGTCATGCGGGAGAGCCCTGCCCTGCGTGCCACGTCGGTGAGCGTGGCGCGCCGCACCCCCACCGCGAGGACCACCTCGCGGGCGGCGTCCAGCACCTGGCCGCCGCTCTCCGCGTCCGCATTGTGACGAATAGACGTCATGTGTCACAGTGTAAGGGTGGAAAATCCGACGAGTGCCACCGAGCCCATGCTCTGGTCCGGCTGGGGTGATCCCGGCAAGGCCGCCGACCTGCCGGAACCGGTGAGAAAACTGCTCCACGACGTGCTGGGGGTGAGTCCGCGTCCAGAGCGGGCCGCCGAGCTCGGCGAGGTGCGGTTGCCCGCCGTGACCCTCTCGTCGCCCGTGCGGGCGGAACTGCGCGGCGTGGTCGGCGCCGATCACGTGCGCTCCGACGACGAGGCCCGCGTCCGGCACACCCGTGGCAAGTCCACCCCCGACCTGATGCGTATGCGCGCCGGAGACGGTTCCGACGCGCCCGACGCGGTGGTGCTGCCCGGTTCGCACCGCGAGGTGCTGGAGGTGCTCGCCGTCTGCGCCGCCCACCGGATCGCCGTGGTCCCCTTCGGGGGCGGAACCTCCGTGGTCGGCGGCCTGGTCGCGAGCAGGCAGGGCTTCGCCGGTGTCGTCGCACTGGACCTGGTCCGCCTGGACCGGCTGATCGCCGTCGACGCCGAGTCGATGGTCGCGGAGATGGAGCCAGGGCTCCGGGCCCCGAGGGCCGAGCGGCTTCTGGCCGGGCACGGGTTCACCCTAGGTCACTTTCCGCAGTCGTTCGAGTACGCCACACTGGGGGGTTTCGCCGCCGCCCGTTCCAGCGGGCAGGCCTCGGCCGGGTACGGGCGTTTCGACGACATGGTGGTCGGCATGACCGTGGCCACTCCGCGCGGGACCCTTGAGCTGGGCCGGGCACCCAAGTCGGCGGCCGGGCCCGACCTGCGCCAGGTGATCCTGGGCTCGGAGGGTGCCTTCGGCGTGATCACCTCCCTGAGACTCCGCGTCCGGCCCGCGCCCGAGGAACGGGTCTACGAGGGGTGGCGGTTCGCGTCGTTCACGGAGGGATCGGCCGCGCTGCGACACCTCGTCCAGCAGGGCGTCGTGCCCACCGTGCTGCGCCTGTCCGACGAGACCGAGACGATGGTGGGGCTGGCGCGCCCCGGCGAGATAGGCGCCTCGCCGACCGGTGCGGGCTGTCTGGCGATCGCCGGGTACGAGGGCTTCTCCGAGGTGCCCGCCCTGCGCGAGCGGGTCGCCGCCGTGCTGTCCGGGCTCGGAGGCGTTCCTCTCGGCACGGATCCGGGGGAGTCGTGGGCTCACGGACGCTACTCGGCGCCCTATCTGCGCGACTCGCTGCTCGCCGCCGGCGCGACCGTCGAGACCCTGGAGACGGCCGGGTTCTGGTCCAACCTGCCTCGCCTCTACGACGCCGTACGGCTCTCGCTGCACGCCTCGCTCGGCTCGCCGCTGGTCATGTGCCACATCTCCCATGTGTACGGCACCGGCGCCTCCCTGTACTTCACGGTCGTCACGGCGCAGGGCGACGACCCCGTCGGGCAGTGGCGAGAGGCCAAGCGGTCGGTCAACGAGGCGATCGTCGCGGCCGGGGGCACCGTCTCGCACCACCACGGGGTCGGTCGCGACCATCGGGAGGCCTACGCGACCGAGATCGGCGACCTGGGTGTGGAGATCCTGCGCGGGATCAAGGGCAGGCTCGACCCCGAGGGCATCCTCAACCCCGGCGTTCTCGTCCCGCCGGGCGGGTGACGGCGCGACGGGCACAGAGGGACACAGAGGGACACAGAGGGACACGGTAGGGCACGGAAAGGCGCGGAAGGGCAGGGCGGGCTCCGATCAGGCCCGCCCGTTGGGCGGCGCTCCGCCGCGCAGGCCGCGACCGGGCCTACCTCGGCGGCCCTCGACGGCCCGCAGTGGTCCTCGCCGGCTTCCGGGTCGGCCGCCTTTCCCGAGAGGTGTGCGGCTTTTTAAGATCATTGCCAAGATATAGGCCATGGTTGACATAAGACAGGCGGCGGAGCGCGGGCGTGAGGTCTCCTCCCGGGTGTCGAAGGAGGGGGCGGGCTGGTCCTGCGCCCAGACGGGCACCTTCAAGGACCTGCTGCCCAGCAAGGAGACCTTCTCCTGGCTGAACCCGCGCACCATCTGGCGGTCGCGGAACGAGGTCCTCGCGATCCTGTTCGGAGACCCCTCGGGGCAGGTGAGGGCGCGCTGGGTGGGCTCGCAGCGGGACCGGGGCGTCGACCCCTCCTTCCGCATCCCGATGGACGTCGGCTCCGAGTTCTCCTTCCTTGTCCTCGGCGACACGGGGGAGGGCGACGCCTCGCAGTACGCCGTGGTGCCGGGCATGCTCAAAGTCGGTGAGGACACCGCGTTCGCGGTTGTCGCCAGCGACGTGATCTACCCCACCGGCTCGGGCAACGAGTACGAGGACAAGTTCTTCCGCCCGTACCAGGACTATCGAGCGCCGATCTACGCGATCCCCGGCAACCACGACTGGTACGACGGGCTCGGTGGTTTCATGCGCGTCTTCTGCGAGGCCCCCGCCCTGGAGGCCGAGAACGAGGGGTTCAAGTTGTCGCCCTCGGGATTGCGCGGTCTGCTCTGGCGCAAGCCGGAGAAGATCGACGAGGCCCGGCTGGCGAGGGCGCGCGAGCTGCGGGCGAAGCCGGAGCAGCGGGCCGTGCAGCCCGCCCCCTACTGGGCGATGGAGACCCCGGGGCTGCTCATCGTCGGGGTGGACACCGGTATCCGCGGCGACATCGACTCCGAGCAGGCCACCTGGCTGCGCGAGGTCTCCCGCGATCCCCGGCCCAAGGTGCTGATCACCGGAAAGCCCATCTACAGCCGTAACGACTACAAACCGTCGAAGCTGGCCGGCGGCGGAACCATCGACGACATCGTCACCGACCCCGCGCACAACTACGTCGCGGCGATAGGCGGCGACGTGCACAACTACCAGCGCTTCCCGGTCAAGGTCGGGGACCGGACCATCCAGTATCTCGTGGCGGGCGGATCAGGGGCCTTCATGCACGCCACCCACACCATCCCGAGGGTCACCGTGGGCGGCGTGCACGAGGACGACTACCGCTGCTACCCGCTGCGCGGTGACTCGCTCTCGTTCTACAGCGGGCTCTACAGCGACCGGCTGCGCATGCGGTGGCTCTACCTCACGCCCGACGAGAGCGCGGCGCTGATGTCCCGGCGGATCGGCAACACCCCGGTGAGGGACATCCCGGCCGTGCCGATCACCCGGCGGATGCGGTGGGCCGCCAGGATCCTCGGCGGCTGGCCGATGCCGCTGCGGCTCCCGGTGGGCAGGACGTTCCACCGTTACCTGTCGGAGCTGTCCGACTGGGACACCCCGCCGTTCTTCAAGAGCTTCCTGCACGTCTCGGTCACCTCGGAGGCCCTCACGATCCGCTGCTTCGCCGCCACCGGCTGCCTGCGGCAGGAGATCGAGCCCCCGGTCGAGGACGAGATCGTCATACCGCTCGTCTGATCGAGAATGTCGTACCGGCGTGGCAGGGTGGGCATATGCACGTGTCGGTCGCGGCGGCTCCCGGGGGTGGGGGCATGCTGCGTGTGGACGGCGAGCCCGCCGGGGCCGTCGCCGATCTGGCCTCGGCCGTCCGCGAGCTGGAGGCCCGGGGGCCGCGCTGGATCTGGGCCGACACGCGGGAGGTCTATCCCGCCCTGCTCGCCGCGGGGGTGCGGCTCGCGCGCTGCCACGACCTCGCGCTGACCGAGGGCCTGCTCCTCGCCCACGAAGGGCGGTTCGGCGAGCCGAGGTCGGCCCCCGCGGCCTACGCCCGGCTGCACGGCCTGCCCGTGCCCGACGATCCGCACGGACCCCAGGCACGGCAGGCCACGCTTTTCGAGGAGGAGGCGTCCCCGCCGGACGCGGATTTGGTCGCGGAGGTCTACGCCGACCAGTTGCGGCGCGTGGAGGCGACCACCGACCCCGGGCGCTTCCGGCTCCTGGTCGCCGCGGAGTCGGCCGGGGCGCTGGTCGCCGCGGAGATGGCGAGGGAGGGCATGCCCTGGCGCCGGGACGTGCACGACGAGCTGCTGACCGGCCTGCTCGGCCCGCGTCCTGTGCACGGCATGCGGCCCGCCAAGCTCCAGGCCCTGGCCGACGAGGTGGCGGCGGCGTTCGGCACGCCGTTCAACCCCGACTCCCCGCAGCAGATCGTGAGGGCGTTCAAGGCGGCGGGCGTGCCCGTCGCCTCCACCAGGGCCCACGACATCAAGCAGGTCGAGCACCCGGGCGTCGCGCCCCTGCTCGCCTACAAGGAGATGGCCAGGTTCTACAGCTTCCACGGCTGGGCCTGGGCCGACCAGTGGGTGCGCGACCACCGTTTCCGGCCCGAATACGTGGTGGGCGGCGTGGTGACGGGCCGGTGGGCGACCAACGGTGGCGGGGCCCTGCAGATCCACAAGCTGATGCGCAAGGTCATCGTGGCCGACGACGGCTGGACGCTCGTCGTCGCCGACGCGGCCCAGCTGGAGCCGCGTGTGCTGGCCGCGATGGCGGGGGACGTCGGCCTCGCGAGGGCGGCCGGGCAGATAGACCTCTATCAGGCGCTGGCGCAGGCGTTCGGCGGCGAGCGCGACAACGCCAAGATCGCGATGCTGTCGGCGATGTACGGAGGCACCAGCGGAGACGCGCCCAAGCTGCTGGCCGTGATGCGCCGGCGCTTTCCCCGCGCCTACCAGTTCGTGGAGGACGCCGCCAGGGCGGGGGAGGAGGGCAAGGTGGTCCGCTCCTGGCTGGGCCGCACCTCGCCCCCGCCCTCCGCCCGCTGGCGGGAGCTGGTCTCCGGCCCCGAGGGAGGCCGCGCGGCTCGCGACCGCGGCCGGTTCACCCGCAACTTCGTCGTCCAGGCGACCGCGGCCGAGTGGGCTCTCGTGCTGATGGCCGTGCTGCGCGGCCTGCTGCCAGAGCCGGCCAGACTGGTGTTCTTCCAGCACGACGAGGTGATGGTGCACTGCCCTGCCGAGCAGGCGGAGGAGGTCGTCGCGGCGGTCGGCAAGGCCGCGGAGGAGGCGACCCGGTTGTTGTTCGGATCGACCCCGGTGCGCTTCCCCATGCTGGCCGTCCCGGTCAGGTGTTACGCCGACGCCAAGTGACGCCCGGTGGGGCCGGGCGTCCCGGACGGTTTCGGACACTCCCGGGCGCCGGTTGAGCGGACCGGGGCGAGGGCCGTCGCGGCTCAGGCGCGGGTGAGGGCGAGCCAGGCGCCGGTGACCGTCACCATGACCGCGACCGCCGCGCCGAGCACGCCGTACGACAGGCCACCGACGATCAGACCGGCGATCACGGTGCCGGCCGCGCCGCAGACGTTCATCAGCAGGTCGGAGAGGCCCTGCACGGGGGTGCGGTGTTCCAGCGGCACGGCCTCGCTGAGCATCGCCGAGCCGGAGATCAGCCCGAACGACCAGCCGAGGCCGAGCAGGAGAAGTCCGACGGCCACCTGCGTGACGTCGTGCGTCCCGGCCCCGCCCGCGAGGACGGCCGCGGCCAGTAGCAGACCCATTCCCGCTACCAGCACCGTTGTCCTGCCCACCCGGTCGGCGAGCCAGCCGACCACGGGCGACAGGACGTACATCCCCGCGATGTGCAGACTGATCACGATCCCGATGACCGTGTACGTCGAACCGCCGTGGTCGAGGTGGACCGGGGTCATGGACATGATCGAGACCATCGCGGTGTGGCTCACCGCGATCGCGACCAGCGCGCGTGCCGCCACGGGGGTCCCGCGCAGCACCCGCCAGGCGGTGCGGAACGTCCCGGCGCCCTTCTCCGAGGGGGCGGGTCCGGGCGCGGGGACGTCGGAAGACGCGTTGGAGGACGCGGAGCGGGCCAGGAGCAGGGGGTCGGGACGCAGGGCGACCACGATGATGCCGAGGGCGATCGCGAAGCTCACCAGGGCGACGGCGAACGGGCCGCTGCCCGACGGCATTCCGAGCCCGGTGCTGAATCGCTCGGCCGGTTCCGCCAGGTTCGGCCCGGCGACCGACCCGACGGTGGTGGCCCACACCACCAGCGAGAGGTGCCTGGCCGAGTGCCCCGGCGGGGACAGATCGGTCGCGGCGTAGCGCGAGGCGAGGTTGCCCGCGCTGGCCGCGCCGAACAGCACCAGCCCGGCGAGCAGCAGCGGCCAGGAGCCCAGGGCGACCGCGAGCAGCGAGACCAGGCAGCCGAGCAGGGCGCAGCCGTAGGCCAGGGTGAGCCCGGCGCGCCTGCCACTCCTCCCGGACGATTTCGCGGTGGGCAGCGCGAGCAGCGCCGCACCCAGCACGGTCGCGGTGCCGGCCAGCCCGCTGAGCGCCGTGGAGCCGGAGAGCTCCTTCACGGTCACCGAGCTGAAGGTGAGCCCCACTGCGACCCCGATCCCGCCGCTGATCTGGGCGGCGGACAGGACGGTGAGCGTCCGCCGCTGTACGGCGGTGACTCGCGTCTTCCTGCCGGGGGAGGCGCCGGGGGGCGTGGTGTTCGTGGGGTTCGCGGTCACGAGCGAAGTCTGCCATCACTCATGACCGTGCCACGAGACCTTTTCGGGAGCGGCACGGTGGACGGCGGGCGCGACCTGGACATGGCGGGACGGCGGTGCAGGGCGAAGGACGACGGGACGGGGTTCGGCCGATGAGGCATGTGATGAGACGAAGGAGGACGGACGGCGGGAGGGATCGGTGGTGAGGTGAAGGATGGTGGACGGCGAGAAGGCCGGGGGTGACGGCCGGTCGCCGGGATCAGCTGACCGAGCTGAAGGTGGCGAAGAACGTCTCCAGGATGTCCGCGTTCTTCTCCCAGTCCAGGTCCTGGACCTTGAACGTGATCTGGTAGGCGGTCCGGCCGTTGAGGGCGACGTAGCGCGTCAGCCCGTGCATCGGGACACCGTTCGGCTGGACGTAGGTGTACTCCCAGTCCGCGGCCTTCCACGTACGGTAGTTCACCGCCATGACGCTGACCTCGGTGTATTCGTCCAGGCCCTTCTTGCTGGCCTTGCCCAGTGCCGTCATCGGTTCCTCGACCGGCACCTCGGCGACGACGATGGTCTGTCCGCCGCTCTTCGGCCCGGTGAAGGTGACCACTCCGCCGGAGCTCGCCTTCACCGTCCAGTCGCCGGGCACCGCGCCGGAGACGCCGGCGGCGCTCGCCAGTTTGAAGCCCTCGGGGATCTCCTCGCTCGGCCCGGTGGACGTCACCGGCGCGTCCGTGGCGGAGATCGCCGTGGACGGGATCGTGGAGACCGGGGTGTCGGAGGCGTCGCTGGGCAGGAAGACGAGCAGTCCGGCGACCACGATGGCCAGCACGCCGCCCCCGCCGAGCATGAGCAGCCGGAAGTCGGGGCCGCCCTCGCTGTTTCCCCGGGCGCGGCGCGAGGTCCCGCGCATCCCGCTCCGGCCGGGCGAGGTGACGGACCGCGAGTCCCGTACGGCGGTGCGGGAGGACGGTTCCCGCGCCGAGGGGGTGGGCCAGAGCGTCGCCTCGCGGGCCCTGGACGCCTCGCTCTGCCCGCCGTGACGCGGTGCGGACGGCTGCGCGGGCGACGGTGCCGACGATGCCGCGACGGGCAGGTCGCCGGAGAAACTGCTCAGCGGGTCGAACGGGTCTCCGTCGGGTCCGGTGGCCGGGATGCGCAGCGCGTCGTAACCGCGTTGGTGCCCTCCGGTCAGACCGGTGGCCCCGCCCGCCTGCGGGAACCCGCCCGAGCCGGACGCGGGAAAGGACAACAGGTCCGCGCGGTGCGACCTCGGAGGGCCGGAGAGCGCGTCGCCGCCCGAGGAGTTGTTGGCGTACGGGACCCGGATCGGCCCCGAGGGCGTCTCGATGATCCGGGAGGGGGGCGGCCCCGACGGCGCGTTCAGCGGGGGCACCAGGTGGATCGGCATGGAGTCGCCCGGGATCGGCATCGACGAGGGCATGGGGCTGGGCGCGCGGTTCGGGGTGCTGGAGCCGTGGCTGCGCAGCACCCGATCGAGCAGGTCCGACACCTGCGAGGCGCTCATCCGGTCGGCGGGGTTCTTGCGGAGCAGGCCCTCGATGACGGCGATGAGGGCACCGGCCCGCTGCGGGCGGCTGGGCTCCTGGGTGAGGATCGCGCCGAGCACGGCCACCGCGTCCGGTCCCTCGTAGGGGGGTCGCCCCTCGACCGCCGCGTACAGCGTGGCGCCGAAGGACCACAGGTCGGAGGCCTGCGTGAACGGCTGGCCCGACAGCCGTTCCGGCGGGATGTAGGCGGGTGAGCCCATCATCAGGCCGGTCTGGGTGACCGTCACGTCTCCCTCGATCGCGGCGATACCGAAGTCGGTGAGCACCACCCGGTCGGAGGTGAGCAGCACGTTGCCCGGCTTGACGTCGCGGTGCATGATCCCGGCGGCGTGGGCGTGGCGGAGCGCGTCGAGCACCCGGACGCCGATCTCCGCGGCCTGGACCACGGGCAGTGGCCCGCTCTGCCGCACGGCCTGCTCCAGCGACCAGGCGCGGACCAGCTCCATCACGATCCAGGGGCGGCCGTCCTCCTCGACGACGTCGTGGACGGTGACGATGCCGGGGTGGCTGAGCCGGGCCGCCGAGCGGGCCTCGCGCAGCATCCGCCGGTGGGCTCCCTGCTTGCCCGCGTGGTCGAGGCCGTAGGGGAGGATCAACTCCTTGACCGCGACGTCCCGGTCGAGCAGGACGTCGTGCGCGTGCCACACCATGCCCATCCCGCCACGTCCGACCGGTGACACCAGGCGGTAGCGCCTGCCCACCAGCCGGCCCTGGCCCTCCGGTGTCGCGCCCGCGGAATCGCCGCCCTCAGGCCCCAGGGGGTTTCTCCCGAGCAAGCGATCGGTCATCGTTCCCCGTTCCCCAAAACCAGCCCTGTGCGGTGGACACGATATCGGGAGGGCATTCGGTTATGGAAGTTTGCATGCCGAGAAGGCGTATGACGGTATTTGTCAGGATCGGTGCTCTTCAGATCACTGATCTTGCGTCCACGCTCTGAACGTCGCCGAATGCTACCGGCGGATGGAGAAATTGTCAGCTTTACCCAATCTTAATAGACAAAAGATCAATACGTAGCCGTGTGTTCATGATCGGCGGCCTCGGCGAGTGCGGCGAGGGCCGAGGTGAAGGCCGAGGCGGGCGGGCTGACCAGCCCCGCGCCGACCTGCCCGGTTCCCGCGACCCGTCCGGCGATACCGGTGTTCACGGTGGGCAGCAGGCCGGTCCTGGCCACCAGCGTGACGTCGACGCCGACCGGCGTGCCCCGGAAGTCCAGCCCCGGGATCTGGTACGCGGGATGCTCGGCCAGGGTGATCTCGTACATGGACCGGGTGGCCGCCATCGCGTCCGACACGTTCCCGCCGACGAACCTCACGATCGCCGGGGCCGCGGCCATCGCGAAGCCGCCCAGCCCCGCCGTCTCGGTGATCGTCGAGTCGCCGATGTCGGGGTTGGCGTCCTCGGGGCCGTAGGCGCCCAGATAGAGGCCGTCAGGCACGCCCGCGGGGCCGGTGAACCAGCGGTCGCCCAGCCCGGAGACCTGGATCCCGAAGTCCGTGCCGTTGCGGGCCATCGCGACGACCATCGTGGAGCCGGGGACGTTCCTCGCCGCGTCCGTGCTGACCTTGCACGCGGCCATGCCCGCGTTGAGGAAGAAGTGGTCGTTGCCGTTGACGAAGCGCAGGACCTCGGAGGCGTGGCCGGGCGCGGCCTCCACCACGTCGGGGGCGAGCTCACGCACCATCAACGAGGTGGCGGCGCGGTTGCGGTTGTGCAGCTCGTCGCCCATCTGCAGGGCCTGCGCGGCGAGCGACCTGAGATCGAGCGGCCCGCTCCGCTCCAGGGTGGCCTGGAGCACCGGGCCGAGCACCTCCGCCATCCAGCGCAGCCGCTCCAGCACCTCGGGCCCGTACGCGCCGTAGCGCAGCACCTTGCCCAGCCCCTCGTTGAGCGAGCAGTAGGCGGTGCCGCCGTGCTCGGCGTCGCGCACCTCGAACATCCACATCGACGGGGTGACCACACCCGCCATCGGCCCGACGGTGCGGTGGTGGTGGCAGGAGTCGAACCGGGCACCCCCGGAGGCGAGCCGCTCCTCGGCCTCCTCGGGGTCGGCGGCGAGCCCTTCCAGTAGCATCGCCCCGATGAGCGCGCCCCGCATCGGTCCCGACGCCCGCTCCCACTCGATCGGCGGGCCGGCGTGCAGGAACGTGCCCTTCGGCAGGTCGAGCACCTCGTGCGCCGGCCGTACCCCGACGAGCTGCGGCCGCGCCGCGACCAGGCGGCCCACGGCCGTCTCGTTGGCGCGGACCCTGCGCGGGTCGGCCAGCACCCTGGCCAGGTCGGCCTCGGTGCCGGGCATCGGCGGGCGCCAGTCCACCCGGACCCGCGAGACGGCCTGCGCGTCCAGCGCCTCGCCGAGCACGTCGGCCCCCACCGTGATCACTTCCGGCTCGCCGGAAAGCATGGACAGCGTCATCACTTCTCCCTGATGAACCTGAGACCCGAGCCCTGAACGGGTCTGAAGACCCGAGCCGGAAACGAGCCCGGAAACCTCCGCTTCCGAGGAGGAGGCACGAACGGCGTGAACAGTGCGAACGATCAACGAGTGTTCGCGGTGATCCCGGCGGCCACCCGCGCGGCGTACCCGGCCGCCTCGGCGTTGGACGTGAACACCGCGGCCCCCGCCGCGTTCAGTGCCCCGGCCTGCGCGGCCAGCCCCTGCGGGTCGCCTTCCGAGCCGACCAGCGCCACCACCGCGGTGACGCCTCCGGCGACGGCCTCGGCGATCGCGGGCGCGAGCCTGGCGGACGGATCGGGGTCGGAGCCGTGGCCGAGAACCACGTCGAGCAGGACGACGTCGCCGGGCGGCACCTCGGCCAGGGCCTCCAGGCGGAGCGTCGGGTCGATCATCGGATGGGCCCTGCCGACCGTGTAGGCGTCGTCGCCGAAGTCGGTGAACTCGCCGGTCCCGGCGATGAGCCTCGCCTCCACGCACAGCGTCCCGCCCGAGTAGATTCCCCGCACGTTCCTTTCCGCGCCCGGGTCACCCGTCCCGGAGAGCCCGGGGGACGCGGGGGCCGCGTCGGTCGTCGCCGGAGCGGGCCAGGAGGGCCAGGTGGGGATCGGGACGCCGAGGGCACGCAGGGCGGCCTCGGTCACCGAGGTGAGGTCGGCCTGTCCGGGACCGAGCAGCGCGGTCACGACCGGTGTGCCGAGCCTCGCGACGGCCTCCTCGACGGCCCGCGCGACCTGAGGGGCCGGAGGCTTGGAGATCAGGACGATCAACTCGGTGGCGGGGTCGGCGTCGAGGGCCTCCAGAGCGCGCAGGGTGGACAGCCCGCCCACGTCCGCGGACAGGTCGCGACCGCCCACGCCGAGCACGTGGGACACCCCCACTCCCGCGAGGTCGAGCAGGCAGGTCACCTGCTGCGCGCCCGTTCCCGAGGCCGCCACCAGCCCGACAGGACCGGGTCTCAGGACGTTCGCGAAGCCGAGGCCCGCCCCGCCGATCACAGCGGTGCCGCAGTCCGGCCCCATGACCAGCACGCCGCGCTCGGCGGCGCGCCTCTTGAGCAGAACCTCCTGCTCGACCGGCACGTTGTCACTGAAGATCATTACCGACAGTCCGGCCTCGACCGCGTCCAGCGCCTCGGCGAACGCGTGCGGGCCGGGCACCGAGACGAGGGCGAGGTCGGCCGCGTGCTCGCGGGCCGCGGCGCGGACGGTGCGCGGAGGGAGCTCGGCGTCGCCGCCTCCGCCCGAGGACGGGGCCGACAGCGCGGCCAGCAACCCGTCCAGTTCCGCGGACGCGGCCTCCAGGGCGTCACTCTCGCCGCGCAGTGCGATCAGCAGGTCGGCGGGACCGGCCTGGGGGAGGTCGAAATCCAGCTCGGAGGCGATCTGCAGGTTGAGTTCGGTGGCCATCGCCACCACCGCGACCTCCACACCGGGCAGCGCGCTCGCCGTGCGGCTGACCCGCATCAGGCTCACGGAGTCGTGGTAGACCCCCGTACGCGTCCGGACCACGTCAGTACTCGCCATTGCCCCCGCCTTCCAAATCGATCACCGCCGCGAGCCCGATCCGCAACCCCCACGCCAGATCGGCCCCGGAGGTGTGGCCCAGTTGCAGAAGGCGGTGCAGCGCCGGCTCCAGGGAGTGCCGGCCCGCCAGACCCCGCAGCACGGCCAGTACCTCACCGCTCGCCTCGCCCCGGGCGGCGCAGTGCAGCAGCGCCGCCGAGATGGGGGTGGTCCTGCCGCGCACGTCGAAGGTGACCGCGGCGGCGAGCCAGTCGGCCAGCCACACGGCACGTCTCGCGCCCACCGCCCCGCCCAGGTGACGCAGCGCGACCAGCAACCCCGCGAGCACGTCGTCGCCGCTCGGCGTGAGCCCGGGACCCAGGCCGACCAACTGCTCGGCGGCCGTCACGCTTTTCAGCAACGAACCCTCGGCGCACCCCTGGGCCAGCAGGCCGGCAGCGCCGTTGCCCTCCAGCCCGGGACGCCTCGGCGACCGCTCGCACAACTCCGCCATCGCGGGCAGCGAGCGGGCCAGCCGCGCCGTCTCCACGGCACCGAGCGCCGGGGCCGGGTTCCACCAGCGGTGGGCCCGCAGGCTGAGCCGTCCGACGTCGATCGAGCCGTCTCCGACGGACGCCTCGTCGCCCACCGCGACGCGAGGCATCGGGTCGGTGACCACCATCGCGTTGGGCAGGCGGGTGGCCTCCCCGGTCACCACCGCGATGACCTGCGGTTCCATCTCCGTGCGTACCTCAAGGTAGACGCCTGCCGGGAAGGCCGCCAGCACCCGCGCCGGACGGCGGGGCGCCTCCAGCACCTGGCGCAGGGCGGTACTGGCCGCACCGGTCCCGTGCGTCCACGCGTGTACGCGCTGCGTCTTCGGCGCCCTCGGCGTCCTCTGGCGTGTTCCAACGGTCATGAGCGCTCCTCGGCAGGCCCCGTGGGTGTGAAGGTGCTCTCTCCAGCGGTTCGCTCGCTCACGGACTCCCCCATCCATTGAGCAGACGGTAGAACGGGCGTGAACGCAGGCCGTACGGAGAAAGCTGCCAACACTCCGCTCAAAGGTTGGCTCTTCCTGACAGACGGGTCCATCAGTCACAATCACCTCATGGAACCCCCCGTACGCCCGGCGAGCACCGGAACGATCATTCACGGCGTCGCCGTCGGCGAGGTCCTCGGCGTCTCGACACTGGCGGGAGCCCGGCTGATCGCGGGGGAGCGGGGGCTGGACCGTGTCGTGCAGCGCCTCAACGTGATGGAGGTGCCCGACGTCCTGGCCTGGGTCAAGCCGCACGAGCTGCTGCTCACCACCGGCTACCCGCTGCGCAACACGCCCCAGTCACTCGGCAGGCTCGTGGCAGACCTCGACGAGCGCGGCCTGGCCGCGCTCGCCATCAAACTCGGCCGCTATCTCGACGAGTTGCCCGAGGAGATGGTGGAGCAGGCCGACCGGCTGGGATTCCCGCTCATCCAGCTCCCCGACGACGTCGGCTTCGACGACATCCTCAACCAGGTCCTCACCGACATCCTCAACCGCCAGGCCGCCGTACTGGCCAGGGCAGAGGAGGCGCACCGGGCACTGGTCCAGGTCGTGCTCGCCGGGGGAGGACTGCGCGAGGTGACGGCCGAGGTCGCCGGGCTGCTGGGCGCGGGGGTGGCCGTGCTGGACGGGACGGGGCACGTGCTGGCCGCGGCAGGGCCGGTCGAGCACGTGGCCGCGCTGCGCGAGGCCTCGAAGGGCCCCGACGGGCGCCACGCCTCGGTGCCGGTGGTGGCGGGCGGCCACCACCACGGCAGAATCGTCGCCTGCGGCCCGGTCGGGGCGATCGGTGACAGCGACGTCGGCATTCTGGAACGTGCCGCCACGGTCGCCGCGCTGGTGGTGACCCGGCAGGAGGCGGTCAACGCCGTCGAGAGCAAGTATCGCGCCGACTTCCTGCGCGATGTGCTCACCGGCAGGGCGGGAGGCTCCGAACGGGTCGCCTCCCGGGCCAGGGCCTTCGGCTGGGACCTGCAGCGCCCGGTCACCGTGCTGGTGGCCGAGCTCGACCCCGAGGGCGACGAGCGCGCCGCCCAGGACCGCCTCGTCACGTGCTGGACCGGTGCGATGCGCCGCCACGACGCACGCGGCGCGGTGGCCGGGTTCTCCCACGAGGTCGTCACCATCGTGGACGCGTCCGTCGACGCGGGCCGCCTCGCCAAGGACGCCGCCGCGGCCTTCGCCGAGTCCCTGCCCGCCACCTTCTCCACCGGCGCGAGCCGCACCGCCGTCGGGGCCGAGGCGCTGCCCGAGGCGTACGGCCAGGCGCTGAAGGCCGCGCGGGTGGGCCGCCAGCTCCACGGCAACGGCGCGGTCGCGAACTTCGACCAGCTCGGCGTCTACCGGCTGCTGTCGCTGGTCAACGACACCGCCGAGCTGCACGCCTTCGTCCGCGAGACCCTCGGCCCGCTCGCCTCCGACGACGACGCGGAGAACGCCGACCTGCGCCGTACGCTGCAGGTGCTGCTGGAGACCAACCTCAACGTGGCCGAGACGGCGCGCAGGCTGCACTTCCACTACAACACGCTGCGCTACCGGATCGGCAAGCTGGAGCGCATGCTCGGCGGCTTCACCGAGGACGCCCACCTGCGCCTGAACCTCACCCTCGCCCTGCACGTCCTGCGGATGCGCGGCATCTGACGGCGGCGTCCGGCGGGGCACCCGGCGGCGGCGCCCGGTACGGCGAGGAGGGCGCGCAGGCGGGATCTAAGCTGTTCGGCGTGAACGAGACCTTCGAGCTGGAAACCGAATACATCCCGCTGTGCGACCTGCTCAAATACTGCGGCGTCACCGAGACGGGCGGTCAGGCCAAACACTTCATCGCCGACGGCAACGTGCTGGTGGACGGCGAGGTCGAGCTCCGCAAGACCTGCAAGATCCGTGACGGCCAGGTGGTGAGCGGCGACGGCTTCGAGATCCACGTGGTCGGGAAGTGACCGCTCCGCGGTCCGCGGGCGGCCCTCACCGGTGCGGCGGGTGCGCGGTGTGCGAGCTGTCCACTGGTACGCCCCGCAGATTTGGCAGATCATGACGATGTAAGGGCATGCTTTCGGTCCTAACGTGCCCGCAACAGCTGTAAGGGGATTCGCCGGAGGGAAGCCCGCGGGGTGGTTCACCGACCGACGGCCCGGTGAAAGGTGGGGCTCGATGGTTGCAGGTTGGACGAAGTACGGCGACGGCAAAACGCTCGCTCCAGGAGAGGTGGTCAAACCCGACGAGCGGCTGTCATGGCCGCGGATGGTCGGATTCGGGGCGCAGCACGTCGTCGCGATGTTCGGCGCGACCTTCGTCTTCCCCCTGGTGATGGGACTCGACCCCAACGTCGCCATCATGTTCTCGGGCGTCGGAACGATCATGTTCCTGCTCATCGTGAAGGGGAAGGTCCCCAGCTACCTCGGGACCAGCGCGTCGTTCGTGGGCGGCGTGCTCGCGATCCGGGCGCTCATGGGCGGTGACACACCCGCCACCGACGCGATCGTCACTGGCGCCATCCTCGTCGCCGGACTCGTCCTCGCGCTCGTGGGCGTGGCCATCCACTTCCTCGGCGTACAGATCATCAACCGCGTCTTCCCGCCGGTCGTCACCGGCGCCGTCGTCATGCTGATCGGCTTCGGTCTGGCGTACGTCGTCGCCGACATCTACTGGCCGCAGGACCAGTGGATCGCCCTGATCACGATGACCGTCACCTTCGTCCTCATCGTGCTCTTCAAGGGCTTCATCGGCAGGATCGCTATCCTGCTCGGTCTGATCATCGGCTTCGCGCTCTCCTGGCTGGCCGACAGGGTCTTCGGGAACATCACCGCCTTCAACGCGGGCACCGGCGCGGTCGACACGCACCCCAGGGTGAGCTTCGAAGGCGTGGCGGCGGCCGACTGGATCGGCCTGCCGAACATGCACTTCCCCGACTTCAAGTTCTCCGCCGTGCTGCTCGTGCTGCCGGCGGTGATCGCATTGGTCGCCGAGAACGTCGGCCACGTCAAGGCCGTCGGCGAGATGACCAAGACCGACGTCGATCCGTACATGGGCCGGGCGGTCGCCGCCGACGGCGCCGCCACCGTCGTCGCCAGCGCCTTCGGCGGCTCCCCGACCACCACCTACGCCGAGAACATCGGCGTCATGGCCGCCACCCGCGTCTACTCGACGGCCGCCTATTACATCGCCGCCGTCATCGCGATCCTGTTCGGCCTCTGCCCGAAGTTCGGCGCGCTGGTCGCGGCCACGCCGGGCGGCGTGCTCGGTGGTATCACCGTCATCCTGTACGGCATGATCGGCCTGCTCGGCGCGAAGATCTGGATCGAGAACCGGGTCGACTTCGCCGACCCCGTCAACCTCGTCCCGATCGGGGCGGGGATCATCCTCGCCATCGGCCCGGTCAAGCATATGATCAGCTCGGACTTCACGCTGGAGGGCATCGCCCTCGGCACCATCGTGGTGGTGGCCGGCTACCACCTGCTCCGGGTCATCGCCGGGCGGGGCGGCAGCGGCGGCGGTGCCGGTCCGCAGGTGTCGGAGGCGCGACGAGAGGCCACCGGGTGAAGCCACCCCCGTTCGAATACCACGCTCCCCGCTCCCTCGGCGAGGCACTCGACGCCCTCGCCGGGGCCGGGGAGCACGGCAAGGTGCTCGCCGGAGGGCAGAGCCTGATCCCGATGCTGAACATGCGGCTCGCCGCCCCCGCCCACCTGATCGACATCAACCGGCTGCCGGAACTGGCGTTCGTCGACGTCACACCGGAGGGCGTCCGCGTCGGAGCCCTCGCCAGGCACGCCCAGGTGGAACGCGACGGATCGGCCGCCGCCGCCCAGCCGCTGCTGGGCAAGGCGCTCCGGCTGGTCGCCCACCCGGTGATCCGCAACCGGGGAACCGTGGTCGGCAGCCTGGCCCACGCCGACCCCGCCGCCGAACTGCCCGCCGTCCTCGCCCTGCTGCAGGGCTCGGTGCGCCTGGCGCGGCCCGGCGCCGTCAGGGACGTCCCCGCCGACGCCTTCTTCACCGGTCCGCTGGAGTCGGCGGTCGCCCCCGGCGAGCTGGCCGTCTCCGCGTTCTTCCCCGCGCCGCCCCCGCGCTCGGGCACCGCGTTCCGCGAGGTCGCCCGCAGGCACGGCGACTACGCCCTGGCCGGGATCGCGGCGCTCGTCGCCCTGGACGACGACCTGAGGATCACCTCGGCGACGGTGGCGTGCGTGAGCCTGGGCCCCGTGCCGCTGCTCGTCGACGTCTCCGAGGCCGTCGGCCACCGTCCGGCCGCCTCGGCCGACTGGGCCTCGGCGGCCCGCGTCGTACGGGACCGGGTCGACCCCGAGGCCGACATCCACGCGACCGCCGCCTACCGGCGGCACCTCGCCGGAGTGCTCACCGAGCAGGCACTCCGTGACGCCGCCAGGGAGGCCGCGGATGCATGAGATCACGCTGACCGTCAACGGGGTGCTCCGGCAGGCCGAGGTCCCCGCGCGGCGGCTGCTGTCGGACTGCCTGCGGCACGACCTCGGTCTGACCGGCACGCACGTCGGGTGCGAGCACGGCGTCTGCGGATGCTGCACGGTGCTGCTGGACGGCGAGCCCGTCCGCTCCTGCCTGACGTTCGCGGTCACCGTGGACGGGCGCGACATCACCACCGTCGAAGGACTCGCCGACGAGGACGGCACGCTCTCGCCGGTGCAGCGGGCCTTCGCCGAGTGCCACGGCCTGCAGTGCGGCTTCTGCACCCCCGGCTTCCTGTGCACGGTGACCGCGCTGCTGCGCGACAACCCGGCGCCGACCGACGAGGAGGTGCTGGAGGGCGTCTCCGGCAACCTGTGCCGGTGCACGGGCTACCAGAACATCGTCAAGTCCGTCCACCGCGCGGCCGAGATCATGGCGGAGGACCCGTGACCACGAAACTGTTCGGCGAACCGATCACCCGGCGCGAGGACCCCCGGCTGCTCACCGGCAGGGGCCTGTACCTGGACGACCTGGGAGCCGGGGCGCTGGAGGCGGCGTTCGTCCGCTCCCCGCACGCCCACGCCAGGATCCGCGACATCGACGTCTCGGCCGCCATCGAGGTCGAGGGACTGGTGGCGATCTACACCTGGGAGGACCTGCCCGGCGCGCTCGCCCAGCCGCTGCCGCTGCTCATCCCGCACCCGGCGCTCACCCACGGCCGCACCGCGTACCCGCTCGCCCGCGAGATCGTCAGGCACGTCGGCGAGCCCGTCGTGATGGTCGTCGCCCGCGACCGCTACCTCGCCGAGGACGCCTGCGCGCTCATCCAGGTCGACTACGAGATCCTCAAGCCGGTGGTCGGCGTGGAGGAGGCCGCGCAGTCCGCCCAGCTCGTCCACGAGGGCGTGCCGGGCAACGTCGGCGCGCACCTGGTCCAGGAGGTGCCCTCGGACGCCGGGCTCGGCGCGCGCGAGGCGATCGACGCCGCGCCGCACACGCTCTCCTTCCGGCTCGACATCGAGCGCAGCGCGTCCATGCCGCTGGAGGGACGCGGCGTGCACGCCCGCTGGGACGCCGACGACCGCTCCCTGCGCGTCCACTCCAGCACCCAGACCTCCACCAGCGTCCGGATGGCCATCGCCGCCAAGCTCGGCCTGCCGCTGCCGAAGGTCGAGGTGATCGCCCCCGACGTGGGCGGCGGGTTCGGCGTGAAGATCGTCCACCCGTGGCCTGAGGAGATCCTCGTCCCGTGGGCGGCGATCACGCTCGGCCACGAGGTGAAGTGGACCGAGGACCGGCGCGAGCACTTCGTCTCCTCCGCGCACGAGCGGGCCCAGGTGCAGTCGGTCCGGGTCGGCTTCGACGACGAGGGCCGGGTGCTCGGCCTGGACGTCGAGATCCTGCACGACCACGGCGCCTACACGCCGTACGGGATCATCGTGCCGATCATCACCTCCACCCAGCTGCTCGGCCCCTACCGGATCGGCGCCTACCGGGTCGAGTTCTCCTCGATCTACACCAACACCGTGCAGGTCACCCCGTACCGCGGGGCGGGCCGCCCCCAGGGGGTCTTCTGCATGGAACGGACGATGGACCACATCGCCGAGTATCTGGGGGCCGACCGTACGGCGGTGCGCGCGGCCAACTTCATCCAGCCCGACGAGTTCCCCTACGACCAGGGCCTGATCTTCCAGGACGGCCGTCCGCTCATCTACGACAGCGGCGACTACCCCGAGTCGCTGCGGATGCTCAAGGAGCTGATCGGCTGGGACGACTTCCCGGAGCTGAAGGCCCGCGCCGCCGAGGAGGGCCGCACGATCGGGATCGGTATCGGCTGCTACGTCGAGGGCACCGGCGTCGGCCCGTACGAGGGCGGGCACGTCCAGATCACCTCGGACGGCCGGGTGCACGTCTCCACCGGCCTCACCTCTCAGGGCCAGGGCCACGAGACGGTGTTCGCGCAGATCGCCGCGTCCGAGCTGGGCGTGCCGATGGAAAGGGTCTCGGTCGTCACCGGCGACACCCGCAGGTTCGGCTACGCGGTCGGCACCTTCGCCTCGCGTGCCGCGGTGATGAGCGGCAACGCGATCGCGCTGGCCTGCAGGAAGGTGCGGGAGAAGGCCCTGCGGATCGCCGCCGACGCGCTGGAGGCCGACCCCCGCGACCTGGAGATCGTCGACGGGGAGGTGCGGGTGGCGGGCACTCCCGGCGCCTCGATCCCGCTCGCGACCGTGGCGGTGCTGTCCAACCCGCTGCGCTACGCCTTCGACGAGGAGGCGGCGAGGGCCACCCAGTTCGCCGGCGTCGCCTCCTACGACCGGCCGCCGGTGGCCGACGGGGAGGAGCCGGGGCTGGAGGGCCGCGACTACTACTCGCCGATCCGCTCGACCTTCGCCTCCGGCATGCACGCCGCCATCGTCGAGACCGACCCGCTCACCGCCGAGATCCGCATCCTGCGCTACGCCGTCGTCCACGACTGCGGCAAGCTGATCAACCCGATGATCGTCGAGGGCCAGATCCACGGCGGCGTCGGCCAGGGCGTCGGCGGGGCCCTGTACGAGAAGATGGTCTACGACGGTCACGGCCAGCTGCTGAACGCCTCCTTCATGGACTTCCTCATGCCGTACGCCACCGAGGTGCCCCTCATCGAGACCGCCCACCTGGAGACGCCGTCCCCGCTCAACCCGCTCGGTATCAAGGGCGCGGGCGAGGCGGGGGTCATCCCGGTCTCGGCGGTGCTCGCCTCGGCGATCGAGGACGCCGAGGGGATCCGGATCGACAAGATGCCCATCTCCCCGTCGGACCTCTTCGACCTGCGCCACGCCGCTACGACCTGACCTCCGGGGGCATCGGGGTTTCCGGGGCCGGTTCTTCTCGGCCGGACGGGAGTCGTCTCCGGGAGATCTGCGGGATCACTCGGCCGCTTGACCGCGCGTTCCCTCTACCTTGTTCTACCTTGTCGGTGCCTCAACGGCACCCTGGAGCCTTACAGGTTGTCGAAAGCAGGGCCGAACAGTGATCGTTGCCTAGGTTCCACAGAACAACGGTTCATCTAGGAAGGATCAACGAGTGATCACTCGTCGAATCGGCGCCGTCGCGCTCGCGGCAGTGTGCGCCGCTGTGCCGCTGACCGCCCTTTCCGCATCCGCGGCCCAGGCAGGAACGGCAGCCTTTCTCGGCCCGGTGAAGTGCGCTCCGATCAGTAACAACGAATTGTGCGCGCGTGGTATCACCGGAAGTCCGGGCGGTTACGACGTGGCCTACTACAAGAACGAGGGGTCCAAGCTCACCGCGCGATTCCGCCTGATGTGCATAAATGGTTTCCAGAAAGACGACAACGGCCCCTTCTCCATCTCGGCGGGCCAGGTGAAGAGCTTCGTCTTCGCGGTCGGTAACCAGGGCTCATGCCGGGTGCGAATGCAGGACATCACCAACGGAGGGTACTACTACAGCCCTTACGTGGTTCCCTGAAAATCGGTGGACAACGATCTGTCGCCTCATCGATAGATCGTTGAATCGAAAAGCCGTCGGGCATCGCCCCTTTTCAGGGACGATGCCCGACGATTTTTTTGCAAGCTCCGGCGGCTCCTGTCCCAGCGCGGAATCATGGCCTCTTCCCATATCCGCGTCCCGACGATCTGGCATGTCCGGAATCTGTGGATCACCTCATCCTCAAAGCTTAGGGTCGCCGTCAAAAGGCAGGGGCGCTCGTGTGATGGTTTCTGCGGTGGATTCCTCGACCTTTCCCGATCTCCTGAGACGGGGGGCGTGGAGGCGACGTCCAGACCTGTGGCCGCGACGGGTCCTTCGGGGGCCGGCGGCGACCATTTGCGGAGAGTCGCCGGACCGTTACCATCCGGGATGTGGCACGGTGGACGGGTATCTCGTGAACCGCACGCGTCACCTGCATCGCAGGGGCACGGAGACGAAGAGGAGCGATCATGTCAAAGCCGCCGCTTCCCGATGAGGCAGTCGCGATGCTGAAGAAGCCGAACCCCGCCGTCATCACCACGCTTCGGCCCGACGGACGGCCGGTGTCCACGGCCACCTGGTATCTCTGGGACGACGGCCGGATCCTGGTCAACATGGACGAGGGCCGCAGACGGCTCGACCACATGCGCGGTGATCCCCGCGTCTCCCTGACCGTGCTCGACGAGAACGGCTGGTACACCCACGTCAGCATCAGCGGGAATGTCGCCGAGATATATGACGACAAGGATCTGAGCGACATCGACAGGCTGTCCCGTCAGTACACGGGGAAGCCGTACCCCCAGCGGGACCGCGGCCGGGTCAGCGCCTGGATCGAGATCGTGAACTGGCACGGCTGGGGCGCGCTCAAGGACAACAGCCAGCCCGGCTGACGGCCGCCGCCCGCGTCGCCGTGTCGGTGTCAGCCGAAGAGGGGGCCGAGCCCTCATCGAGGTGGTCAGGGCAGGAGGGTGCGGGTCTCGGCCAGGAGGTCGCACTGTTCGCGCCAGTCGCCTCCCGCGAACCCCAGGACCACGTGACGCGCCCCGGCCTCGCGGTAGGCGGCCAGCCGCTCTGCCACCCGCGCGGGTTCGCCGGTGAGGGGCAGACGCACGGCCTTCTCCATGGGGATGCCGTATCCGGTGATGCGCGAGGCGATGGCATCGAGGGTGGGCAGTCCGGGAGCCGTGCCGAGGACGCCGGTGGCGCCGATGGCGACGACCGGCTCCGGGCGTCCGTGGGAGGAGGCGAGCTCGGCGAGCGTGGCCCTGCCCGAGGCCACCTCCGACGGGGGGATCATCGAGGGGAACCAGCCGTCCCCGTGGCGGGCCGCGCGTCGCACGGCCACCGCCGACGCGTTGCCGACCCAGATCGGCGGGGGCGTCACGGCCGGTTCGAGCCGTACCTCTCCCGGCTCGTCCACCAGTGCGACGGTCTCCCCGGCCAGTAGCCGCGCGAGCAGCTCCAGCGCGGTGTCGGTGCGCCTGCCGCGCTCCCCGTACGGCACTCCGGCCGCCGCCCACTGCCCGGGGCCGCCGCCGGAGCCGACGCCCAGGACCAGCCGTCCGCCGGAGACGTGCTGCAGGCTCGCGACCTGTTTGGCCGCCCACGCCAGGGGGCGGATCGCCGGGACGAACACGCTCGCCCCGATCCTGATCCGCGCGGTCGCCCCGGCCGCGACGGCGAGCGCCACGGCGCAGTCCAGTGACGCCGTTCCGGTGGCCAGATGGTCGCCGTGCCAGACGCCGTCCAGCCCCACCTGCTCCGCGTGCCGTGCGGCGGTGCCCAGGTCGAGCCGCTGCTCTCGCTGTACGGCGACGGTGGGCAGGATCACTCCGATGTCCATGAGGGAGGCCATGGGAGTCAGTTTTCAACCTCAAGTCTTCTTGAGGTCAATCGCGCTTTCGTGGAGATGTGTACAGGAGCTCCTGCCTGGTGGCCAAGGCAACAAAAGTATAGTCAGATAAATTAACTACAATGCCGACAAATAGTGCGTTGCTCCGGGCAGATGGTCGAGTTGATCTGTCTTTTTCCCTCGATTCCTGTTACTTCTCCAGATCGTATTGCCCTCCGTCTTTCGGGAAAGGAAGGTTTCACTTTACGCTACTCCTGTAGTCAGGAATGCATCTTCTGCCGCCGGGTGGGAGACAGGGTGGAGAGGATGCCGGGAGGGAGATCGGCATGGATTTCATGGGGTCGAGGGGTCGAATCCGGGCGAGGGCGAGGGCGAGGGCGGACGAGGACGGGACGTGGAGCAGGAGGGCCGGGGCCGGGAGGAGCAGGGGAAGGGCGGCGAGGGCGCTCGCCGCGGGGGTGTTGCTCGCCGGGGCCGTGGTGTCGGCTCCTGTCGCGCAGGCGTCCACGTCGGGACAGGCCGGGGTGAGCGCGCCCACCGGGTCCGGGCAGGTGGTGAGTGCCGCCTTCCCCTACCGCTTCCGTACGGCGAGGGTCACCCGGTTCCAGCAGCTGAAGGGGCAGCCCGCCTGGGCGAACAGCGCGCTCTCGCGCGTCAGGAACGCGGTGTGGGTCTTCTCCGGAAACGGCACGTTCGCCTTCAACACCACCAACGTGCGCACGGACCTCTATCCGCTGCGCGGCCGGTTCCAGAGGCAGGGAAACAGCTGGGTCTTCGCGGCGAACGGCTCGTCGCGGATCGGTGGCAGCAGTAGCTTCACCGAGATGGTGGGCAACATCGACTTCAGCGGGAGTCAGCCGGTGATGACGTTCCACTGGGCGAGCGGCGCCGGTTACGGAGCGGTGGTGAACAACCAGCGATTCGGTGCGGGAGCGTCTTCCGCCTACAGCTCCACGCTGATCCTGTCCGTCGGTTGAGTCGCGTCCGGGGCGGTTCCGGGTCGGGGGTGGGGGCGTCCCCGGGCCGGAACGGCTTCTCCGGATCTTCGGTGCGCCCGGTTCGGCGGGTTCTCGGCGCCTGGTTCTTCATGCCCACCGATCCTCCGGCGGCCTCGCGAGCGTGCTCACGGGCGCTCGCGACGGCCGGTGGTCAGCGGCGGGGGGAGCGTCGCGGCTTGGCGGGGGCGGCCGATGCCGAGGGGATGCTTTCCGGGGCGAGCTCCTCGACGAGCCGGCAGGTGTTGTGCTCCGGGTCGAGGCTGTCGGCCCGGGCGGCGA
Organism: Streptosporangium sp. NPDC000509; assembly: GCF_042898365.1. Taxonomy (NCBI): domain Bacteria; kingdom Bacillati; phylum Actinomycetota; class Actinomycetes; order Streptosporangiales; family Streptosporangiaceae; genus Streptosporangium; species Streptosporangium sp. NPDC000509. The sequence goes on along the minus strand of NZ_JBIAYX010000004.1, from coordinate 207,143 downwards.
GCCTGCGCAGCAGCTCCCGGAACACCGAGCGGTCGGCGGGGTCCAGCGGCTCCAGCACGTGGTCTTCGGCGTGCTCCAGCCGGGTCTGCGTGTCGACCCAGGCCGCCCTGCCCCGCTCGGTGGCGACGACGCGCTTGTTGCGCCGGTCGGCGGGGTCGGGGCGGCGCTCGACCAGCCCGGCCTTCTCCAGATCGTCGAGCAGGTAGGTCATGACGGTCTTGTCGACGCCGAGACGCTGTGCCAGCGCGCCCTGGCCGCCGGGGAGTCCTTGGGCCGCCGCGGCGAGCACCTGGTAACCGCGCGGGCCGCCGGGGAGGTGGCTGACCAGCGCGTTCGCCGTCCTGACGTAGGCGCGGAAGACGACTCCGAGGGTCCAGCCCAAATCGCTGTCCAGGGCGTCCTGGGTCTCGGCACTGGTGGGTCGGGGCGCGGGCATGTCACGAGGTTACCAGGATCGACGGTTAGTGAGACCTTCTGTTTGACAATTCATCTGTTTTACATACGATCTGTCCTGCCGCACCATCGCGGTGCCGCGCGTCCGGAAGGGACGTGTGTCGCGCATCCGAGATGACGCACCGAGGAGAGACATGCCCGACTACCGGCACGAGTTGTTGTTCGGGACATTCCTGACACCGGTGGCCGACCAGGCCGAGAGGGTCGTCGCGCTCGCCAGGCTCACCGAGCAGGTGGGGCTGGACCTGGTGACCGTGCAGGACCATCCGTACCAGGCGCGGTTCCTCGACACGTGGACCCTGCTCTCGGTCATCGCGGCCGGCACCTCGACGCTGCGAGTGTCGCCGAACGTGGCGAACCTGCCCCTGCGCCCGCCCGCGGTGCTCGCCCGCAGCGTCGCGACCCTGGACATCCTCAGCGGTGGCCGCGTCGAGCTCGGGCTGGGAGCGGGCGCCTTCTGGGACGGTATCGCCGCTCTCGGTGGCCCGCGGCTGACCGCGGCCCAGGGGGTCGACGCGCTTGAGGAGGGCATCGAGGTCATCCGGGCCATGTGGGAGGCAGGGGGCAAAGCCGTGCGGGTGGACGGCGGCCACCACCGCGTGCGGGGGGCACACCCCGGTCCGGCCCCCGTCCACGACGTCGGCATCTGGCTGGGGGCCTACAAGAGGCGCATGCTCGACATGACCGGCAGGCTCGCGGACGGCTGGCTGCCCAGCCACGCCTACGCCGGCCTGGACGCACTCCCGGCGATGAACGCGATCATCGACGAGGCCGCTCTCGGCGCGGGACGCTCACCCGCCGACATCCGGCGTCTGTACAACATCGGCGGCACCTTCACCGGCTCCGGCCGCGCCTTCCTTCAGGGACCCGCGGGCGTGTGGGCCGAGCAACTCGCCGAGCTCACCCTGGACCAGGGGATGAGCGCCTACATCCTCGCGAGCGACGACCCCGACGACATCCGGCGGTTCGCCGCCGAGGTCGTCCCCGCCGTACGCGAACTCGTGGACGCCGAGCGTGCCGGTTCGCGTACGGCCACCGGCGCGGGCCGGTCCACCGGGGTGAGTGCGGCGATCGCGCGGAGCGTGTCACCGGACGCCCCCGCCGCCGTCGCCGCTCCCGGGGGCGGGGTCCCTCCCGCCCTGGGGGTCACGCCGACCCCGGACGACGGCACCCGGCTCTCCGATGTCCGGGTCTGGGACGAGACCACCCGGCCCACCGGTCCCGCTCCCGACCCGGCCCGCACCTACACCCCCAGGGAGCAGGCGGCGGGACGCCATCTCGTCGACATCCACGACCACCTCCGCCAGGAACTGGCCGAGGTACGGCGGCTCGTCGAGGAGGTCACCTCCGGAGCGATGGATCCCGGCATCGCGCGCTCGCACATCAACGCGATGACGATGCGCCAGAACAACTGGACGGTCGGCGCGTACTGCGAGTCCTACTGCCGGGTCGTCACGACCCACCACACCATCGAGGACCAGAGCCTCTTCCCTCGTCTGCGCCGCGCGGACCCCGGACTGGTGCCCGTCGTCGACCGGCTGGAGCAGGAGCACCACGCCATCCACGAGGTCCTCGAAGACGTCGACCGGGCGCTGGTCGCCTTCGTCTCCGAACCTGACGGTCACAAGGCCCTGCGGGGCGCGATGGACCTGCTGAGCGACACGCTCCTGTCGCACCTGTCCTACGAGGAGAGGGAACTCGTCGAGCCGCTCGCCAGGCTCGGCCTGCACTGAGGCGGCTGCCCGGGGCGGCCGGGTCGGGGTGGCCGGTGTTCTCAGGAGACCTCGGCGACCAGGCGCTTGCGGAAGACCCAGTACGACCAGGCCTGATAGCCGAGCACGAACGGCAGCGCGATGAGGCCGATCCAGGTCAGCACGCCCAGCGTGTACGGGCCTGAGGCGGCCTCGGCGACGGTGAGGCCGGGGAAAGGGGCGGGCCACAGGGCGCCGAACAGGGCGGCGCCGCCCAGCGCGATGGACGAGGCCGTGGCGGCGAAGGCCCAGCCGTCCCGGCCGCGCCAGGTGAGCGCGATTCCGGCGGCGAGGGCCGCCATCGCGGCGAGCGAGGCCGCCCACAGCCACGGGGCCGCCGACCACGCGCCGATCGCCGTGGTCGCGACGGGAATGTTCGACAGCGCCGTCACCGCGGCGGGCAGTGCCACCACGGAGGCGATCAGGGCGGCGCGCCGGGCACGGGAGCGCACCGGTCCGGTGGTCTTGAGCGCGATGAACACCGCCCCGTGCAGCACGCACACCGAGAGCGAGAACACTCCGCCGACGAGGGCGGCCGCCGCGCTGCTCCGCAGCAGATCGGCGAAGACCGCGCCCCACAGGAACGCGGGCAGGGCGCTGCCGACGAGCACGCCCAGGTCGCACCAGACGCGGTCGGAGGCGTGCTGGACCTTGCCGCGCCACTCCAGGCCGATGCCGCGCACGATCAGCCCGACGAGGACCAGCACGATCGGCAGGTAGAACTCGCTGAGCAGTCCGGCGTACCAGGCGGGGAAGGCGGCGAACATGGCGCCGACCGCGGTGATCAGCCAGACCTCGTTGCCGTCCCAGACCGGGCCGATCGTGCCCAGGACCTGCTTGCGCTCGGCCTCGTTCCTCGCCAGTGCGGGTGCCAGCATGCCCACGCCGAAGTCGAAGCCCTCCAGCACGAAGTAGCCGGTCCACAGGAACGCGATGACCGCGAACCAGAAGGTGGTGAGTTCCATTGTCGTCGCCTTCAGTACATGAGGGTCGGCTGGAGCCGGGCGTCCGCGTCCTCGTCGTCGCGGGAGGGCGGCGGCGCGAGGGGAGCGGCGGGGGCGGCGGGCTCGGGCCCCGCCTTGACGTGGCGCGTGAGCAGTACCGCCTCGGCCAGCGCGAGCGCGCCGTACAGCGTCGTGAAGACCGCGAGCGAGACGGCCACCTCGGCCAGGCTGACGCCCGGCGAGACGCTCGCGGCCGTGAGCAGTTCGCCCTGGACGGTCCACGGCTGGCGGCCGATCTCGCTGAGCAGCCAACCGGCGATCATCGCGACGGTCGGCAGCGGCAACGCGAGCACGCAGAACCGGGCGAACCAGGTGGGGATCTCCCGGGGGGCGAGGGGGGTGCCGCGCCGCCTGCGGCGGGTGAGCCAGAGACCGAGCACAGAAAGGGCCACCGTGGACAGACCGAAGACGATCATCACGCGGAAGGACCAGAAGACCACCGGCAGGTTGGGCCGGTAGTCACCGGGGCCGAACCGCTCCTCGTACCGTGCCTGCAGGTCCTCGGTGCCCTGGACCACGGCGTTCGGGTCGCCGGTGGACAGGAAGCTGAGCAGCATGGGCACCTCGATCCCGGGGACGGGCGAGAACGCCGCGCCGGCGGTGTCGTGCCGCAGTCCTTCCGCGGCGGCGAGTTTCATGGGCTGCTGCTCGTACAGCAGCTTGGCCGACATGTCGCCGCTGCCCGCGACGAGGGCCCCGGCGATCGCCGTCATCAGCAGCGCGGCCCGCATCGGGGTCCGCCAGATGCTCGGGCCGCCACGCGGCGCCGTCACCGAGGCCGTGCCGGCACCCGGGAGCGCGCCGGCACCCGGGAGCGCGCCGGCGCCGGTGCGGCGCTCGCGCAGGAGGTGGTAGCCGCAGATCGCGAGCACGAAGCCGCCCGCCACGACGAAGGCCCCGGCGATCACGTGGGGCACCTGGGCGAGCGCCGCGGAGTTGGTGAGCACCGCCCACAGGTCCGTCATCCTGGCCTTGCCGTCGACCACCTCGTACCCGACCGGGTGCTTCATCCAGGCGTTGGCGGCGAGGATGAAGTACGCCGACAGGTTGGACCCGATGACCGCGGCCCAGATGGTGGCGAGGTGGACGCGCTTGGGGAGCCTGTCCCAGCCGAAGATCCACAGGCCGATGAAGGTCGACTCCAGGAAGAACGCGAGCAGTGCCTCCAGGGCGAGTGGCGCGCCGAAGACGTCGCCCACGAAGATCGAGTACTCGCTCCAGTTCATGCCGAACTGGAACTCCTGCACGATGCCGGTCACCACGCCCATCGCGAAGTTGATCAGGAAGAGCTTCCCGAAGAACTTCGTGAGCCGCAGGTAGTGCTCCTTGCCCGTCCGGTGCCAGGCGGTCTGCAGGCCGGCCACGAAGACGCCGAGACCGATCGTGAGGGGTACGAACAGAAAGTGGTACACGGTGGTCACCCCGAACTGCCACCGGGCCAGGTCTAGTGCGTCCATCTTCCCCTTGCGTTCCCTTCGCGGGCCAGGAGCTCTACGACTCGTAGTTCTACTTCTAGTAGTACTACGGCTTGTAGAGCAACGGGAGGGGGAGGCGCCGCGAACCGCTGCGATCTTTGTCACATGGCCCGGTGGGAGACCGCACTTCTCCGTCGAACCAAGATCGTCTCTGTCGGCTCGCGACGCCGGATCTTCCTCGTGCCCCCGAGAATCCCCTCTCGGGCGCCCCTCGCGCGCAGGACATGTGTTCCGCCGGATCCGGCGATCCCCGCGCCCGCTTCCCCTCGGGGCGTGGCTCAATGATGGGCCGGGCGCCCTCTCCGGGACGTCCGTCTCCTGGGGGATTTCCGGGTACGCCGGGCGGCGGACCCGCCGTCCGGTACGCGGCCGAGATCGCTTGGAGGGTTACGCCGGGCGGTGGACCCGCTGTCCGGTACGCGGCCGAGATCACTCGGCGGGGCGCGGCCCCCCGCTGTGCGCCGAGATCGCTCAGCGGGTCGCGGCCTCCAGATACGCGTCGAGGTTGCCGATCTCGAAACCCCGGCGCTTGATCTTCGCGACGAGGATCCCGAAGTCGCGGGCGAGGTTCGGCCGGAAGTGCAGCAGCAGGATGTCTCCGGGGCGGAGCCTCTTGTCGGGCACCTGGTAGGCGATCTTCCCGCCCGGCTGCACGGTCGCGGTCCAGAGCAGGAGCGCGTCGATGCCACAGGCCTTGGCGGCCCTGCGGGTGAGGGTGTTGTGGTTGCCGAACGGCGGGCGGAACAGGGTGGGCGCGGTGCCGGTGTGCCTGCGGATCAGCTTGGAGACGCCGCAGATCTCGGCCTTCTGGCCCTCGTAGCCGAGCGTCGGCAGGTTCGGGTGGGTCAGCGTGTGGTTCTCGATCGTCGCCCCCGCGTCGCGCAGGTCGCGCACGTACCCCCACTTGCCCGCACCGAGGTATCTGCCGCCCTGTGCGGTCGGGTCGGCCGCGCCCTTCGCCTCCACGGCGTCGCGGGTGACGAAGGCCGCCACGGGAATCCGCTGGTCGCGGATTCGCGCCACGAAACCGGGATCCTGCTCCCAGCCGTCGTCGATGGTAAGGAAGACGACCTTCCGCTTGGTGGGAATGGAGCTGATCACCGGGGGCAGGCCGTCACCGGGGCGGGGGATCCTGCCCACCTCGCCGGGCCTGGGCCTCACCCCGGGAGGCCCTGCCGGTCTCGCCGTCCGTTCTCCTGGGGAGGGCTTCGAGGCTCGGGAGGCGCCCGGTGCGGGGGTGGCACCGTCCTCGCCCGCACCGTCGAGGCCGGTGGCACACCCGGCGCTCACCGCCAGGGCCGTCGCCGCCGCCGTCCTGATCGTCCAGTATGTCCCCGATGCCATGGGCGACCATCCTGCCAGCAGCCGGGAGCCCGGCCTAACGCCGCTGAAAGCGGCGAATGTGATTACTTCCATGACTGCCCTGCGACAACCCCTAAATCCGTATATTTGCCGGGGTAGGGTCAGCACTACCACAAGCTGGGGTGGAAGCGGGGGTTTGTGATCACAGCTACCGCGCAATCCTAAGATGGCCGTCCTGCTTGGTTGACGCAGATCTGTGCCCCTCCTTGCTGACGCAATCATGTCGAGTGATCCGGCCCATTTGAGGAGAAGCGTGTCCAACTCAACCGCGATCGATGACGAGGACCTTCCCGCCGTCCCGGTAAACGGAGAGCGGGGCAGTGATTTCGCCCGCCTGTCGCGCCGGATCGCCAAAGCCGGTCTGCTCGACCGGCGCCCCGGTTACTACGCCGCGCGACTCGGCCTGGTCGCCGCGGCCTTCGTCGGCGGCTGGGCCGCCTTCTTCGCCCTCGGCGACTCCTGGTACCAGCTGCTGGTGGCGGCCTTCCTCGCGGTGGTGTTCGCCCAGATCGGGCTCGTCGCCCACGACCTGGCCCACCGTCAGGTCTTCCGTTCCCGCCGCTCCAGCCAGATCGCCGGACTGGTGGCGGGAAACCTCGCCATCGGCATGAGCTACGGCTGGTGGATGGACAAGCACACCCGCCACCACGCCAATCCCAACCACGAGGACCACGATCCCGACGTCAGCCCCGACTTCCTGCTCTGGTCACCCGAGCAGGCCGCCGTCAGCAAGGGGTTGCCCAGGTTCATGGGCCGCTGGCAGGCGTTCCTGTTCTTCCCGCTGCTCACGCTCGAGGGGTTCAACCTCCACGTGTCCAGCGTCCGGGCGCTGGCGCGCCCGACGATGAAGAACCGCGTGCTGGAGGCCTCGCTGCTGGTCGTGCACGCCGTCCTGTACGTGGGCGCGCTGTTCGCGGTGCTGTCTCCCGCCAAGGCGGTGGTCTTCTTCCTCCTGCACCAGGCGATCTTCGGCGTCTACCTGGGCTGCACCTTCGCCCCCAACCACAAGGGCATGCCGATGCTCAGGGGCGAGGACAAGCTCGACTTCCTGCGGCGCCAGGTGCTGACCTCGCGCAACGTGCGCGGCGGCGTGCTCCTCGACGTCGTCCTCGGCGGGCTCAACTACCAGATCGAGCATCACCTCTTCCCGAGCATGCCGATGCCCAACCTGCGCCGCGCCCAGCCGATCGTCCGGGCGTACTGCGAGGAAGTGGGGGTCGACTACCTGGAGTCCGGGGTCGTCAGCTCGTACGCGCAGGCGCTGCGCCACCTGCACGACGTGGGCGAGTCCCTGCGGGTGAAGAGTCCCGCGCGCGGCTAGTCCGGTTCGGATCGGTCGGTTCGGCCCGTCCCGCGGTGCCTCGCGTTCGGCCCGTCCCGCGCGGGGCCCGCGTTCCGCAGGCGCGAAGGCCCCGCCCGGGACGCCGAGGCGGCGTCCCGGCGCCGGCGCAGCACTGACACAGCACTGACAAGGGCGGGGCGCGGCGGCGGGCAGATGTTGCTGTTATCCGCCCGACCGGCGATTGCCTATGGTGCTTGGTGTGAAGCTCGCAGGCAGTGCCGTGCTCGGCATCGACAGAGATCGTGTGTGGTCAGCGCTCCAGAACCCGGCCGTGCTCGTACGCACGATCCCGGGGTGCGAGCGCCTTGAGGAGACGGGGCCGGACACCTACCGGATGACCGTCACCGCGGGGGTGGCCTCCATCAAGGGCGTCTACCAGGGCGAGGTCGCCCTGTCGGACCCCGAGGCACCGGAACGGTTCGTGCTCAGGGCCCGGGGCCAGGGCGCTCCGGGAACCGTGGACGCCACCGTGGAGATCCGCCTCAGCGAGGTCGAGGGCGGCACCCGGGTCGACTACGACGCCGAGGCCGTGATCGGGGGCATGATCGGCGGCGTCGGCCAGCGCATGCTCGGCTCCGTCGCGAGGAAGACCGCGGGGGAGTTCTTCTCCGCGGTGGAGAGCCATCTCGCCTCCGGAGGGGTTCCCGCCGCTCCCGCCGGCCACGCCCTCGCCGAGATCGCGCCGGGCGAATCCTCGCTCGCCGCACCCGCCGCCCTCTCGTCCGCCGCGCCGGCATCGTCGGCCGGGGCGGGCCAGGCCGGAGCCGCGCACGTCTTCGAGCGCCCGGTCCCGCCCAGGGAGACCAAGTCGGGAGTCCCCGCCTGGTCGCTCCTGGCCGCGTTCGGGATGGGCGCGGGCGTCGCGCTCGGCGGCGCGGTGATCGGCTGGTTGCTCGGCCGTGGCGGCGGAAAGCGGTGATGTCGCTCACAGCCGGAGCGGGGTGATCGCCTCCTTCGCCCGCGCCGCCGGAGATGTGAATGGCCCTGCCAGCAGGAATGCTCATGGAGTCGATCATGGCTCGGTGGAGAGCGGGCGCTCCCCGGGCAGGCGGCCCGCGAGTTTGACCTGTCAAAGTCGGGCCTTTTAGGATCCTGGCGTACGTCTGCCACGACGGGTCACGGGGGAACATGGAGCCGCTGCTGATCCTGCACGCCGTGGCGGCGATACTCGCTCCGGCGTTGGTACGCCGCTTCGGCAGGAACGCGTTCTTCCTGCTCGCCGCGCCGCCCGCCTGCGGATTCGTCTACACGATCTGGATCGCCCTCACCGGCATCCCCGTCGAGTCGCACCACGACTGGGCGCCCGGCCTCGGCATGGGGCTCTCCTTCCGCGTCGACGCGCTCGCCCTGCTCATGATGGCCCTGGTCACCGGCGTGGGCACCCTGGTCGTGCTGTACTGCTCGCGTTACTTCTCCGCGGGCGCCGAAGGGCTCGGCCTGTTCGCCGGGGTGCTCGTCGCCTTCGCCGGGGCGATGCTCGGGCTCGTGGTCGCGGACGACCTGCTGTTGCTGTTCGTCTTCTGGGAGCTGACCACGGTCTTCTCCTACCTGATGATCGGTCACGACCCCGCGAGCAGAAGCAGCCGCAGGGCCGCGATGCAGGCGCTGATCGTCACCACCACCGGTGGCCTCGCGATGCTGGGCGGCATGATCATACTCGGCGAGTCGGCGGGAACGTACCGCATCTCGCAGATCGTGCAGAGCCCGCCGTCCGGCGGCCTGACGGCGGTCGCGGTGGTGCTGATCCTGATCGGCGCGCTGTCGAAGTCGGCGGTCTTCCCGTTCAGCATGTGGCTGCCCGCCGCGATGGCCGCGCCGACCCCGGTCTCGGCCTACCTGCACGCCGCGGCGATGGTGAAGGCGGGCGTCTACCTGCTCGCCCGCCTGGGCCCCGCCTTCGGAGGGCTCGCCGCCTGGTGGTGGACCGCCGTACCCTTTGGCCTGCTCACCATGCTGTTCTGCGCCTGGCGGGCGCTGCGCGAGCACGACCTCAAGAAGCTGCTCGCCTACGGCACGGTGAGCCAGCTGGGTTTCCTGACGGTGCTGTTCGGCGCGGGCACCCGCGACGCCGCGATCGCCGGGGTCGGGATGCTGCTCGCGCACGCGTTGTTCAAAGCCTCCCTCTTCCTGGTCGTCGGCGTCATCGACCACTCCACCGGCACCCGCGACCTGCGCAAGCTGAGCGGTCTGCGGCGCTCGGCACCCTGGCTGGCCGCGGTCGGCACCGGGGCCGCCGCCTCGATGGCCGGCATCCCGATGTTCCTGGGGTTCGTCGGCAAGGAGGCGGCCTTCGAGTCGCTGATGACCGGGCGGGGCATCGACACGGCGGTGCTCGCCGGGATCGTCCTCGGCTCCGCGCTCACCGCCGGCTACAGCGCGCGTTTCGTGTGGGGCGCCTTCGCCGCCAAGCCCGGTGTCGAGCCGGTGGACGTGCGCTCCTTCGGCGCCGCGGAGTTCGTGCCGCCCGCGCTGCTCTCCGCGCTCGGCCTCGCCGCCGCCCCGTTCGCCGCCCTGTACGGCGGGGCGATGGAGAGCTACACCGACACCTTCGCCGGACCCGGCCACGGCACCCACCTCGCGCTGTGGAGCGGCGCCCTGGTGCCGCTGCTGCTCTCGGCCCTCGCGCTGGCGGGCGGAGCGCTCCTGTTCCGGTTCAGGGAACCGGTGGCGCGGGTCGGGGAGTCCCTGCACGTGATCGACTCCGGCCGGTCCTACTGGGCACTGGTCCGCGGGCTGGAACGCTTCTCCCTGCAGCTGACCGGCGTCGTCCAGCGCGGCTCGCTGCCCGACTACCTCACGATCGCGTTCGTCTCGGTGGCGGCGGTGGGGGTCTTCTCACTGAGCTACGGCCCCGGATTCGACCTCGGGCTGGACATGGTGGTCTGGGACCGCATCGAGCAGCCCGTCATCGGCGTGCTCATCGTCGCCGCGGCGGCCATCGCGCTCCGGATGCGCTCGCACGTCGTGCTCGTGCTGCTGGCCGGCCTGACGGGGTACGGCACGGCGTTGCTCTTCCTCGTCCACGGCGCGCCCGACCTCGCGCTCACCCAGTTCCTCGTCGAGACGCTGAGCCTGGTCGTGTTCGTGCTGGTGCTGCGGAGACTCCCCCTCGGGCCGAGGGAGGACCGGGGCCGGCTGTCGTTCGGCGTGCGGCTCACCCTCGGCATCGTGAGCGGTCTCGTGGTGGCCGGGGCCGGCATGTTCGCGATGAACGCGCGGCAGGCGATACCGATCGGCACGCTGATGGCCGAGGCGGCGCAGGAGGCGGGGGCCGCCAACATCGTGAGCGCGCTCCTCGTCGAGATCAGAGCCTGGGACACCATGGGGGAGAGCTCCGTCCTCGTCGTCCTCACCCTCGGCATGACCGGCCTGGTCTTCCTGCGCAGCCGGGCGCACGCGACGCAGCCCCCGCAGCAGAGAGCCGACGAGGAGAAGCCCAGGACGTACTGGCTGGCGAACACCCAGCCCGCGGGACAGCGGATGGTGATCCTGGAGTTCGTCGCCAGGGTGACCTTCCACACCGTGATGCTGGTCTCGATCTTCCTGCTGTTCACCGGGCACAGCGCAGTGGGCGGCGGGTTCGCCGGAGGCATCGTGGCCGGTCTCGCGCTGGTCCTGCGCTATCTCGCCGGAGGCAGGCACGAGCTGGCCGCCGCCGTGCCGGCCGCCCCCGGGGTGCTGATCGGTCTGGGCCTCCTGCTGTCCACGCTCACCGCGCTGGTGGGGCTGGTCGCGGGTGCCGGGGCGCTGGACATGCTCGCCGCCGATCTGTACGTCCCGCTGGTCGGCAAGCTGCACCTGTCGACGGTGCTCCTGTTCGACATCGGCGTCTACATCACGGTGATCGGCATGGTGCGGGACATCCTGCGCAGCCTGGGCTCCGAACTGGATCGGCAGATCGACGAGGAGGAGAGCCGGTGACCGCGCCCGTAGTGCCGCTCCTGGTGGTCGCCGTGCTCGTGGCCGCGGGAGTCACGCTGCTGCTGGAGAGAAGCCTGGTCCGGCTGCTCGCCGGCGTCATCATGCTCAGCAACGGAGTGAACCTGCTCATCCTCACCGTGGGCGGGCCACCGGGAGCGCCGCCGATCCTGGGCACGACGGAGCCGGAGCGGATGGCCGACCCGCTGCCGCAGGTCATGGTGCTCACCGCCATCGTCATCACGCTGGGCGTCACCGCCTTCCTGCTCGGCATGATCCACAGGTCCTGGCAGCTCACCGGGGCCGACGAGGTGCAGGACGACACCGAGGACCGCCGGGTGCGGCTGCGTGCCAGGCGGGGCGAGCTGAGCCAGGCCGTACTCGACCGTCAGGCGGCCTACCAGCAGCTCGTCCTTGAGCAGCGCGCCGAGCTGGCCCGGCTGGAGGAGGAACACAACGAGTGGGAGCGCAGGGAGGCGGAAGAACTGGAGCAGCGGATCCTCGACGTCAACGCCGACCTGGGCCGCTGGCTGCAGGCGCACAAGAACGACGAGTTGTCCGCGGAACGGCTCGCCGAGCGGTTCGCCGAGGCCCAGCAGGCCGAGGACCTCTCCAAGGAGGAGCGGGAAAGACGCCTCAGTGACGTGCGTGCCGAGTTCGCCCGCAGAGAGCGCGAGCAGGCCGCGCGCGAGCGTGAGATCCGCAAGCGGCTCCGCGTCCGCCAGCGCGACGCCCGCAGGCAGATGCGCGCCGCGATCCGGGAGGACCGGGCACGACAGGCCAGGGCGCAGGATCCCGAGCTCGAGGGGGAGGAGGACTGATGGAGGCACTCATCCCGGTGCCCGTGGTGCTGCCACTGCTCGCCGTCGGCCTCAAGCTGGCCATCGGCAGCAGGCTGCGCAAGCTCCAGGCGCTCATCAGCGTGGGCACGCTCGCGGTGGTGCTGGTCGTCTCGCTGGTCCTGCTGTTCGCGGCGGACCAGGACGGCCCGCTGGTGGCCCATGTCGGGGGCTGGAGCGCGCAGATCGGCATCGCGCTCGTCGCCGACCGGCTCTCCACGCTGATGCTCGCGGTCTCCTCCGCGGTGACGCTCTGCGTGATGATCTACTCCCTCTCCCAGTCATGGGCGGACCAGGACTACAAGGCCTCGCTCTCGATCTTCCACCCGGCTTACCTGATCATGGTCGCCGGAGTGTCGGACGCCTTCCTCTCCGGTGACCTGTTCAACCTCTTCGTCGGGTTCGAGATGCTGCTCGGCGGCTCGTACGTGCTGCTCACCTTCGGCGGGACCGAGTCCCGCATCCGGGCGGGCGCCACCTACACGGTGGTGGGACTCACCTCCTCACTGCTCTTCCTCGTCGCGATCGCGGTGACCTACGGCGCCACGGGCACCGTGTCGATGGCGCAGCTGGCCGAGCGGTTCGCGGTCCTGCCCGAGCACATCAGGCTGCTGATCGAGCTGATGCTCCTGCTGGTCTTCGCGGTCAAGGCCGCGATCTTCCCGATGTCGGCGTGGCTGCCCGACTCGTACCCGACCGCGCCCGCTCCCGCGACGGCGCTCTTCGCCGGTCTGCTCACCAAGGTCGGCGTCTACTCGATCATCCGCCTGGAGGCGCTGCTCTTCCCCTGGGGGCCGGTGAGCAACCTGCTGATGTGGGCGGCGCTGCTGACCATGCTCGTCGGGGTGCTCGGCGCGGTGGCGCAGAGCGACATAAAACGAATGCTGTCCTTCACCCTGGTCAGCCACATCGGCTACATGGTGTTCGGAGTCGCCCTGTTCAGCGCCCAGGGGATGGCGGGTGCCGTTTTCTACGTGGCCCACCACATCACCGTGCAGACGAGCCTGTTCCTGGTGACCGGCATGATCGAACGTCGCACCGGCACCACCTCCCTGGACAGACTCGGCGGCCTGGCGAAACTGTCACCCGTCATCGCGGTGCTCTTCTTCGTGCCCGCGATGAACCTGGCGGGCATCCCGCCGTTATCAGGCTTCCTGGGCAAGCTCGGGCTGATCCAGGCCGGGGTGGCCGACGGTAGCCCGATGGCGATGACCCTGGTCGCCGGGGGACTGGTCACCAGCCTGCTCACCCTGTACGCGGTGGCCACGACCTGGAACAAGGCGTTCTGGCGGGTGCCGCCCGAGGGAATGGTCACCGAGGGGGGAACCGTGCTGGAGACCCAGGAGAACGGTGATGGAGAGGACCCGAAGGGGGCGCCGGTCACGAACGGGAACGGGAACGGGAAGGGGAACGAGGCGATCGTCACCTCCGTAACCCTGCCGAAGCTCATGTTCGCCTCCACGGCCGCCCTGGTGGCGCTCGCCCTGTCCTTCACCGTCCTGGCCGGCCCGCTGCACGCCCTGTCCGAGCGGGCCGCGGAGGAACTCCTGGCCCGCGAACCGTACATCTCCGCGGTGCTCGGCGGTGGGCGATGAGCGAGTCCCGTCCGGCGTTCACGGTGCTGAAGCTGCTGGGCAGGCCCGTGCCGCTGCCGCAGGTGCTCTGGCTGACGCTGATCTGGCTGATGCTCTGGGGCGACCTGAGCGTGGGCAACGTGCTCGGGGGCCTGCTGGTCGGGCTGCTCCTCGTGTGGCTGCTGCCCCTGCCGCTCCAGGACACCGGTATCCGGTTCCATCCCATCAACATCCTGTCGTTCATCGTCCGCTTCGTGCGGGACATGGTGATCTCCAGCTCCCGAGTGATCTTCTGGGCGCTGAGGCTGGGCAAACCACCGCCGATCCAGATCGTCGAGGTGAGGTTGCGCACCTCGTCGGAGCCGATCGTGGTGCTGATGACGGTGGCGCTGTCGGCGCTGCCGGGCAGCCTGGTGCTGGAGGCGAACACCCAGGAGAAGAAGCTCCTGCTCCACGTGCTCGGTATCTCCGGCGACCTGGAGACGGTCAGCCGGATCACCCAGGACGACGTGACCCGGCTGGAGAAGCGCCTCGCGGCCGCCTTCGGTACCCGAGCGGACCAGGAGGAGGTGCGATGACGACGGTCTACCTGATCGTTCTGGGGATGCTCGCCGTCGCGGCGGCGATGACGCTCTACCGGCTGGTGCGCGGCCCGACGATGCTGGACCGCGCCGTCGCGCTGGACGTGCTCACCGCCGTCGTCATCTGCGCGGTCGGGGCGGGGGCGGCCGTCTACCGGGAGTACTCGGTGCTGCCCGTGCTGCTGGTGCTCTCCCTGCTGGGATTCGTCGGCTCGGTCTCGCTGGCCAGGTTCTTCTCGGGACGTGCCCGGTGAGCGCCGCGATGGACGTGGCCGCGGCCGTCTGCCTGCTGCTGGGGGCGATTCTGGCGTTCGCGGCGGGGGTCGGCATGGTCAGGTTCCCCGGCACCCTGGCGCGCATGCACGCGGCGACCAAACCCCAGGTGCTCGGCCTGCACCTCATCCTGCTCGCCATGTGGCTGCGCGACCCCAGCTGGAAGATCGCCGGTGTCATCCTCCTGGTCGCCGTCTACCAGGTGGTGACGGCGGCGGTCGCCGCCTACGTGGTGGGAAGGACCGCGCATCTCACCGAGTCGCCACAGGACGACGGCACGGCCGTACCGCACGGTGACACTCGCGCCTAAGGATCTCCCGGCGTACCGTGTCGGTATGCGTGATGCACGTGCGGAGGACGCGAGGACCGAGGCCAGACGACTGATCCGTGATCTCCTGGGCGAGGAGCGGCCGGACGCCGCCCTGCTGCTGAGCCAGGCGAGGTCGGCGCTGGGCGCCGACCGCGTCGCGCGTTCCGTCGAGCTCGCGCGCGGCGCCCCCCTCACTCGCAGGTCCACCGAACTCGCCGCGCTCGCCGGTCTGCTGGTCGGCACCCGCGAGCTCGGCGAGCGGTGGTGGCACCAGGAGCGCGGCGACAAGCTGCCCGCGCCCGACGAGGCGCTTCGGACCTCCACGGCGATCGACCCGTGGACCGACCTGACCGTCCTGGAGATGCTCGCCGCCTGGATCGCCGACGACGCGGCCGACGAGGCCTGGGGTCGTCCGGCCGCCGTCACCGATCTCAACTCCTGGCAGGCCGAGGACCGGGTCGAGCTGCCCAAGGACGCGCACCCCGGCCAGCGGGTCGTGGTCTCCTTCGACGCCGGCGGCCGCCTCGACGCGGTGGTCCTGCGCCGTCCCGACGACGAGCTCGGCTCCAACCTCGACTTCGACTCGCTGCGCTACTCCCGCCCCGCCGAGGCCCAGTGGAGCTGGGGCGTCGCCGCCGGGCTCGGCCCCCACCGGCTGGACGAGCACCCCGACCCGTACGAGCGGCCGGTCGACGCCGAGGCCGCCGCGACCCTGCACACCTGGGCGCTGCGCCACGGCGCCTCCGCCGAGCAGGCCGGTGAGGTGTGGCGCGACAGGGGCGACGTCGTCGCCTCCATCGAGCGGATCGACTGGATGTGGCGCAGCGGCGAGTGGTTCGCCTGGTGGCGCGGGGTGTCCGCCCTGGTCGACGGCGAGCCCGAGCAACTGGCCGCCCGCCTGCAGGAGATCGCCTCCGTCTCCTGACGCGGACGTCAGCCGAAGGTGTGCGGTGTCAGATAGTCCGGGATCATGACCTTCGTCGTGGGGCTCACCCTGCGCACCGCAGCGACGAACTCGGCGAGGCTCTTCCTCGACTTCTCGTCGGCCTGAGGAGGGTTGCGCAGAGCCACCTCGAAGTTGTCCCAGTGCACCGGCACGACCACCCCCGGCATGTCCAGGGCCTTCAGCAGGCGCGGCACGTAGTCGTACGTGGACGACGAGGAGGTGGTGGGAATCATCGCGACGTCCGGGGCGAGACCGCTGAGGTTACGCTCGACGAAGTCGCTGCCTCCCATGAAGAAAACCGAAGGACCGCCCTTGACCGTCACCTGGAACGCCAGGGTGTCGCCCTCGGGCAACTCGGAGATGTTCTTCGGTTTGCGTTTCGGCCTGGTCAGCCGGACACCGGGAAAGAGCATGGAGTAGTTGGCGTTGCGGCTGTGCAGCGACGCCACCACCTCGACGACGTAGTCGCCGAAGTCCAGGACCTCCCCGCCCTTCACCGGGCTGAGCAGGCTGTCCTGCACGTCGTACGCCAGGGCCAGGTTGCAGGTGGTGGCGGTGCCGACCACCCGTGCCCCGGTCGAGGTCGCGATGTGCGGGACGTCGTTGAAGTGGTCCCAGTGCGCGTGCGTCACCAGCACCACCCGTGGGGTGCCCGTGTGCCTGCGGACGGCCTCGGTGTCCACCTTGAGCGATGTGGCGGGATCGAACTTGCCCGCCGCCAGGCCGGTGTCGAACCGGGTCACGTACGGGTCGACGAGGAGCGTCGACGATCCCACATCCACCCGCCAGCCCGACGTGCCGAGCCATCGGAACGTCGCGGAGGTCTTCCTCCCACTCGGAGCACTCGGACGCGGGGTCGCGGCCCCGGTGGGGGACGGGGACAGGAGGGTTCCGGCCATCGGTGCCAGCGCGGCCCCCGCCGTCGCGGTACGCAGGAAACCTCTTCGATCAAATCGGGACATGTCTCCCCTTGGGTGCGTGTGAACATACGGCCGTCGTCCAGGCATTCCGGGGACGACCGTCGGCCGCGTGCGGCCCGATGAGGACCCAACCATCGCCGCACCGGCCGCGTCCAAGATTCGCGACCGTCGCCTCCCATAGGCGAACACGTATCGGAGCAGGTGAAACGGGGTCCCGGCGGCCCTCGGGGCGGCAGAAGCCGCCTCGGCCGCGATGTGCCGGCGGCGGGAGTCGCCGGGCTCGTCAGCGCGTCGCCGGAACTCGTGTCGGCGGGACTTGAGGGGCTCGTCGACGCGGGCTCGTCGACGCGTCGGCGGGCAGGGCTCACCCGGCTCGCAGCGCGTCGACGGCGGTCCGCGCGGCCTGGCCGATCGCCAGGTCGACGTCGAGACGCCGGGTGGGCAACTCCCCGCTCCGGGCGAAGACCGCCACCGCGTAACTCTCCCCGGAGGGATACTCGACGACCCCGGCCTCCATGTGCAGGCTCGGCAGCGTCCCCGTCTTGGCCGCCACCCGCGTACCCGGCGGGAAACCCGAGGCGATCCGCGTCCAGAAGATCTGTCGTGTCAGGTAGTCGCGGACGGCCGCGCACGCCTCCGGCGGCCCCGCCTCGTCGCGCCAGATCAGCCCGAGCAGCCCGGTCACGTCGCGCGCCGTGCTGGAGGTCGTGCGATCGGGGTCGAGGACCCGCAGCCCCCGAACCCGCTCTGGGGACAGTGTCGGGAAGATCCGCGCGAACTCGGCGTCGTCCCGCGCCCCCACGTCCGCGAACATCGACTCCAGCACCTGCCTGGGCCCGCCGATCACACGCGTGCGCTCCAGTCCCAGCTCCGCGGCGAGCATCCGCACGGTGTCCAGGCCGATCCTCCGCATCAGCAGGTCGGCGGCGGTGTTGTCACTCACCTGTACGGCGAAGTGGACGAGATCACGCAGCGACATCTCCACGTCGTCCGCGCATCCGGCGGTGCCCCACCCGCCGAGCCTGTCCTCCGCCGTCACGAGAACCCGCTCGGCGGGGTCGAGCTGGCCTGCCGCCGCCTGACGGGCGAACTCCAGGACGAGGAGCACCTTGAAGATCGAGGCGATCACGACCTGCTCGTCGGCGCGTACGGCGATCTCATGGCCCTCGGCGACGTCCAGCGCGTGCAGGTGCCCCTCCACCCCCGCGGCCGCGAAGATCTCCGCTATCCGTTCCTCTGGCGACATGCCCGCAACGCTATCCAGTCCCGCGCCCCTGTCCGGACCCGCCGCCGGGTTCCCGCCCGTGCTCGCCCCGGGAAGCACGCCGGGACCCGCCGCCGGGTTCCCGCTCGCGCTCGCCCCGGGAAGCCTCCGGGACCAGCCACCGGAGCCCTGAGCCTGCCCGGACCCGCCGCCGGAAGCCTGTTCTGACCTGCGACGCGACGCGACGCGGGTGCGCGGGGCCGTGGGCGATCGCCTATCGTGACGCCGTGGACCTCACCCGGCATCTGCGGCACTTCCTCGTCGTCGCGGAAGAACTGCACTTCGGCCGTGCCGCGGAGGTGCTGGGCATCGCGCAGCCTCCGCTCAGCCAGTCGATCCAGAGGCTGGAGCGCGAGCTCGGCGCGGAGCTGTTCGACCGCTCGCGCCGGCAGATCGAGCTCACCATGGCGGGACGGCTCCTCGTCGGGGAGGCCGGACGGTTCCTGGCCGGTGAGGAGCGGCTGCGGACGACGATGCGCCAGGCCGCCGACGGTGAGCTGGGAACTCTGCGCGTCGGGGTGCCCCCGGAGATGCCGGCCGTGACGCTGCACGCTCTGCTGGGACATGTCGGGGAGGAGACACCGGGACTGCACCTGGAACTCCACGAGCTCACCACTCCGGAACAGCTGCGCGGCCTGGCCTCCGCCCGCCTCGACGCGGGTCTCGTGCACCACCCCGTCGAGGTTCCTGGCCTGCGGTCTGGCCCCGTCGTGGAGATCCCGCTGGGCGTGGTGCTGCCACGTACCTCCCCCCTGGTACTGACGCGGCCGGGCTCGCGACCCGAGGCGGGGCAGAATCCATGGCCGCAACAGGACCACGGGTCCGCCTTCGGTTTCCGGCCGGAGGCCGGGAGCGGGGCGAACTCCAAGCCGGACCCGCAGCCGGAGACGCGACGGCCGAGGGGGCGGCCGTGGGAGATCGCGCTGGCCGACCTCGCCGGGCACGACCTCGTCGTCTTTCCTCGCGAGACCTCCCCGGCGTGGTACGACCGGATGCTCGATGTCTGCCGCGCCGGGGGTTTCTCGCCCGTACGCCTCCAGCACGCCCGCAACCCGGAGTTCCTGCTGGGGCTCGTGCTGGCCGGGCAAGGGGTGGCGTTCGAGCAGGAGGCGATAGCCCGCAGGGAACCCCGCCTGGTCTGGCGCCCTCTCGCCGGTAACCCCCTCGTCCGAGGGATCCACGTCGTCTGGCCGGAGCGGTCGGCGCACCCCGCCGCCGCCAGGTTCGCCACCCTGGCCACCGAGGTCCTCACCCGGGACGCCGCAGGGACACCACGGGTGGCACCCCGGACCTCACCGTCGCCCACGCCCCGCCCCTGGTCCGTCATCTACACCCCCTAGTTTCCTCGCCCCCGGCGGGTCGTGAGGGAGACGAGCTTTACCCGGCGTGTGGAGAATTCCGCATCGCAAAGAATGCTCTACCAGGACAAGACCGTGTATCTGTCGACCCTCCATACACCTGGGTGTAAATACAGATAAATCGATACATAAATGGCGACAAAATCGACGGCGCGTTCGCTCGGGGAGTGTGGTGGAAGATCCCACACCATGTACGGGTCATAGAACGGATGAATGCGGTCGACGACGGAGTTTCCCGGTTACGGTCGGAACCGTCCGCCGCGAACCGGCCGTGCCGAGGGACCGCCGAGGGCCGCTGAGAGGCGGGAGGCGCGGGTGCGTGTTAGGGCGCTGTCGCCGGGAGACGGAAGCGTTCCCGTCCATCGAGGGCTTTTCGGGAGGTCGGCATGAGACTGTTCGCTCATCTCGCCCTCTTCGTGGCCGCCGTCCCGCTGCCTCGACCCCGCCCCAAGAGAGCGTCCTGGCCGCTCTTCCCCGTCGCGGCCTCGGTACCCAGGGCCCGGTGGCTGATCGGCGGTCGGCTGGCCCAGTGGGGAATCGACGGCCAGAGCGAGGTCGCCCGGCTGCTCGTCAGCGAACTCGTCACCAACGCGCTGCGCCACGCGTGGGGACCGATCCGGCTCACCATCTCCTACCGGGACGGAACGCTGCGCTGTGAGGTGGGTGACGCCAATCCCGACCCGCCCATCCCACGCGACGCCCATGAGGACGACGAGGGAGGGCGCGGGTTGCAGCTGCTGGAGCTGCTCTCCGACCGGTGGGGCAGCGACCGCACGCCCATGGGAAAGGTCAGCTGGTTCGAACTGGCCGACAGGCGTTTCGGTGGTTCAGCGGCGTGAGAGGGGTAAGAGGGCTTTCGGGGACCCGGCTCACCCGACGCGAGAGGACGCTTCTTCCCCGTGAACGACACGCACGACTCGCGCCGCTCGGACGGCGGTACGCGAGGAGGAAAGCGGGCCATGCCCGCGCACGCACACGAAGGAGTCCCGAACGATGCGTCAGATCCGGATCCGCAGGCGACCGCGACGCCCCATCAAGGGCCTGCTGGACCTGCGGACCCCGTCGGGAAGGCTGCTGCCGTACTGACCCCGCCCCGCCGGGCGTGAACACCCCGTCCGGCGCCGCCCCTCATCCCGTCGCGCGGCCCGCGTCCCCGGATGACGGGACGAATCAGCGGAATCAGCGGCCCCCCGTACCGGTTGCAGCGTTGTGTGAAGGTTGAAATTTACTCAGACGTCGTCTGCCCCTGGTGCTACATCGGCCACACCCGCTTCGCCCGCGCCGTGCAGCGCTATCGGGCCAAGGGCGGTGAGGTGGAGGTCGAGTTCAGGCCGTTCCAGCTCGCTCCGGACGCGAAGTCCAGCGGCGAGCTCACGCGAACCTGGGCGGCGGCGAAGTTCGGCGGGGCCGAGCAGGCCGCCCAGATGTTCGCGAGGGTGAGAGGGGTCGCCGCCGAGGACGGGCTGGTGCTGGACTTCGATCACGCGATCCAGGCCAACACCCTCGACGCGCACCGCCTCATCCAGCTCGCCGGGGAGCAGGGCAAGGGGGAGGAGGCGCTCTACGCCCTCTTCCGCGCCCACTTCACCGACGGTCTCGACATCGGTTCCCGGGAGGTTCTCGCCGGGCTGGCCAAGGAGATCGGCGTACAGGCCGACCTGGACGGGGAGGACGGCGTGGCGGCGGTGAAGGAGGAGCTGGCCCAGGCCCGCGCGATCGGTGTCAGCTCGGTACCGCTCTTCCTTTTCGAGGGCCAGTTCGCCGTCTCCGGAGCCCAGCCGGAGGACACCCTGCTCGCGGCTCTGGAGGAGGTCGCCGAGCGGACCGGCCAGTCCCCGGCCGCGCGGGCCGTGAAGGCCGCGACGGCGGGTGGCGACGCCTGCGACGACGAGGGCTACTGCCCGGTCTGATGGTTTTTCTCCTGCCCGGCGGAGAGGTCAGCCGGGCAGGCCGAGCTCGCCGGAGCGGTGGTGGCGGCGGCACAGGACCTGGTAGCGGATCGGATCGGCGCCCGTGTCGCCGATGACGACCTGCTCACCCGTACGGACCATCCTGCCGCCGACCACCCGGGCGTTCAGGCGCCCGGGGCGCCCGCACCAGCACAGCACCTCGACCTGCAGGCGGCTGATCTCGTCGGCCAGCTCGAACAGCCGCTGGGCGGCGGGGAACATCTGCGAGCGGAAGTCCGAGGCGAGGCCGAAGGCGTAGACGTCGATGCCGTGGTCGTCGGTGAGATCGGCGAGCTGCTCGATCTGGGCGACCGTGTAGAAGCACGCCTCGTCGCAGATGACGTAGTCGATGGGTTCGTGCGCGCGGACCAGGGCGACCAGGTCGAGGTCGTCGACGACCTCGACGGCCTCGCTGCCCAGGCCGATCCGGCTGGTGACCTGCGGGGCGCCCGAGCGGTCGTGCTTGGTGAGCACCAGCCCGCGCCTGCCCTGGCGGCCGTGGTTGTAGTTCATCTGCAGGGCCAGCGTGGACTTGCCGCAGTCCATCGGGCCGAAGTAGAAGCGCAGCACTCCGTCCCGGGAACCGGCGGGAACGGCGGAGAGGGCAGACAATTCGGTCACGGGGCGCCAGCCTAGTACTCCGGCCACGCTCCGCGATCTCCACCCCTGACGATCGGTTCGCCGCTCTCGGCTGCCGCCGGGGCGTACGGCGTCTCCCGCCTCGCCTGGCGGGACCGTTCGCGGCTTCGCCGGGCGGAAGCCTCCGGAGCGCCCGGGGGCCAGGGGGGCGGGACGGGGCCCGCCGAGGGAGGCTCGCCATCCCCCGGCGGGCGAACTCCCCTCGGCCGGGGGATTAGAGCTCGCCGCTCTCGATCGCCGCCTTGAGACCCGCCTGCGTCGCCTGGTGGGAGGAGACACCGTTCGTCACGGTGAAGTCGAGGAGCAGGATGCTCGCCTCGAAGGTGAGATGCTCGGTGACGCGCGTCCGTCCGTCGCCCAGGTCATGAAAGACGATCTTCTGGTGCGTGACGACGTTCGGCAGCGTCCAGGTGTCGGTCTCGTAGTAGAGAGCGTCGCGGTGAACGCGCTGCTGTGCGTGCGTGTTGACGGTGACGGGCAGTCCGGCGACCGGGATGTTCTCCAC
The DNA here is from genome assembly GCF_042898365.1 of Streptosporangium sp. NPDC000509. Lineage (NCBI taxonomy): Bacteria > Bacillati > Actinomycetota > Actinomycetes > Streptosporangiales > Streptosporangiaceae > Streptosporangium > Streptosporangium sp. NPDC000509. The sequence continues at coordinate 184,680 of NZ_JBIAYX010000004.1, read as the reverse complement.
GGCCGTGAAGTTGACGTAGCGCGTGCCGGCGTCGGTCCAGTCGGCGTGGGTGACGACCCGCTGCAGGAACGAGTGCGCGCCGAGGTGGTTGTCGATGTTCGAGTAGGCGTCGAACACGTGCTCCACCGGGGCGTCGATCTCAATGGAGACGTCGCGCTTGGCCTGGCCGCGTCCCGTGATCGGCAGGGGAGCGGTGAGGCACTCGTAGAACCTGTAGGTGTTCCACGCGATCTGCCACTGGGCGGCGAGAACGGGGTCGGTGTCGGCGCGGGCGGGGGTCGAGAACACGGTGGTGAGGAGGACGACGGCGGACAGCGGGGCCACGAGGAGCCGGAGAAGCTTCGTCACAGATACCTCTGAGAGCCGGGCGAGAGTAGTAGATCTCTTGTATCTCGTCTGACCGTGGTTTAGTACGCCGCGACCGGATTGTGATCGCGATGTTTCATGGATGGCTCGTTTTCTTACATCCGCCAGAAAAGAGGGCGATCTCCGCGCGACACTGAGCCGTGCGGCGTATGAGGACGTTTGGGGAGATGATGTCCTGGTAGGGGTGGGGGGTCCCCGGCCGACAAGCCCCGGCCACGCCCCGACTAAGTCCCGACAAGACCTGACATGGTCTGACTTGGCTTGACGGCGAAAACCATGGGAGATTCCTTTTGGTCTATCGAAAAGTGGGAGAATCTGTGACGACCACCAACAACTCCGCTCCACCCCACGGCAAGACCCCGGCCGTCGTGACCTCAGGCCCCTCCAGCGCGGAGACCACCGAGATACCCACGGCCCTCGCGGCGATGATGACCGAGGACGAGGCCGTCGCCGCCCAGGCCGAGGCGGCCCGCTGGCGGTACGGGTTCTACGTCGTCATCGTGGGACTCCTGGTCATCCTGATCGGCTTCGTGGTGATCGCGCTGCGCGCCGGCGACACCGCCGCGCCGTTCGCCGGACTCGTCGGCGTCTCCGGCGCCATCATCGGCGCCTACTTCGGCGTGCAGGTCGGCCAGTCCGGCAAGGACCGGGTCGAGGCCGAACTGCGCCGTACGAACGAGATGGCGATCCGCCTCGCCGCCAAGATCCACGCGCACGACGCCGACGCGGTGATCAACACCACCATGGGCCCCCGCCGCCGCTAGAGCCCGCACCTCGACCCTCCCGGCCCGTGACGGCGAGGCCGTCTCCGGGGCGGGAGGGTCGCCTTCGGCAAGACCGTCTCCCGGGTGGGAGCGTCCCCGGCGAGGCCGCCTGCCACGCCACCTGCCGCCAACACTGCACAAGGAACGGCCACAGCTTCGGCAGGGTCCGCCGATTTGTGGACTCGCCGGGACTGGGTAGACACGGGGGCATGCGCAGCGTCCGTATCGGGGTCGACACCGGAGGCACGTTCACCGACGTGGTAGCGGTGGACGAACAGACCGGTGAGATCACCACCACCAAGACTCCCTCCACCCCGGCCAACCCGGCCGACGGGTTCATGGAGGGGGTGCGAAAAGTCCTGCGTAAGGCGGCCGGCGCCGAGGACGTGACGATGGAGGCCGTCTCCGCCGTCGTGCACGGCACCACGGTCGCCACGAACCAGCTCCTCGAAGACCGCATCGCCGACCTCGGCTTCGTCACCACCGAAGGCTTCGAGTTCATCCTGGAGATCGCCCGCCAGAGCGTGCCGGACGGCTACGGCAACTCCTACTTCTGGGTGAAACCACCCCGCATCGTCCCGGTGCACCGGGTCAAAACCGTCGGCGGACGCCTGGACCACACCGGAGCGGAGGTGCGGCCCTTCGACGAGGAGCAGGCCGTCGCGGCGGCCCGCTGGTTCCGCGACCGCGGCATCACCGCGATCGGCGTGTGCTTCCTGCACTCGTACGCCAACCCCGCCCACGAGCAGCGCATGCGAGAGGTCCTCGAAAGAGAGCACCCGGACGCCGTCGTCTCGCTCTCGTGCGACGTGCTGCGCGAGTACCGCGAGTACGAGCGGTCGGTCACCACCCTCGTCGACGCGGCGGTCAAACCGACCATGCGCCGCTACATCGCGAACCTGGCCGAACGCCTGGAGGCGGCGGGGAGCACGCGTACGGGAATCCCGGAGGAAAGCACGCGGCAGGGGAGCGCGGGGAGGGGGAGCGGCATGCCGTTCTCCGTCATGAAGAGCAACGGCGGCGTGCTGTCCGCGGCCGAGGTCGTGCACCAGCCGATCACCACCGTGCTCTCAGGACCGGCCGCGGGCGCGCTCGGCGCCGCCCTCGTCGCCGCCACCGCCGGACACCCCTCGGTGATCACCCTGGACGGCGGCGGCACCTCGACCGACGTCGCGGTGGTCGTCGACGGCGAACCATCCCTCACCACCGAGGGCAGCATCGGCCGCTACCCCTGCAAGATCCCGATGATCGACATCGTGACCGTCGGTGCGGGCGGCGGCTCCGTCGCGTGGATCTCACCCGAGGGCACGCTCAAGGTCGGCCCCCGATCGGCCGGAGCCGACCCGGGCCCGCTCTGCTACGGCCGGGGCGGCACCGAGGTCACCGTCACCGACGCGCACGTCTTCCTCGGCCGGGTCCCGGCGCACCTGCTCGGCGGGGAGATCCCGCTCGACGCCGACGCCGCCCGCGAGGGCATCGAGGCACTCGCCGGCAAGATCGGCCTGACCCCGGAACGGGCCGCGGCGGGCATCCTGGAGATCAGCGCGTTCAACCAGTCGAACGCCATCCGCCAGATCACCGTCAAACGCGGCCTGGACGTACGCGACTTCCCCATGGTCGCCTTCGGCGGCTCGGGACCGCTGCTGGTCTGCCGGTTGATCGACATCCTCGGCCTGCCATCGGTGATCGTCCCGCCGGACCCGGGCAACGTCTCGGCCTTCGGGCTGCTCACCGTGGACGTCAAGAACGACTACGTACGCACCTTCGTCACCCGAGACCTCTCCCTGAAGGACGCCGAGGAGATCTTCGGCGACCTGGAGGGACAGGCCGCCTCCGCCCTGGACCGCGAGGGCTTCCCCGTCGACGCGCACGTCTACGCGCGCAGCGCCGACCTGCGCTACAACGGCCAGGCATACGAGGTGAGAGTGCCCGCCCCCGCAGGACGGCTCGACGAGGCATGGCGGGCCGAGGTGCTGGACCGCTTCCACACCGAGCACCGCAAACTCTACGGATACGGCTACCGCGACGACCCCCGGCACGGCGTCGAGTGGGTCAACCTCCGCGTCTCCGGCATCGGCCCGATCACCCGGCCCTCCATCGGACGCAGACCCCACGGCGACCCGCGCCCCGAGCCCACCGCCTCCCGCGAGGTCTTCTACGACGAGTGGGGCAGGGTCCCCATCCACCGCCGCCGCGACCTGACCGCCGGAGCGAGGATCACCGGCCCGGCGGTCATCGAGGAGTACGGCTCCACCCTGCCGCTCCACCCCGGCTTCACCGCGACCATGGACGAGTTCGGAAACCTGGAGGTACGCCGTGCATGACGCGGATCGGCCGACGATCGCGGACGAGCGAGGCACGGTGAGCGGTGAGCGACCGGTGAGCACGGGCGGGCGGCCTACGAGCGGGGCCGACCCGGTACTGGTGGAGATCGTCGAAGGGACCCTCGCCTCGGTCGAGATGGAGGTGGAGACGGCGATCGCCCGCACCGCCCGCTCACCCATGATCCGCGACGCGCACGACTTCCGCGCGGGCATCCACGACGTACGGCTGCGCAAGCTGACCGGCAGGTCCTACTCGGCGCTGGTCCAGCCGATCGTGCGCGACTTCCCGATCGACGAGATGAAGCCCGGCGACGTGTTCTTCCACAACGACGTCTACCTGTCCGAGGGCGGCATCGGCCACCTGCCCGACCTGTGCGTGACGGTCCCGGTCTTCCACGAAGGACAGGTCGTCGCCTTCGTCCAGGCGTTCGGCCACCACGACGACATCGGCGGGGCCGTACCGGGCTCCATGCCGAGCAACGCGCGCAGCGTGTTCGAGGAGGGACTGATGGTCCCGCCGATCAAACTGTGGGACGAGGGCGTACCCAACCGGGCGGCACTCACGATCATGACGCGAAACTCCCGGATGCCCGACTCCCTCGCCGGAGACCTGGACGCCGAGTGCTCGGCCTGCCTGATGGGCGCGCGGCGGCTGGGAGAGCTGTTCGACCGCTACGGGCGCGAGGCGGTCGAGGCGTGCTTCGACACGATCATCTCCAACACCACCGAGACGTTCCGCAGGGAACTGCTCGCCAAGATCCCCGAGGGCACCCACGTCTGGGAGGACTACGCGGAACACGACGGCGTGGACGCCCCCCGCCTGCACACACAGCGGATGACCCTCACCGTCGACCACTCCGCGCCGGTGCCGCTGGTGATCGACTTCACCGGCACCTCCCCGCAGGCCAAGGGCCCGATCAACCACGCCGGCGACTACGCCGACGGGGTCTTCCTGAAGAAGTGGCTCGCACCGATCCTGCGCAACCTGGCCGACACCCCCGAACGGATGGCCGAACTCGACGTCAACGAGGGCGTCGTCCCCCTCATCGAAATGCGCTTCCCCGAGAAGGGCACCCTGCTCACCCCGATCTTCCCCGCCCCCACCAACGCCCGCACCTTCGTGATCCTGCGCCTGCTGGGCGTGCTGGCCGGGGTGCTGGCCAAGGCGACCGGCGGCCGGATGCCCGCCGACCAGGAGACCATCCGCTACACCGGCGTCTACGGCGACGGCCTCGACGGCACCCCGTACCTGATGAGGGAGGTCCTCGGCGGCGGCTCTGGCGGCCGATGGTACGCCGACGGCGAGGACACCATCCACGTGGTGCCCGACTCGCGCAACATCCCGGTCGAGTTCGCCGAGTCCCGCTGGCCCTTCCGCGTCGAACGGCTCGGCCTGGCCCGCGACTCCGGCGGCCCCGGCCTCTACCGGGGCGGCCTCGGCTACGACAAGCACCTGCGGATGCTCCGCGACGCCTCGTTCATGTCCATCGCCGACCGCTCGATCCTGTCCTGCTGGGGCGTGAACGGCGGCCGGGCCGGGCGTCCCTTCGTCGTGGAGATCGAAGGTGAGGGGATGGAGGGCCTGGTGGACGACTCACCGGTCCGCGCGGGCGAGATCATCCGGGTCCGCACCACGGGCGGAGGCGGCTGGGGCTCCCCGCTGGATCGCGACCCCGTCCTGGTGGCCGCCGACGTCCGCGACGGCAAGGTCTCGCCCGAGGGCGCCCGCGACGACTACGGGGTCGTCCTGAGCGGCGACCCCGACGATCCCCAGGCGGACACCGAGGCCACCGAGGCCCGCCGGGCGGAACTGCGTGATCTCGTCCCCGCCGACGCGCCCTTCTTCGACCGAGGCCCCGGTTTTCCCACCCTTTCGGGCGGCCTGCCGTACGCGGAGGTGGACCTCATGTGACGCTCCGTGCGGTGCCCATCCCCGGCCGCCCACGCCGTCCGCCGGGCCTGTCGCGACGGCGGCCCGGCGGCGGGGGTGGGCTCGTGCGATGGTCCGGACAGGTGCTAGCCTGGACGTAGTTGCGGTTGTGGTACCCATGAAACTTTGTGTGCACCTGACGGATGACCCTTCAGGTGCATTTTTGTTTTGCCGGTCATCTCCGGATGGGCTCATCGCGGCGACGCGGGTTCCGCGCGGTGCGGATCCCGGCTCTGCCCCCTGTTCGAAGGAGAATGATCATGGCAACTGGAACCGTCAAGTGGTTCAACTCGGAAAAGGGCTTCGGCTTCATCGAGCAGGACGGCGGCGGCGCCGACGTCTTCGCCCACTACTCCAACATCGCCGCCCAGGGCTACCGTGAGCTGCAGGAGGGCCAGCGGGTCTCCTTCGACGTCACGCAGGGCCAGAAGGGCCCGCAGGCGGAGAACATCACCCCCGCCTAGTAGCACCTGTACTTTCACGGGCCGGGGCCCGCACCTTTTCAAGGTGCGGGCCCCGGCTCGTTTCGTGTCCGGTGTTTCTTTCCCACTGATCGAGAAAGTGTTTTCATACGAGAATGCCACTGACGATCACTGTGGTTCGACATGGCCAGAGCGAGTCCAACCTGGCCTTCGAGGAGGCTTTTCACGCGGGCAGGGCGGTCGTCCTGGGGCGCCCCGATTCCGAGACCGAGCTGACCCCGCTCGGCAGAGAGCAGGCCACCAGGCTGGGGCGGCACCTCGCGGCGGGGGATCCGCCGGAACTCGTCCTGTGCTCGCCGTACCTCAGGACCGTGCGGACCTGGGAGCTGGTCGCCGCCGAGCTGGACGCGGACCCCGAGGTCCGGCTGGAGCCGAGACTCAGGGACCACGACATGGGCCGCTGGTCCGGGATGAACGCACTGGCGCTCAAGGAGAGGTTTCCGGACGAGTCGGAGAACTTGATCGCGCGCCTGTACGGCGGCTTCCGGCCCCCGGAGGGGGAGAGTTTCCCGGACCTCGCCGCTCGGATCCGCGAGGTGGTCGAGGAACTGCGTGCCGGGCACACCGATCGCCGCATTCTCGTCGTCGCGCACGACTCCGTCGTGTTGATGTTCAAGCACGTGATCGAGGGCGTCCCGATCGCCTCCGTCGAGGCGTCCGGCCCGGTCGGCAACGCCTCGGTCTCGGTGTGGCGCGACTCCAAGCCCGAGATCTTCAACGAGACGGGCCACTTGCGGGGGTAGTTTCCTAGGGAATGTCTGACAATTCAGAGCGGCGGAGCCAGAGCATGGCGCCACTTACTACTGGGCACATCCGTTCATCCAGGCGAGAGTACGCCACATCCTGTTCGTTCTCCCTTCCCTCAGCCTGAGGGGATCCTCAGAGGGTCACGAGAACCGTGATCCGTCACTTCTTGCCGCGTGAGAGGGCCCGGATCGTGCAGGGCGGAACATCCCCGCAGGCGCGGGGCCAACGAGGTGCACGCGGCGAATGTCTACATGTCGCAGGGGACATCCCCGCAGGCGCGGAGCCGACACCTGCTGACCTGCGATTCCAAGCGGGGAAGGGGGCGAAAATCTTTAGTTGGTCAGTGGGTTGATGCTTCACCGTCGAGAGGCTCGCCCTCTGAGGTGATCTGGGCGTTGAACATTGTAACGAAGCCGAACGAGGTGACAGGTCTCCAGAGAGTTCTCGCACATAAGTTAAATTTCCTATCATTTGGGAAAATTAACCACAAAAGATTCTCGGATCTTTAGTCGGCCAGCCTGCTGTGTTCGGTTTGCGGAGTTGACTGGAGTGTGCGGCGTTGTTTCTGTGCGAGCCGACTGTGGGTGCCCCTGCGTTCTCCGGCCGGAGCCATACGGGAGATCGTGACTGACACGTCCTCGTGATCTTCCCCTCCGGTCCCGCCCGGTGACGGTATGGGAGATCATGGGTGTCCCTCCGTCCGGATATCGTGCCAAGTGGTCTCATGACAAACGGGTCGGAAGCGGGGGAGCCCTCGTCGGCCGGGCCGGCCGCCACGCACCGGAGGTTGATCTTGCAGGGAGCACTCGGCGACATCGTCGTCCTCGATCTCTCTCGCGCGCTCGCGGGTCCGCACGCCGCGCAGATGCTCGGTGACCTGGGGGCCCGGGTGATCAAGGTGGAGCATCCCGCGGGGGGTGACGAGTCGCGGGGGTGGGGGCCGCCGTTCGTGGGGCCTGATCATGATATTTCCACGTATTTCCTGGCGGCCAACCGCAACAAACAGTCGATCGCCGTCGACCTCAAGTCCGCCGAGGGTAAATCGCTGATCGAGCGGCTGGTGCGCCAGAGCGACGTGCTGGTGGAGAACTTCCGTACCGGGGTCCTGGACCGGCTGGGCTTCTCCGTCGAGCGGCTGCACGAGCTCAACCCCCGTCTCGTCATCCTGTCGATCACCGGGTTCGGCCATGACGGCCCGGAGGGTGGCAGGCCCGGCTACGACCAGATCGCGCAGGGGGAGGCGGGGCTGATGAGCCTGACCGGTCCGTCGCCCGAGGAGCCGTACCGGGTGGGCGCCTCGATCGCGGACCTGCTCGGGGGCATCCACGGCGCGTACGGGGTGGTCGCCGCCCTGTACGAGCGGGAGCGGACCGGGCGGGGCAAGGTCGTGCGGACCTCGCTGCTGGCCGCGGTGACCGGAGTGCACTCCTACCACGGCACGGCCTGGACGGTCGGCGGGCAGGTGCCCGGGGCGGGCGGTAACCACCACGCCTCCATCGCCCCGTACGGCGCCTTCCGCTGCGCCGACGGCATGATCCAGATCGCGGCGGCGAACGACGTGCAGTGGCGCAAGGTCGCCGCCCTGCTGGACATCGACCCAGATGTCGCGAAATATGCCACCAATAGGGAAAGATTTGCGCACCGGGACGAGCTGATCGCCGACATGGAGCAGGCGCTCACCAAGCACGACAGGGAGCACTGGCTGGCCGCGCTCGCCGAGGCCGGGGTGCCCGCGGGGGCCATCAGGTCCATCGACGAGGTCTACGCCTGGGACCAGACCCGCTCCCAGGGCCTGGTGGTCGAGGTGGACCACCCCGTGCTCGGCACCATCGAGCTGCCGGGACCGCCGCTGCGCTTCGACGGTGAGGCTCCCGTGCGCCACACCGCCCCGCCGGCCCTCGGCGAGCACGGCGACGAGGTCCTCGCCTGGCTGGAGGAGCGCGAGCGATGACAGGCAGCCTTCCGGCCCACGCCCGCGTGCCGTCTCCCGGAGCGTGGTTATGACCCCGGTACGGCCCGACGCGCGGACGCTGATCGACACCTTTCTCGATCCGGGGACATGGGTCTCGTGGGACGAGCCGCCCGCCGACCCCGCCGCGCCCGGCTCCGGGTACGCGGAGGAGCTCGCCGCGGCCCGGGCCAAGACGGGGTACGACGAGTCGGTGATCTCCGGTGAGGGCCTGCTCGAAGGGCGGCGGGTGGCGATCGTCGCGTGTGAGTTCTCCTTCATGGCCGGTTCGATCGGGGTGGCCGCCGCCGAGCGGCTCACCGCCGCGGTCGAGCGCGCCACCGCGGAAGGGCTCCCGCTGCTGGCCGCCCCGGCCTCGGGCGGGACCCGCATGCAGGAGGGCGCGGTGGCCTTCGTCCAGATGGTGAAGATCACCGCCGCCGTGGCCGCGCACCGCGCGGCGGGGTTGCCGTACGTCGTCTACCTGCGTCATCCCACCACCGGTGGCGTCTTCGCCTCCTGGGGGTCGCTCGGGCACGTCACCGCCGCCGAGCCGGGCGCGCTGATCGGCTTTCTGGGGCCGAGGGTGTTCGAGTCGCTGCACGGCTACCCGTTCCCCGAAGGTGTCCAGGTCTCCGAGAACCTCTTCGCCCACGGCCTGGTCGACGCCGTGGTGTCGGCACAGGACGCCCGGGGGATCGCGGTACGGGCGCTCGCCGTGCTGTGCGCACCGCGCGCGGGCCTGGATCCGGGGGAGGAGCCCGACGGGCGGATTCCCGCGATCGAGGCGTGGGAAGCGATCAGCCGTTCCCGCCGTGACGACCGCCCCGGGGTGCGGGCGCTGCTCAAGCTCGGTGCCTCCGACGTCACCCCGCTGCACGGCACCGGTGTGGGCGAGAACGATCCCGGGCTGATCCTCGCCCTGGCGAGGTTCGGCGAGGCCCCCGCGGTCGTGCTCGGCCAGGACCGGCGGCACCAGCGGATCGACGCCCCGCTCGGCCCGGCCGGGCTGAGGGTCGCGAGGCGGGGCATGCATCTCGCCTCCGAGCTGGGGCTGCCGCTGGTCACCGTGATCGACACCGCCGGTGCCGCGCTGTCGAAGGCGGCCGAGGAGGGCGGCCTCGCCGCGGAGATCGCACGTTCCCTGGCCGATCTGGTGATGCTCGACGCCCCGACGGTGTGTCTGCTGCTGGGGGAGGGGGCGGGCGGTGCCGCCCTGGCGCTGCTGCCCGCCGACCGGGTGCTCTGCGCGCAGCACGGCTGGTTGTCGCCGCTGTCTCCCGAGGGGGCCTCGGCGCTGCTTTACCGGAGTGTCGACTTCGCACCGGAGATCGCCGCGGCGCAGGGGGTGAGATCCACCGACCTGCGCGGGAACGGGCTCGTCGACCGGATCATCCCGGAGTTTCCCGACGCCGCCTACGAGCCGGAGGCGTTCTGCGTCCGGGTCGCGCGCACCCTGGAGCACGAGATCGCGGGGCTGCTGAGCCAGGCCCCCGCCGACCGCCTCGCCGCCAGACTGGCCCGTTACCGGCGGCTCGGCACCGGCTGAAAAGGCAGCGGCTGAGAAAGGCGCCGGCCGAGCGGGATACCGGTTGAGCGGGACCCTCGCCGAAGTGGACCTCGGCTGAGAGGGACGCCTCCGAGGAGGCGCCGGTCGAGAGGAGGGCGGCGGGTTACGGCTCGGCGCCCTCCGGCGAGAGGGGGACGGGCAGCCGCTCGATCCTGATGGAGAAGACCTCGTCGCGGGGGACGACGACCTCGTACGCCCCGTGGTCGACCATCCAGTAACCCAGCGCCTCGGCCTTCATCCCGCTGTGCCCGGTGTAGGCGATGTGCAGGCTCTCCTCGCCGTTCTCCTCGGAGACGTCGAGGACCAGGCACGGCTCCCCGCCGAACGCGCCGACCGTGCGGACCAGCACCAGCCAGTCGAGGTCCTCGCGGGCGACGACGAGCCGCCAGTAGCCGGAGGCCGCCTCGAAGCCCTTCTGGGCCTCCTCGTTGAACAGCACCACCTCGGAGGCGCCGGGACCGAGGGCCGCGGCGTACGTACGGCCCAGGTAGCGGGCGGCGAAGCCCGAGGCCACCGGCTCGATCTCGGCGCTCATGAGGCGGGCCGCCAGCTCAGGCCGTCGTAGAGGCCGAAGAGGCGCTCCTCGCCGGGGACCACGTGGATGATCTCGGCTCCCGCGGGGATCGGCATGGGTGTGGTGTGGAACTGCGGCACGACGTGCTCCCGCGAGGTGGTGAAGCCGTTTCCCGCGAAGGGCGGTGAATCGTTCCAGTCACCGCCCATGTGCGGTCCGTACGGCACGATGTAGGCGTCCATGTCGCGGGCGAACCAGCGCATCAGGTAGATCTCGGGGACCGTCGCGGTCAGCTCCGACCCCTCGAACCCCAGGTCGAGGCCGACGAAGAGCTGCGCGGGGGTGGTCAGCCGCGCGCAGTCCTGAACCCGGTAGACATATCCGGAGATCACGGTGCGTCTGCCGGCCAGATAGGGCACGAGCAGCCGAGGCGGTATGACCTTCTGCATCTGCGTTCTACGCCCAGGTGGCTCACTCACGATCGGCATTTTACGATCTGCCGAGAGGGAGTCGCCGGTGTTCCAGGCACGGTACGGCATTCCGGGTGGCAATCGTGATCTGCGAGTCGATTTCACACGTCTGTACGGCCGGCGTGGGTCCCATATCGGTGCGTATCACTCCCATCGGATCGACCAGCATGCTCCGTCCGATCCCGAATCCGTCGCGGGCCTCGGGGTTCGGCGCCTGGCCCACGGCGGCGACCCAGGTGGTGTTCTCGATCGCGCGGGCCCTGACGAGGGTGGTCCAGTGTTCTTCCTTCATCGGCCCCGACCCCCACGCGGCGATCACCGCGAACACCTCGGCCCCCAGGTCGACGAGGGCCCGGGTGAGCTCGGGGAAGCGGATGTCGTAGCAGGTGACCAGTCCCACCCGGAGCCCGGCCAGCTCGACCACGACCGGCGTGTCGCCCGGCGCGACCAGCTCGGACTCGCGGGCGCCGAAGGAGTCGAACAGGTGGATCTTCCGGTAGGCCGCCTCGATCGAGCCCGAGGGGCCGATGGCGACCGCGGTGTTGTAGACCCGGCCCTCGACGGGCTCGAACACCCCCGCGATCACGGCAAGCCCGTGCTCCCGCGCCGCCGCGGCCAGTCCGGTGACGAACGGCCCGTCCAACGGCTGGGCGAGGTCGGTGACGCGCTTGCCGTACCGGGTGAGGGTGGCCTCCGGGAAGATCGCCAGCTCGGCGCCGCCCGCGGCGGCCTCGGCGAGGGAGTCGAGGGCCCGGCTCAGATTGGCGGAGGGATCTTCGGCCACCGGGATCTGGCAGAGGGCTATGCGCGTCACGGGTGTGACCCTATCCGTCTGTTCGGCACTCGTTCCATCCATGTGAGGCTTCGCCACGCCCATTCCAGCGGGCCGTACCTGAACCTGCCCAGCCACACACGGCTAAACAGCACCTGGAGCGCCAGAACGGCGGCGGAGAGCGCCACACCGGCGAGCCGGGTGGTGTCCGCGACGAGCAGCGGCACGAAGAGCAGGATGATCGGGGTGCTCATGAGGTAGTTCGTGAGCGCCATCCGGCCGAGCGGGGCCAGAAGCGCGAGCAGGAGGTCGCGCAGCCGGGTCCGCAGCAGGAGCAGCAGCCCGGTGCAGTAGGCGGTGGCGGCGGCGAGCCCGGCGGCCGGGTAGACGGACGCGTGGAACAGGGCGGGATCCTTGGCGATGACCACCCAGAGCCAGGTGAGCGTCACGCCCAGCACCGTGCTCGCGACGAACGCGGGGAACAGCAGCCATTCGGGCGGCGGGTGTTCCATCAGGGCCATGCCCAGCACGAACAGGCCGGGGACGAGGATGATCCCGCCGCCCTGGTACACCGCCCACGCGGTGAGGGCGACGCCCAGCACCACCACCGCGGGCTGCGGGAAGAACGAGGCGGGCAGCAGGACCAACACCCCGAAGATCGCGTACGGCAGGAGCACCTCGCCGTGGTTGAAGACCTGGTGGATCGCGCCGAGTGCCGCGAGCACCGCGAGCCTGCGTAGCAGCACGGCCCAGGGGTGCGCGGTCCGTGCGGCCGCCGACCTCAGGAAGAGGACGAAGCTCAGCCCGAACAGGAAGGAGAAGATCGGATAGAACCTGCTCTGCAGCAGGTTGTCGATCGCCCAGTCGACCGCGTTGCGATCGGACTCCCTCAGGTGCTCACGCGTGTGCTGCCAGGTGTTGACCACCATGATCCCGCACACCGCGAAGCCGCGAAGCGCGTCGAGCTCGTGGAGCCGGGGCGGTCCGGTCGGTCCTGACGGTTCCGCCGGTCCGGTCGGTCGGGTCATTCGGGTCACAGCAAATAGACGTACCACCCCATAATCACCTACGCATAGACGACCCCATCCATAAGCCCTTTCAGGCTTCCGGTCCGGCTCAGCCGCCGGCCAATGCCTTTCTCAGCTTGAGGGCGAGGCCGGCCGTGAACGTCTTCGCGTCCTCGCAACCCTTCCGCCCGAGTGACCAGCAACTGAGCAGCTCGTGGACCTCGGTGCGGAAGACCCGGCTGAACTCGCTGTAGTACGGGGAGGGCGGACGGAGCCTGGCCTGGGTCAGCGCGCGCAGCAGCGTGTCGGGCCGCACGCTCTCGGACTCCGGTTCCGCGCTTGAGGAACCGGAGGAACCGGAGCGAGGGCCGGGTGGGGCCGCCGGGGCCGGGCCGTCGCAACCGGTCCCCGCCTCCGTGTAGAGGGCTGAGACTCTGGCCGGGGCGAACCCGCCGCACCGGTAGAGCAGTCCGGCCGCCTCCTCGCCGGTCAACGCCGCCACCAGTCGCTGCGCGAGGTCGCGCCGGGGAGTGTGTCTGGAGACGGCGAGGTACTGGCCGCCGAGGACCCCCTGCCAGGGGAGTGGCGCCGCCCGGAAGGCGATTCCGCCCGACTTCCGTTCCCCGGAGAGCACCTCGTGGGCGTAGGGCCAGTGCCTCAGGAACAGCGCGCGCCTCTCGCGGAAGGCGGTCAGCGACTCCGCCTCCGTGCTACCGAGGGTCTCCCCGGAGATCACGCCGGCCTTCACCGTCTCGATGAGCCGTCCGACGGCCTCCACACCCTCCTTCTGGGCGATCACCACCTGGCCGTCCGCGTCGACCACCTCGCCGCCGTTGGCCCAGATCGCCTCCAGGGCGTTGACCGTGAGCCCTTCGTAGGAGGCGAACTGCCCGGAGAGGCCGAGGGCGGTGGGGTCGGGCCCGGCGCGGCGCGCCTTCGCGAGGTCGGTCATGTCCCGCCAGTTCGCCGGTGCCCGCAGGTCGTCGCGGTAGTAGAGCAGTCCCACGTCGGTGTTGAACGGCACCGCGTACTGGACGCCGTGCCAGGCGCCCGCGGACCAGATCTGGGAGAGGAAGTCGTTGGTCCCGCCGTGTGCGGTGGTGTCGATCGGGCGCAGGTATCCCTCCTCGGCGAACTCGGGGATCCACTGGATGTCGAGGTTGTACACGTCGTAGTGCCCGGCCTTCGACTGGGCGGCCGAGATCATCGCGCTGCGCTGCTCGTCCGCGACCGAGGAGATCGCCACGAAGCACGCCCGGGGCCTGCCCTTGACGCCGTTCCAGACGGCTTCGAGCGCCCGTTCGCGGGCACCTCCCGAGACGTCGGCGCCACTGGCGATGCGCAGGACGCAGTCCTGCCTGGGCGGTCCCGGGGGAGGGGTGGGCGCGGTGCTCGCCGCCAGGGAGGGAAAGCAGGCGAGTAGCAGGAGGAGAAGGATCACTCCGCGGCCGGCCGGCTCCGCCACGGCCGGTGTTCCTTGCCTGGCCGTCCCACTTGAGGAAGCCGGTGTGACCCGCCCGCCCGTCCCACCTGAGGAGAACGGCGATGACGGCGGAGGCGGCGTGGGACGGATCATCCGGTGACCGGCCGGAGTTCGGTGAACGCGTCGTCCAGCTTCTGGTCGGGGTCGGTGCTCGCGTCGTAGCAGGACATCAGGCCCTCGTCCCTGAGCGCGGGCAGTGGGGAGGTGTCGCAGCCGTGCAGGTCGAAGGAGAGCATCAGCAGGCGCACACCGTCGCGTCCTTTGATGTCCTCGCCGCTCAGCCCTCTCGGATTCCCGCCGTCGGTGAGCACGAGCACGACCTTCCGCTCCCCCGGGGCGCCCGTCCTCTCCAACTGGTCGAGAGCCTTTTCGATGATCGGACGCATCGGGGGATCGGGGCGCGAACCGCCTCGGTAGGCGTTCTGGACTTCGGTGAGCCTGCCGGTGAGGGCCTTTCCCTCGTCGCCGACGGGTGCGGGGGAGACGGCGCGGCCGTCATCGGGGAAGAACGTCATGATTCCCGTGGTCCGCTCGCCGCGCTTGGACGTGACGGCGACCTGGGCCACCTGGATCGCCGCCTCCAGCCGTGACCTGCCGTCGTTCACCTTGTTGCGCGCCATCGAGCCGGAGACGTCGACCACGACGAGGACGTGGTCCGCGAGGGGGGTCGTCAGCTTGTACAGCAGCTTGGGAATGTCGGGCTTCCAGTTCGCCGCCACCGGCGCGTCGCTCCTCAGCCGATGTGTTCTCACCGGCAGCCTCTGGACGTCCAGGCGGCCCTCGGCGTCACGGAATCCGTAGTGGGGGAGGGTCTCCCGCAGGAAGTCGCAGAACTCCTCGACCGTCTGCTCGACGGCAGGGGGTCGCCTCAGGTCGGGCCACCGCTTGGAGACGCATTCGTACCGCATGGCGTGGCCGCCCTTCGGGTAGACGGCGACCGGTCGCGGAGGCTTCTTGCCGGCGCTTCGCGGCACGGAGACGGCGCCGGGCGACGGCCGTTCGCCTCCCGCACCGGAAAGGGCGCAGCCGCCCGGCTCGGGAAGCGCGGGGTCGGCGCCCGACAGCGCGACGTCGAGCTCGTAGAACTGCTGCTCGGTCATGATCATCGCGGAGGTGTCGAGGGAGTTCGCGTACCGGCACATCACGTCGCGGACGGTGTCGCCCGGCCGCACCTTCCTGGACAGTCCTTCCGCGGGGCCGGGCGCGGCGGCCGTGGCCATCAGGCCGACGTTGGAGGCGAGCGGATGGGTGCGCACGACCTGCTGCCGGGCGCCGGGCCTGCTCCGCAGCAGGTCGGCCCAGTCGCGCTCTCCGGGATTCCTGTTCGCCTCGGTGAGCTCCTCCGCGAGCCTCTCCGGTGCGGCGATGACCAGTGGCGAGGTCGCGACGACCGTCCGCTCGCCGAACGTCGCCACGCCGTCCGTGTCCCTGTTCACGTAGTCGATCTCCTGGGAGGAGTCGGCGATCCACCCGTCGGGCCGGGCGCCGGGGGGTTTCCTCGCCGTCCGGCCGGCGCCGGGCCCGACGGCCGGTTGGACGGGGAACGTCCAGTCGCTCAGCCGGTCCCGCACCTCGGCGGCGCGCAGCCCGCTGACGTTGATGTTGATCTGCCGGCAGCCCCACAGGTCGACCTTCCCTGCCATGAACTCCCCGGCCGCCCGCTGGACGACCGGGGAGGTCTCGGCGGACGCCAGGAGCGTGATCTCGTCGGGGACCCGGCAGGTCACCCACGGCTCGTCCTTGGGAACGACCGCGAGGGCGGCGACGACGGTGACCGCGACTCCGGTGCAGAGGAGCCACCAGACGTCCCGGCGCACCCATCGGGAGAACATCGTGAGAACGCCGTACGACCGCTCGGGAATGACGCGACGCAGCCATGCGGTGCTTTTCAGCAGGTGGCCTGGGAAGATGGTCAGCGTCGTCAGCGCGAGAATCCCGAGGACCAGGGCGACTTTCGAAGCCGTGGAAATGGAGAGGGCGAGAAGCACGAGAAGTGTCTGGATGAGAGCGTTGGAGAAACCCGTCACCATCTGCCAGGCGCGGTTCGTCGATCCGGCGGGCGGGGTCTCCGAAGTCTTCTCGCTGTTCACCATCTGTCAGCTGTCTCCGCCGGTGGTTTCCCGCTGGTCCGCCTTCACCCTACGTCGGATCATCACCACCGAGAGATGCTTTCTGTGATCTAGGGAAGGGGGATTAACCGCTTTGGTGTTTACGGTCGGCCGCATTTGAGGGCGGGAGAGGCCGGGGCATTCGGGCTGGTGTGTTACGTCCGTATCGCGAACTCCAGTGGAATGAAGAGTCGACAATCGGGCGACTCGCCGCCGGACGCAGCCGATGTGTGATTGTCGAGGCGCGTCTATCATCGTTGACAGAACGTATTCGGCGTGCTTTCCCGTCGCGTGCTCACCGCTTTTCCGGGCGCTCTTCGTGAATGCCGGCGCGTCAGGCCCCCGTCACCGCGCCTGCGACGCTCTCGGGACGCGACGCTCTCGGGACGAGATGTTCCCGGGAAAGGGCGCGCTCGGGAACGAGCGCCGGGGCGGAGGCCACGAGGCGGCGGGAAAGGGCGGGACTACGCTGTAGCGCGTGAACGATCCTCTGGTGGCGCGGATGCGCGAGTTCGGTACGACCATCTTCGCCGAGATGTCGGCGCTCGCCCTGCGAACCGGCTCGATCAACCTCGGGCAGGGCTTTCCCGACACCGACGGGCCCGCCGCGATGCTGGAGCGGGCGGTGTCGGCGATCCGGGAGGGCTCCAACCAGTACCCGCCGGGGCCGGGGACGCCCGAACTGCGCCAGGCCGTCTCCGAGCACCGCAAGGACCACTACGGGCTCGACTACGACCCCGACGGCGAGGTCCTCGTCACCGTCGGAGCCACCGAGGCCATCGCCGCGACGATCCTCGCGCTGTGCGAGCCCGGCGACGAGGTGATCGCCTTCGAGCCGTACTACGACTCCTACGCCGCCGCCGTCGCCCTCGCCGGGGCCGTGCTCCGCCCGGTCACCCTGCGCCCGGTCGAGGGCCGCTTCACCTTCGACCCCGCCGAGTTGCGCGCGGCGGCCGGGCCGCGCACCCGGGTCGTCCTGGTCAACTCCCCGCACAACCCCACCGGCACGGTCTTCACCCGCGCCGAGCTGGACGAGATCGCCCGGCTGTGCCTGGAGCGCGATCTGGTCGCGGTCACCGACGAGGTCTACGAGCACCTCACCTTCGACGGGGTCGAGCACGTGCCGATCGCCACCCTGCCGGACATGCGCGAGCGCACCGTGATGATCTCCTCGGCGGGCAAGACCTTCTCGGTCACCGGCTGGAAGACGGGCTGGATCTGCGCGCCGCCCGAGTTCGTCAGGGCCGTGCAGACCGTCAAGCAGTTCCTCACCTACACCGCCTCCGCGCCCTGGCAGCTCGCCGTCGCCCACGGTCTGCGGCACGAGTCGGCCTGGGTCTCCGCCCTGCGGGCGGATCTGGAGTCCAAGCGCGACCGCCTGATGGCGGGCTTGTCCGCGGCGGGATTCGAGGTCTACCGCCCCGCGGGCACGTACTTCGTGCAGACCGACATCCGTCCCCTGGGGTTCACCGACGGCCTCGCCCTCACCCGGGAGCTGCCGTCCCTGGCGGGAGTGGTCGCCATCCCGACCCAGGTCTTCTACACCCACCCCGAGCGCGGGAGCCACTTCGTCCGCTTCGCCTTCTGCAAGCGGGACGAGGTCATCGACGAGGCGGTGAGCCGCCTGGCCGGGCTCGGCGCGGCGGGCGCGGCGCGAGGTGGAGGGGGATGATGCGCTTGGCCGGCCCCGGTGGGGCGGGCGCGGCGCGAGATGGAGACAGAGGGGGATGATTCGCCTGGCCGGGCCCGGTGCGGCGGGGGCGGTTCGACCTGGAGGGGGATGATCGGGCATCCTTGGGGATGACGCGACTGGCGGCAAAGGGATGGCATCAACCATCGGGGAGCTCGCCGTGGGAGTCGACCGCCTGGGCGCCCACGCCGGGAGGAAGCGCATGTCCCAGCCCGTATCGAACGGTTCCAGCTCCGAGGGCACGTCGTCGGCCCGGTTGCTTCCCGGCGGCCCGGTCGCCGAGCGGATCCTCGCCGACGTGGCCGAGCGGGTGGCCGCCCTGACCGGCCGGGGTGTCACCCCGAGCCTGGCGACGGTCCTGGTCGGTGACGACGACGCCAGCGCCGGATACATCCGCATCAAGCAGCGGCAGGCCGCCGAGCTCGGTTTCGCCTCGCCGCACGAGCACCTGCCCGCGAGCGCCACCCAGGCGGACCTGCACGCGGTCATCACCGCCTTCAACGACGACCCGGCGGTGCACGGTCTGCTCGTGCAGCACCCCGTCCCCAAGCACCTCGACTACGACCGGGCCCTGCAGGTCATGGATCCCGACAAGGACGTCGACGGCATGCACCCGCTCAACATCGGGCGGCTGGCGCTGGAGCTTCCCGGCCCGCTGCCGTGTACGCCCGCCGGGATCGAGGCGCTGCTCGCGCACTACGAGATCCCGGTGGCGGGCCGGGAGGTGGTCATCCTCGGGCGCGGGGCCACGCTCGGCCGTCCCCTCTCGATCCTCCTCGCGCAGAAGCGCCCGACGGCGAACGCCGCCGTCACGGTCGTGCACACCGGGGTGAGCGACTGGCCGCGCTACACGCTCCGCGCCGACGTCCTGGTCGCCGCCGCGGGCGTGCCGGGGATCATCCGGCCCGAGCACGTCAAGCCCGGCGCGGTCGTCATCGGCGGCGGGGTGCGTTACGAGGGCAGGCGTCTGCTGCCCGACGTCGACGAGTCCTGCGCCGAGGTGGCCGGGGCGATCACCCCCAGGGTCGGCGGGGTCGGGCCCACCACGGTCGCGATGCTGTTCCGCAACGCGATCACGGCGGCCGAGCGCGCCGTGGGCTCCGCCTCCTCGGAAGGCTGAGGACACCCGGTAGCCGCCCGGAAGGCGCCCGTACCTCCCTGAAACGCCGGTCGCCGTCTCGTCCACCCGGGACCGATCTCCGTACGTGTACTTTCTGCTGCGGAGAGTGATCGACGGGCGTGTCCGCGGGGTGACGCGCACGGTGCGGGGCGGGTGGGCGGCGGGTTCCTTCCGCCGACGCGCCGCTCTCCACCTCCGTGATTCGCAGGAAGGAGAGCATCGACGATGCGACGGGGATTCAGGGTGCTGGTGTCGGCGGCGGCGGTCGCGCTGGGTTGCGCGGGATTCGTCCCGGGTGCGGCGGCCTCGGACTCGGAGTCCGCCGCCTGGGGGCCCGTCCGCAGTCACCAGAACTGGCGCTGCCTGGACGCGGATCTCGGGACCATCGGCCCGAACGGGACCAAGGTGCAGCTGTGGGGCTGCAACGGCTGGGACAACCAGTCGTGGAGCTACGAGGTCTCCACTCACACGATCCACAGCAAGGAGAACGGCCGCTGCCTGGACGCGGATCTCGGGACCATCAACGCGAACGGCACCAAGGTGCAGCTGTGGGACTGCAACGGCTGGACCAACCAGAAATGGATCTACGACGCGACGAGCCACACGATCTACAGCATGCACAACGGCCGCTGCCTGGACGCGGACCTGGGGACCGTCAACGCGAACGGGACCAAGGTGCAGCTGTGGGACTGCAACGGCTGGGCCAACCAGAAGTGGACGCTCTGACGGCCGCCCGAGGGCGGCGCTACGTGCCATGTCCGTCGTTCGCCCGCGCGGGGGCCTGATCCCGGCCGGGGAAGGGGGGCGACTCCCCGTGGCGCCGCCATGAGGGGCCGCCCTCGCCCGGGGGAGGGCCGATGCGCGCGAGGCGGAGGTGAGAGGGCCCGGGGCCGGCCGGAGAGCGGGCCGGTCCCGGGCCGCGCGGGGGGTTACGGCCTGCCCGCGCCGATCGGCGGGGCGGCGGGGTCGGCGGCCGCCGGGGCGGGGGTCCGCGCCGAGCGCAGCGGGATCTCCTTGATCATCAGGACGGCGAGCGAGGCGAGGACGGCGATCGGGACGCCGACCACGAAGACCGCGCTCATCGCCCGGGTGAAGGCCTCCAGGATGATCTCCAGGACGGGCGCGGGGAGGTTGTGGATGGCCTCGGGGGAGCCGAGGCTGGGCACCGCGCCACCACCGCTCAGCGGCAGGTGCGCCGCCTTCGCGAGGGAGACCAGCTCCGCGGTGAGCCGGTTGGACAGGATCGCGCCGAAGGCCGCGACGCCCACCGCGCCGCCGAGTGAGCGGAAGAACGCCACCCCGGAGGTCGCCGAGGCGAGGTTCGCGCGGCTCACCGCGTTCTGGGCGGCGAGGATCAGGATCTGCATGGAGGCGCCGAGCCCGATGCCGAGCACCGCGTTGTCGATGCCGACGATCACCAGCGAGCTGTCGACGTGCAGGCGCGAGAGCAGGAACAACCCGAGCGCGACCAGCAGCATGCCCACCACGGGGAAGATCTTCCAGCGGCCCGTCCTGCTGACGAGCCGGCCGGTGAGGATCGAGGAGGTGAGCAGGCCGAGCACCAGGGGGAGGGTCATCAGGCCCGATCCCGTGGGGCTCATGCCCTTGACGATCTGCAGATACTGCGGCAGGAACATCAGCGCGCCGAACATCGCCGCGCCGACCAGCAGGGAGGCGACGGAGGTGAGCACGAAGGTGCGGTCGCGGAACAGGTGCGGGGGCAGGATCGGGTCGACGGCCCTGCGCTCGGCGACGACGGCGAGACCGAACATCACCAGGCTGAGCGCGCCCAGGCCGTAGGTCCACGCGGAGTTCCAGCCGAACTCCTTGCCCCCGAGGGAGAGCAGCAGCATCAGCGCGGTGGTGCCGCCGGTGATGAGGGTCGCGCCCCACCAGTCGACCTTCGTGTCGCGGCGGACGAGCGGCAGCCTCAGCACCCTCTGGATGACGACGAAGGCGACCACGGCGAGCGGTACGCAGATCCAGAAGGTCCAGCGCCAGGACATGTTGTCCACGATGAACCCGCCGAGCAGCGGGCCGGCCACGGTCGAGACACCGAAGACCGCGCCGATGTAGCCCGAGTAGCGTCCGCGCTCGCGGGGCTCGACCACGTCGCCGAGGATGATCTGCGGCAGCGCGGCGAGGCCGCCGGCGCCGATGCCCTGCAGCGCCCTGGCGGCGATGAGCTGGGCCATGTCCTGGGAGAACCCGGCGGCGATGGAGGCCACCACGAAGACGACCAGCGAGACCTGGAACATGAGCTTGCGGCCGTAGAGGTCGGAGAGCTTGCCCCAGATCGGGGTGGAGGCGGTCATGGTGAGCAGGGTCGCGCTGGCGACCCACGCGAGCTGGTCCTGGCCGCCGAGCGTGCCGACGATCGTCGGCAGCGCGGTGCCCACCACGGACGTCGAGATCATCGACGTCAGCATGGCGAGCATCAGTCCGGCCAGGATCTCCAGCACCTGCCTGTGGGTGAAGGACGGTGCGGCCTCGGCCTGGATCTGTTGTTCGGTCAGCATGAACCGCCCCCAATGTATGTACGGTACATGCGAAGTTAGTAGACGCTTGTTTACTCGTCAAATCTGGAAGGATCCCGTAAGTGGATGAGACACGGCATCGCGACAGGGAGGGCACCAGGCGGCGCATCCTCGACGCCGCACGCCTGCTGTTCGCCGAGCTCGGGTACGACCAGGTGACGATGCGGATGATCGCCGCCGAGGCGGACGCCAACATCGCGCTGATCAACCGCTACTTCGGCAGCAAGCGGGACCTGTTCGCCGAGGTGCTCGCGATGCAGGGACGTTTCCCCGGCGTCCTGGAGGGCCCTGAGGAGGAGCTGCCCCGCCGGCTGGCCGAGTACGTCGCCGAACGGCTCCGCTCCGACCAGGGGAGCGTGGTGCTGGCCGCGCTCATCCGGTCGTCCAGCGCCCCGGAGATCCACGAGATCATCAGCGACCGGGTCAGGACGGCGATCCTGGAACCCCTCTCGGCGCGGCTTCCCGGCCCCGACGCGGCCTTCCGGGCGATGATCGCCACCGCGCTCGTCACCGGCACGGGCACGATGCGCCAGCTCTACGGCCCCGACGCGGCCGGCGCCCCCGACCGCGAGACCGTGATCGCCCGCCTCACCGCCGTCTTCGAGGTCTGCCTCAGGGCATGAGGTCCGTCGGAGGACATGAGCCCGCCCCGGGACATTGGGGCCTGCAGCAAGACATGAGGTCCGCCCCAGGAGATCGAGGTCCGCCCCAGGGCATGAGGCGCCGGGCCCACGCCATGGGATCATGGTCACATGACCTGGTTGCGCTGTGCCTTTCCCCGCCCGGGGGCGACCACGCGGTTGTTCTGCCTCACGCACGCGGGCGGATCGGCCAACGCCTACCGCGCGTGGTCCGAGCTGCTGCCCCTGTCCGTCGAGCTGCACGCGACGCAGCTGCCCGGCAGGGCCGACCGGTTCGCCGAGCCGCTGCCCGGCGACATGGACGCGCTCGCCGACGAGGTGACCGGGTCGATGCTGCCGCTGCTCGACCGGCGTTTCGCGCTGTTCGGGCACAGCATGGGGGCGACGCTCGCCTACGAGGTCACGCGCCGCCTCGAGGCGAGGGGGATAGCTCCGGCGCGGTTGTTCGTCTCCGGCGCGAGAGCGCCGCACGATCCCCGCGACAGGCCCGCGATCTCGGAGTACGCCGACGAAGACTTCGCGGCCGAGCTGGCGAAACTCGGCGGCACCGAGGCGGAGGTGCTGTCCCATCGGGCGATGCGCGAGGTCGTCCTGCCCTACGTCCGCGCCGACTTCCGCCTGGCCGAGGCCTACCGGCACCGTCCCGGCCCCCCGCTGCACACCCCGATCTCCGTCCTCGTCGGCGACGCCGACCCGGTGGTCACCCCGGCCCAGGCCAAGTCGTGGGAGACCCGTACGAGCTCCGGCTTCTCCCTCACGGTCTTCCCCGGCGACCACTTCTACCTGCAGCCGCGGCGCGTGCCGGTGGTCGAGGAGATCACCCGTACGCTCATGGGGTGAGAGATTGGCCGGTTGTGCCGAAGGACGGGCGCCCCTTGGGCAATGAGTGCCCATGAGGCGGGACGGGCAGGCCGTTAACGTCGGCCAGGTGGGTGAACGAATACTGATCGCGCTCGGCGGCAACGCCATGACCGGGCCCGACGGAGGCGCCTCGCCAGGCGACCAGCACCGCGCGGTCGAGCAGGCGATGCGCCACGTCGTCGCGCTCATCCAGGAGGGTCACCAGGTGACCCTCACCCACGGCAACGGCCCCCAGGTCGGCAACCTGATCCTGAAGAACCAGCTCGCCGCCCACGTCGTGCCCCCGGTGCCGCTCGACTGGTGCGGGGCGCAGACCCAGGCCACCATCGGCACCCTCGTACTCAACGCGCTCGACGGCCGCGCCGCGGTCGTGGTCACCCGTACGCTCGTCGACCCCGACGACCCCGCCTTCGCCGACCCGGTCAAGCCGATCGGCCGCTACTTCAGCGAGGCCGAGGCACGCCGGTTCGAGGAACTCGGCCAGACCTGGCGCCACTTCGAGCGGGGCTGGCGCCGCGTGGTGGCCTCCCCCGAGCCGCTGGAGATCCTCGACGCGCCCGCGGTGGCCGCGCTGGTGGCCGCGGGCTTCACCGTCGTGGCCGCGGGGGGCGGCGGCGTGCCCGTGACCCGCGACGCGCAGGGGCGGCTCGCCGGGGTCGAGGCCGTGATCGACAAGGACCTCGCCGCCGCGGTGCTCGCCCGGGCCGTGCGGGCGACGGTCCTGATCATCGCGACCGACGTCCCCCAGGCCGTCGTCGGGTTCGGCACGCCCCGGGCCAGGCCCCTGGGTCACATCACCGCGGCCGAGCTGCGCGTGCTGCACGCCGCGGGCCATTTCGCCGGGGGCAGTATGGGGCCGAAGGTCGAGGCCGCGCTGCGCTTCGTCGAGCAGGGCGGCGACCGGTCGGTGATCACCTCCCTGCAGGACATGGGCGCGGCGCTCACCGGGGAGACCGGCACCGTGGTGCGAAAGTGAACAGGACGCGATCGAAAGGCGGCAGAGATGCCCGAACCCATTGAAGTGCGCAAGGTGCCCATCGAGAGTGTGACCGACGCCTCCGGGCTGGCCAGGCTCATCGACGACGGGGTGATCGAGGCGCACCGGGTGCTCGCGGTGATCGGCAAGACCGAGGGCAACGGCGGCGTGAACGACTACACCCGCATCCTGGCCGACCGGGCGTTTCGCGAGGTGCTCCAGGCCAAGGGGCACCCGTCCCCGGAGAGCGTGCCCCTGGTGTGGTCGGGCGGCACCGACGGCGTGCTCAGCCCGCACGCCACCGTCTTCGCCACCACCGCGAACGCCGAGCCGAGCGACGAGCCGAGGGTGAGCGTCGGCATCGCGATGAGCGAGGTGATCCTGCCCGAGGACATCGGCCGCCCCGCGATGGTGGAGAAGGTCGCCGCCGGAGTCCGCGAGGCGATGAAGATCGCCGGGATCGACGACCCCGCCGACGTCCACTACGTCCAGACCAAGACCCCGCTGCTCACCCTGTCCACGATCAACGACGCCAAGTCGCGCGGCAAGGACGTGGTGATCGAGGACACCGGCCCGTCGATGGACATCTCCAACTCCACCACCGCCCTCGGCATCGCCGTCGCCCTCGGCGAGATCGAGATGCCCTCCGCCGACCAGATCCACCGCGACCTGTCGCTCTACTCCTCCGTCGCGTCGTGCTCCTCGGGCGTCGAGCTGGACCGCGCCCAGATCGTGGTCGTCGGCAACGTACGGGGGATCGGCGGCCGATACCGGATCGGCCACTCGGTCATGAAGGACGCGCTGGACGCCGACGGCATCTGGGAGGCGATCCGCTCCAGCGGCATCGAGCTGCCCGAGCGCCCCCACCCGTCCGACCTCGGCGACCGGCTCGTCAACGTCTTCATGAAGTGCGAGGCCGACCCGTCGGGCAGCGTGCGGGGGCGCCGCAACATCATGCTCGACGACTCCGACGTGCACTGGCACCGCCAGATCAAGGCCACCGTCGGCGGTGTCGCGGCGAGCGTCACCGGAGACCCGGCCGTGTTCGTCTCGGTCGCGGCGGTCCACCAGGGGCCCAGCGGCGGCGGCCCCGTGGCCGCCATCGCCGACCTCGGCTGACGGGCGGCACACGCCCCGGCGCACCGCCCGGGGACACCTTTACCCCTGGCTACCCCCGGCGTCCCCGTGCTCCCGGCCCCCCGCGTGATCGGGGTGCCCCGGCCCGGTGCGCCGCTCCGGTGTACGCGTCACGCCCGAGCCAGGGTCGGGCCGGGTGGGGCGATCGTCCCCCCTGGCCCGGCCGAGGGTAGGCTCCCGGTTCGTGCCGAGCATTCCGCGACCCCTGGTCCCCGGCGACGACGGTGCCGCCGACGCCGCCGTGACATCCGCGCTCGCCGCCTTCGCCGAGGGAAAGGCGCAGGCCGGCGAGGTCGTCGCCGCGCTGAGCGGGGCCCGGCTGCTCGTGCCGGTGGTCGCCCTGCTCAAGGAGTCGGAGATCGGCGAGCACGGGCTGCGGCAGGAGAAGGAGAGCGAGATGGCCCTCCCGAAGCTCGTCGGAGCCGACGGCCGCGAGGCGGTGCTCGCCTTCACCGGGACCGAGGCGCTGCGGCGGTGGCGCCCCGACGCCAGGCCCATCCAGGCCACGATCCTTCAGGTCTGCCAGGCCGCGGTGCACGAGGGCAGCGCGGCGGCGGTGGTCGACGTCGCGGGCCCGGTGCCCTTCGTGATCGAGGGCGGTCTCCTGCGGGCGCTCGCCGCGGTCGAGTCGGGCACCCTGGACCGGCTGGCATCCGAGGCCCCCGACGTCACAGTGGCGCGGATGGAAGAGATCGTCGAGCCTCCCAGGCGTCGGCGGTTCGGTTGGCCGCCGCGTGGACGAGGTTGACCGTGAGGATCGCCGGGGCGATCACGGCAACGAACCCCCCGAAGTCGCGTTCGAAGACCAGGGCGAGGATCACCGCCGTCACCCCGTTCTGCTGGGCCAGCCCCAGATGCACCCGGTCGATCATCGGCAGGCCGTGGGTGAGGACCAGCGCGGCGACCATCTGCGCGGCGTACGCGGCCAGTCCGAGCAGCACGCCCATCCCCATGTTCGTCCCGCCGACGAGCAGCAGGCCGGTCAGGAACGCCGACAGCGCGAACGCCGCGCTCACCGCCCGGCCCAGCCAGCGCGCGTCGGGCAGGCGTAGGTAGAGCCCGACGGTCGCGATGCCGAGCATGAGGGAGGTCCAGGCGGCCGAGGCGACCGCTCCGGCGGCCGTCACGTAGGTCAGCACCGGAGGGGCCTTCCTGATCAGCCGCCACAGCAGATAGACCGCGACCGCGAACAGCACGTTCAACCCCAGGTCGGCGAAGTACGAGGCCGACTGCCCGCTGCCGCCGGAACCGCTCACCAGCGCCGCCGCGTAGACGGCGAGGATGATCGTCACGGGGTCGTCGAAGGAGGACCACGCCCCGAGGATCGTCTTCGCCCGGTTCGACAGACGGCTGTCCCGCATCACGCCGGCGACCGAGAGCGGGTCGATCTGGGCGACCACCACCGCCATGATCAGAGCCCGGGGGTCGCCGGAGACGAGGTAGACGACCCCGGCGATGAACGCGGTCTTGAGCAGCACCCCGACGGTGACCGCGAGCACGATCAGCCGCGAGTGCTCTCTGGCCTCGGCGCGGTCGATCCCGTGCGTGCTGCCGTACAGGCCGATCGCGAGCAACAGGCTGCTGAACAGCACGTACGCGCTGGAGTGTTCCAGATCACGCAGGCCGCCCAGGTCGGCGGCGAGCCAGCCGAAGCCGACGACGACGATCAAGAGCCCGATTCGGGCCAACGTTCGCTCCTTGGGATGGATCGCAGGTGCCCATGGGATTTCGGGGCGCGTTCTCGCTGGTTGATCGGGGGCAGGGTGAAGTGCCCGCGGATGGTGTCCACGAGCCGTGCCATCTTGTCGTCGGCGATGTCGACCTTGCGCTGGTCCAGGGTCACCCCGATGAGATAGCGGGTCTCGTCGACCCAGTAGAAGAACATGGCCCCGCGCTCCACGTCGAGGACCGTGCGGATGAGGATGCCGCCCTCCAGCCTGTGCAGCTGCTGGTTGAGCCGCTGGGTCAGCCAGTTGAGCTGGTTACCCGCTCTGAGATAGATCTTCCTGCGCTCCTCCTGGTCGGTCTCGTGGAAGAAGTGGGCCAGGTCGCCGTCCTCCAGCACGTCGGTGTAGAAGCGGCATCTCTGGTCGCCGAAGTAGGCCACGAAGTGCAGGTCGTCCTGGTCGACCATGGCCACGCAGCTGGCCAGTGCCTTCTCCACCGAGGGGCCGATGTCCGGCATGGTGCGGATCAGGATCTCCGACTCGCCGATCACCCTGCGCTTGGTGGCCGTGGGCAGCGGGCCCATCCCGGCCTCCAGGTAGGGGAGGTAGAGGCCCCGGCGATACTGGACGAGCAGGTAGACGCCGGTGGCCACGGCGAACGCGCTCACCCCCGCGGTCACCAGGCCGTGCAGCTCGCCGGGCACCCCGCCCCGCCAGAGCACGGGGCCGAACGCGGCCACGAACCCCAGGACCGCCTCGCCCGCCGCGGTGACCGTGAGCGCGACCACCATCAGCACCGGCAGCCGAGCCCTGATCCGGCCGAGCACGGTGGCGATGAGGGCGAGCGCGACGATCACCGTGATCACGGTGGCCGCGCGGGCCACGTCGTACTCCTCGCCCTCGATGTACCACGCGAGGAGTTCGAGCAGCACGGGCAGGAGAACGAGTGACGCGATGACCGCGGGCAGCTTGCTGAAGCGATCCGTGTCCACGCGTTCCTGACCTCCGGGGGTAGGTAGGGATGCCTACAGCCTCCGTGATCATCGCCGTCATCGTCAATGACCTCCGAGGTCACTTCGATCCTTCGGTGTGGACGGGGCTCGGCGTGCGGGGTGGCCACCGGATGCGCACCGCTCGGGGCTCTTTCCGCGGAGCTGGAGACCGGTGCGGGACGGCCACCGAATGCGGGTCTTCTCGGCCACTCTGGTGGGGGCGGGGCTCGGCGTGCGGGGTGACCACCGGGTCCCTTCGGCGGGGAGGGAGGTCGGTGCGCGGCGTGGTCGTCGGGCGCGGGCCGTTTCGGCACACCCGGCGTGGGAGGGGAGGAGTGCCCGGATTCCCGGCGCGGGCAGAGGACCGCCGATTATGGTCGGCTTCATGAGCCCCCTGACCCTTCTGCCCCTCTCCGCGACGGCGGTCCTGGCGGCTCTGGCCGGACTCGCGATCGGGCGCGGGACGCGGCGCCTGGTGGCCCGTTTCTCGGGGGCCGAGTTGTCGGGGGCCGAGTTGTCAGGGGTCGAGGGGGAGCGGCGGGGCGCCCGGCCCGTGGCCGGGGCGGTGGAGGGGGTCACCGCGGTGGTGCTGGCCGCCCTCGCGCTGCGGGCCCTGTGGCCGGACGCGGCGGCGGGAGCGGCCGCCTGGCCGGGAGTGCCGGAGGGGGCGGAGGTCACGCCGGTAGGGAGGGCGACGGAACTGCTCGCCTTCGGCTGGCTCGCGGTGGTCGCCGTCGTCCTGTCCTTCGTCGACGCCGCCGTTCACCGGCTGCCCGACAGGCTCACCCTCGCCGCCTACCTGGGGACCGCCGCCCCGCTCGCCGTCTCGGCCCTCGCCGACGGCCGCCTCGGGGACCTGCTCGGCGCCGGGCTGGGCGGCCTCGCTCTGGCGGGCTTCTACCTGCTGCTGTTCCTGGTCAACCCGGCGGGAATGGGGTTCGGCGATGTCAAGTTCGCGGCGAGCCTGGGCACGGCCCTCGGCTGGCTGGGCTGGAACACCCTGGTCACCGGGGCCTTCCTCGGTCTGCTGGCCGGAGGGCTCTACGGGGCCGCCCTGATGGCCGCGCGCCGCGCGGGCCGCAAGAGCGAGATCCCCTTCGGCCCCTTCATGGCCGTCGGCGCGCTCGCCGCCGTCCTCACCGCCCTGTGACCGGACCGTCCTTGAGAGCGCCCACTCCCCGAGGGCGTCCCCGGACCGTCGTTCCCCGGATGGTCCGCGTTGCGAACGGCTCGTCTCCTGAGAACCCGTCCCCGTGGACGGCTGTTCTCCGGACGGTCCGCCTCGCGAACGGTTCGCCTCCTGAGAGCCCGTCCCTTGGACGGCCGTTCTCCGGACGGTGTCCTGTGAACGGTCCGTCTCCCGGATGGTCCGCCCCTTGGACCCGTTCGTTTCACGAACGGTATGTCCCCCCGGATCACCCGTCTCCGGTTCGACGATCACCCGCGGATGTCTCAACCGGTGAACGAAGGCCATTCCAGTGGGCGGCACGTGGAAGACTTGTCACCATGTTGCGCTGGTTGACCGCAGGGGAGTCCCACGGCCCCGAGCTCGTCGCGATCCTGGAAGGACTGCCCGCCGGGGTGGAGGTGACCACGGCACAGCTGGACGAGGCGCTGCGCCGTCGCCGCCTCGGCTACGGGCGCGGGGCGCGGATGAAGTTCGAGCAGGACGTCGTGACCATCGTGGGCGGAGTCCGCCACGGCCGGACGCTCGGCAGTCCCGTCGCCATCCGGGTGGGCAACACCGAGTGGCCCAAGTGGGAGACGGTGATGGCCGCCGACCCCGTCGACCCGGCCGTGCTGGAGGGCCAGGCGCGCAACGCGCCGCGTTCCCGCCCCCGTCCCGGCCACGCGGACCTCGCCGGGATGCAGAAGTACGGCTTCGACGACGCCCGCCCGGTGCTCGACCGGGCCAGCGCCCGCGAGACCGCCGCCCGCGTCGCGCTCGGCCAGGTGGCGCGGAACTTCCTCAAGCAGGCGCTCGGCGTCGACATCGTCAGCCACGTCGTCTCGATCGGCGGGGCCGCCACCACCCCGGGCGTCGTCCCCGGCCCCGGCGACCTGGAGGCGATCGACGCCGACCCGGTGCGCTGCGCCGACCCCGCGGGCAGCGCGGCCATGGTCGCCGAGATCGACAAGGCGCACAAGGACGGCGACACCCTCGGCGGCGTCGTCGAGGTGATCGCCTACGGCCTGCCGCCGGGCCTGGGCAGCTACACCCACTGGGACCGCCGCCTCGACGCCCGCCTCGCCGCCGGTCTGATGGGCATCCAGGCGATCAAGGGCGTCGGTGTCGGCGACGGGTTCGAGACGGCCCGCCGCCCCGGCTCCCTGGCCCACGACGAGATCGAGAACACCGCCGACGGCGTACGCCGGATGACCAACCGGGCCGGTGGCGTCGAGGGCGGCATGACCAACGGCGAGCCGCTGCGCGTCAGCGCGGCGATGAAGCCGATCTCCACCGTCCCCCGGGCGCTCGCCACCGTCGACGTGCTGACCGGCGAGGCCGCCAAGGCCCACCACGAGCGCTCCGACGTGTGCGCGGTCCCGGCGGCCGCGATCGTCGCCGAGGCGATGGTCGCGCTGATCCTGGCCGACGCCGCGATCGAGAAGTTCGGCGGCGACTCCGTCGAGGAGGTCGCCCGCAACCTGTCCGGCTACCTCTCCTCGTTGGTGATCAAGTGAGCGGGCGTCCCGGCGAGGCCGCTCTCGGCTCCCCGACGGGCGGGCCGGCGTCGAAGGAGATCGCATGAGTCCCCGAGCAGTGCTGATCGGTCCTCCCGGATCGGGCAAGTCGACCGTCGGGCAGCTTCTCGCCGAACGGCTCGGGGTCGCCTTCCGCGACACCGACACCGACGTGGAGCAGGTGGCGGGCAAGCCGGTGAGCGACATCTTCGTCGAGGACGGCGAGGAGGTCTTCCGCGAGCTGGAGGCCGACGCCGTACGGCGGGCGCTGGCCGAGCACGAGGGGGTGCTCTCCCTGGGCGGCGGCGCGATCCTCGCCGAGGCCACCCGCGCGCTGCTGGCCGGGCAGCCGGTGGTCTACCTGGAGGTCGGTCTTTCCAACGCCGTCCAGCGGGTGGGCCTGGGCTCGGCGCGACCGCTGCTCGTGCTGAACCCGCGCAGTCAGCTGAAGAAGCTGATGGACGCCCGTCGCCCCGTCTACGAGGAGCTCGCCACGATCGTGGTGGCGACCGACGAGCGCGAACCCGGCCAGATCGTCGACCAGATCGTGGAGGACCTGAAGCCGTGACGATCTCCAGGATCGGTGTGCCCGGCGAGAGCCCGTACGAGGTGGTGGTCGGCACCGGGGTGCTCGGCGAGCTGCCCGGCCTGCTGGGGGCGGGGGTGAACACCGTCGCCGTGATCCACCCGGGGAGCCTGCCGGAGATCGCCCGTCCCGTCTGCGGCGCGATCGAGGCGGCCGGGTACGAGGTCGTCGCGCTGCCTGTGCCCGACGCCGAGCGCGCGAAGACGGTCGAGGTGGTCGCGGAGCTGTGGTCGGCCTTCGGCCGCGCGGGCGTCACCCGCTCGGACGCCGTGGTCGGCGTCGGCGGGGGAGCCACCACCGACCTGGCGGGGTTCGCCGCCGCCACCTGGCTGCGCGGCGTCAAGGTCGTGCAGGTGCCGACCACCCTGCTCGGCATGGTCGACGCGGCGGTGGGCGGCAAGACCGGCATCAACACCCCCGAGGGCAAGAACCTCGTCGGGTCCTTCCACCCGCCCGCCGGGGTGCTGTGCGACCTGGCGACGCTGGTCTCGGTGCCTCGCGACGACTACGTGGGCGGCCTGGCGGAGATCATCAAGGGTGGTTTCATCGCCGACCCCCGGATCCTTGAGCTCATCGAGGACGACCCGGACGGCGCCAGGCGCCCCGAGGGCCGCCACACCCGCGAGCTGATCGAGCGGAAGGTCCGGATCAAGGCCGAGGTCGTCGGAGCCGACCTGCGCGAGAGCGGTCTGCGGGAGATCCTCAACTACGGCCACACGCTGGCGCACGCGATCGAGCGCGTCGAGGAATACCGGATGCGCCATGGCGAGGCCGTCGCGATCGGCATGGTCTACGCGGCCGAGCTGTCCCGGCTGGACGGCAGGATCGGCGCCGACGTCGTGGAGCGGACCAGGTCCATCCTCACCTCGGTCGGGCTGCCCACCGCCTACCGCCGCGAGGCCTGGCCCGAGCTGCGCGACCACATGCGCCTCGACAAGAAGAGCCGCGGAGCCAAGTTGCGCTTCGTCCTCCTGGACGACCTGGCGAAGGTGTCTCCGCTGGTCGACCCGCCGGAGGAGCTCCTGGAGGCCGCCTACCACGAGGTCGCCCGGTAAGTCTGCTGAGTCACGTCGGCCGCCGCGGCAGGCGCGCGGCCATCAAGGAGCGGTGAGTGACCCGATGAGACCCGTCTACGTGCTCAACGGCCCCAACCTGGGGCGGCTCGGCACCCGCGAGCCGGATGTCTACGGCGCGGAGACCTTCGCCGACCTGGCCGCGCTCTGCCGGGACACCGGCAGGGAGCTCGGCCTGTCGGTCGACGTCCGGCAGACCGACGACGAGGCCGAGATGCTGGGCTGGCTGCACGAGGCGGCCGACGGCAGGATCCCCGTGGTGCTGAACCCCGCCGCGTTCACCCACTACTCCTACGCGCTGCGCGACGCCATCGCCCAGCGCACCGCGCCCCTGGTCGAGGTGCACATCAGCAACCCGGCCGCCCGCGAGGAGTTCCGGCACAACTCGGTGGTCGCCGCCGTGGCGACCGGCACCATCGCGGGCTTCGGCCTGCGGTCGTACGTGCTGGCGTTGCAGGCCATCGCCGAGACCGCCACCTGATCCCGGGCCGGTAAGAGGGCCTCGGCCTGCCGCACCGGCCGTTTTCGGATCCGCGGATCCCTCGGCGACGAGGGACCCGCGCGGTCCGGCGGCCGATGGTCTCAGGAGGAGCTGAGGCGCTTGAGGGCGCTGCGGACCTTCGCCGGATCGTTGGTGGGCCAGAAGGGCGGCAGCGAGTCGCGCAGGAACCCCGCGTAGCGTGCCGTCGCGAGCCGGGGGTCGAGCACCGCGACCACACCCTTGTCGTGCTGGCTGCGCAGCAGGCGCCCCGCGCCCTGGGCCAGCAGCAGCGCGGCGTGGGTGGCGGCGACGGACATGAACCCGTTGCCGCCCTTGGCCGCGACGTGGCGCTGGCGGGCGGAGCTGAGCGGGTCGTCGGGGCGGGGGAAGGGGATGCGGTCGATGATGACCAGGCGCAGCGAGGGACCGGGGACGTCGACACCCTGCCAGAGCGACAGCGTGCCGAACAGGCAGGTCGGCTCGTCCTCCGCGAACTGCTTGACCAGCAGCATCGTGGAGTCGTCGCCCTGGCAGAGCAGCGGCACGCTCAGCCGGTCGCGCAGGGCCTCGGTGGCCGCCTTGGCGGCGCGCATCGAGGAGAACAGGCCGAGGGTGCGGCCTCCCGCCGCCTCGATCAGCTCGGTGATCTCCTCAAGGTATGCCTCGGGCAGACCGTCGCGCCCCGGCTGGGGCAGGTGCTTGGCGACGTAGAGGATGCCGCTGCGCGGGTGGTCGAAGGGGGAACCGACGTCGATGCCGGTCCAACCGGCTCCGCCCTTGTCGCGTTTCTTCCGCTTCCTGTCCCCGCCTTCCCGCGTCTCCTCTTCCACGGGTTCCGCGGCGTCCTTCCCGCCGCCCAGGCCCCACTGGCGGGCCAGGCCGTCGAAGGCGCCGCCCAGGGCGAGCGTGGCGGAGGTCAGGATGACCGTACGGTCGCCGAAGAGCTTGTCGCGCAGCATGCCCGCCACCGTGAGCGGCGCCACCCGCAGCAGGGGAGGACGCCGGTCGGTGCCCGCCTCCAGCCAGACCACCTCGGCCCGGTCGATCTCCTCGGCGTGGCCGAAGGCGTCGAGCATGCGCTGCGCGGTGTCGTGGACCTCGTCCAGCGAGGTGAAGGCCGCCCTGCGCAGCCCCGCGCCCTCCGGGTCGTCCTTGTCGCCACTTCGCGGGCCGAGGGCGGTGATGCACGCCCACGCCGCGTCGCGGATCAGGGCGAGGGTCATCCCGAGCACCTGGGGGAGCTCGTCGAGGCGCCCGGCCGGGGCCGCGGCGAGCAGGGCCTTGAGGTCCTCGCCGGCCTCCATGAGCCGGTCGGCGAGGTGCTGCTCGATGAGCTTGCCGACCCGCCGCGCGGCGACCGCGACCATGGTCTCCGACAGCTCGCCGCTCACCACCGAGGTGACGCGGTCGACGAGCTCGTGGGCCTCGTCGACCACGACCACCTCGTGCTCGGGCAGGAGCGGGAAGTCCTCCATCGCGTCGATCGCGAGCAGCGCGTGGTTGGTCACGACCACGTCGGACTCACCGGCGCGGGCGCGGGCCAGCTCGGCGAAGCACTCCATGCCGCTCGGGCAGCGGGTGGCCCCCAGGCACTCCCTGGCACTGACCGAGAACTGG
Organism: Streptosporangium sp. NPDC000509; assembly: GCF_042898365.1. Lineage (NCBI taxonomy): Bacteria > Bacillati > Actinomycetota > Actinomycetes > Streptosporangiales > Streptosporangiaceae > Streptosporangium > Streptosporangium sp. NPDC000509. The sequence continues at coordinate 150,132 of NZ_JBIAYX010000004.1, read as the reverse complement.
CGCCAGGCCTGCTCGTTGACACCGGGGACGAGCTCGTCGCGGTCGCCGGTCTCCGTCTCGTTCGCCCACTCCTGGATGCGCTGGACCATCCGGCCCGTCGCGTTGACCTCCCGGGGGTCGAAGAGCTGGTCCTGCTCCTCGTCCGGCCATCCCGCGCTCGCCTTGTATCGGCACAGGTAGTTGCGGCGACCCTTGAGGATCGCGAACGCGGGCTCGTGCGGCAGCTTCGGGGCGAGGGCCTTGGCGAGGCGGGGCAGGTCGCGGTCGACGAGCTGGCGCTGGAGCGCGATGGTGGCGGTGGAGACCACCACGGCGCCCTTGGAGGTCATCGCGTGCCTGATCGAGGGGATCAGGTAGGCGAGTGACTTGCCGGTGCCCGTGCCGGCCTGGACGGCGAGGTGGTCGCCCGACTCGATCGCGTGCTGCACCGCCCTCGTCATCGTGATCTGCCCGGGGCGCTCGACCCCGCCGACCGCCTCGACGGCGGTGCTCAGCAAATCCTCAACCGGGGGAATATCCACCTTTGAGGAGACGTCTTCGGATGGGGCGATGGAGTCGGTCGGCACGACAGCCAACCGTACCCGTTCGCCCCGACAGTCGCGGCTGCTCCGGCGAGTCGCGGCGTGGACGCATACCCGTATTCCGGAACCCGAGGTTCACGTCACATGGCAAACTGGCTGGATCACCCGGCTCATCAATCCTCGTAAGGTCAAGGGAGGGGCTACCGTTTTGGTGCCGCTGAGGCGGAAGATAGGGACGTAAAGACCGGTTCGGTAGGGTTTCCCGAGGTCGAGTGGACGAATAAAGGCTGGTTAGAGAACTATGTCTTCCATGTCGGAAGTGGTCCCGTTGCCGTCGTTCGGCGAGGTGTTCTTTGACGAGCGTGGCCAGGAGCGGGTGCTCCGGGTCACCTGGCACGAAGGCACGCTGGTGCTGAGCCTGTGGCGCGGCGAGATGTGCACCGCGAGTTTCCGCATGCCCATGAGCGATGTGGGACGCCTGGTCGACACACTTGACGAGGGTTTCGTCGAGGCCGGTGGGCAGTACCCCGACGAGGTGGGCGAGCCCGTTCACGCCGAGCAGCCCTCCCAGGACGAGCCGCAGCCCTACGGCGAGTATCCCGGCACCGGTCAGTACGCCCGGCCCCGCCCGGAGGACTACGCCCAGGCGCAGCAGTACTCCGACCCGGCGGGTCACGTCCCCTCGCCGCTGGACGAACCCCGCCAGGCCGCCACCCTCGGTCCGAACGACGTGCTCGTCGCGCGAGGCGCGGTGCCGCCGCCCCCCCTCGACCGCCCCCAGGAGCGGATGCCCCAGGGGTACGGCTCCCCGGACGTCGTGCCGCGCGAGAACATGATCGTGAACGACTCCCTGCCCTACGGGCAGCCGCAGCCGGTCGAGCCGCTCGGCTCGGGTCCCGCCACCGGCGAGGCCGCCTACCAGCTGTCCGGCGACCGCTACCCGCCCGCGCCGCCCGCCCCGTACGGTGCCCAGCAGCCGGACCCCTACGGCGCTCCGCCCGCCCAGCCCGACCCGTACGGCGCCCCGCCCGCCCAGCCGGATCCCTACGCCGCCCCGCCCGGCCGGCAGGCCGCCTACGGCGCCCAGCCCGACCCCTACGGCGCCCAGCGGCCCGATCCGTACGGCGTGCCGCCCCAGTCCCCGTCCCAGCCCGCCGATCCGTTCACGGCCCCGGCGGGCCGCAGGAAGCCGGCCACCTCGTTCACGCCGCGCCTCGACCAGTTCGCCGGACAGTTCGCCGAGTCCGCCCAGCGGCCGGAGCCCGACCCTTACGGGCAGGGACAGCAGAACTCGACCGACCCCTTCGGGTTCGCCGCCCAGCAGCAGGCCGCCTACGACGCCTCCCAGGGCGACTCCTACGGCGGCTACCCGGCCCCCGCACAGCCCGATCCCTACGCCTACGGCGCCCAGCAGCACCAGGCCGGTCATCCCGCCGACCTGCGCGACCTGTACGGCGCGCCGCCCTCGTACGCCCAGCAGGACGTCGACCCGTCCGATCCGCTGGGCCTGCGAGGTCAGGCCGCGCCCGACCAGAGACTGCCCCGCCCCTACGTCCAGGATCAGCCACCGCACTCCACCGGTGAGAGGCTCCGCCCCGAGCAGCGCTACGACGAGCGGTACGACGATCATCGCCGAGACGAGCGCCAGTACGACGACAGGCGCCGCGAGGGCCGGCGCCGCAGCGACCGGGACGAGCAGCGCGACTGGTGACCTCTCCCCGGGACGCGGCCCCCTGCTCGCATGGCCACGCCGTGTCCCGTCGTGAGGTCTGAGCTGTTCCGGCCGTCCACTCCGCCACGCCCTGTCGCGGAGCTCTTCGTCCGGACGGACAGCGTGTGGCGTCCGCCGGGGGCGCGACTCGCGCCGTATGGTGGTCTCGGCCCGCCGGGGAGGGCGGTTCGCGAGGCGTGCCGGGGCACGTAGGCTGCTTCGGTGGCCGCTCAGCGGCTGTGCGGTGGCTGCCCGGTGACTCCCGGGTGACCGACCGATCCCTACCTGACGGGGTGGCGTGGAAGAGTCGACGGTGCTGCAGATGCTGGCGGTGTCGGCCGTCGGGATCGCGGTGGCCGCGGTGGCCAGGCGCAGGGGATGGCCGGCGCCGCTGCTGCTCGTGCTCGCCGGTGTGGTGCTGTCGCCCTTCGTGCCCGAGTACGACCTCGACCCCCAGCTGGTCCTGCTGGTCTTCCTGCCCCCGCTGCTCTACTCGGCGGCGATCGACAGCTCCTACCTGAGGCTGAAGGACCTGCGCAGGCCGATCGCGCTGCTCTCGGTCGGCCTGGTGCTGTTCACCACGCTGGTCGTCGGGTGGGTCACCCATCTGCTCCTGCCCCAGCTGCCGGTGGCCGCCGCGTTCGCGCTGGGCGCGATCGTGGCCCCGCCCGACGCGGTCGCCGCCGTCGCCGTGGCCCGCAGGCTCGGGCTGCCCCGCAAGGTGGTCACCATCCTGGTGGGGGAGAGCCTGTTCAACGACGCCACCGCGCTCACCGCCTACCGGGTGGCGATCGCGGCGGCGGTCGGGCACGGCATCACCTGGCAGGACGCAGCCCTGGACTTCGCGCGTTCCGCGGCGGGCGGCGTGGCGATGGGCCTCGCGCTCGCCTGGGTCCTGACCCGGGTGCTGGTCCGGCTGCGTGACGCGCTCGTCGAGAACACCGTCATGCTGCTCATCCCGTTCGCCGTCTACCTCGCGGCCGAGATCCTGAACGTCTCCGGCGTGATCGTCGTGGTGATCGTCGGCCTCTACATCGGCCACCACATGCCCAGGGCGGGCTTCGGCACCCGGTTGCTCTCGGAAGCGGTCTGGCGGGTCTTCGGCTTCTTCCTGGAGACGATCGTCTTCGCGCTGATCGGCCTGCAGATGTGGCCGATCATGAGGGAGCTGGAGTGGGGCGACGGGTGGAGGCTCGCCGGGATGGCGCTCGCCGTCTTCGGCGCCGCGGTGGTCGCGAGGGCGGTCTGGGTCGTGCCCAGCATCTACCTGCCCCGGATGCTGTCCAAGAAGGTCCGGCAGGCCGAGACCCAAGCGCCGACCTGGCAGAACGTGACGATCGTGAGCTGGGCGGGCATGCGCGGAGTGGTCTCCCTGGCCGCGGCCTTCGCCATACCCGCGACCTTCCCCGGCCGTGACCTGCTCCTGTTCCTCACCTTCTCGGTGGTGATCGGCACGCTCCTGGTCCAGGGCCTGACGTTCCCGGCGCTGATCCGCAGGTTGAAGGTCTCCAACGAGCGGGAGATCTACGCCGACAACCTGGCCGAGGCGGCCGCGCAGCAGGCGGCCGCCACGGCCGCGCTGGCCCGGCTGGACGAACTGGTGGCCGAGGGCGTCGACGAACTCCACAGGGAGGTCGTCGACCAGCTGAGAACCCGCGCCGAGCGCCGTACCCTCACCGCCTGGGAGCGCCTGGGCGGCGGTACGGGACCCGAGGGGGAGGAGACGCCGAGCGGCGTCTACCGGCGGCTCCGCAGGGAGATGCTGATGGTCGAGCGCGAGGTGTTCGTCGGACTCCGCGACGAGCGGCGCATCGACGACGAGGTGCTCCGCAGGGTCCTCCACGAGATCGACTTCGAAGAGGCCACCCTGGAGCGTGACTAGCCGACCCCGAGCAGGTCGGCACCGGAGCGGATCGGGCCGCCACCACCGTGTTCCGCGGTCGGCGGCCCGGCCACCTCAGGGCCGTCAACCGGTGGCGGACTCCCTCCGGGCGGCGTAGCGCTCGGTGAGTTCCGAGCCGAGCCGGGCGAGTTCGGCACGGACGGGATCCGGTTCCTCGACCTCGACGGCGGCGCCCCAACCGGCGAGCTGCTGAGCGATCATCAGTGGCGTCGGGGCGCTGAGGCGGACACGGACACGCCCGTCGCCGGCGGGGCCGTCGACGACGCAGTGGCGCCCGAACTGGTCGCGCAGGACCGGCAGGTGGCGGGCGTCGGCGAGCACGGTCGCCGAGACGCGCGAGCGTCGCCTCTCCATCTCGTCGACGACCCGCTGCCACGCCTGTGACAGTTCGAAATCGTCGGGTCGCTGAGAGGGGAGGTCCGTCACGACCGCTTCGACGATCCGATCGACCCGGAAGGTTCGTTGCCCGTCGTCGGTTCCGGCCATGAGGTACCAGATGTCGTCCTTGTCGATCAAACCCCAGGGGGCGACGAGCCGTCGCCTCTGTTCACCCGCCCGGTTGGTGTAGGTGAGATCGACCTTGAGGTGGCGGACGGTGGCGTTCTGCAGGATTTCGACCAGTTGGGGACGCCGGCGTTCCCGCGCACCCCAGCCGGCCGGGTCGACCACGATGGCTCTCGCCGCGGCCTCGGCGTCGGCGCGGAATGTGCCGGGCAGGGCCCTCAGAAGCTTGCGCAGCGCGGATTTGGCCTCGGGGACGACGGACGTCGCCGGGCCGAGGAGCAGGAACAGGGCCTGGGCCTCGGTCGCCGACAGGCCGCTGAGGTCGGTGCGGGCGCCGCCGACGAGGGACCATCCGCCGCCGCGTCCTGGTTGGGGGTAGACCGGGACGCCGGCCGCCGACAGCGCCTCGAGGTCGCGGCGGGCGGTGGCCACGGACACCTCCAGCTCCTCGGCCAGCTCGGACGCGGTCACTCGGCCGCGGGCCTGCATGAGCAGGAGGACGGCGACAAGACGGTCGGCGCGCATGCTTCCGGTTCTCCAGAAAAGTGATCAGTTGGTGAGCACTTTAGAGCCGAAAATGGTTGGTACCACTGATCGAACGAAGGAAACACCCATGTTGCGAGGACCGGCCACCATCAACCTCTGGGCCGATGACCTGGAGGCCGCCAAGAAGTGGTACGCCGACCTGCTGGACGTCGAACCGTACTTCGAGGCCCCCGGTGACGGGCAACCGGCCGCCTACTACGAGTTCCGGATCGGCGACCACCTGTCGGAACTCGGTCTCGTCGACCGGCGGTACGCCCCGTCGGAGGCGGCCGCCACCCCGGGAGGCGCGGTCGTCCACTGGCACGTCGACGACGTGCGGGCCACGTTGGACCGGTTACTGGCGATGGGGGCCACGCCGTACATGCCGATCACCGAGCGCGGCCCTGGTTTCGTCACCGCGTCCGTGGTCGATCCGTTCGGCAACGTGCTGGGGATCATGTACAACGAGCACTACCTGGAAACGCTGGACCGTTGACGCGCGACGTGACCGTCGCCGAGCCTTCGAAGTGGAGGGCTCGCTCGTGAGCCGGGGCCGGAGGCCGCCGGACGGCCGCGAGGTGGTGTTCGTCCGGGCCGGGCCGTCATCCGCCGGTCCGGCCCGGTCGGTTGTGGGCGTGGGGCCGACGGGTCAGCCGATGATGTTGTCCACGTAGCACCAGCGCCAGTCCTCGCCCGGCTCGAACGAGGCCATGACCGGATCGGAGGTCTCCCGGAAGTGGGCGCTGGCGTGCTTGTTGGGTGAGGAGTCGCAGCAGCCGATGTGCCCGCAGGACAGGCACTTGCGCAGGTGGACCCAGCGACTGCCCATCGCCAGGCATTCCTCGCATCCCTGAGGCGTGCGCGGCGGCGGGTCCTGGGCTTTCAGGATGTGCTCACAGGTCGGCATGATCTCCCCCTCGCTCGTGTGACTACCGATCGATCGTACGGCCAGCGCGGCGTCCCGGATCCGGAGCCTCCCCGCGTCCCGGCCCCGCGGTCTTCCCGCGCCTGGTTCCCGGGCCCTCCCGCGTCCCGCATCCCGCCTCCACGGGCGGATCCGGCGGGTAACGAGCCGGTACGGCGGCGCCTGTCGCGGGGGTCCGTTGGGTAGGGTCGGGACATGCGACCCCTTCCGCGACGAATTCCCGTCCTCGCCGCCTCCGTGCTGGCCGCAGTCCTCGTCACCACCGGCTGTTCGGAGCTTCAGGAGGTGAGCCAGGGCATCGACAAGGCGCAGGAGTGCGTGCAGGCGACGGGCATCGTCACCGAGACCGTCTCCAAGGTCTCCGGGCTGCTCAACGACCCCGCCGCGATGGAGCAGGCGCTGAACGAGGGCGGCGCCAAGCTGGGCGACCTCGCCGACAAGGCGGCCAACACCTCGCTGAAGGAGGCGGCCGAGGGCGTCTCCAACACCCTGGAGGGCATCAACGTCACCGACGCCAACAGCGCCGTCGACGCCGCCCAGAAGGTGGCCACCGACTCGGCACGCTGGGTTCAGCAGCTGACGGAAGCCTGCGGATAGTCCTCGCCGCCTGAGCGCGGAGATCACCCGCCGCCGGAGCCTTCGTCCCGGCGGCCGGGCGGGTGAGACCCGGAGGTGTCGGAGCGCACCTCCGGAAATCCCGGGTTCTCTAGGGGGAATGTCGCTGAAATAGCGTCGTTCCTATGAAGACCCAGGAAAGTTCATGAACTCTCCGGACAACGAGCCGGACCCCCGGTTCACCCTCGCCAACGAACGCACGTACCTGACCTGGTTGAGTACGTCGCTCGCGCTGAGCGCGGGCGGCGTGGCGATGGCCGCCGTCTCCGCCGACGTCTTCGTCCCGTGGATGCGCACCCTGCTCGCCGTGATCCTGGTGTCGCTCTCGGCCCTGGCGGCCGCGATGGCCTACCCTCGCTGGCGCCGCGTCCAGAACGCCCTGCGCAGCTCCGCCCCGCTCCCGCCGCCGGCCCTCGCGCCCCTGTTCGGATACGGTGTGGCGGCGGTCGCCGTGCTCGCCCTCGTCCTCATCCTGCTGTCCAGGTGATCCCGCGGTGAACAGGCTCTGGGACGAAGGGCTGCAGAACGAACGGACCCGTCTCGCCTGGGTCCGCACCACCGCGGTGCTGGCCGTCACCAGCCTGGCCGGCGCGGGCGTCGCCCTGCGCGAGGGAACGCCCGTCCTCGCCATCGTCCCCTTCGTCCCCGCGGTGTTCTGCGCCGTCCTGCTGCTGACCCACACGGGCGTCCGCTACCGGCGCACCCAGGAGGCACTGCACGGGGACCACCCCCTCGACAACCGGGCCGACGCCCTCATCGTCTGGATCGGCACCCTCGCGGCCGTGGCCGGGGCCGTCGTCTTCGTGCTGGGAAGGTTCGGAAGGTAAGGGGAGCGGGTCAGGAGGGCGACTCCCCGCCTTCGCCCCGGAGAGCCTCATCCAGGCGATGGCGGTGCGTCCCGACCGGTGAGCGGCCGCGCGTCCCGGCCGGCCGGTGACGATCGTGCGTCTCGGCCGTACCGCTCGGCAGGCGGCGAGGTCGCGCGGTGGGCCGCTGAAACGGCCGTAGGGCTCGAAAGACTCGAAAAGGGTGACGTCCGGGGCCTGGGGCCCCAGGCCCCGGACGTCAGGAGAGTTGTCCCTTCCCCTGGAGACTCTCCTGGGTCAGTACCAGTTGCTCGACCGGAAGTGACCCCACGCGCCGCACGGTGACCCGTAGCGGCTCTTGATGTATCGCAGACCCCAGTGGATCTGCGTGGCCGGGTTGTAGCGCCAGTCCTTGCCACTGCCGGCCATCTTGCCCGCGGGCAGCGCCTGCGGGATGCCGTACGCACCCGACGAGCGGTTGTACGCGCGGTGGTTCCAGTTGCTCTCCCTGGTCCAGAGACTGTCCAGGCAGCGGAACTGGCTGTGCGGCCACGCTCGGCGGGACACCAGACGATAGGCGATCGTCTTGTTCCTGCCCTTGGCGGTTCTCGCGACCGCTTTCACCCTCGGCTTCACCTGGGTGGCCCAGGTGAGCCTGTGCACCGTCCTCATCGTCCCTTTCCTGGACGTCTCGGAGGTGCTTTCAGCCTTCCCCGTCGCCGATGGGCCGACCATCGTCGATGCTGCCAGAACGGTCGCGACGGTGTTGCGCAGAACGCGGTAGCTGTTCACGTGGATCCTTGTCCTCGGGCCGCGTGCGGAAGACGAGGGAGTGACACTGAGTGTCCTGCCTCGTCCGACGATCCGGCGTCCGTGGCTCGGACGGGGACGTCCGCGCGGTCTCTCCGGCCTGTTTCCGGCATGAGACGCCGCGGCGATCTCTCTAGGCGGCTTTCTATTACGTGAGAGAGCGCCGAACGGTGGATGGGGACACGCGAAGGGGAGGTTTTTGCCCGATCTTCGTGATCTACGGGTGGTTCGAGGAAGGGCCGGTTACGACCGGCGAATCACCCATGCCGGGAGACGGTGTGAAAATCGCCCTGCCATGGGGTTTCAGATCACCGCTTGCCGATCAGTACCAGCCCCGCGCCAGGGAGTGGTTCCAGGCCTGGCACGGTGAGCCGTAGCGCTGCTTGATGTAGCCGAGTCCCCACTTGATCTGTGTTCTGGGGTTGGTGCGCCAGTCGCGCCCCGCGGTGGCCATCTTGCCCGCGGGCAGCGCCTGCGGGATGCCGTACGCACCCGAGGAGCGGTTGAGTGCGCGGTGGTTCCAGTTGCTCTCCTTGCTCCAGAGCTTGCGAAGACAGGTGAACTGGCTCTTGTTCCAGCCGTGCGCGGACACCAGCGGCTTGGCGACGGCCTGGTTGCCCGCTCGTGCCGAGGACGCCTGGGCGACCGTGGTGGTGCCGAGGGCGAGCACGGAAGTGATCACCAGCACACCGGTACGGCGTAGCGTCGACATGGGACTCCCTTGTGCGTTGAGTACGGGGAACGGCCGACACGATGCCTCGCCGTTCGGCGGCGGGCCAGTCGACAGCGCCTGTCAGGAGTCCTGTCAAAGATCGGTAAGAGAATGATCAAAGCCTTGGTGAGGGGGGCGCCGTCTCATCTGTGGCCTCAGTCACATTTCACTTTATGGACGGCATAACTCTCAAATGTGACAAGGAGATTAGGCTGCGACTCATGGGAATCCGTGATATCGCCATCGACACTCTCGCCGACACGCCCACCACTCTGGCCGAGCTGGCCGGAGACAAGGCCGTTCTCGTGGTGAACGTCGCCTCCAGGTGTGGCCTCACCCCTCAGTACGCCGGTCTCGTCGACCTGCAGCGGACCTACGGCGAGCGGGGCTTCACCGTCGTCGGAGTGCCGTGCAACCAGTTCTACGGTCAGGAGCCGGGCACCGCCGAGGAGATCCAGGAGTTCTGCTCCACCACCTACGGCGTCGACTTCCCGCTGCTCGCCAAGACCGAGGTCAACGGCGAGGGCAGGCACCCCCTCTACGACGTGCTGACCGCCACCCCCGACGCCGAGGGCAAGGCCGGTGACGTCGAGTGGAACTTCGAGAAGTTTCTCGTCGCCCGGGACGGGGAGGTGCTGGCGAGGTTCCGGCCCAAGGTCCAGCCCGACGACCCCGCCGTCATCGCGGCGATCGAGAAGTCCCTCTAGCCGCGCAGCTGCCCCTCACGATCAACTCGGTGGGCAGCAGCACACCCCGCGGCCTCCTGGTGCCGCCGCGCAGCACCAGCTCGGCGGCGCGGTAGCCGATGTCCCTGGCGGGCTGGGCGATCACCGTCAGCGGCGGTGAGCACAGCTCCGCCCAGGGCACGTCGTCGAACATGATCAGAGACAGGTCCCTGGGGATGCGCAGGTCCAGCTCCCGCGCCGCCAGCACCGCCGCCTCGCCCAGCAGGTTGCCCCCGGCCAGCACGGCGGTCAGGTCCGGCCGATGCTGGAAGAGCCCGGCCGCGGCGGCGTACGCGGAGTCGCGGCTGCCCCGGGCGACGACGATGAGGTCCTCGTCGACGAGAGGGCCCAGCGCCTGCCTGAAGGTCGACAGTCGCTGCTGCTGTCCCGGGCCGCCCAGATAGGCGATGCGCCGGTGCCCCAGCCCCGTCAGGTAGTCGACCGCGGTCCCGACTCCCGCGCGGTCGTCGGCCACCACCGCGGGGATGTCGTCGCGCCCGGTGGAGAGCCGGTGCGCGAACACCGTGATCACCCCCGCCCGCAGGGTCGGCGCCCAGCCGTCGCCGTCGCCGGAGGGGATCGCGATCACCCGGTCCACCCCCTGCTCGAGCAGCATGCCGATCAGCTCGGCCTCGCGCTCCGGGTCGTCCCCGGTCGTGCCCACGATCACCGGCTCGCCCGCCGAGCGCGCGCAGGCGAGCACGCCGTCGGCCACGCGGCCGTAGAAGGTGTCGGTGATGTCGGGCAGCAGCAGCCCGATGCCGCCCGAGCGCCGCTGGCGCAGGTTGCGTCCGAGTGCGCTGGGCCGGTAGTCGAGCTGGGCGGCGACGGTCAGCACCCGCTCCCTGGTCTCCGGGCTGGCCGACCCACCCGACAGCACCCGCGACACCGTGGCGACCCCCACGCCGGCCGCCCCGGCGACATCCTTGATCGTCGTACGACGCATGTTCATGGAAACGATTCCATCATGTTTTCCGTGTTCGTTCCAGTGCGGAGCGAGAACGACTGTCGTGCTGACAGGCCAGAACCGGGCAAACCCTTGACAGGGTTATCCGTTTCCGGTGAGATGCATGAAAACGTATCCAATATCGGGTGAACGCGGGGTTGGCCCGAGGCGACAAGGACATCCATGGCATCCATCGTTCTCAGCAAAGTCGACAAGATCTACGCGGGCGGCGTCAAAGCAGTGAACGGCCTTGATCTTGAGATCAAGGACGGGGAGTTCATGGTGCTGGTGGGGCCGTCCGGATGTGGCAAGTCCACCGCCCTGCGGATGATCGCCGGCCTTGAGGACATCAGCGGCGGCGAGATCGCGATCGGCGACCGGGTGGTCAACCACCTGCCCCCGAAGGACCGTGACATCGCCATGGTCTTCCAGAACTACGCGCTCTACCCGCACATGACCGTCGAGGAGAACCTCGCCTTCGGTCTGAAGCTCCGCAAGATGCCCAAGGCGGAGATCTCCAAGCGCGTCGGCGAGGCCGCCAAGATGCTCGGCCTCGACCAGTACCTCAAGCGCAAGCCCGCCGCCCTCTCCGGTGGTCAGCGTCAGCGTGTCGCCATGGGCCGCGCCATCGTGCGCGAGCCGCAGGCCTTCCTCATGGACGAGCCGCTGTCCAACCTGGACGCCAAGCTCCGCGTCTCCATGCGGGCCTCCCTCAACACCCTGCACGAGCGCCTCGGCGTGACGACCGTCTACGTCACCCACGACCAGGTCGAGGCGATGACCCTCGGCGACCGCGTCTGCGTGCTGCGCGACGGCCTGCTCCAGCAGGTCGACACCCCGCAGAACCTCTTCGACAAGCCGGTCAACCTGTTCGTCGCGGGCTTCATGGGCTCGCCGTCGATGAACTTCGTCAACGCCGAGCTGGTGCGCGGCGACGGCGGCCTCGCCGTCGCGTTCGCGGGTTTCAAGCTGCCGGTGCCGAACGAGACCGTCGCCGAGAAGCGCGCCCTGGAGCAGTACATCGGCAAGAAGATCATCCTGGGCATCCGCCCCTCCGACTTCGACGACTCGGTCGCCGCCAACGCCTCCTCCTCCGGATGGGTGCGCCTGCCGGTCCGCGCCGAGGTCACCGAGGAACTGGGCTCCGAGATCAACGTGCTCTTCCTCATCGACGCCCCGCCGGTCCAGCACCAGGACACCGTGGCCGCCGCCGCCGACGACGGCGACGAGGACTCGGCGCTGCCGCTGGTGGGCGACAAGTCGCTGTGGACCGCCCGCGTCAACTCCCGCAGCCACGTCCGTCCCGGCCAGAACATCGAGCTGATCGTCGACACCCACAACCTGCACTTCTTCGACCCGGTCTCGGGTCTGGCGATCGGCCACGAGGCCGGCATCCGCGTCTGATCCACCGAGCGGGCCGCCATCGAAGGAAAGGCCCGTCCGCGACCATCACCGCAGGCAGAAAGGGCCCGCGCCACGACCCCCTCCCGTGGCGCGGGCCCTTTCGTCGTGCCGGGTCTCGTTACCGGTGGCGGCCGAAGCCGCGCGAGAGCCTGCCGACCACGGAGACGGGGAGCAGCCTGCCGAGGCCGGCGATGACCTTGTAGCGCGGGTCGGGGATGCTCACCCGCACGCCGCGGGCCAGATCACGCATGGCGTCGCGGACGACGTCGTCCGCCGACAGCCAGAGGAATTCGGGGATCCCCGACTTGTCTATAGCGGCACGCTCGTGGAACTCGGTGTGCACGAACCCCGGGCACAGGGCCATGACCCGCACGCGGCTCCCGGTCAGCTCGGCCGCCGTGGACTGGCTGAAACCGACCACCCACGCCTTGGACGCGCTGTAGGAACCCTGCACGAAGAACGCCGCCACCGACGCGACGTTGATCACCGCGCCCCGGTCGCGCTCCCTCATCCTCGGCAGGGCCGCCAGCGTGAGCCGCAACACCGCCTCGCAGTGCAGCTTGAGCATCTTGCGCTCCTCCTCCACGGGCACGTCGAGAAAGCGCCCCTGGTGGCCGAAGCCGGCGTTGTTGACGAGCAGATCGACCCCCTCGTGAAGCCGCCGCTCCACCGCCTCCAGACCCTCTTCGGTCACCAGGTCGGCGGTGAGCACCTCACTGCTCACCCCGTACCGCAGGCGTAGCTCCTCGGCGGTGGAGACGAGACGTTTCTCGTCGCGGGCGACCAGGACGAGCGAGAATCCGTCGGCGGCGAGGCGGCGGGCGAAGGCGGCACCGATGCCGGCCGTCGCCCCCGTGATCAGTGCGGTTGGCATACCTGCAGTCTAGGGACGGGTGCGGACGACCCCGACGAGGCGATCGGCGCGGACGGAGAGTGCCTTTTGCGTTGTGTGCCCCCTGGCCGGGTCCTGCCCTCGCGGGGGCGAAGAGGGAAGGTGACAGAAAGGGGCATGTGTCTTTGGCCGACATCTGTAACAGCGGAGCAGAACGTCTCATTGCGGTACGGGATTCGGTTCGAACATTGATGAACAAAACGGGCAAATAGGCAGGGTTCTCGTAGCTTTCGCCAAATTTCGGCCACCCTGCACATGCGACGAATATGCACAAGGAGCCAAAAGCCCTCACTTAGCGTATTGACATAGATCAATTGACTCAAAGTTGAGCGATTGTTAGATTCCATGCGCCAGATGATCTTTTTCATAGATCGGGGTTTTTGTGCAAAATTTCTCCACCCCTCCATCGGCCCCCCATGGCCGAAACCGTTTCTTGAAAGGAGTCGCCGCCGGGCTACTGATCACACCCCTCCTTGTAGCCACCGTCACTCCAGCGGCCTCAGCCGACCCCGCCCCCATCACGTCTCCCCAAGCCGGCTCACCGAAAGCACCCGTTGAACTGCTGGGCGCGGCGACAGAGACCGCCCGATACTGGAAACACCCCGACGGCCACGTGACCACGGAGATCTGGTCAAGGCCCGTTCGCGTCAAGCAGCGTGGCGATTGGGCGTGGATCGACCCCACCCTGGTCGAGCAGAACGGCGTCGTGAAGCCCAAGGTCATCAAGGGGGAGCTGTCACTTCCAACAGGAGACGGCAGCGACCCGATTACCACGTTCGCCCCGTCTCCGCAGCAGTCCCTGGCCCTGTCGTGGCCCACCGAACTGCCCAAACCCACCCTGGATCGCAGCCGGGCCGTTTACACCGACGCGGCCGGGCCGGGCGCCGACCTGGTGATCACCGCGCTGTCCACCGGGTTCCGCTACGACGTGGTCCTGCGAGACCGCCCAGCCAAGGCGCCCGAACTCACGATCCCGATGCAGGGCAAAGGGCTCAGCCTGCGCGAAGCGGCCGACGGCCGACTGCGACTGACCGACAAGGACGGCGCGAGCGTCGCCATCGCCGCCAAACCCACCCTGCACGCCAAGACAGCCTCGAAGACCCACGACGGCGAACGCGGCACCGTGGACGTCAAGGTACGCACCGACAACGGGCAGCAGACCCTGCTCATCAAGCCCGATCCCGGCTTCCTGGCAGATCCGGCAACCTCCTATCCGGTGACCCTCAGCTCCGTGTTCGGCATGCAACTCATCGCCGACACCGATGTCAACAGCGTCGTGGACTTCAACAACGTCGACGGCCCGTTCCTCAAGGCGGGAACCACATCCGGTGGCGAGAAGGCCCGCACGTACCTGAAGTTCGACCTCTCACCGCTGACAGGCCAGAACGTCAGCAATGCCACACTTTCCCTACTGAATGTCGACGGCCCCAGCTGCGGCACAAACGTGGGAGCCGGCGTTCAGGTCCGCCGCGTCACCAGCGCGTGGAACCCCTTCACCATCACCTGGTCCCCCCAGCCAACCAACACCACCGTAGACGCGGTCACCAACACCAGCAGCGTCCGTTCGGGATCATGTAATCCCGCTCCGATGAACTGGAACATCACCGCCATCGCGAACCAATGGACCGGCGAGGCCGGCAACTACGGCCTGGTCCTCATGTCCCCCACCGAAAACAACAGCGCCAACTTCCGGGTCTTCCCCTCCTCCGAAGACACCGACTTCAACACCCCACCCAAACTCACCGCCGCCTTCACCCCGATCGGCGGCCCGACCGTCGTCAACCCCGCTGGATCTGGCGGCGTAGAGGTCTTTACGGCCCCCGATAACTGGGGGGTGGATTCCCTTCCCTTGGCTGAGTCACAAGCGCACGCCCTGAGTTCAGCACAGGATCGCGTTGAGGCTCATCCGAATGTGCTTGCCCCGCCGCACGTTGACATGGTCAGCGGCCAGGTCGTTGTCCCCGCCGCCGCAGACGCTGGCCGGGCGACTGCCTCACAGGCGCTCATCGGCACGGCAATCCTCAGCCACGGTGCAACCGATTGGACAGTACCCGGCGAGTACACCGGCGCGGACACCGATGAGGACGGCGAAGGACCTGCCAACACGACCGAGGACTACACTTTCACCCCTTACGTTCCCGCAGCAAACGCACCCGTTAGCATTTCCACGCTGACGGGCATCGCCGAAGAGGCCCTTGACCTGAACACCAGCCAACTCCCTGGTGCCGACAACCTCATCGCCGCTGGCATCTGGCCCGAACGAGGTCAAGTCATCCTCCAGGCCACAGCGGTCACCTCGCAGCTACGTCTAGCCCTGGCCCAGCGTTACGGAGTTAGTGCTGTCGCCATCTGGCTGCGCCCCAACGCCGCCCGGCTGGTACCTGCGGATAGCCGTCTTAACGATAACGATGGCTTCATCAACGGCGGAAGCGGCTTCACCGAGACCGATGGCACTGGTCTTTGCACCACCGGATTCGCCTGGGGTACTGCGGCCCAGGACTACATGATCACTGCTGGACACTGCATGCCACGAAACGGCTCAGGACTCTCCTCTATCGGCGCACTGACCGGTTATCCTAATCTGACCAGCACTTGGATCGATGGTGTCGGCAGTGCCAAACTTGCCGGGCAATCTACCTACTACGGTGATGTAGCACAACTCGAAATCATCCCTGGTAAGCACACTGCTTCCATTTTCGTCGGCGGGGTCAACTCGACCACGAAGAAGGCGGTAGCCGGTCGCTGGTCTCGTCGCGCTCAGGTGGGCGACCAGTACTGCGTCGGAGGCGCGAGAACTGGGCAAACCTGCGGCTGGAAAGTTAGCAATCTGGGCTGGAAGGTAGAGTACGAAGATGCAGGTCAGCCCATCGAGACGGTGCGCTGGGTCCACGTAGGCAAAAAGCGCTACGGAGCCTGCGCGGCAAAGGGTGACTCCGGTGGACCGGTCTATACTTTCCGGTCGGATCAATATGTAACCGCAAAAGGCATAACCAGCGGCAGTAACTACGAGAATCCTACCAATGACAACTGCCAGCACACCTTCACCGATATACACGATGTCGTCAAGGCCTTTGGTGGCGACATCAAAAAGCGAAGCTAGTAGAAAGAGACCTCCTTGCCCACCCCTCTTGCAAGAAGATCTGGCCTCGCGCTCGTCTTGGTATGTCAAGTGCTGGCACTAGCGGCCTGCGCTAAGCCGACATACTGGGATCAGATCATCACCGCCACACTGTCACCTGATGGGTTGACGCTGACTGCGGAGTTAATAGGGGGGAAGGCTAGAGCCGACGGTACCCGCTGCGAGGAAGTGGCGAGCAAAGAGGTGGACGAGTCCCCCTCCCAGGTGATCATCGCGATTCAGATGCGGGACAACTGTGCGCCACTCTTCCCTTGGGAGCAGAAATTCCACAAACTCAAGGGATATTCATTCAATGTGGATCTACATCTACAGGCTCCTCTGGAAGGGCGGACAGTTGTCGACAAAAAGAGCCGAGAGCGCGTCATAATTAAGCGAGCTTCCGGCGACTCGTAGTAAAATACATCTCTCGTTCGCATAGGGCAAAGTCGGCGCCGACAATTCAACCTTTTCTGCACTTTTAAAAATGGTCCGACACCTCAAAATCGAGGTGTCGGACCATTTAATCAGTCGAATGCATGAACTCTGATCGCCTCGGCGAACCCAGGGGGAAAGGCCGCTCGGCTGGTGACCGAGCGGCGCACGATGCGGACCGTGGCCAGGAGCTTGATCCGGTCGGGGGCGACCCCGGCGGCGGTGGTGGCCGCGACGCAGATTCAGCGTCGCGATGGCCTAGTGAGTGAGGAGGTAGGCCCAAATCTCCTGCCGCGCCAGGCGGGGAGTGCGGGGCCGCAGGATCCGGCCCGGTCCGCGTAGAAACGCACCCAACCCCACCAGATCCGTCAACCGGCCCGGACCGTCGACCTTGATCAATTGCGCTCGGCGACGCTACCAGCACAAATCTTATCTAAACGGCATTGGCCCGAAAAAGAGTTGTGCCCCCTGACCGCTTCCTGTCCTCGCGGGGTGAGGCGGGAAGGTGGTGTGGGGTCTCACCTTGCGGTCAGGGGGCGTTGCCCCCGGTAGGGCGCGGTCAGGGGGACTGACCAGGGAAGAATCGCGCCCTACCGGGGGAGTCTCAGGAGGTGCGCCACGAGTCCCGGTGTTGTGGTCGCCACCCGTCGCGTCAGCCCTTCACGAAGAAGACAACGACGATGATGAAGTCGGTAACCTTCCCGATCGCTTCAGTGATCGTGTTTTCCGTCATGGTCGGCATCTCTCCGCGATGGGCTCGGCGGCCAGCTCGCACCACACGGTCCTTCCCCGGTCGTGGGTGTGGCTTCCCCAGTTGCCCTGTGACAGCCCATCAACGATCACCAAGCCACGCCCGGACTCGGCGTTGGTGTTCTCCCCATCCGCGTAAGGCACTTCACGACGGGGGATCTCGCACGCGGACCCGCGATCGCTCACCTCCACCCGCAGGACCGGACCTTCGCTGAACAGGGCGAGTCTGATCACCGCTCCGATTTCACCTCGATCCGAATACTTGAAAGCATTGGTTACGAGCTCGGAGACGACTAATGCGACATCGTCTTTTATGGGGTGGTCGTGGCCGATAATGTCTCGCGCCGCGTCTCTGGCCAAACCCGCGGACGTGGGAGTGCTTTCCAGGATGACTTCTCCTAGGAGCGTCCTCCTTTGATTGATATGTCCGGCATTCATCGGTTTCACCTCGCTCGTTAAGAGTTTCCGCTGGTGGCACGCGATCTTCGCCGACCGGTGTGACATGGCCTCGATTCAAGGCCGTGTTTTCTGTCGGGCAGTTCTCAGAGTGCCTGTAACGAGCTATCTTTTGTGTGGAACCAGTAAGACACCTTCGGACAGATCAGTACTGACCTCGGTGTTACGCGTGTGATCATTGTGTGAACCCGCCATCACGGAGTCGTTATGCCCGCACCTAAAGAGCTAGATCCACATGCTGGGCCTTTGGCCCTATTTGGCTATGAACTGCGTAAATACCGGGAATCTCTCGGCTGGTCTCAGGATCAGTTGGCGGACAGAATTCGATTCAGTACGAGCATGGTCGGGCAGGTGGAACGAGCGGTCAGAAAGCCACCGCGTGTCTTCGTGGAGCGGTGCGAGACGGCACTCGGGCTCAGCGGTGAACTGCTCACACATTGGCCGATCCTCACAAGGGAAACGTCTCCGCGATGGTTCCGCAGCTGGCTGGAGGTCGAGGCGGAGGCAGAGGTCATCCGCACGTGGGAGCCCCTCGTGCTGCCGGGGCTTCTACAGACCGAGGAGTACGCGCGGGCGGTGATCCAGGGCAAACCGGGAGCCACAGCCGAACACGTGGACAAGGCTCTCGGTATCCGAATGGACAGGAAGAAACTCTTCCAGCGCACCAGCCAGCCGATGTACTGGGTCGTGATCGACGAGAGCGTACTGAGGCGGCCCATCGGCGGCCCCGATGTGATGCGTCGGCAGCTCGCGCACCTGTTGGAAGCGATAGAGTCCCCACGCATCAGCATCCAGGTCGTTCCTTTCGACCTGGGTTCCACCACGGGCCTCTCTGGCGGGTTCGCCGTGGCCCAGATCAGGGGAGCTCCGGATACGGCCTACCTCGAATCACCCGGAGTCGGGCATGTAACCGATCGCTCCGAAGAGGTCGAGGAGATTATCCTGAGATATGAGGCGATTCGAGGGGATGCGCACTCGCAACACGCCTCGACACAGCTCATACGAGAGGTGATGGTGAAGGTATGGACGACCTGACCGCTGAGCTAGAGAACGCCGCCTGGCGGAAGGCCAGAAAATCCAGCTCGAATGACGGCAACTGCATCGAAGTCGCCCCGCTGTCCGGGGGCCGGGTAGGCATACGGGACACCGAAGCACCCGAAAAGGCCCCCTTCGTAGTGAGCGCCGGTGTCTGGGACGCCTTCGTGGACGGCGCCAAGAAGGGCGAATTCGACTTTTAGTCTTCTCTCAAGCTGAAAAGGATCTCCGGCTTCATTGCCGGAGGTCTTCTTGTCGGATCACGCGTATCGCAGGGCCGTTGCGTTCCCGACAGATGAGAGGGGTGCACCCCTCCCGAAAAAGAGTGCGTGCCCCTGACCGCTTCCTGCCCTCGCGGGGGGGAGGGACGGTGGTGTGGGGTCTCACCTGCGGTCAGGGGGCGTTGCCCCGGTAGAGCGCGGTCAGGGGGCTGACCGGGGAAGAATCGCGCCCTGCCGGGGGAGTTTCAGGAGGTGCGCCATGAGTCCCGTTGCCGTGGTCGCCACCTGTTGAGCCAGTCCTCCACAGAGAAGGCGGCGACGGTGATGGAGTCGGAGGCTTTCCTGACCGCTTCAGTGATCATGTTTTTCCGTAGCCGGCAGGGAGGAGGGAATATCGCTCAGAAGCCCGTGGCGGAAGACGATCCGATGTGCGGCGCGGTCATGGCCGGCACCTCTTTGCGATGGGGTCGGCGGCACACTACCTGTTGTGCGTTCCTCTTCGTTGATCTCCGTGACCGCTCTCCTGCCGGTGGCCTTGGTCGCCCTCGTCGTGTTGGGTGCGTTGGTGACCTGGCTCGGCCGGCTCGGACACGGACGAGCGGTCCTTTCCGCCTGCCTGCGGGCGGCAGCCCAACTCGGCGCGGTCTCTGTGCTGATCGCCTGGGTGATCGCCTCCTTCGCGGCCACGGCGGGGTTCGTCCTGCTCATGTACGGGGTGGCCGCCTTCACCGCGGGCCGGCGCATCACCCGCGGCCGGAAGGCATGGCGGGCGGCGGTGCCGATCGCGGCGGGCGCCGCGCCGGTGCTGGCGATGCTGGCCGTGAGCGGGACGATTTCCCTGAACGGGATCGTCGTGATCCCGATCGCGGGGATCCTGCTGGGTGGCTGCCTGACCGCTACCTCTCTGGCCGGACGGCGGGCCGTTGAGGAGTTGGTCCAGCGACGGGGAGAAGTGGAGGCGGCTCTGGCGTTGGGCTTCCTTCCCAGGGAGGCGGCGCTGGAGATCTGTCGCCCAGCGGCGGCCCAGGCTCTGCTCCCCGCGCTGGACCAGACCCGGACGGTAGGGCTCGTCACCCTGCCTGGCGCCTTCGTCGGGATGCTGCTCGGCGGGGCGAGCCCGACCGAGGCCGGAGTCGTACAACTCGTCGTCCTGGTGGCTCTGCTGGCCGCCGAGGCGGTCGCGGTCCTGGTGACGACCGAGATGGTCGCGCGTGGTTGCTTCACGTGAACCGCCTGGCGCGTCCTGGCTCGGCGGGTCGGCGGGGTTGGGAGATGCTTCACGCTCAGCTTTCGGCCAAGGCGGCAAAAGCGATCCGGACCGGTTGAAGAGACCGTCGCGCCGGCGAGCCGGTCGAAGCTCAAAGATCAAGCCGCGCACCTGGCGTAGCCGGTCGGCGATACGCGTCACCGAGGCGGCGAGGGAGGGCTCATGACAGCGCCGCATGCTGGGCGGGCGGCCGGGTTCCGAACACACTGGCGGTGAGCTTCTGCAGCAGGCTGTAGGCCAGGATCGGCAGGAGGACCTGCGGACGGTGCGCGAAACACCGAAGCTCCTGACCAGTTCCCTTATGTGGTGCGGGGTGAGGTCTGGGCAGCGTTCATCGATGGAGCGAAGAAGGGCGAGTTCGACTTCTAGCCCTCTCCGAGCTGAAAAGGACCCCCGGCTTCATGGCCGGGGGTCTTCTTGTCGGATCGCACAGCGTGTTTGTCATACGACAAACACGGCAGACGGCGGATGGGCGGTGTATCAGCACGGGCCGATCAAGCTGTGGGACGAGGTCGAAGAGGCCGTCCTCATCTGGCAGGAGGCTGGCTCTCCGCACCGGTCCGGATTCGGGCTCACCGTCACGAGGGAACGCCGGCGCGTCTGGCTCGGTGATCCCGCCGGGCCGAGCTGGGACCTTCCGGCGTAGGCGATCGCGAGAGGTGAAGCCTCCGGCTCCGGCCGGAGGCTTCACCCGTTTGGGCCATCGGGCATCCGCAGGCACCGTGACCTCTGACAGGCCGGGGAAGGCGGCCCGGGAGAATGGATGGATCCGGATGGGGGAGGGCAGGGGGCGGGAATCGCCAGGTGTGGCCGGAACCTTTGCGGCGGCCGGTGCGTAGACCCGTACAGACGATCGTTTGAGCAGGCGAAGAACACAGGAGGCTGAAACCGTGCCGATCTCCCGCCGGACAGGACTGGGCCTGGCCCTGCTGAGTGCGGCGCTGGTCGCCTGCTCCTCCACCGGGACCACCGGGTCCGCCGACTCCGCGTCCGTCCCACCCACCGCCACGACCTCTCAGACGCAGTCCGCGGGGCAGGCGGCCCCGAAGGTCCGCTTCACCGAGTTCGCCCAGCTCGACATGCCGGTGGCGATGGCCCTGCGCAAGGACGACCAGACGCTCTACATCGCCGAGCAGACGGGGCGGCTGCGCGCGGTGAAGGACGGGAAGGTCGCCGAGGCGCCCGTCGTCGATCTCTCCGGAGAGATCAGCAAGGGCAACGAGCAGGGACTGCTCGGGGTGGCCTTCCATCCGGAGGGGGACTTCCTTTACCTCAACTGGACCGACCGCGAAGGGAGCACCCACATCACCGAATGGGCCTTCTCCGGCGGTAAGGCGACCGACCGCAGGGACGTGCTGACCCAGCGGCAGCCGTACGCCAACCACAACGGCGGGCAGCTCGCCTTCGGACCCGACGGATACCTCTACATCGCCCTCGGCGACGGCGGCAGCGGGGGAGACCCGCAGGGCAACGGCCAGAAACTGGACACCTGGCTCGGCAAGATCCTTAGGATCGACCCGCGCGGCACCCCGTACAAGGTTCCCGACGACAACCCGTTCGTCGGCAGGGAGGGGGCGAAGCCGGAGATCTGGTCGTACGGCCTGCGCAACCCCTGGCGGTTCACCTTCGACGCGAAGACCGGCGACATGTGGATCGGGGACGTCGGCCAGAACGCCTGGGAGGAGGTCGACTTCGAGCCGAAGGGCGAGGGGGGCCGCAACTACGGCTGGAACCTCAAGGAGGGCACCCACCCCTTCGACGGAGGTGGCGGCGGCGACACCGCCGACCTGGTGGACCCGATCATCGAGTATCCGCTGCGTGAGGACGGCAACTGCTCGGTCATCGCCGGATACGTCTACCGGGGCGAGAAGATCCCCGGCCTTGAGGGACGATTCGTCTACGGCGACTTCTGCGCGGGCTGGGTCAAGGCCGCGCCCCCAGGAGGGGAGGGGAGCGGCGACGACCTCGGCAGGGTGGAGCAGCTGTCGTCCTTCGGCCAGGGGCACGACGGCGAGCTGTACGCGCTCAGCCTGTCGGGGCCCGTCTACCGGGTCGAGGCCGCGCCGTGACCTCTTCTTTTTTTCTCCGCGTTGGCGCAGCCGGGCGAGTCCCAATATTCGGAGAATGGTTGACGATCATTCGGTAAGGGGGGGAATGGCCTACGGGTTATCGCGGAACGGGCGAATATAACAAGCTCTGGGGACATGTCGCTTCTGTTTCAGCGTCTTGTTCTGTGGCCTGAACCATCGCTCTGGGAGCCCTAAATGGCTAGAAAATACATGATGTGTTTCCTGCTCGCGGTAATGACCGGGGGCGGCCCGATACTCGGTCCCGCGGGGGCGGTGATCGCGGAGAGCGGTCATCCGCCGCTGGGGCCCGTCTCGGGCGCGCCGTACCCGCCGCACATCATTTTCCTCACCGTAGCGGAGGACCTCGCCGACGAGGCCGACGCGATCGGCAGACGGGCGGACGACCTCGCCGAGCAGGCAGCGGATGTCGCCGAGTCCTGCGCGGAGGCTGTGGGGGAGAGCTGCATTGAGATTAACAACAGGAACGACAACCGCAACCAGCTGAGGAACATCGACAGGAACAGGATAGGCGGGGTCGCCGTCTTCCCCACCCCGGAGCCCACCTCCACGGCTCTGCGGGTCAACCCGGCCGCCGCGAGGCTCGCCCTTGGTGCCTCGGCGGGGGGAGCCGTCTTCGGGAGCACCGTCGAGGCCGGACTCATCACCGCCGAGGCCAGGCGCATCGTCGCCGAGGCCAAGCGCATCGTCCCGGAGGCCGGGCGCATCGCCGGTGAGGCAGGGCACATCGTCGGCCTCGCCAACGGAGTCGATCCCAAGGCCGAGCAGGTGGCCTCCGGAGCCGTGGGGAGGGCGGAGGCCGCGAAGAAGAAGGCCTCTGAGGCGGGGAGGATCGCACTCCAGGTCGCCCGGACGCCCCTCGGGAAGAATGCCGTTGAAGACGACGACTGCAGGGACGGTGACTGCGAGAACGAGGCCGTCAGCAACGACTGCGGTAACGGGGGACGTTCGTGCGGGGCCGGGGAGAGTCTCCCGTTCACGGGAGCGCCCACGACGGCGTTCGCCGGGCTGGGAGTCGGCCTGCTGGTCGCGGGAGCCGGTGTGCTGTGGCTGGTGCGGCGCCGCCGATCCATCGGTGCCAAGTAGGCGGCAGGGAGGGAGAACCCGCCGTGACGTCGGGCCGTCCCTTCCAGTGGTGCGGAGCGGGCCGTCCGGATGGAGGGCCCGCCGGATCGTCCTGTCGGCCTCGGCCGCCTTCGCCGCCCTGGTGATCGCCGGAACCTGGGGAGCCCACCTGGGCCTGCGGGTGCGTGACCATCTGGTGGCGGCCGAAGGCGTGCTGACACGGCTGGGCTCGCTGGTGAGCGCGGGGGCCCCCGCCCAGGTGGCGGAGGCGCTCGCGGACGCCCGGTCGCACACGGTCGAGGCGCGGCGGCTCACCGGGGGACCCAGCTGGTGGGTGATCTCCCACATCCCGTTCGCGGGAGACGCCGCGACGACTGTGCGCGGCCTCGCCCGGGCCGCCGACGAGTTGACCGGCGTCCTCACCGACGTGCAGCGGGCGGCCACGCCGTTCATGACGTCCGCCCCCTCCTCCCAAGGCGCCGTGCGGGGGCGGCTGGCCGCCCTCGACGCTGCGGCACCGGTCCTGGCGAGCGCGGTCACTCGCCTCGCGCGGGCGGACTCACTTCTGCGTGCCACCCCGGCCGACAGCGGACTGGACACGCTGGACGAGGCGAGGAGCACCGCGCTGGGCGAGATGACCCGGCTGCGCGACCTGCTGCGCACCGTCGCCGACGCCGCCGCTCTGCTGCCTCCGATGTTCGGTGGCGACGGTCCCCGCCGCTACTTCCTGGCCTTCCAGAACAACGCCGAGGCGCGGGGCACCGGGGGCCTTGTGGGCGCCTTCGGCATCCTGAGGGCCGACCGGGGCCGGATCGCCGTCGAGCGGCTGTCCGCCGACACCGGTCTGTTCACGAGCCCCGTCCCCGTCGTCGACCATGGCCGGGACTTCCTCAGGCGCTACGGGCCGGGGGCGACCAGAGTGTTGTCCGTCTCCAACCTCTCCCCGCACTTTCCGTACGCCGCCGCCACCTGGATCCGGTTGTGGGAGAGGCGGGCCGGCACGCGGCTCGACGGAGCCGTGGCCGTCGACCCGGCCGGGCTGGCCCACCTGTTACGGCTGATCGGTCCGGTCACCCTTCCCAGCGGGGAGAAGGTGACCTCGGCGAACATCGTCGATCTCACCGAGCGGGCGGCCTACGCCCGCTACCACGATCCGGTGGCGCGCAAGCGGTTCCTCATCGAGGTCGCCGGCGCCGTCGGGGAGGCGTTGCCCGAGTCCTTCGCCGACCCCGCCGGGCTGCTGCCCGTACTGGGCCGCATGGTCGACGAGCGGCGGATCCAGGTCTGGAGCCGTCACGAGGCCGAGCAGCGGATCCTGGCCCGCGCCCCGATCGGCGGCGTGCTGCCCTCACGGCCGGGACCGTTCGCGGGGCTGGTGGTCAACAACTCGGCCGGAGGCAAGCTCGACTACTACCTGGAGCGTTTTCTGGACTACGAGCTGGGCGCCTGCCGGGACGGCCTGCGTCCCTCGACCGTGCGGATCCGGCTTGTCAACGACGTCCCGGCGGAGGTCCTGCCCTCCTATGTCACCGGTCGGCTCGACCTCCCTCGGCGACCGCACGTTCCCGGGTCCAACCTGCTGTGGGTGTCGCTGTACGGCGGGCTCGGCGGGCGGATGACCGCGGCCAGGCTGGACGGGGAGCGGGCGGCCGTCGTCAGGGGGACGGAGCGCTCCCACCCCGTCTACTCGGTCATGCTGGAACTCGCTCCCGGGCAGTCGAGGTCCCTGGAGTTCGACTTCGTCGAGCCCGCCTCGGACGCGGCGCCGCTGGTCCCCGTGCAGCCGCTCGTCCGGCCCCAGCGGACCCACGTCACCGAGGACCCGCGCGGTTGCGCCCCCTGATGGGAACAGATGTCTTCGGCCGCACGATCCATCACGTGCGCTGGTATGAAAGGGCAAAGAGCGGTGTGCCGAGGGCGATGGCGTACGGGAGCCGATCTACCCTCTCGGGATGAGAGCCTCACCGGAGAACGCCGGGATCGCGTGGAGTCCCACGACCGGAGAAGACTCCGGTGTCACCGGGAACGGGGAGATCGAGATCGCTACATCCGGGCACGAGTGCTGCGGCCCGCGCTGCTGGAGGGACGTGTGGAAGGCGCCGACGCCCCGGGAGGGCGTCCGCTTCCGCATCCTGTTCGTCTGCACGGGCAACATCTGCCGTTCCCCGCTCGCCGAGCGGCTGACCCGCTCGGCGCTCGGGCCGTGCCCGGCGGTCCAGGTGATCAGCGCGGGCACACACGCCCAGCCCGGGCTGGAGATGACCGGGCACGCCCGGCGGACGCTGGTCCGGCTCGGCGGAGACCCCGCGGACTTCGGCTCCCGCCTCCTCGTTCCCGAGCTGGTGGCCGACGCGGACCTGATACTCACGGCCACCAGCCGGCATCGGGCGGAATCAGTGGCCCTGCATCTCGCGGCGGCCGCGCGGGCCTTCACCATCGCCGAGTTCGGCACGCTGGTGCGGGCCGTGCCGTCCGAGAAGATCACCCAGCACCGGGATCCCGTGCGGCGGGCCCGCGCGCTGGTCGACGAGGCACGGGCGCTGCGAGGGCTGGTCCGGATCGACCAGCTCGACATCGCCGACCCGTACGGGCGTTCCCGACTGGCCTACTGGGCGGCGGGACGGGGCATCGCGAGGTCACTCGCCGTCCCGCTTCGGCTGCTCACACACTCACCGGATCCTTGACCTCGGACTTGTAGCCGTAGCCGCTGTTGTGGCCGTAGTACGTGCCGCTACCGGCCGGGACGAAGTTCAGGACGGTTCCCACCACGCGGGCGTTGATCGACGCCAGCAGTTCCGAGGCGCGGGCCATGTGCTCCCGGCGGGTCTTGCCGTACCGGGCGACGAGCAGCGCACCGTCGCAGAGCGCGGTGATCGTCGCCGCGTCGGTGACGGGCAGCAGCGGCGGCGCGTCGATGATCACCATGTCGTACGTCCCGGTGAGCTGGGCGAGCACCTGACGCATTCCGTTCGAGCCGAGCAGCTCACTCGGGTTCGGCGGAATCTGACCGCTCGGCAGGACGGACAGGCCGGCATCGCCCCAGACCTGGATGACCTCGTTCAGGCGCGCCTTGTCGATCAGCACGTCCGTCAGGCCCGTCGCCCCCTCGATGCCGAGGTAGGAGGGAATGCTGGGGCGGCGCAGGTCGCCGTCCACGAGGACGACCCGCCAGCCCGCCTGGGCCAGCGTGATCGCGAGGTTTGCGGAGGTCGAGGACTTCCCCTCGCCGGGCAGGCAACTGGTGATCACGAGTGACTTCGGCTGCCGGTCGACGCCGATGAACTGCAGGTTGGTCCGGAGCGCGCGGAACGCCTCGGATCGGGACGACCGGCCACGGTCGCGCAGGATCAGGGGGTGGTGCCGCGCGTCCCGCTCGTAGCCGATGACCCCGAGGACCGAGCTGCCCGACGCCTTCCGCAGCGCCTCGGAGGACGTGAGGGTCGTGTCCAGGCGGTCACGGAGGACGATCACGGTCATGATGGCGAGCAGCGCGATCAGCACGGCGACCGCCAGGTTGAACAGTGGCCTGGGGCTGACCGGTTCCTGAGGGACGTCCGCCTTGTCCACTATCGTGATCTTGATGGTGGGGCGGCTGCCCGGAGTGGGGCGCTCGATCTGGTCGATCAGCTTCGAGAAGCGGTCTCCCAGGGCGTTGGCCAGCAGGGAGGCTCGCGCGGGGTCGGTGTCGGTGACCGTGGCACGCAGGAGCACGGTGCCGGGGACGGCCTCGGCGCTGATGTTTCCCTGGAGGCGCGCGATGTCCTCTCCCGCGACGATCTGGCCGACCACCCGGCGACTGGACAGCAGGTTGGCGTAGGACTGCACCCGCTGGGCCGACAGCATGCCCGCCTGGTAGGCGGTGGAGAGGCTGCCCTCCCTGTCGTGGCCCGACACCAGCATGGAGATCGTCGAGACGTATTTCGGCGGCGTGTTCGCCGTGACGGCGAGTGCCGCCCCCGCCGCCAGGATCAGTGAGAGAAGGATGATCAGCCAGTTCCTGCGCACCAGCCGTGCGTAGTAGAGCAGATCCACGGGATCAACGCCGCCTTTCGTGAGTTTTCTGAGGGATCTGGGGGAGGTGGGCCGACGGGCGGGTGTTCGTGTCCCGCAGCAGGCTGACGAGAGTGACGGCGATCGCGCCCGCCGCGACCATCGCGACGAGCGGTGACAGCAGACCCGAGACCGTCGTCAGGCAGAGGGCGCCGGTGAACGCCGTGATCGCGCCCAGTGTCGCGGCGACCGCACGGGTTCCCAGGCCCATACGGCGCAGCCGGTGCGAGACGTGGTCGGTACCGCCCCGCAACGGCGGGCGGTTCGCCAGCAGGCGGGAGAGGAAGACCACGCAGGTGTCGACGGTCGCCATGAACGTCGGCAGGAACAATCCGGCGATCATCGCGTCCGGGGGCCGTCCCATGACCAGGACGGTCGCCGAGCAGGCCACCGTGAATCCGAGGAACAGCGACCCGGAGTCTCCCATGAACATTCTCGCGGGCGCCCAGTTGTGCGGCAGGAAGCCCAGGCACGCGCAGGCGAGCGCGCACAGGAGCACCGCGAGCGAGGTGTGGCCCTGGAGCAGGGCCGTGGCCGCGAGGAGACCGGCGGTCACGGTGGTGACGGTTCCCAGCGCGCCGTCCATGTTGTCCAGCAGGTTGAAGGAGTTCGTCATCACGATGATCCACGCCACGGTGAGGACACTGTCCAGCCACGTCCCAGTGACGGTCGCCTGGACGCCGGAGAACACCACCCCGATCGCCACCGCGGTCTCCACGATCAACCTGGTGGCCGCGGGCAGGGGGGTGATGTCGTCGATCAGGCCGAGGAGGGACACCGTGGCGGCGGCGAGGAGGATCGCGATGATCTGCAGATCGGCGAGGCCGAGCGTGATCACGGTGGGCACGACCGTGCCCACCGTGATCGCGACACCGCCGAGGTACGGGGTCGGGCGACTGTGGGTTTTGTGCCCGCCGGGGTGGTCGGTGAGGTCCCACCGCAGCGCCAGGCGCCTCAGCGGCACGGCGGCCGTCACGCTGAGCAGGCAGGCCGTTCCCGCGGCGAGGGCGATCGTCCCGCTCATCGGGGGAACGCCGCCGGATCTCCGGAGGACTCTCTGATGATCTCGGTGAGGATCTGGTCGAGAGAACGCCGCGGGGCCCAGCCGGTGAGCGCGCGGAGCTTCGTGGTGTCCGGAACCCTGCGGGTCATGTCCTCGAACCCCTGCTCGTAGGCCTCGGAGTAGGGGATGAGGTCGACTCCGGAGGTAGAGCCGGTGAACTCGATGATGAGCTTCGCCAGCTCCATGATGCTCACCTCGTCGGCGGAGCCGATGTTGAAGGTCTCACCGACGGCCGCGTCGTTGTCGAGCAGCCGGAGCAGCGCGTCGACGATGTCCGCGACGTGCGCGAAGCAGCGGGTCTGGGTCCCGTCGCCGAAGACCGTCAGGGGCGTGGCCGACAGGGCCTGCCGGACGAGGCTCGGGATCACCATGCCATAGGTCGGGCTCTGCCGCGGGCCCACGGTGTTGAACAGCCGGACGACGATCGTCGGCAGGCCGCGCTCCTTGTGATAGGCGTTGGCGAGGATCTCGTCGACGGCCTTGGCGGTGCTGTAGGCCCATCGGACCACCGCGGGGCTGCCGAGGATGCGGTCGGCGTCCTCGCGCAGCGCGCCGGAGGAGTTCTTGCCGTAGATCTCGCTCGTGCTGGTGACCAGGATCTTCTTCCGGTACCGGTGCGCGGCCTCGATGACGATCTCCGAACCCCGGATGTTGGTCGTCAGCGACCGCAGCGGTTGCTCGACGATCAGCTTGACGCCGACCGCGGCCGCCATGTGGACGACGACGTCGCATCGATGGACCAACTCGTCGACCATGAGTTCGTCCAGGACCGAACCGTGCACGAAACGCAGGCCCGGATGGGGGCGCAGGTTCTCCAGCCGTCCCGTCGAAAGGTTGTCCAGGGCGACGACGGAGTCGCCGCGCGCGAGCAGCGCGTCGGCCAGATGCGATCCAATGAAGCCACTACCGCCTGTTATCAGATATTTGGTGCTTGATGTCGTGCTCACAGGGTTCTCCTCATCACGTGCTTGGAGAGCGATCTCTATCGGCGGGAGGAAGTGGTGGATCACGGGTGGCTGCCGACCTCCGCCTTGACACCCGGAACCTGCGTTCTCTCGAACCAGGCCACCGTTGTGCGGAGCCCGTCCTCAAGCGGGACGGGACACACGCCGGGGAACAGTTCGCGCAGCAGATGGGGAGAGGCCTGGGATTGCCGGATGTCGCCCGGTCGGGGCGGCAGGCAGGTCTCCTCGACGGGGCGGCCGAGGATCTCGGCGAGGACGCCCATCAGGTGCCGGAGGGAGACGAGGGTGCCGAACGCCAGGTTCACCGGCTTCGTGCTGGTCATCCGGCGCGCGGCCGCGTCGGCGAGGACCTGGGTCACCGAGCCCACGTAGGTGAAGTCCCGCGACTGGAGGCCGTCGCCGTGCAGTGGAACCGGCTCGCCCCGCAGCGCGGCGGAGACGAACGCCGGGATCACGGCCGCGTACGCGTGCCCGGCGCTCTGCAGCGGGCCGTAGACGTTGAAGAAGCGGAACGGCAGGACCGGCAGGCCGTAGCTGTGCGCGTAGGCCAGCGCGTACGCCTCCGCGGCGAGCTTGCCGGCCCCGTACGGGCTGAGCGGTCTGGTGGGCAGGTCCTCGTGCTTATGGGGCTCGGGACTGTCGCCGTACACCGACGACGAGGAGGCGAGGATCACGTGCGGTCTGCTCGCGCGGCACGCCTCCAGCACGTTCAGGGTGCCGGTCGCGTTGGCGGCGTGCGAGGCCAGCGGGTCGAGGAGCGAGCGGGGCACCGACGGGCGGGCGGCGAGGTGGATCACGTGCGTGACGCTCGCCACGAGTTCCGTCAGCAGGTCGCGGTCCAGGATGCTGCCCGTCACGATGTCGGCCTCGACACCGTCGAGGTTGGTAAGGTCCCCACTGCTCAGGTCGTCCAGCACAGTGACGTGCCCGACGTCGGGCCGGGCGGCCAGCGCCCGGCACGTGTGCGCGCCGATGAACCCGGCACCGCCTGTCACCAGTACTCTCATTGGCTGCTTTCCTTCGTAACGAGATGACGGTTGGATGTCTCGCGCAGCGACCGGTAGAGGTGCTCCGTGTCCGAGACGAGGCGGTCCACACTGAATGCGTAGGCGGTCCAGTCGCGGGCTGCCTCGCCCATCTGGCGGGCGAAGTCCGGGTCGGACAGCAGGCGGACGGTATGCGCCGCCAGTTTGTCCGGGTCTGTCGTTGACAGCAGGCCGGTGTGCCCGTCCCGGACAACCTCGGAGACGCTCCCCACGCGCGTGGAGACGACAGGCGTGCCCGCCATTCCCGCCTCGATGAGCGTGAGGGGGGTGCCCTCGTTGTCGGAGGTCAGCAGGACCACATCGGCGGCGGCGTAGACGGTCTCGACGTCCTTGCGCCACCCGAGCAGGTGGAAGGAGTCGTGGATGGGCGCGATGTCCCGCTCGACTTGTTGCCCGAGCTCGCCACCGCCGCACATGACGAAGTGGCATCCGGGGATCCGCCCGAGCACGATATTGGCCACGGCGAGGAACCGGTCGGGCCGTTTCACCTGGGTGAGGCGGCCCACGTACGCGACGACGGGCGCGTCCTGCGGCAGGCCCAGCTCGGCGCGGGCCGCCTCACGGCCGGGGACCGATCCCAGGCCGACTCCGGGCGGGATCACCACGTACTGCCCGGCGCGGCCGATGCCGGCCCTGAGCAGGTCGTCCCTGACCTGGAAGCCCACCGTCACCAGCCGATCCGACATTGAGGCCAGTAGTCGTTCCGACTGGATGTAGAGCCGGCGCTTGACCGGGGAGAAGTAGCCGTGCAGGAGGTGTCCATGAAAGACGTGCACCCGGGCCGAGCCGATGCCGGCCAGACGGGCGGCCACGCGACCCAGGGCACCCGCCTTGGCCGTGCGGGTGTGCACGATGTGCGGGCGGAACACCCGCATGGCGCTGATCAGCCAGAAGAGCGCGCGGTAGTCGTCGCCCGGTCGGATCGCCCGGCCGAGGCCCGGGACCCGATGCACCCGCGTCTCCGCGTCGCGCAGCCGGAGATGATCACTCTCGTGATCGTCGACGTAGCCGGTGTAGAGGCGATGGTCGAACTCCTCCGGGTTCAGCCCTTTGGACAATCCCATTACCTGGGTAGCGGGGCCGCCGACATTCATCCGGGCAATGATTTCCATGACACGAATCCGACTGTCGGGCTTCACGCAGGCTCCTTGCTGACAGGCATGGCTCACGTCGAGAAGCTAACTAGGGATTCCGGCCGTTCCGTCCACGCCGTCACGGCAGTGGCGAAATGTTTTATCGCTCCCTACCTGCGCGTTATCGAGTCGCGTTGCCCGGTGTGACGGCCGTCCGCGTCGCTTCACGGACAGCGGGCTCAACCGGCGGGATACGCCGGCTAAAAGAATCGGCAACGGAGGGTAATCACCAGACCATGGACATCCTTCGGACACGATGACATCCGTCCCTCGCGCTAGCGTCGCCGACGCAGAGTCGCTCGCTGGTGGGTCAAACCGACCGCCGGCCCCCTGTGACGTCGTCCTGACGCGGATCGAAGGTGGCCTTCCGTGGAATATCTCATCGTTGCCGCCGCCGCAGTGGCGCTTGTCTTTCTTGTCCGTGCGAACCTGGGCGCCGCAGTGGCGCGGCGGGTCCTACCGGTCCTGCTCGCCGCCTTCGTCGTCCGGCTGGTCGTCCATGTCCTGGTGATGCGGAGCGGTGTCATCGACTACGGCGGCGACAATCTGGGTTACGAGGGGAGGGCCGTTGGAATCGTCGAATACTGGAGGCAGGAGGGTTTTCGGTTCGTCACGGCCGATGAGATCGACACCCTCACCGCCGTCGCTGTGCCGTGCCAGGTCTTCGCGATCGTCATCTATCTGTGCGGTGGCCTCGCTCCGCTCGCCTGCACCGCCATCGTCGCGCTCCTCGCCTGTGCGCTGTGCATCGTCATCTACAAACTTGCCCGGCTCGTCGGCGCCGACGAGCGCTCGGCGTTTCTGGTGCTCGTCGTCACGGCGTTCATGCCCGCGTTTCTGTTGCACACCTCGGATACGTACAAGGACGGCTTCAACGCATTTCTCGTGGTGACCAGCATCGGCCTGGGAGTTTCGCTTTCACGACGATTCGACCTGCACAGGCTCCTCATGCTCGTCCCGCTGCTGTGGGCCCTGTGGTACGTGCGGCCGTACATGGTGTTCATGTGCGCGGTGCCGCTGATCCTTGGCCTGGTGGGCCTCAAGAACGCGTTCTCCCTGCGGCGCATGCTCGTCTTCGCGATGCTGCTGATATCCGCCGTGTTCGTTTTCGGGGGCACTTACGGGGAAGCCCAGCTCGAGGCGGCCCAGGAGCAGCTTGAGAACGGCCAGTCGGCGGCCGTCCGTCGTTCCAACGGGGATGGGAGGTCGGGCGTCGCCTTCGAAGACGGCGGCGACCCGTGGAACGCGCTCGGCTCCAAAGTGCTCTACACGCTCCTGTCCCCGTTCCCCTGGACCGAGGGCGACCTGACATTGCACCTCGGGAAGATAGACGTCCTTATCTGGTATTTCCTTCTTTACAGCGCGATGCGCGGGTGCCGCCGGTTGTGGCGCCGTGACCGCGCGACACTCCTGATCCTCATGTCGTTCATCATCCCGGGCACGATCGCCTACGCCAGCACCATGGCCAACATCGGCCTGATCTTCCGGCAACGCATACCGATCGTCCTGGTCACGAGTGTGCTCGCCGCAGTGGCGTGGACCAGGAGTTCACGGGACGAGGAGCAGCCCGCGGCCTCTCCTCCATCCGGGCGGTCTGCCGATGACGGTGTCTCGAAGGTGATTTGACAGCGCGACCGGGCCGGGCCGCCGGGGGAAGCGCGGCCGGTGCTTCAACGCCGGAACCATACCTCCGGCATGACCAACGTTGGCCGAACCTTTCGCCGGTGCATGCTGATCATCACGGCTGCGCGCCCGCCGTCCGCCGTAGCATCGGTCGCGATACGACAGCCTGCGGATTCGCTTCAGGACGGATGGTTCGATCGCACGGCACCGAGCCGGCTCGAAGAGCCCGCGGGGTCTCCTTCGTCTGCCGTCCGTTTCCAGGATCCGCCCCTTCCCGAGATGGGAGCCATGTGGTGATGATGCGCCGGATCGACATGAGCGCGGTCCCCGGCCTGGTCCTCGCCGGACGGCGGGCAGGCGACGATCGGCCGCGCGGGGGAGCCGTCGTACCGCCTGATGTCTTCGCGACAGTGGTATGAGGTGTGCCCGATGTTGGTCACCGTTCTCACTCCCACGTTCAACCGGGCAGGGTATCTCCCGGAACTCCACGCGAGTCTGTTACGTCAGGACATGGACCTGGAATGGGTCGTCATCGACGACGGGTCGACCGACGACACCGAAGATGTCATGGAAGAACTGGCCCGGATCAGCCCGTTCCCGGTCCGCTGTCAACGGCAGCCGAACGGTGGGAAGCACTCGGCGTTCAATCACGGGGTCTCGATGGCCCGCGGCGAGCTGATCGCTCAGATCGACTCGGACGACCTGCTCGTTCCCGGCGGGCTGCGTCGCCTCCTGGACCATTGGTCCGATATCGGGGACAACCGGCGGTACGCCGGGGTCGCCGGCCTCTGCGTGGACGAGCGGGGGCATGTCGTCGGTGAGAGATTCCCGCGCGACATGATGGATGCAAGCTGGCAGGAAGCGGTCTATCGGTATTCCATGGCCGGCGACAAACCGAGGATGTACAGAACCGATGTCCTCCGCGCGCATCCCTTTCCCCTGAAAGCGGGGTACGTCGCCGAAAGCGTGGTCTGGCGGGCGATCGGAAGAAATTATCTGACGCGCCACGTCAACGAGCAGGTCGTCGTGTGCCGTATGTCCGCGCAGAATCGCCTGACCCGACGTCCCTTCGCTGAGATCGCCTCTGGGGCCGTCATGCAGCACGGCATCACCCTCGCGGAGGACATCGCATGGCTGCGCTTCAGGCCGGTTCATTTCGCCAGGGCCGCGGTGAATTTCTCGCGGGCCTGTTTCCATCGGAAGGAACCGGTGTGGCGCCGCTCCCGCGGGTTCGACGCGGTGGCCGCCAGAGCTCTGAGCCTGGGCTCGATACCACTCGGCTGGGTGTTCTACCGAATGGACCTGCTCTCCTCCGGCTCATGAGAAAGTCATCACGAGCGTGGGGGAGCGAGTCGGCCCTTCCGGCTGAGGGGCCGTGACCTCCGTGACCGGTGTCTGATCACGGCCACCGCCGGCCCCCGGGCGGCCCCCCGAACCTCCCCCGGAAGGAACCGGCATCAGGCGTCACGGCGGCGCCACCGGGCGATCAGGCCGGAATCCGTCAGCGGTGCCAGTACCGAACGCGCCTCGGACAGGCGAGGCAGGAGATCGCGTAGCGGGAGGCGTGCCGAACGCGTGAACCATGCCACTTCGAGCAAGGCCATGAGGATGTAGGCGACGCTGGACGCGAGGGCGGCGCCCAGCGCGCCCCAGCGAGGAATCAACACCAGGTTGAGCAGGACGTTCATGGTCAGCGCGCCGATGGCGATGACAGTCATGGAGATCGGCCGGGCGAGCCGTATGAGATGCTGCTCGACCAATCGGATCACCGAAAGCGCGATCATTCCGGGGGCCAGTGCCAGCAGCGGTATGACGCTACCGGCGAAAGGCCGGCCGTAGACCAGCGGGATCAGCACGGGGGAGACGGCCGCCAGGGTCCCGATGAAGGCTGCGGAGAGAAGCAGGTTGAGCCGGAAGGCGCGGACGGTGATCTGCTCGGCCTGCCGGATGTCGCCATAGGCCTGCCGGGGAAGCATGACCCGAGTGATCGCCTCTGCCGGGATGCAGGCAAGGGAGAGCGTCGTGACCGCGACGGTGTAGATCCCGACCGTGGCGGCGGAGTCGAGAGCGTTTATCAGCAGAGTGTCAAAGGTCATCAGGAGATAGAAGGCCACCAGCCCGATGTGGTAGCGGCTCCCCATGGCGAGCTGGCGGCAGGCGAGCCGACCGTCCGTCAGCAGGGGGCGCGGGCGGAGCGCCTGGATGAGGAGGACGAAAGGAAGGACCACTGACATCGTCCAGCACACGATGACGCTGGTCACCGTGACGTGGCCGGTGGCTGCCAGGACCAGAAGGGGGAGGCACTGGATCGACGCGGCGGCGACGGTACCGCGGTTGATGATGTTCACCTGTGATCGCAGCAGCGCGATGCCTTTGAGATTCGTGGCCGCCACGCCGAAGGGCACGGTGAGCAGTGCCAGCCCGAGCAGCGGAGAGGTCGTCGACATGGCGCCGACACACATCAACGTCAGCGCGATCAGTGCGGTGGCCGTCCCCGAGAGCAGGCCGATCACCAGGCCGTTCGCGAGGAGACTGCGGTGCCGTGCCTGGTCCGTCCACAGATAGATCTGTGCTTTCTCGACAGACAGGTGCCCCAGCACGATGGCGGTGAGCGTCGTGGTCGCGATGACCGAGTAGGTTCCCCGCCCCTCGGGCTGAAGGATCCGTGCGATCAGCACGCCCGTCACCGTGCCCAGCAACACCTGGACCGCATGACTCCCGACGGTCTGGAGCACCTTGCTGAGGGAGGAGCTCAGGTCCGCGGTACGGGGCATCGGAAGCCTGTCCGGACGCCGCGGGATGACCGCTCGGTTGAACGGCCGATCCGGTCGACCTCAGTGGATCTTGATCCGGAGGGAGAGGTGCGACGGACGAGTTCGGGGTCCGGGTGTGATGTTGTGGCCATTCCGGCCATTCCACACATCGGGTCTCCAGGAGTTGGTGGTACAGGTTGATGTGCTGGGTGGTCATGGCGGTTGCGTCGAGGTCCTTGCGTGCCCAGGCGCGTGCGGCGGTCGCCTCTCCTCGGGCCATGGTGAGCCTCTCGTCGATCGTGCGGGCCGCGGGTGGGTTCCGTGCGCCGGGTCATCGCAGTTGCTAGGCGTGGCATCCGGCCCCGCTGATGAGGGCCGTGTCCGGGGTTGCGTGCGTCCGGTGCCAGAGCTCGAACTGCAGCAGCGCCCACAGTCGGGTGCCGTGGTCGGCGCCGTCCATGTGCTTTTGCAGCAGCTCCTGGACCACCGCTGGTCGGAACAGGCCTCTGCCGCGGGCAGTGCCGTCGGTGAGCATGTCGTAGGCCAGTTCCCGCAGTTCGCCACGGAGCCACGCAGCGAGAGGAACACTGAACCCCTTTTTGGGATAGTGCAGCAGCTGTTCGGGGAGCCAGGGGGCCACCGCGCGTTTGAGCAGGAGTTTGGTCCGGCCGTTGCGGATGTGCAGTGCGCTGGGAAGGGTGGCCGCCCACTCCATTATGTGGTGGTCCAGGAACGGCGAACGGGCCTCCAGCGAGTGGGCCATCGATGTGATGTCGGCCTTGACCAACAGGTCGCCCGGAAGGTAGGTAAGGGTGTCGACGTCCATGACACGGCCGAGATCGGTCTCAGCCGACGAACCCTGGAAGGTCTCCTCCAGCAGGCGGTAGCTGTCCACCCCCGTCAGCAAGTCCCGGAGCGCGTCGCTGTAGATCTTGGATTTCTGCTCCGGTGTGAAGTAGGACATCAGGCGGGCGTAGCGCTGTGACGGACGCGCCGCGGTGAACCTCATCAGCCGGCCCAGCTGATGGGGCAGGGATCGGGAGTCGTTCCGCTCGCTCACGAGGGTGCCGGTACGCGTGAGCATCGCCGCCAGGGCCGGGGGCAGTGCCGGAATCCTGCGGGCCTGGTTCATCAACGCGTAGCGCCGGTAGCCGCCGAAGCACTCGTCGCCGCCGTCTCCGCTGAGCGCGACGGTGACATGCTGTCGGCTCAGCTGGGCCACGTAGAAACTGGGGATCGCCGAGGAGTCGGCGAACGGTTCGTCGAAGTGCCAGGCGAGGCGTGGCAGGATGTCGAGTACGTTCGATGTCACGACGAGCTCATGGTGATCGGTGGAGTACCGGTCGGCGATCATCCGTGCCTTGTGGCGTTCGTCGTACCGGTTGTCCTCGAAGCCGATGCAAAATGTCTTGACCGGTTCGGTGCTCTGCATCGCCATGGCGGCGACCACGGCGGAAGAGTCTATGCCTCCGGACAGGAATGCCCCGATGGGCCGCTCGCTCACCATGCGGACCCGGGTCGCGTCCAGGAGTAGCTCGCGTAGCCGTTTCTCCTCCTCCCGCTGGTCCACCACCGGTCGCGGAGTGCGGTCCAGCCGCCAATAGCGATTGACCGTGACGTTGCCGCGTTCCCAGACGAGCACGTGTCCGGGGGAGAGCTTGTGCACGCCCTGGTAGATGGACCACGGCGCGGGGACGTACTGGTATGTCAGGTAGTGATGCAGGGCGACGGGATCGATCTCGCGGCCCATGCCGGGGTCCTGCGCGAGGGACTTCAGCTCGGACGCGAACCGGATAGAGGAGTGGTCGGCCCGCCAGTAGAGCGGTTTCTTGCCCACCCGATCCCTGGCCAGAAGCAGCCGCTGGCGGTCCCGGTCCCAGATGGCGAAGGCGAACATCCCCCTGAGCTGATGAACGAGCTCTACGCCGAACTCTTCGTAGAGATGCACCAGACACTCGGAGTCTCCGGCGGTACGCAGACGGTGTCCCTTGGCGATCAACATGTCGCGGAGCTCGGCGAAGTTGTAGATCTCGCCGTTGAACACGGCCACGATGCGGTTGTCCTCGTTGTAGACGGGCTGGTCGCCGGTCGCCACATCGATGATCGCCAATCGGCGCATGCCGAGTGCCGCGTGTTCGTCACTGTGGAAGCCCGCACCGTCCGGTCCCCGGTGCACGATCACATCGCACATGCGGTGGACGAGTTCGGGGTCCGGGTGTGATGTTGTGGCCATTCCGGCTATTCCACACATCGGGTCTCCAGGAGTTGGTGGTACAGGTTGATGTGCTGGGTGGTCATGGCGGTTGCGTCGAGGTTCTTGCGTGCCCAGGCGCGTGCGGCGGTCGCCAGGGTGGTGGCGTGCCGGGGTTGGGTGAGCAGGTGGGTGATCGCTTCGGCCAGGGCTGCGGGGTCGGCGGGGGGGACGAGGAGGCCGCGGTCTTCGAGGAGCTCGGGCGTGCCACCCACCGAGGTGGCGACGGTGGGCCGGCCGGCGGCCATCGCTTCCGTGACCGCGTTGCTCAAGCCCTCGGACAGCGAAGGAAGGACCACCACGTCGGCGCGGGCCAGAAAGCCGGCCGTGTCCGCACGGAATCCGAGGAAGCGGACGTCGACGCCGAGCGCGGCCGCCTGCATCTCAAGGTGGCCGCGCTCGGGGCCCTCGCCGATGAGCACCACCGTGCACGCGCGCCCCTGCTGGGAGAGCAGCGCGGCGGCCTCTATCAGGAAACGGTGCCCCTTGACCTCCAGGAGATTGGCGACGCAGACGATCACCGGGAGAGAGGTGTCCACATGCTCCGGCTCGACCGGATCGAACGCCGACTCCGGCAGGCCGTTGTAGATCACACTCAGTTTGTGCGCCGGCACCCGCTCGACCGCGCGGGTTTCCTCGGCGATGGCGACGGCGTTCGCGACCACATGATCGGTGATGCGGGTCATGCCTTTCTCCAGAGCCAGCACCCACCTGCGGTTCCTTTTGAAGAAGTCCTGGCTGCGCCGACCGGCGACCACGATCGGAACCCGTGCCAGCCGGGCCGCGGGCGGGCCGACGACGTAACCGAAATAGAGGAACGCATGCAGCACCTGAGGTCTCAGACGCCGCAACAGGCGTATCAGGGAGATGCAGGCGCGCAGGTTGCGGATCAGAGCCGATGGTCTCGGCGAGACAGGGACGAAGCCGAGCTGGTGTACCTCCACCCCCTCCAGGAGCGGGGGCTCCGTGTGCCGTCCGCCTCTCCGCAGGACGAGCACTTTTACGTCGATGTTCCTGGCCTGGAGCTCCCGGGCCAGCAGAGAGACCTGTACCTCGGTGCCACCCAGCGGCATCAGCTGCGGGATGAGAAGCGCGACGCGCCGAAGGCCGGTTCTATCGCTGTCCGCCACGACGTTACCCCTTCCCGATGCTGCCCTTGAGGATCGAAATCTGGTTGAACCGGTTCGCGTCTGCGCTTCCCGGCCAGAGTCGCGAAGAGATGTGCCGTACGTGTGAAGGCATGGCAGCGTGGTCGCGCCGATTTTTTGACGGACACGACACCGGGAGGGACGGGGATCCGACCGGCGAACCGAGCCGGAGCGCGCCGGTTATTTGGTACCGCGGATCACGTACAAGCCACGGTGACGCTCGATGGAAACCTCGCGCAGGGCCAGTTCCCGTGTCCATCGCTCGAGGCGCCGCCGGGGCTGTGGCCTCTCATACCGAGGTGAGAGCCAGTCGAAGGTGTCCAGAATCGACCAGTTCCGGGCGATTTCTTTGTCCGTCAGACCCAGATAGCCGTGATTCGCCACCGGAACCAGACGCGCCAGGCACTGTCCCACCCGCGGAACGGCGCTGAGCCTCATGGACAGGGGCAGCAGCCTGGGCACGGTCTTCTCCACGAGAGCGTATAGCTTGACGGGGGGCATATGTTTGGTGATCGGCCGCAGCAACTGCCGGGGATGTGTATAGGCGATGATCGCGGCGTACACGTCGATGCAGAACCGGCCCCCGGGCCGTAGGTAACGAAACAGGGTCTTGAATGTCTTTTCGACATCCGGTGTGTGCTGGATCACTCCGCAGCAGAACAGGAAGTCGAACGACTCCTCAGGAAACGGCAGTTCGTAGATGCTGGCCTGAACAATCCTCAGATTGGGAAAGCGGCCGTTCGAAGCGGCGTTGGCATGCACGGCGCTCGAGATGTCGACCGATGTCACCTTGGCGCCGGTTTCGCACAGTACTTCGGTGAACCGTCCCGCGCCGCTGCCGCATTCGAGCACGGTCTTTTCTTTCAGGTCGGCGACCGACCAGCCGCTCGCGTTCATCAATCGACTGCGCGAGATGGGCATACCGGAATGCGAGTCGAGCTGGGTCACCCGATGCCGGTTCCACTGATATCCGAACCCCTCCGCATAGTTGTCCTGGGGAACGAATCGTGGGATTCCATTGTCGATGGGGTACGCGGTCGAGCACGAATCGCACCGGAGTTCGGCCGCGGCACGGAGTGGACCATGACAGCGCGGGCAGCACAGCACGGACTGCCAGACGGTCTCGTTGTCCGTCTCGATGTCCGTGCCGCCGTCTACGCGTTTGGAAAGAGTCATTCGATTGCCTATCCAGCAGGACAACAAGGACGGCCACGCCGGCCGGTCCCTGGTTCCCGAGTCATGTTACGGAACGTGACCGCACGGACACGAGCAGGCGGAAGGGTGTGTCCCGAGACGGACCGTTGAAAAGTTGAAAAAGACGACGGGCTCCGTCCCTCACAAAGGAAAACGTGAAGATATTTTGGACGCGACGTGACCTGTTCTCATCTGGCGCTGGGCGCGCGGTGACCGATCGGTGTGTTCAGATCTGTCGCGAACTTCTGACGTATGAGGCGCGCGTAGGTGCTCAGGTATCGATCGACGAGCCTGTCGCTGGTGAGGTGGTCCACCGCCCACGCCTGCGCCGAGGCGCCCAGTCGCTTCGCGAGCGCGTGATCGGTGAGCAGACGCTGGATCGCGTCGGCCAGAGCGGCGGCGTCGGCCGGGGGGACGAGCAGCCCGCGGTTCTCTCCGAGGAGCTCGGGTACGCCGCCGACGCGTGTCGAGACCGTGGGAAGTCCGGCTGCCATCGCCTCCATGATGCAGTTCCCGAGGGCCTCTGCCAGTGTCGGATGGGCCATGATGTCGGCGCGGGCCAGCCAGGCGTGCACATCGGTTCGGAAGCCGGGAAAACGAACGTCGATCCCGAGCCTCTCCGCTTGCTTCTCCAGGTTGTCGCGTTCCGGTCCGTCCCCGATCAAAACGATGGTGCACCTCAGCCCGCGAAGTTCGAGGAGCGCCGCGGCGTCGAGCAAGTAGCGATGACCCTTGAGGGGCTTGAACCTGCTCACGCAGACCACGACGGGGAACTCCGTTTCCAAGGGGGCCGGGCTGTGGGGAAGAAACGCCGCGGGTGGGAGGCCGTTGTGGATCACGCTGATTTTGTGGTGGAGGCGGAAGCGGCTTGAGAGCTCGTCCGCGATGCTCTGGCTGACCGGAACGATGTGATCGGCCATGTGGTTGGCGGCTCTGTCTATGAGCGATGTCAGAAGACCTCTGCCGGTGACCATGAGTGGTGTGTGACGTCCCGCCACCACTAAAGGGACCCCGGCCAACTTACCTGCCGGCACACCGATGGCGTAGGAGTGGAACAGGTGGGCGTGAAGCACGTGAGGCCGGGCCTGGCGCAGGAGGCGTACGAGACGGCAGAACGCCGCGATGTCGCAGAGGAGCGCTCGCCGCCAGCCGGCGGTGCTGACGGTCCGGAAGCGCAGATGCACCACGGGAACCCCCGCATCCTGGAGAAACGCTTCGAAGGGGCCACCGTCGAAGAGCAGGAGTACGCGGCTGTCGACACCGCGGGCGCGTAGTTCCTTGGCGCGCAGTACGACCTGGCTTTCCGCGCCACCTATGTCCATAGTGCCGATCATGTAGAAAACGCGTAATTCTCGGCCACCCGTCAGGTGACGATTACGCCTGAGGTGCCATCTTTTGAGGCCGCTGATCATGGCTGTAGCATTACAGATCGCGACTGTATCTCCTATTCCAGGAGATGGCGTGTCTCGCCGCTCGGCCGTACTGGCCATCCTATGTGAACGAATGGCAAAGAAATTGAAAAACATTGCCGTCCAAATCCGGCCGGGACGCTCGTGTCGTGAGACTTACGTGCATGGCCAATACTTCGCGCCTTCAAAGTCCCTCGCCGGATTCCCTTGGACTTACGGGAAAAGTGTCGTCAAATCAGACTCTACATAAACGAAGAGGGTCTGTCCGGTGGCGGAGGGTCTGCTGCTTTCACGCATTCAGATGGTTTCCCGCGGCGCTTGTGACCATATTTGCTGTGACGGTGCTGGGTTCCTTTGGGGTTTCCGTCCGGGATATGGCCTGCTTCGGCGCCTATATCGCGCTGGGGCTCGCGCTCCCGGGACTGCTGCTGATCCGCGCCCTGTACGGCGGCAGGCGGACACTGGCCGAGGAGATCGCCCTCGGGCTGACGCTCGGCTACGCGATCGAGGTGCTCGCCTATGTCGCCGTCCGCGCGGCCGGGATGCCGCTGCTGGTCATGGCCTGGCCGATCACCACCTACGCGGCGTTCATCGCCGTTCCCCGCCTGCGCCGGCACTGGAGAGGCAGGCGTCGCCTCACCACGCCGATCTGGTGGTCCTGGTCCCTCGCCCTGGTCACCACCTATCTGATCGCCTGGAGCGCCGCCAAGTTCTTCAGGACGCATGCTCTGACGTGGCCGGCGCTTGGGGCGGCCAATCTCGACATGCCGTTCCACCTGGCGCTGATCGGCGAGTTGAAGCACCATATGCCGCCCACGGTGCCTATGGTCGCCGGTGAGCCACTCTTCTACCACTGGTTCGTCTACGCCCACCTCGCGGCGGCGAGCTGGATCACCGGCGTGGAACCGCTGGTGCTGCTGTTCAGACTCTTCATGCTGCCCATGATGGTCGCCTTCGTCGTCCTGATAGGGATGATCGGACGGCGCGTGGTGGGCGCCTGGTCGGCTGGGTTGCTGGCCGTCGCGGGCACCGTCTTCATGGAGGCCCCGAACCTGTACCTGGGAACAAGCGTCGGAATCTTCACGTGGCGCCCCCCTCAGTCGTGGCTGAGCCCCACCCAGGCCTTCGGTGCTCTCCTCTTCGCGCCGGTCGTCATCCTCCTGATCAACCTTCTTGAACGCAGGCGTATCGCCCTCGGCTCCTGGGTTCTCCTGGGCGTCTTCCTCGTGGCGGTGATGGGGGCCAAGGCCACCTACCTACCCCTGCTCGCCATCGGCCTGGCGGCGATCGTCGTGATCGAGCTGGCGAGACGACGCCGGATGCCCTGGCGCGTGCTCGTCGTGCTGGTGGCTACCGCGATGTGCTTTCTTTACGCGCAGTTCGTGCTGTTCGGCCAGGCGCGCCTAGGGATGATCGTCGAACCGCTCGCCATGACCCGCAAGATATGGGCGGATCTGACCGGTCAGGACGGAGACATCGAGCCATTGTCGGCCTCGGCTCTCGGCGTCACGCTGCTGTACCTGCTGAGCTGGGTCATAGAGTGGTGCGGGATCTGGGGCCTGCTGAGCCGACCACGGTTGCTGCTGCGGCCTGCCGTGGTCGTGATGCTCAGCATCGGGGCGGGGGGATTCTGCGCCACGCTTCTGTTCGGACACCCTCATCATGCCGAGATGTACTTCTCCGTGGCGTCCTATCCCTATCTGGCGATTGTCGCCGTCTACGGGATCTTCGTCATCGTTCGGCGGGCTCAGGTGTCTCCGCGCATGACGGCGTACGCGGTCGGCGCGGCGATCGTGGCGACCTGCTCGATCCGTATGGTCTTCGGCGTCCGGATCCCCCTGGGGCCGGGCCAGAACGAGTTCCTCCTGTACCGGCCGTACATCGCCTTGGCGGCTCTCGCCCTGCCGGTGATCGGCCTGCTCCTCGTCGCCAACAGGCGGCGCCTCGTCGCCGCCGGAGCCATCACGATCTCAATGGTCACGGCCGTCGGCCTGCCCGCGGCCTGGGCGGCCCGTGTCCTCCCGCCGGCCGTTCCCGTTCCGGCGGGCGGCGGCGCGGACACGGACCCGGGAGTGTCGGCGCCGGTGATCCGCAGGGACGCCTTGACCGCCGGACGATGGTTGCGTGCCCACTCGGAGCCGGACGACCTGGTCGCCACGGACACACATTGCCGAGGGAAATCCGAGAACCCCTGTGACAGCCGTGAGTTCTGGGTGTCCGCGCTGACCGAACGACGCGTGCTGGTGGAGGGATGGGCGTTC
The DNA here is from genome assembly GCF_042898365.1 of Streptosporangium sp. NPDC000509. Lineage (NCBI taxonomy): Bacteria > Bacillati > Actinomycetota > Actinomycetes > Streptosporangiales > Streptosporangiaceae > Streptosporangium > Streptosporangium sp. NPDC000509. Next base: position 105,806 of record NZ_JBIAYX010000004.1, on the reverse strand, counting down.
AGCCCGGCGAATTACCAGCACTGGCACAGGGGCCTCGTAGCGGAGCACCTGCCGTTCTGGGACCAGGAGCGGATCCAGCTCAACGATGCCGCATTCCGATCGCCCTCGGAGGCTTCCATCCAGCGGTTACGGACGCGTTACGGCGTGCGCTGGCTGTTCGTCGACGAGCGGCACACCGGTGCGGACTCCAAGATCGGTGACGGCGCGAACCTGAGGTTCCGTTCCGGCGACTACGCCGTTTACGAGGTGCCAGACGGTACGGCCTGACTCCTTCGCCGCGTCCCGGCCCCGCCGGTGCCCGCCGATGGACATTCCGCGGCGGCGGAAACCTATGGCTCCGGCAACTTGTCGCATGCCCTTCGGTAAAGGCGGAGGACGGCATGCAGCCACTGATTCGAGTCCCGCATAAATTCAAGCGGACAGGTGGTCGCTGAGGCCGTGCGTTCTTCGCGCTCGACGTGCCCTTCCTCGCCGGAGAGGAGCCCTCCGGCCTGGCGCGCTGGATCCTGACCGCCCGCGACTTCTCGCCGACCAGCCGTTCGTGGGGAGGAACGCCCAGATCATGCACCGGCATCGGAAGAACGAGCCATGGTGGCGACGGTTGAAGGAGAGGACCTGATGAACGGGGGAGAACCGATGGGGTGCCTGGTCGACCGGATCGCGGCCGCATTGGTCTGCCCGTCCTGCCGCGTTCCCCTCGACGCGTCGTACAAATGCGCGGCCTGCGGAACCGGCGGTCACCGGACGGGAAACCAACTCCGTTTTGTCGGCTTCGGAGACGCCGAGCTACGGGACGATCCGCTCAATCGGATCAAGGAGACCGTCAAGCGCCGTTTCGGGCCCGCATATCCGCTTGTGATCCAACTGCTCTCACCCGTGCTGCTGAGACGGTTCGTCCGCCCTTTCCTCATGAGTTTCGATCTTGATCGTGATCTGGTGGCGGATCTAGGATCGGGTACCAACCGCTATGACCCACGACTTCTCTGCGTGGACGGGGGCGCGTACGCCAACGTTGACATTGTGGGTGACCTGCGAACACTGCCGATCGATGACGGGTCTCTCGCCGGTATCGTCAGCATCGCCGTACTTGAGCACGTGCCGGATCCGCAGGCTCACGTTCGGGAGATGTGGCGCGTGCTCAGGCCGGGAGGGCGGGTGCTGTGCTATGTGCCCTTCATGCAGCCGTTTCACGCGTCACCGTATGACTACCAGCGCTACACCGAGGCGGGTATGAAAACCCTCTTCAGCCGTTTCGACGTGATGCACGTGCGGATAGGCGCGGGTCCCACTTCGGCCATGCTGTGGATGTTCCAGGAGTGGCTGGCCCTCCTGCTCTCGTTCGGCAGCAGGCGGCTCTACCGCGTGCTGGCCCCCCTGATGTGGTTGCTCTCGCCGATCAAGTTCCTCGACGTCCTGCTGGCGCGGCACCCCAACGCCACGGTGGCGGCCAGTGGGTTCGTGATCGAGGCGCGGAAGCCGGTGGAGGCCCGGCCGGAGTAGCGGCCGGGCCTCCGCAGTGCGCTCATCGACGGCGAACGCCACGTCAACCTGGTAGCCAGTGCACCGGGGGCTGCCGACGGGAAGGTGCTCGCCATGCCGTGGGCGCGCCGAACGAGAAAGCCGGGGACGGCAGGGTTGACCGGTGTGACTTAAGGCTTACGTAATGGATCACCAATGGACGGCAGCGCAACATCTGCCGACTGATCCTTCCGTTGTTCACTTCGGCTGTGAAAGTAACCGATCAGGAGACGATTCCCTTCAACCGAACGTATATCTCGCCGAACGAGCTGGACTATCTCGCCGAGGCCGTATGCCGGCGATCCACCTGCGGAGACGGGCCGTTCACCCGGCGGGCCTCCGAGCTTCTCGAGAAGATCACCGAGACGGGCCGGGCGCTGCTGACCACCTCCTGCACACACGCGCTGGAGATGTCGGCGATTCTGCTCGCCCTCCAGGCCGGCGATGAGGTGATCATGCCGTCGTTCACCTTCATGTCGATGGCCAACGCCTATGCCCTCCGTGGGGTGGTGCCGGTCTTCGTCGACTGCAGGCCCGACACCCTCAACATGGACGAGCGGCTGATCAAAGCCGCGATCACCGATCGCACCCGGGCCGTCGTGGTCATGCACTACGCGGGTGTCGCCTGCGAGATGGAGGCGATCGGAGAACTGTGCGAACGGTATGGTCTCGCGCTCGTCGAGGACAACGCCCACGGTCTGGGAGGGGCCTATCGAGGCCGGCCGCTCGGTTCGTTCGGCAGCATGGCAGCCCAGAGCTTCCATGCGACCAAGAACGTGCAGTGCGGGGAGGGAGGCGCGCTGCTTCTGAACGACGCGGATCTGGTTGCGCGAGCCGAGATCGTCCGGGAGAAGGGCACCGATCGCAGCCGGTTCTTCCGCAGGCAGGTGGACAAGTACAGATGGATCGACATCGGATCGAGCTATCTTCCGTCCGATGTTCTCGCCGCACAGCTAACCGCCCAGCTGGAGTCGTTCGGTACGATCCAGGACCGGCGCCATGCGGTATGGCGCCGGTATCACGATGAACTGGCGGACTGGAGTACGGCGAACGGGGTCGCCCAGCCGACGGTCCCGGACGGCTGCACCCATCCGGCGCATCTGTACTATCTCTTGCTTCCGGATCTGGTGAATCGGCAGGAGTTGATCGCCCACCTCTCGGAGAGGGATGTGCAGGCGGCATTCCACTACCAGCCACTGCACTCCGCGCCCGCAGGGGTGCGATACGGGCGGACGGCCCCGGAAGGATGCCCGGTCACCGAGGAGGTCGCTGACCGCCTTGTGCGGCTGCCGCTGTTCGCTGATCTGGCCGAGGCCGACGTCGACCACGTGATCAACGCCGTCCAGACCTACAAGATGAACTGACGGTGTGTGACGTGATCCAGGAGCGAACCGTACGGGCTTCGATCCCGCTATTCGATCACGATCCGGAGTGACTGCCATATGGTTGAAGTCGGAAGCGGGACCGCCCAGGAAAAGGATTCACGTCCCGGGTGGCGAGCTCAGGTTTCGGAATTTTGGGGCCGACGTTTCGCGTATCTGCTGGCCAGCGCCATGACGGCTGTGGTCTATTTCGCTCTCCTGGGACTGGGGCTGCTTGCCGTCAAAGATCGGGTCCCTTATGTCTTCCTGCTTGTGGCCTGCCAGTTTCTCACCTCGGTGATCGTCTATCCCTGGTACAGGGTAGTGGTTTTTCGCGTTGCCAGGGAACCGTGGCTCGCGGGTTACCTGAGATTCTACGCGGTCGGACTGGGCTTCATGGCGGCGTCCGTCGTCGGTGTCCCGATTCTGGTGGAATTTGTCGGTATTCCGATTATGGTGGCACAAGGCATGCTAATAGTCGTGAGTCCGCCGCTAAGCTATTTGACGCACCGGGTGTGGACGTTTCCCAATCGGGAAAAAGTCTAGTCTTGTCAAGATACCACGCGTTCTTTGACAAAAGCGAAGGATGGCGGCGGGCCGCTAATTGGAGCTCCGCGTAAATTGAACGTGCAGACGGTCGCCGTGGCCAAGCGCTCTTGGTGGAAGGACTCAACAACCATGAAGGCACTCGTTCTAGCGGGTGGCAAGGGGACGAGGCTGCGCCCGCTGACCCACACCTCGGCGAAGCAGCTGATCCCTGTCGCCAACAAACCGGTGCTCTACTACGGACTTGAGGCGATACGGGACGCGGGCATCAGCAACGTCGGGATCATCGTCGGCGACACGGCCCACGAGGTCCGGGAAGCGGTCGCGGACGGCTCGAAGTTCGGTCTCGACGTGACCTACATTCCCCAGGAGGCCCCTCTGGGGCTTGCGCACTGTGTCCTCATCGCCCGAGAGTTTCTCGCCGATGAGCCGTTCGTGATGTATCTGGGCGACAACTTTCTGGTGGGCGGCATCAGAGACCTGGTGGAGGCCTTCTGTGAGGCTGACAACGACGCCCAGATCCTGCTCACCAGAGTCGCCGAGCCACAATTCTACGGAGTCGCCGAGCTCGGACCGGACGGCGGGATCATCGGGCTGGAAGAGAAACCGGAGCGCCCACGTAGTAATCACGCGATCGTGGGGGTCTATACGTTCTCTCCGGCCATCCACGAGGCGGTCAACGCGATCACACCCTCCGCCCGCGGAGAGTTGGAAATCACGGACGCCATCAAATGGCTCATCGACAACGGGGGCCGTGTCTGTTCGCACTTCGTGAGCGGCTACTGGAGAGATACCGGACGTCTGCAAGACATGCTGGAATGTAATCGCATTGTCTTGGAGGCGATCGAACCAAACATCCAAGGAACTATTGACGGATTCTCGGAGATAACGGGGCGCGTTGTCATCGAGCCCGGGGCGGTGGTGGAGAACTCGGTGATCCGAGGGCCTGCGGTCGTCGGTGCCCACAGCAAGGTAAACGGCTCGTACATCGGTCCCTATACCTCGATCGCCGAGGGCTGCGTGCTGGAGGACGCCGAGGTGCAATACAGCATAGTTCTGGGAGAATCCGTCATCAGAGGCGTCTCAGGGATCACGTCCTCCCTGATCGGCCGAAACGTCGAGGTCATCCAGGCCAGAGGAGTGCCCAACATGCATCAACTCATGGTGGGCGACCACAGCAGGATCCAGGTGCGGGCATGAGAATCCTTGTTTCCGGCGGTGCCGGATTCATCGGCTCCCATTATGTGCGATCACTGCTGTCGGGAGGATATCCCGGCTATGAGGGTGCTCATGTGACGGTGCTGGACAAGCTTACGTATGCGGGCAACATGGCGAATCTGCGCCCGGTGGCCGAGCATCCGTGCTTCACGTTCGTCAGGGGGGACATCACCGATGCCCGGTTACTGGCCGACGTGGTGCCGGGGCATGACGTGATCGTGAACTTCGCCGCTGAGACCCATGTCGACCGATCGATAAGTGGCCCCGGGGAGTTCGTGGTCACCAACATTCACGGCATGCAGCGCCTCCTGCAGGCGGCGCTCGATACCGGCACGCGTACAGTCGTTCAGGTCTCCACGGACGAGGTGTACGGATCCATCGCCGCGGGGTCCTGGACCGAGTCGGACCCCTTGCTGCCCAACTCGCCATACTCGGCGGCCAAGGCGGGAGCCGATCTTCTCTGCCGCGCCTATCACCAGACCCATGGGCTCGATGTGCGGGTGACCCGCTGTTCCAACAACTACGGCCAATATCAGTATCCAGAGAAGATCATCCCGCTTTTCGTCACCAACCTCATCGACGGGTATCACGTGCCCCTGTACGGTGACGGCCATCATGTCCGCGAATGGCTGCACGTCGATGATCACTGCCGCGGTATCCAGCTCGTGCTGGACAAGGGTTCAGGCGGTGAGATCTACAACATCGGTGGTGGGGTCGAACTGACCAACCGAGAGCTCACGGAACGGCTGCTCGCAGCCTTCGGCCTGAGCTGGGAGATGGTCGTCCAGGCGCCGGACAGGCTCGGACATGACCGGCGCTACTCCGTGGACAGCAGCAAGATCGCGGCGCTCGGCTACGAACCTCGTATTGATTTTGATGAGGGACTTATCCAGGTCGTGCGGTGGTACCGCGATCATCAGGACTGGTGGCGCCCATTGAAGAAAACCGGTCGATAACCACTGGAGTGCTGCGGTTTGAATCGCCCTGGCTCAGGTGGAGACTCTGACGAACCCGAGCCAGGCGGAGCGGGCTTGACGGACGGACCCCTACCCGCCGCCGTAAGGCCTGTCGGACTTCACGGGCGCAGCACCGAGTAGAGGATCTGGTCGTGCCAGCCGCCGTCCCGCCATTGGGCGCGGCGCAGAATTCCCTCGCGTTCGAACCCGGCTTTCTCCAGAGCGCGTTGCTCGCCGTAGTTGGCGATGTCCGTGAAGGACTGGATGCGCTCGGCTCGTGTATGGGCGAACAGATAGTCCACGAGCTGGCGCTGAGCCAGTGTTCCGATGCCTTGGCGGCGGAAGTCGGAGAAGACACAGATGCCCATCGCCCAGCACCAGCACGTAGATTCCGGTCCCCAGGAGGTCGTCCACCACACCACCCATCCGGCCGGGCTCCCATCGACGTCGATGGTGAGGCGACCGGAGCCGGTGCCGAGGAATCCGTTCTCGGCGAACTCCTGGCGGAGCCCGTGAGAAGAGCGGTGCCCATACCACTGAAGCTCGCCTCTGAGCTCGGGGGTGGCCCGTTCCGCCTCGAAGACGTCCAGGTCCTCCTCGCGGACCGGTCTCAGTGTGATGACCTCCATGACCTTCCTTTCATATGGCCTGCGCAGGCCTCGTGGCGGAGCGGTTCCAGCGGTGTCGGCTCGGGAGGAGGCGGGCACGCGTCGCATCGAGGATCGCTCCCTGGATGCGCGAATCACGACAGCGCGGGCGGTGCACGTGGGCGCCGGAGAGCCCCCACGCCTGCGCCACCAGACATGCGTTTCGAAAGAGTCGTTCGCTTGCTTATCCAACGAAATAGGAAAGATGGCCAGGTGGGCCGAGGCTCCCATTCCCGAGCCATGCTATGGATCGTGACCTCCCGAAGACAAACATGCGGGGGGCGTGTCCTGAGCTGTATCGCCGGAAAGGCCGTCTACCTCGATCCGCATGAAGAACCGGCACCGCGGGGCGACCGAACCCAAAACCCGTCCCCACAGAAGATCAACTCGATGCGAGTCGATTACTCCAAGATCTTGAAAGATTCAAGGGGGGCGTAGAAAATCGTGGTTTCTTCCTTGGTTTCATTAAAACAGTGTAAATCCGGCCTGCGGGCCCGACCGGTCGACTCGGCAGTCATGAGACTGGCACTATGACTAGCGTATCCGTCGTAATTCCGTGTTATCGATCCGAGCAGACGCTTCCAGTGCTGGTTGATCGCCTCCTTGTTGTTTTGCCGACCACCGCCTCCGTGTTCGAGGTCATACTCGTCGTCGACGGTTCGCCAGACAAGACATGGGAAATCGCCCAACAGCTTGCCGATCGGTATGAAACGGTCCGCGCGCTGCTGCTGGCCCGGAACTACGGGCAGCACAACGCTCTCGTCGCCGGTATCCGCTGTGCTCGCTACGACACCGTGGTCACCATGGACGATGACCTTCAGCATCCACCGGAAGAGATCCCCAAACTCCTGGCAGGTCTCCGGTCCGACCTCGACATCGTCTACGCGGTTCCACGCGCCGGGACGCACGGATTCATACGCGATCTCGCCTCCAGATCACTCAAGATCGGACTTTCTGGGCGATTCGGTGAGGCTACAGGCCAAGATATCTGCGCGTTCCGTGCCTTCCGTAGTTTTTTGCGCGAATCATTGGACGGGGTCGCAGGCCCTCACGCTCTAATCGACATCTCGTTCTCGTGGGCCACCATGCGGGTCGGAACCGTCCCGGTAAACATAGAGCGCCGACTTATCGGGCGCTCCAATTATACCGTTCCGATGCTTATTCGCCATGCGATCCATGTCATGATTGGATACAGCACCATCCCGCTTCGCCTGGTCACCTATTGCGGGCTGCTGGCGGGGGCCCTCGGCGCCGTCCTTCTCACTGTCTTTCTTTGGAACTACTGGTGGGGGGACAGCACGCTCAAAGGGTTCACGTCGATAGCGTCCATGATTTCACTGTTCGCCTCTGCCCAGATGGTCGCCCTCGGAATTATCGGGGAATATCTCGGCAGGATCCATGTGGAGCGCATGGGGCGTCCCACGTACATCGTTCGCGAACGGTCCGAAAGTCGCGACTCACGCCTGTCGGCGACGCCTGACGTGAACGCGGAGACTTTTATCAGCCCGGGGGTCGGCGCTCACGAACGGTAGTCCGGTCAGAAAGCCTTCCTGGGAGACCCATACGAAGCCCGAGCAAGTCGAAAGCGTGAGGCACATGAAACGGGTTGCGATAGTGCAATCAAATTATATTCCATGGAAAGGATATTTCGACCTGATTGCCCACGTCGACGAGTTCATACTCCTCGACGAGGTGCAATACACTGACAGGGACTGGCGTAATCGTAATCGCATAAAAACGGCGACGGGTCCCAGATGGCTCTCGATCCCGCTCACGCACGGCCCACGGAGCCGGCTGATCAACGAAATGGTCATTGCCGACCCGAACTGGAACATCATGCATTGGCGAGCCATCACACAGGCGTATCGGAAGGCCGCATATTTCGACGAGTTCGCGCCGGCTCTGGAGGGGCTTTATCGTGGATGCCGGGATGAGCGGCTTTCCGAAATAAACAGGCATTTCCTCGAAGGGCTCTGTTCTGTCCTTGGCATCCGAGTCGATCTGCGCTGGTCCACCGACTACGTCACCACGGGATCCAAGACGGAGCGCCTCGTCGATTTATGCCGGAAGGCGGGTGCTCATGAATATACTACCGGTCCGACTGCGCGGGCCTACCTCGATGAGGGCCTCTTTCGGAGAGCGGGCATCGAGTTGCGATGGTTCGACTACTCGAGCTACCCGGAATATCCGCAGCTCCACCCGCCGTTCGACCATCGGGTGAGCGTCCTTGATCTTATATTCAACACGGGGCCGAATGCCATCGAATACCTGAAGATCGCTACTTCTAGGCGGGCATCGCGGTAAGCGTCGGCTCGATGCTGTTTCAACCGGGGTCACATCACCCGGTATTTTCGACTGGGTGGGCCAACCCCCACGGGTTCGAGCAGCCGACTTGGCACGTGGCCTGTTTCTTCCTCATTCCGGCCGCACCCCGCCTCGCGAGCAGGATTCTCCGATGAAGCGATGGGAAGCCTGCTCGGTCCTGCATCCGTCTTTGATGGTTTCGACGGGGCCATCGCTGCAGGACGGGGTGAGCCCGGCGACGACGGCCGGGAAGTCTCCGGCGAGTCCGTTCTTCACGCCCGGAGGCTCTCAGCGGCAGGGCCCCATCGATCACTTCAACAGCCGGCAGATTCACCGGAAGAGACACTTCGGAGAAGTCCCTGCCCCTCTCGAAGCCGAAAAGACGGCATCCGAGCTTCCACGACATCACGGGCCTGAGCGGCTCGTTTCCCTGACCGACGCGTGGAAGCTCGGTCCCAGCAAGGCCGTAATTTGTGGCTGGCTGGACTACTAAGGCGAAGTGAACACCACATCAACCCAGTAGTTGCTGGATTGATTGCTGTTCACAGGGAAATTGTTCACTGGGCCGTAGCGGTATACGCCGTTTCCGCCTGCCGCGCTATCCGCGGGCGCGATGAGCGGGCCGTTTGCGTATTGACTGGTGAAGTAAGGCCTCGTTACCGACCAGTATCCGGATGTGGTGTGGTAGGAGGCGATGTAGGTGGTGTCGGCGGTGATGCTCACGGGTGTGGTGAAGTTCACCTGTTGCCACCCGGATGCGGTCTCGTTGGTGAAGACCGCGCTCGCGAGCAGTTGGCCATCGGTGGTCCACAGGCTTCCGGTGTGCGTCCCGGTGTTCTGCGGCCCCTTGTAGAAGCGGATGCCGTTGATGGTTCCGGCCGTGGTCGTCTTGAATTTCACGCCGAGTGTAATGGCACTGGTGTCGGGCTGGGATTGAACGGCCGGGACCACCGTGTTGTCCCATAGGCTGTTCGAGGGGGTGAACACGACATCCACCCAGTAGTTGCTGGCTTGATAGGTGTCGGTCGGGAAGGAGTTCGTGGCGCCGTATTTGTATACGCCGTTTCCGCCTTCCGCGCCGTTCGCGAGCGCGAGGAGCGGGGTGTTTATGTATTGCGTTGTGAAGTAGGGTCTCGTTACGGAATAGAATCCGGATGTGGTGTGGTAGGAGGCGATGTAGGTGGTGTTGGCGGTGATGTTCACGGGTGTGGTGAAGTTCACCTGTTGCCATCCGGACGCGGTCTCGTTGGTGAAGGTCGCGCTCGCGAGCAGCTGGCCGCTGCTGGTCCACAGGCTTCCGGTGTGCGTCCCGGTGTTCTGCGGCCCCTTGTAGAAGCGGATGCCGTTGATGGTTCCGGCCGTGGCCGCCTTGAATTTCACGCCGGCCGTGCTGGCATTGGCATCGGGCTGGGATTGAACGGCCGGGACCGCTGCGTTGTTCCACAGGCTGTTCGAGGGGGTGAACACGACATCCACCCAGTAGTTGCTGGCCAGATAGGCGTCGGTCGGGAAGGAGTTCGTGGCGCCGTATTTGTACACGCCGTTTCCGCCTTCCGCGCCGTTCGCGAGCGCGAGGAGCGGGGTGTTCGTGTATTGCGTTGTGAAGTAGGGCCTCGTTACGGAATAGAATCCGGATGTGGTGTTGTAGGAGGCGATGTAGGTGGTGTTGGCGGCGATGTTCACGGGTGCGGGGAAGTTCACCTGTTGCCATCCGGACGCGGTCTCGTTGGTGAAGGTCGCGCTCGCGAGCAGCTGGCCGCTGCTGGTCCACAGGCTTCCGATGTGCGTCCCGGTGTTCTGCGGCCCCTTGTAGAAACGGATGCTGTTGATGGTTCCGGCTGTGGCCGCCCTGAACTTCACGCCGGCCGTGCTGGCATTGGCATCGTTCTGGGATTGGATGGCCGGCACGGCCGACGGTGGCCAGATGCTGCAGGGAGAGCACCCCGGGACGACGGTGACGGTCAGTTCCGTCGGAGTCCCCTGAATGTTTCCGATGTCATCGACCGCTCGGGATTTGACGGTTACCGTTCCGCTGCTGGGCGTTGTCCAGTTGTATCGCCAACTGGTGCGACCCGTTGCCTGAAACCATCTCGTCCCGCCGTCGAATGAAACCTCGACTCCGCCGACGACCCCGCCTCCGGTGTCGGCCGCCGTCCCTTGGACGGGGATGACGGTTCCAGCGGGTACGGTGCCGCCACTTGCCGGATAGGTGATTGCCGATGTGGGCGGAGTGGTGTCCGTTGACGCGACCGCCGGAACCAAACCCGGCTGGATGCTGGCCGGCTGGGTTTTCATGTCGGCCAGCAGGTTGACTGTCGCCTGCTGCATCCGGATATCCGTGGGGGGCGTCCCGGCCAAGCGGCCGCCGCCTGCGGGGTTCAAATCATGATTGTCATCGAGTCCCCAGGACCACTGGACGGTCCCCGTGCCGAAGACCAGCGCGCCACTCGCATGCCTGTAGAGCGTAAGGCCGTGTGTCGGGGTTCCGGCGCCGTAGGTGCTGCCGAAGTTAAGCAGGTACGTCGACGATTTGACCAAAGTTGTCTTGGAGAACTTCACCAGCCCCGCCGGTGCGAACCCGTTGTCGGATGCTTCGTCCCACTCGTACCCCAGCGTTCCAACGGGAAAGGTCGCCACCTGGCCGGGTTGCAGGTTGGCGATAGACGTGTTGCGCCACAGTCGCATGTCGCGATAATCGGAGGAAACGGTGATGGCATCGTTTGCCGGGGTATTCACCATGAAAAACGTTCCCGTTAAGGTGTTCTCGGGTTTTCCGCCGTCCGATGGAGGGGAGAAACGGGGATCACGCCACGTCCCTGTCCACTGCGGACTCGGATCGATCTTGGCATTGGCGTGAGTCTCCTTGTAGCAGACCATTGTCCGGAAAGGGGTGCCCGTTGCATCCAGAGAGTTCTCCCATCTGGTTTTCCAGAAAACCTGGTTTCCAGAGAGGAAGATGAGACTCACCCCGTTGTCCCGGGCGTTCTGGACATTGTTTCGCATTTCGTTGGACCAGTACTCGTCGTGTCCGGAAGAGACGAATATCTTGTGTTCAAGCAGCTCCGCCCCCCGGCTGGCCGTGTCGACATTGCTGGTGTAGCTGACGTCGTACCCGTTGGCCTCGATCCATCTGACCAGAGGATACTCGGCCATGAAGAAACTGCTACGGGTAAAAAGGGGGCGGTTGTAGCTGACCTTGTAGGCGCGTCCCACCGGCTTGCCGAGATAGAGGCTGTTACCGCCATACTGGTTGTACGCCTGCCATGTGCTGTCAGAGGTTTGAAGTAAGATATCCGAATTGCGTGAATCGTCTCGGATGGTGAATAGGATCTGACTGGTCCCGGCCGTGCCGTCTTCCCGTATCAAATTCGCGGCATAGACTCCGGAAACGGCGTCATTCGGCACCGGCCAGGAAGCCGACAGTCCCCAGTTTCCGCAATCGATTAGACCGGTCGTCGTGTCACCCAAACAGGCCGGTTGCGTCTGGGGCAAGGCGGCGGAGGGGTCGATCGTCGTTATCAGCCGCGCGCCCATGCCGCCATAATATCCAATGCGGTAAATATCTATACGATAATCGGTCGCATTGGTGTTCACCTTGAATTGGACGTTCTCCCCCTTGTTCACGCTCATTTGAGTGGCGTACCCCGCGATGTTGGCGCTCTGGGAAGGTACGTCCCACTGGCTGGGAGGAGTGCCCGGCAGACTGTTCTCCATACAGATGACAGAAGTGGGCGGGCAGTCGGCTCCGCGTCCCAGGGCATGGAGAGACCGACTCCTGAGCTTCGTACCGTGCGCGCTGCCGGTTGTGCCCTTGACGGGCGACATCTCATCGGAAGGGGAGGGAGAAGGGATAAGCCTGGAATTGCTCGGCGCCGGGCTGGCGGATTCCATCCCGTTCCCCATCGGGCCCGCCGACGCCGTCACGATCAGCGATGCGGCCTCCGGCGCGGGGGGAGGAGGTAAGGCCGCCCCCAGTAAGCCGAGCATGGCCGCCGCGCCGCCTCCGAAGGTGATCACGCTCCGGAGAATCCGCCGCGACCTCAGACCGGGCTGTTGCTTGTCGTCTGGCACTTAAACTCCTCACTCGAACCGTCGCAGTAGATGACTAGACGCCTGAAAGCCTGACAATCTGGTGATCGAAAGGGGGCAGGGACGCTCCCACCTGGGGGTGTCCTTGCCAGACCTTTATTGAGCTTCTGTTGAAGGGGACACTCCTGACGGCCGCGTCAAGGCAGCCCGCGCCGACGGCCGGGTCGACTCCGGTGACGTGTCCTCAGCGGACCGGACCCGGGCCTCATGGACGACGGTGGCGTCGCAGAGACGGGTGGCGGTGAGCCGACGCTCTCGGATCTCAAGGGCTGAGGCCGTGAGCGTGGCGGTTCGCCATCACCCGGATCTGCTGCACCGCCACCGCGATCAGCTGTGATCTGCTCGCCTGGTTCTGCCTGCCGTGCCGCGATGACGATCTCGTGACCGCCGAACTCCGCGGCCTCGCGGGCCGCCCCTCCCGCGTCCGTCCCGGTGATACATCCGTACGGCTGCGGGTCCGGCTTTCTCCGTTCTTCATGTCCACGCGCACTCGCCTGATCCCGCGCCGCACGACGGCCTTGGGCCGAGTAGGTCACCAAGGCCGTCGTGCGGGCTGTGGGCATTGCCCGCACCAGCCTGCCGGCGGCAAGCCGTCCGGACGATCAGAAGGACGTCTGCGGGCGCGTGGAACCTCGCCCGGCGGGCGTGAGCCAGGCCGCCACGCCGCCCGGACACCGAAATCAGCGATCGGCTACGGCGTCAGCCGGCCACACCTTCGACCAGGAAAGATCGAGGCCAAGGCGAAACGAACATCACGTCGACCCGGTAGTCGCCGGACCGGTAGGAGCCGGCCGGGAAGGAGTTCTTCGCGCAACATTTGTATACGCCGTTTCCGCCTTCCACGCTGTTCGCGAGCAGTCGGCCGCCGCTGGTCCACAGGCTTCCGGCGTGCGTCCCGGTGTTCCGCGTGCCCCTGTGGAAACGGATGCCGCTGACGGCTCCGGCCGTGGTCGTCTTGAGTTCGATGCCGAGCGCAACGGCCTTGGAGACGGGATCATGTTGGACGGCCGGGACCGCCGCGTCGTTCAAGGGTTATTAGCAGGGGTGAACACGACATCCACCCAGTAGTTGCTGGCCAGATAGGCGTCGGTCGGGAAGGAGTTCGTGGCGCCGTATTTGTATACGCCGTTTCCGCCTTCCGCGCCGTTCGCGAGCGCTAGGAGCGGGGTGTTCGCGTATTGCGTTGTGAAATAGGGCCTCGTTACGGAATAGAATCCGGATGTGCTGTGGTAGGAGGCGATATAGGTGGTGTTGGCGGCGATGTTCACGGGTGCGGGGAAGTTCACCTGTTGCCATCCGGACGCGGTCTCGTTGGTGAAGGTCGCGCTCGCGAGCAGCTGGCCGCCGCTGGTCCACAGGCCTCCGATGTGCGTCCCGGTGTTCTGCGGACCCTTGTAGAAACGGATGCCGCTCACGGTCCCGGCCGTGGCCGCCCTGAATTTCACGCCGGCCGTGCTGGCTTTGGGATCGGGGTGGGACCGGGAGGCCGGGACCGCTGTGTTGTCCCATAGGCTGACCTGCACGGTCTGGATCAGTTCGGGCGATGTGCTCGGGGCGAAATGGACGATGGCCTCACCGTCGTGGGTGTCGCCGCCGAGATAGACGGCGGTGATCGAATGCTGCCCGGCGGCCAGGCTCGAGGTCGTGAAGGTGGCAGGGCCCGAGTTGTCGTGCCAGCCCGAGCCGATGACGGTCGAGCCATCCTTGAAGGCCACCTCGCCCTGGGGGACGAGCGAGCCCGTGACCGGGCTCACCACGGCGGTGAAGGTGACCGGTTGTCCCTGCTGGGAGGGGTTGGCCGACGTGGTCAGGGTTGTCGTGGTCGGCGGGTTGTTCGGCACGTTGATAAGGGTTTTCGGTGGGTCACTGGTGCCTTGGAGCGTGACCGTGTTGTTGAGCGCGAAGGCGCGGCCATAGAGGGTGGCGCCGGGGCCCACCGTCACCGATGTCAGCGCCAGAACGTTTCCCCGGAAGGTGGAGAACATCCCGAGCGTCGCGGAGCCGCTGACCCGCCAGAAGACATTGTCCTCTTGGGCGCCGTTCACAAGGTTGATGTTGCTGACGTTTGCCGCGGAGAGGGTGGACGCATTGAAGATGAAGACCGCGTCCGGATCATCGTCGGCATCGAGTGTGAGCGTCCCGGTTATTCCGAAGGTGCCGTTGGCGGAGTTGTAGACGCCCGGAGTCCTGGTCGTGCCGCCGAGCTCTGTCGGTATGGTGACGACAGGGGTCCGTCCGGCGATGTCGTTGTAGGCGGCGACCAGGTCGGCTTTGGCGCCGGACGCCGTAGCGTCGCCCGCGTGGACGGCTCCGCTCACCGTGCCGGGTGGGAATCCGGTCACCGAGGTGCCCGGACTCACTCCGAGATCTCCGGTGATCGCCGTGAGATTCGTATTCGTCACGGCGGTCCCGGCCAGAACGCCGAAGGGCGCGGCGTCGCCGAGACTCACCGGTGCCTGATCCGCGTTCGCGCTGTGTGGCGTTCCGACGATCACGCCCATCGACAGGACGGTTGTCAGTAGTACCGCAAGCCAAGAGCGACCGACGCTCCACCGGAGAAAGCCGCGGTGACCGGTTTCACGCTTCGGCTGTGCCGGCGAAGTCGTACCGGCCGGTTGCTCGGGTGGGCTGTGATGGGGTTTGGACATGGGAGTCAACTCTCCGGTTATCTCGGGTGTTGGACCTTGCGTGCAGTCCGTACGTTAAGGATCAACCTCGCGATCCCCGCTTACTTCTGCCCGGCTGGTCACTGTTTTTAATAAAAATTAAAGATGCTGGTGGCGAGAAACGCCGACCTGGCATCCTGGTTCCCGTTGAAGGCGCCACGACTCATGAGATCGGACAAGTCTTTGACGACGTCATTATGTGTCTGCAGTGAATCGCGGGTCGAATTCTATTGACGCTTGTTTGAAGTAGAATTCACCTGCAGGCATCTTCCGTAGCCAGTGCCCTGAGTGGATTCGCTGTCCGGCCTCAGGCTTCCCTGACGGATTAGAGTGTCTTTGATCGTTTTTATGAGAGAGTCTGCTTCGGACGGCCGCTTACCCGGCCAGGGCGCTCAAGACGATCAGGGGGCACTCTCGCATGGCAACGAGCAGGGGCGCCGGCGCGACAGGGCGAGCCCGGTGCCACCGGAATCGATCCTCGATGTCGACGCCACCGCTTCGACCGCCTGACGACAGGCATCCATCCCGGCCTGGACAGACCCAGGTCAGGAGTTTCAGCGGGCTTCCAGGGTGGACGGCGGGGTGATGACGGGGAACGGGGCGCAGTGGCCCGATCCTCAGGCCGGACCCGGAATCGGGGATTCCAGTGTTCCGCAGGCTGTCGCCGATGCGGTGACCGCCGTGTTCCTGCGAGAAATCAATGGGTTCTCCCTGCGGCGGAAGTCGGATTTTCGAGTCACCACATTGCGTGGTGGCGCAAACGAGAGATGCCCATTCATGAAGTGGTGATGCTTGATCGGAGTTACGATTGAGGCAAACAAACAACACGCCGAGATAAAAGGCGTCCGTTTGGTCGGTATCTTTCGTGATCTGAACTCATTTAGTGAACGTGCACCGTTGTGCCGATATTTGGTTACCTCGGGAGGCGAGGTCCAGGAACAGGCGCAGGCCGCGGTTCCGGAGTGCCCGGCTGATGAGACACCGTATACGGCGGTGCGGGTCACGAGTTGCCTGCAAGACGTCATGAGGTCCCACGAACAAGTGATTGTCGGCGGCACCTGTTCCTGCGGAGCCGCGTCGTCGACTCCGCCGTGTCCGTCGGCCGGCGGCACCAGAACGGGTGCCGGCGGCTCCGGGGGTACGGCAAGGCGGTGGGTGGTGCCGTCGGAGTCGGCGGGCGCTGTCCCGTTCGGCATCCTCGATCTCACGATCCGAGAACGCCGGAGTCGGGAAAAGGCGCTGATCTATGCCGTCCCGCGGTCGAGCACCTGCTGATTCACCACGGGTGATTCGCTCGGGGCGAAGTCGACCCAGGCCTCGCCGACGGAGGTGCCACCGGCCACGTAGACGGCCGTGATGGGGTGCACGCCCCTGGTGAGTTCCGCGGTCGTGAACGTCGCGACGCCGAGGTTGTCGAGCATGGCCGAGCCGATGACGACGGAGTCGTCCTTGAAGAGCACTGTATTGGTGGGGCTGACCCCATGGAAGTCTCCGCTGACCCTGGCGACGAAGGTGACCGGATCCCCCAAGCGAGACGGGTTCAACGACGAGGTGAGGGACGTATCGGTCTCTGGGGCGTTCGGCAGCATGATCTGGGTGGCCGGCAGGATGGTCGTGCCGTTCAAGGTGACCACGTTGTTCAGTGCTATGGCACGGCCGTACATCGCCGCGCCCGTCATCACCTTGACATCGTTCAGGGCCAGGACGGTCCCCCGAAAGGTGGAGTATTCCCCCAGGATCGCCGAATCGCCGACCTGCCAGATGATGTTGTCCTCCTGGGCGCCGTTCGTGAGGTCGATGTTGCTGGTCTTTGCCGTGTTGAGAGCGGAATCGGCTTGGAAGATGAAGGTTGCGTCCGGATCGCCCTGAGCGTCGAGTGTGAGCGTCCCGGCTAGCTCGAAGACGCCTCCGGGAGTGTCGTAGACACCCGGCGTGATGGTCGCCCCTTCTCCAAGGTTCGGCGGGATGGTGGCGGTGGGTGTCCGCCCGGCCGCGTCATTGTAGGCGGCGACCGCGTCGGCCTTTTTCTGCTGCGCCTCTGCATCGTTCTTGTGCACCTCCCCGCGCACTATCCCCGGTGGGAAGCCGGTCACCGTGATGCCCGGACTCAAGGCGACCGTACCGATGATCGTGGTGAGATCCGTGCTTGTGACCGCGTTTCCGGCCAGGACCGCGCAGTCCAGGGCTTGCCCGAGGGTCACCGGCTGTATGTCTGCGTTCGCGCTGGGTGGCATCACGAGGGGTGCGCCCAATGCGAGGACGGCTGCGAGAGTCGCGTCCAAGTAGATGCTGAGGCCATTCCGACGGAGAGCGCGAGGGCGATCACTATTTATCATAAGATTGAACCCTTTGTCCGGTAATTTGAAGTCAATACGCACCTGAGTAATCGACCTTACTGCTGTCGTTCTCGCTATCCTGAATCGACATGCGGCGGACCTGAGAAATGTGGAGGCGACACGCCCAGAGGGCCGCTAAATCAATGTCGTGAGACACTCGGCTCCTACAGTCAGGTCATATATCACTCGAAGTGACGGGGGTCCTGACATGGGAGAGAAGCTGGTTGTTGTCGGCCAGGGTTACGTTGGCCTGCCTTTGGCGATGCGTGCGGTCGACGCGGGGTTCGACGTCGTGGGAATCGACCTGGACGAGTGGCGGGTCAAGCGGCTCAACGCCTCCGAGTCCTATGTCGAGGACGTCGGCGACGACCTGCTGGCCGCCGCCTTGAGGTCTGACCGTTACCAGGTCAGCGCCGACTACGCCGACGCGGAGGCGTTCGACGTCTGCGTGATAACCGTGCCCACGCCACTCCGCGAGGGCGTTCCCGATCTCCGCCACATCGGCTCGGCGGGCCAGTCCCTCGCCCCGCTGCTACGGCGGGGCGCGACGGTGATCCTGGAGTCCACCACCTACCCCGGGACCACCGAGGAGTACCTCCGGCCCCTGCTGGAGGAGGGCTCCGGGCTGCAGGCGCCCGAGGACTTCTTCCTCGGCTACAGCCCGGAGCGGATCGATCCGGGCAATGCCCGGTGGCGCCTGGAGAACACACCGAAGGTCGTTTCCGGGATCGACGCGGTCTCCCTGGAAAGAATCCAGGCGTTCTACGAGCGGATCGTGCAGAAGGTCGTTCCTGTCTCCTCGCTGCAGGTGGCCGAGTTGTGCAAGCTCCTGGAGAACACCTTCAGGCACGTCAACATCGCCCTCGTGAACGAGCTCTCGATCTTCGCCCAGCAACTCGGCATCGACGTCTGGGAGGCCATCGACGCAGCCTCCACCAAGCCGTTCGGCTACATGCGCTTCACCCCCGGTCCCGGCGTCGGCGGGCACTGCCTGCCGATCGACCCGTCGTACCTGTCGTGGAAGGTCAAGCGCAGCCTGGGGCACAACTTCCAGTTCGTGGAGCTTGCCAACGACATCAACGACCACATGCCTGAGCACGTCGTGCACCGGGTCGGACTCGCGCTGAACCGGTTGCGCAAGCCGGTCAACGGCAGCCGGGTGCTCGCGCTCGGCCTCGCGTACAAGAAGAACGCCGGGGACTGCCGCGAGTCACCCGCGATCGACGTGGTCAGGGGCCTTCGCAAGCTGGGCGCGGACGTGCGGTCCGCCGACCCGCACGTGGACTGCTTCCTGTTGCCGCAGGGCATCGAGGTCGTCGCGTTCTCGGAGCGGGAGCTGGCGGCGGCGGACGCGGTGGTGGTCCTCACCGACCACGACTGCTTCGACTACGAGCTCGTCCAGAAGGCGAGCGCCCTCGTCTTCGACACCCGCAACCGCTGCCGGGGACCGAACGTCGAGAGGCTGTGATCCCGGGAGACCGCGGTCTCGCGCCGCGGGCGACCGGCGGCCCGCGCCGGCGACGCTCCGCGCGGGCGACCGCGATCCGACGGCGCGGGGGAGCGGCGGGCCCTGGTGAGGGCGGGCGCTCCGGAGGGGCAGGACCTCGTGACGCGGGTGATCACGGCGGGGCGGCGACCAAGTCGCGGGCATGCCCGTCAGGACCTCATGACGCGGGCGATCAGCTCCTCGACCTGGTTGTTGAGCCTGCCGCCCCGGGGCCATCCCGCGTAGTGGGTGAGGAAGACGACGATCTCGCGGAGCTCGTCGGGGGTGAGGTCGCCGGTTCGCAGCGCCGCGTCCAACTGGAGGTCGACGTCCTCGTTCATGCCCTGGCCGACGAGCAGGCCGATCAGCAGCATGCGCCGGTCGCGGTTCGAGATTCCCTGCCGGGACCACACCTCGGCGAAGAGGTTCTCGATGGTCACCCCGAAGAGGTCGCCGGGTTCGTTCTCACCGTGTTCCCAGCCGTAGACATGTCTCATCGAATACCTCCGTGTGGAAGCCCCCCGGCAGCCGTTCCCCGCCGGGAACGGCCAGTGGAGTCCTTACCCCGTCCGCCCCCGCCGCTTCCGGCCTCAGGGAAAGATCTTTTTTCCCTAAAGTCCAGGTATGTAGATGTATTTCGTACCAGGGATCATCCCGCGTTGCACGCGTGGACTCCGATCGGCGGCGGGTGGGATGCCGCGATAATCGGAATATGCGGTTCGACATCCTCGGCCCCACCCGGATTCGGCTCGACGGTGGCCGCGTGGTCGCCGAGTTGCAGGGGCTCACCGCCGCCCACCCCTTCAGGGAACGGCTGTACGGGCAGCTGATGCGCGCCCTGTACGGCTCGGGCAGGCAGGCCGAGGCCCTGGAGGTGTACGAGGGGGCGAGACGGGTCCTCGGCGAGGAGTTCGGAGCGGCCTCGGCGGTGACCGCGTACGCTCCCACCCCCGAGTTGCTCATCGCCGCCCGGGTCCTGCTCGGCGTGGCGGGCGCCACGATCATGCCCTCCACCCTGTCGATCATCCGCAACGTCTTCACCGACCCGAAGGAGAGGACCACGGCGGTCGGCCTGTGAAGCGGGATGGGCGCGGCGGGGTTCGCCCTGGGACCGGTCGTCGGCGGCCTGCTGCTCGACCACTTCTGGTGGGGATCGGTCTTCCTGATCAACCTGCCGGTGATGCTGCTCATCGTGGTCGCCGGTTTCCTCGTGCTCCCCGAGTCGCGCAACCCCGCCGCGGGCCTGGTGGACCTCGTGAGCGTTCCGCTGTCCATCGTCGGCGTGATCGGTTTGATCTACGCTGTAAAGGAGGCGGCCGCGTACGGCGTCACCGACGCCGGTGTCCTGGCGGGGGTGCGGTGGGGATCGTCGCCCTGGCGCTGTTCGCGCGGCGGCAGACCCGGCTGGTCGAGCCGCTGATCGACGTCCGCCTCTTTCGGCGCAGGGCCTTCTCCGCCTCGGTCGGCGCGAACCTCATCGCCATCTTCGGCATGTCCGCGCTGTCGTTGATCTTCGCCTGGTACTTCCAGCTCGTCCTGGGCTGGTCACCCCTTCAGGCCGGTCTCGCGGGACTGCCCGGAGGTCTGTCGGCGGCGGTCGGCGGGGTCCTGGCCGCGGGTCTGATCGCCCGGCGGGGCCGGGCGAGGACGGTGGCGCTCGGCCTGGCGATGGCCGCCGTGGCCTTCGCCTGCTACGGCCGGATCACGCCGGACACCTCCTACCTGTACTTCCTCGGCCCCATGATCGTCTGCGGGGTGGGCATCGGGCTGACGTTCGCGGTCACCAACGACACCGTGCTCGCGAGCGTGCCCAGGGAACGGGCCGGTGCCGCGGCGGCGATCTCCGAGACGTCCTTCGAGCTGGGCGGCGCGCTGGGTATCGCCGTGCCGGGCAGCGTCCTGACCGGTGTCTACCGAGGGGAACTCCGGCTCCCCGAAGGGCTGCCCGGCGAGGTGGCCGCCCCCGTCGTGGAGTCGCTGCCCACCGCTCTGGAGGCGGCCGCGGCACTTCCCGGGCGGCTGGGGGAGACCGTCGCCGAGGCCGCGAGGCTCGCCTTCGTCGCCGGGGTCCAGGTGACCGCGATCACCGCCGCGGTGATGATCGCCGTACTCGCGGTGGTCTCGCTCGCCGGCCTGCGCGGTGTCCCCGACGTGATTCCCGAGATCCCCGAGGAGCTTCTTCCCGGGGCGCGTGGCTGAACGGGACCCCGAGGTGATCGGCTTCCTCGTTTCCCTTGGGTACCCGCGTCCTCGCCGTCGACCGCGGTGGCGCCGAGCCCTGACCGTCGACCCGCTCGCGACGTCTCGCCGCGAGCGGGCCCGGTTCCTGAGAGCGCTCTCACTTAAATGTAACACCGAAGGTGCGGATGTTGAGATTCCCCTGGTAGAAGCGGTTCTAGGGTCGCAAGGCATCCGCAGAGCAGGTTTTTGTATGAGAGAGCGCTCTCGCGAGAGTATTGACTCGGCTGTGTCACAGCGTCAGGATCTGCGAAGTGCGGACTCGGGGGATCCGCAGGTCCATCGCAGTACCTCGAGAACGGATCCTCGATGATCAGACCCTTCGCCCGACAGGGCGCCCGCCGGAGCGGACTCGCGGTGCTGGCGAGTCTCGCCGTCCTGTCAGCGGGCGTCACCGGGATTCCGAGCGCGGGCGCCGAGACCGCGACGGGCGGCCGGCAGCCGGTGATCGGCAAGCCCGCCCTGGACGCACGCGGCTGTGCCCGCATCGAGAAGAAGCTGCCCGCCCTCTCCGAATGGCCCAAGGTCAAGAGCAGGATCGAGCAGAACCGGTCCGACGAGAAGCGAGTGGCGAAGATCCTCGCGGGCATGACGCTCGCCGAGAAGGTCGGCCAGATGACCCAGCCGGAGATCGTCGCGATCACCCCGGAGGAGGTCGGGCGATACTTCATCGGCTCGGTGCTCAACGGCGGCGGCTCCTGGCCGGGCCGCGACAAGCACGCCGCGCGGAAGGCCTGGCTCGACCTCGCCGACGCCTACTGGAACGCCTCCGTCGCCACCCGCGCGAAGATCCCCGTCATCTGGGGCACCGACGCCGTCCACGGCAACAACAACGTCTACGACACCACCGTCTTCCCGCACAACATCGGGCTGGGCGCCGCCCAGGACCCGTGTCTCGTGCGCGACATCGGGGCGGCGACCGCCCGGCAGACGCGCGCCACCGGCCAGGACTGGGCGTTCGCGCCCAGCGTCTCCGTCCCCCTCGACGACCGGTGGGGCCGCACGTACGAGGGCTTCTCCGAAGACCCCAGGATCACCCGGGCGTACGGGTACGAGGCCGTCAAGGGCCTGCAGGGCAAGCATCCGCGCGGTATCGGCCAGGACGGCGTCATCGCCACCGCCAAGCACTTCATCGGTGACGGCGGCACCCTCAAGGGCGTGGACCAGGGCGTGAACCCCTCGTCCGAGGCCGAGATGATCAACGTGCACGGCCAGGGCTACTACGGTGCCCTCGCGGCCGGGGCCCAGAGCGTGATGGTCTCGTTCAACAGCTGGAAGAACGCCGACCTCGGTATCGACGAGGGCAAGCTGCACGGCAGCAAGCGCGTCGTCACCGACATCCTCAAGCAGAAGATGGGCTTCGACGGCGTCGTCGTCTCCGACTGGAACGGCATCGGCCAGGTCGCCGGATGCACCAACGCGAGCTGTCCCCAGGCGATCAACGCGGGTGTCGACGTGGTGATGGTGCCCAACGACTGGAAGGCGTTCATCACCAACACGATCGCCCAGGTCGAGAGCGGCGCGATCCCGATGGCGCGCATCGACGACGCGGTGACACGCATCCTGCGGGTGAAACTGCGCGTCGGAGTGCTCGACGGTCCCAAGCCCTCCAAGCGCGCCTTCGCCGGGTCCGCCGACGCGGCGGAGACGAGGAGGCTCGCCAGGGAGGCCGTGCGCAAATCGCAGGTCCTGCTCAAGAACAACGGCAGGGTGCTGCCGCTGGCCGCGAAGTCCAAGGTCCTCGTGGTCGGCAAGAGCGCCGACAGCCTGCAGAACCAGACCGGCGGATGGACCCTCACCTGGCAGGGCACGAACAACGTCAACGCCGACTTCCCCAGGGGCACGACGATCCTCGGCGGGCTGCGCGAGGCGCTCGGCCAGTCCCGTGTCACCTTCAGCGAGACCGGCGACGGCGTCGACCCCTCGGCGTACGACGCGGTCATCGCGGTGATCGGCGAGACCCCGTACGCCGAGGGCATCGGCGACCTGGCGCGGCGCACGCTGGAGGCCGCCAAGATCTACCCGGTCGACCTCGCGGTGCTCGACAAGGTCACCGGTAAGGGCACCCCCGTCGTCACCGTCTACGTCGGCGGCCGGCCGCTGTGGATGAACAAGGAGCTCAACCGCTCCGACGCCTTCGTCGCGGCGTGGCTGCCGGGAACCGAGGGCGGCGGCGTCGCCGACGTGCTCGTCAAGGGCAAGCACCGCGACGGCTTCACCGGCAGGCTGCCGTACTCGTGGCCGAAGAGCGCCTGCCAGTCGCCGCTCAACCCGGGAGCCGACGGATACGACCCGCTCTTCCCACTCGGGTACGGCCTGCGTGACGGCCAGAGCGGGCAGGTCGGCAAGCTCGACGAGACCGCGCCGCCGTTCGGCTGCGGTGAGCAGGGCGGTGGCGGCGAGGCGAGCGAGGACCTGGAGATCTTCAACCGCACCGACATCGCGCCGTACAAGAGCTTCATCGGCTCCGCCGAGAACTGGGGCGGCACCGAGATCGGCGCCGACGGCGAGGCGGCGCACGCCGAGATCACCGTGGTGCCCTCCGACGTCAACGTGCAGCAGGACGCTCTGAAGGCGACCTGGACCGGCATCGGTCCCGCCCAGCTCTACCTGCAGAACCCGGCGGGTGGCACGGACCTGCGGGGCTACCTCAACACGAAGGGGGCGCTGGTCTTCGACACGATCGTCCACCAGGCGCCGGCCGCGAGGACCGTGCTCGGCGTCCACTGTGTCTATCCGTGCCTCTCCGAGGTGGTGGCGACCTCCCTCTTCCAGGGGCTTCCGGTCGGCGTGAAGTCGACCGTGAAGATCCCCGTCGCCTGCTTCGCCGCGGCGGGCCTCGACCTGGAGGTGGTCAACACCCCGTTCCTCGTCTACACCGAGGGGGCCTTCTCCGCGTCGTTCGCGAACGTCCGCTGGATGCCGCAGGCGGCCGACGATCCCGACGCGAAGAAGTGCGAGGACCTGACCTGACACCGAGGACGTAGGCGAACGCCTCCCGGTGGGCCCTGGCTCTCCCGATGACCGACCACGGTGTCGTCAACGGGATCGGCCGGCATCGGCCGGCATCGGCCGGCTCCGACCGGGAGGCGTTCGCCCGCGCTCACCGGACGCGGGTGAACGCCTCCTGACGATGGGGAGACCCCGTTGACGACATCGTGGCGTCACCGTGGACATCGTCGTCGTCAGTCGGTGGGCAGGAGGGTTCCGAGCGGCCCGAGGTCGAGGTTGAGATCGGACGGTGAGAGCTCGAAGCGCTCGCACAGCTCGGTCATCGCCTCCTCGAGGCGCATCAGTGTCACACCCAGCACCTCCACCTGCTCGTCCGAGAGGTCCCCCTGGTCCATCCGGCGCACACACTGACGCTCCACCAGCTGCCGTATCAGCTCGACGAGGGTGAGCACGAGGCGGGACAGGTCCCGTCCCACGGCCTCGGGATCGGTGTTCACCTTCCAGCGGACGGTCCTCGCCGGTCCTCGCGCGTTCCCGCCCCTGCCCGCGGGGGTGGTTCGCGTGACCTTGAACCGTCTCCTCGCGGGAGGGCGGAGCCGCTCCCGGGTGACACGAGGATCCTCCGTGCCGCCGAGGTCCTCTGCCCGGGGGGCGCCGGGGAGAGGATTCACATCGCTCGCCCGAGGAGTGCCAGGGGAGCGGTTCGTCACAGCGGTCCCTCCTCGCCGGAGTCCCACGGGAGTGCGACCGCGCCGTGCGGGTGGGCGGACGGTATCGGGTCGGAGGCTCGCACGGAGGTGATGAGGGCGCGCAGGGAGATGCGGACGAGGTCGATGTCGGCGATGGACAGCACCAGGTCCCCGCTCACCACCACCCCGCCGGCCAGCAGCCGGTCGAGCAGGTCCACCAGTGCCACGCGTTCGGGGGGGATGTGTCCGGCGGCGGCGAGTTCGGCACCTCTCGGCTGGTGGTCACGGGGCATCGAGTGTCTCCGCACGGGTCGGGCCGAGGTCCACCGAGGTGAAGGAGTACGGCGCCCAGGGGCCGGTGAGCTGGATCTCGATCTCCTCGCCCCGCAGCGCGTCGACGTCCGCGACGAACTCCTCACGGCGGTCCTCGGCGACGAGGTAGGCGCCGTTGAGCAGCATCGTCTCCTCGCGGCCGGACAGTCGCGGGTCCTGCGGCCGATGGCGGTGGCAGGCGACCGAGACGGCCGCGAGGGTGGCGTGGATGTCCTCGGCCCGCCGCGCCGCCAGCCGCCAGGCGTCCTCCCTGCCGCGCAGGCTCGCCCGGCGGCGCTTCAGGTACGCCGTTCCCGGGCTGTCGGTCTCCTCGGGGGCCTCCTCGGCGCGAGGGGCCTCCTCGCTCGGTTTCGCGTACGCCTTCACCCCCCACTCCCTGCATCCGGTGACGTGGTCGAGCACCTCGGCGAGATCGTCGTGCCTGCGCCGGAGCAGGTCGCGGACCTGGTCCTCGCTGCTGTAGACCGTCACCAGCCTGACCGGGGCCGTGGGGGCCTCCTTCGCCACGGCCTCCACGACCCGGTCGTGGGCGCGGGCCGTTCCCCCGACCCAGTCCAGGTCCTCCAGGAAACGCCGCAGCGGCTCCTCACCGAACTCCTCCAGGGGCACCGGGCTCACGTACGCGGCCAGGCCCTCGTGGGTGATCGCGCGCACCGGCGCTCCGGTCACGCCCGCCACCTCCTCCGGGAGAGGGTGCCCCACATCCTGGGCGATCGCGTAGAGATATGTGCCCGTCTCAGCCATCGCGCTCCTCCCTGAACCTTCCGGTCGACCGAAGCTCCCGGGCGTCACCGGAGGAGGACCCTCTGTCGAGGGAACGGCGCCGGGGGCCCTCCATCTCCTCGTCGCCCTCGACGGCGGACAGCCGGTCGCGCAGGACGCGGTTCTCCTCGATCAGGTCGCGGTCGCGGGAGCTGAGCCACGGATCGTGTTCCCACCAGTCGATCCCCAGCTCCCGCGCCGTGTCGACCGAGGCGATGAGCAGGCGCAGCTTGATGGTGAGAAGCTCGATGTCCAGCAGGTTCACCCGGATGTCACCCACGATCACCACACCCCTGTCGAGCACCCGCTCCAGGATGTCGGCGAGGTTGGCGGAGGACTCCCGCCCGCCGGAGGAGCGCGGAAAGGACCCGCCGGATCGCATCACGTCGGCCACGTCAGCCCCCCTCGGCACTGTCCGCCCGGCCGCGCCGGTAGCGCTTCACCCTGCGATACGACAGCAGGTCGCCGGTGGCATCCAGCTCGATCTGGTAGAGCGACAGCATGTCGCCGGAGGAGGGGATGTGGCGGCTCTCGACGACCTCGACCTCGACCAGCCAGCCGTCCTCGGCTCGTCGTACCAGCGTCACCCCTTCCGTTTCCTTCGAGGTC
This sequence comes from Streptosporangium sp. NPDC000509, assembly GCF_042898365.1. NCBI lineage: Bacteria > Bacillati > Actinomycetota > Actinomycetes > Streptosporangiales > Streptosporangiaceae > Streptosporangium > Streptosporangium sp. NPDC000509. The sequence continues at coordinate 79,096 of NZ_JBIAYX010000004.1, read as the reverse complement.
AGGTCGGCGATGTGCCGCAACCCTGCCGCTCCGGCGGTCGCCGCGGACAGGGCGGAGGAACGCCGCCGCGGCTTCTTCGCGGGCTCGTCCTCGTCCTCCTCCTCTTCGTCCTCTTCGTCCAGGTCCTCCTCAGAGAAGTCCTCGTAGGGCTCCGCGTCCTCGTCGAAGTCCTCGTCGAAGGTCTCGTCGCCGGCGGTCTCGTAGGAATCGTCGGCGGAGCGCTTCTCACGGGTTCCGCGCCTGACAGGCATGGGATCATTCCCCTCGTCGTCTCCGCAGCGATGCGGTCCTACCGGCTAGGTGAGCAGATCTCCGAGGATCCGCTCCGCGGCCGCGGCCGCCTCCTCCTCGGAGATCTCGCCGGAGGCCCTGGCCTCCTCCAGCTCCTCCAGGCGGCGCCTCACCGCCGCGGGGCTCCGGAGTTCCTGCTCGGCCTGTTCCTGAAGCAGCTCCGCGAGCCGGATCAGCCCGCGCAGCGGCGCGAGCGGCAGGCCGAAGATGAGCCCCAGTGGTTCCACGATCGATCAACCTCCTTCCACATCCCGGCGCCTACGTTTTGACGAAGTCGTACGGTGCCAGCGGGCCGAGCAGGCGCAGCTCGACACGGCCTGCCCACCGGGTCCCGAACTCGTCCACGGCCTCCTCGATCTCCCGGCCACGGTCGGTGTCCGCGAGCAGGGCCACGTGGACGGCGTCCCGCTCGTGGGTGGGCTCGCGGACGAGGGCGGAGACGCAGAGCGGGTCGAAGGCTTCGACCAACGCGTCGGTGTCGGCCTCACGCTTGGCCGCGATCGACATGTTGATCAGCTCTCCGAGCCGCATCCTCGTGTCCCACGTCGCCTCCTCGGGGCGTCCGTGGATCGCCTCACGCAACCGCGCGATCTCCGGGTCCTCGTCGAGTACCTCCCGCAGGATGGCCCGCTCGACGTAGCGTCCCTTCACGACGTACTCCGCGCGTCCTTCCAGTTCGTTCAGCGTGGCGAGGAACTCGTCGTAGTAGGGGGCGAGCAGTTCGTCGACGACCGCCCGGACGTCCGTCACCACCGCTCCGAAACGCAGGGGGAGTACGGGCACCTGCGTGGCGGTGGCGTCGAGCAGGTGCTCGTGGGCCATGAGGTCGTCCGGCCTGCCGAGGGGGCGGTCGGTGAAGACGTCGCTCACCAGGGCGGCGATCTCCCTGTGGCGTACCAACTCGACCACGTTCGGCGGATCTCCCACGCCTCGGGTGCCCGGGGTCAGCTCGACGTCGGACGGAATGATCCCGTACACGTAGGTGCCGGTGACGCTTCCGGGGGCGCCGTGTTCCTTGGATCGGGGTCCTTCGGGGCGGGCCGTGGCGGCTCGTTCGGCGCGAGCGGTGTCGTGCTGTGTCGTCCCGCGGGTACCGCTCCCAGGGTTGTCCGACCGGACCGCCCCGCGCTTGTCAGTGGAACCGGACATCTCACTCCTCCCTGCGCCGTCTGCGGCGGGGCGCCGGCTCGCGTTCCTCGTCGGCCTCCTCGAACTCGTCCTCGTCCTCGCCGGTCGTCAGGCCTTTGATCTTCTCCCCTGCCGCGTCCAGCAGTCCCTGCGTCGCGCCCTTGACCTTCGCCTTGCTACCGCCCTGCGTCATGTCCTCCATCAGTTCCGGCAGCCCCTTCTGCTTGCCGGTCTGGGTGAGGTCGAGGCGGTTGACGGCCTCGGCGAAGCGCAGATAGGTGTCGACGCTGGCCACCACGATCCGGGCGTCGATCGTCAGCAGTTCGATCCCGACCAGGGAGACCCTGACGTAGGCGTCGATCACGAGTCCCTTGTCGAGGATCGTGTCGATGACGTCGGCCAATCCTGACGAGGATCCGCGACCGCTCGCACCGGCTCCCGAAGGTTGAACGATGCTCATGGCGTCTCCTCCCCGCTGTCCCCGAGAATTTCCCGGTCACGCCCGGTCACGTACGACTGGCCGTCCTGCGGCGGGTGGGGCGCTTGGGCTTCTCTTCCTCGCTCTGGGAAGCGGCGGATCTGCGACGCCGCGGACGCCTGGGAGGCTCTTCCTCTTCTTCCTCTTCTTCGTCCTCGTCGGCTGCGCGCTCCTCTTCCGGCTCTTCCTCGGGCTCCTCTTCCTCTTCCTCCTCCTCTTCGCCTTCTTCGAATTCGTCCTCCTCGGGCTCTTCTTCGAACTCCTCCTCGCCCTCTTCCGGCTCCTCGCCCTCTTCCGGCTCTTCCTCGGGCTCCTCTTCCGGCTCCTCGGCCTCGCCGCGCTCCTCCTCGGAGCCCTTCTCGGCCTCCTCCTTTTCCTTCTCCTCGCGAAGTGCCGTCTCCTGGTCCTTGACGACCTTGCTGTCGCGGATCTCGCCGCGCCACCCCTCAAGGTCGTCGGGATGCAGGAGCACCCGGCTCATGACGTGCCGCCGGAAGTGCTTGAGTTCCAGGCGCGCGCGCCTGCCCTGGGCGCGCCACAGGTTGCCGGTGCGCTCGAAGAGGCCCTGCGGGTAGTACTCCAGGACGAGCAGGACCCGGGTGAGATCGGGAGTGATCTCGTGGAAGGTCACGGCACCGTCAACGTGCCCCTTCTGCCCTTTCGACCGCCAGATGATCCGCTTGTCCGGTAGCTGTTCGAGGATCGTCGACTCCCAGATCCGGCGGGACAGGAAGATCTTCGCCGTCCAATCGAGCTTCTCGTCGGATTTCTGGTCGACGCCCTCGACCTTCTTCATGAAGCTCGGGAAGTCGCCGAACTGGGTCCACTGGTCGTAGACGACGCGTATGGGGGCGCCGACGTCGATCGTCTCGATGATGTTGGTCATCTTCAGCTTCCCGCTCTGGCCGCCCTTGCCTCCGCCTCCCGTCAGTTTCTTGGTCAGGCCGCTGATCGCCATCTTGCCCAGGCCCTTCACCATGCCTCCGGCGATGGACGCCTTGGGGTGTTTGGAACCGGTCACCGCGCTGAGCAGGCCGGACCCGCCGCCTTCTGCGTAGTCGGTCAACCGGCCCGTCGTGCCTTGGATCTTCTCGCTCACCGTTGACAGAGCCCGCTCCCCAATGGCTCCGGCGAGGTTCTGGAACTCCTCTTTGAGTCGACCGGTGGGTGCTTCCTTGCCGCCCTCACTGTCGGGGCGCTTCTTCGAGGTCTCGGCCATCTAGGTCACCCCCGTGCCCTGGCGGGCGTCGGCTTGGTGCGGGAAGAGGTGGATCCGCTCCGGGAAGGAGGGCGGCGCTTGGACCTGGCCCGTGGCTCCTCTTCCTCCTCTTCTTCTTCCTCTTCCTCCTCTTCCTCCTCGTCCTCGGAGTCCCGGGGTGCCTTACCGGTGGACTTGGCCGCAGGCTTGCGGCGCCCGGAAGTGGCGGAACGCCTGCGGACGGGCGGAGCCTCCTCTTCCTCTTCTTCTTCCTCTTCCTCCTCCTCGTCCGTCTCCGGTTCGTACTCTTCTTCCTCCTCGGCCCGACGCCGTGCCTTCCTGCGGGACAGGATGCCCTTCACGCGCCCGCGCCCGCGCTTGGGCTCCTCGCCCTCCTCGCCTTCCTCTAGTTCCTCTACCAGGTCCTCCAGGGGGTTGCGCAGGGATTCGGCCCGGTCATGAAGCCTGTTGCTGAGCGAGTCGACCTGCCTGCTCAGCGCGGCCTTGGCGGCGGCCTTGCTCGCGTCGACGAGGTCGCCACGCACGCTTTCGGTGATCTTCGCCAGTTCCGGGGAGGAACTGATCACCTTCAGCGCCTGCTGCAGAAGGTCGCTCTGGCCGCCGCTCAGTCGACCGGTCGCCCCGGCGGCGGCCAGTGCCATCGCCAGTCGCAGTTTCTGGCGTCGCCCCAGAAGGTAGCCGCCGGCCACGGCGAGGGCTATGCGTACTTCGTTCCTCACGGTAATCACTCCTTGTCGGCCGCTTCGTCGTCGTTCCAGTCCCTGAGGGGTTTTCACCGGTCTATCGCCGAAGAAGGAGGCATTGGTGCTGTTTAATGCCATCTCTCGGCAAAAGCAGAAAGAATCACTCTTTGGGGATTATCTAGCCTTATACCCCTAAAAGGGTTGATAACCATATATGTAGGGAAAAAAACGGCAAAGCGGACCAGATCCCCGTGGTTCACGGGGATCCGGTCCGCGGAAAAGGTGGAGTGGGCACCTCTGGCCCCTGTACCGCGACGGAGGGGGGAGGTTCAATGATGTCGGAAATCCAACATCGACTTTGTGTAACAAGTGAGGCCGGGTTCCCGGAAAGATTTGGTCAAGATTTTCGAAGTTCGGTGAGCCGGGACAGGAGAGAGTCGCGCAAAAAACGGGCACAACCACCTCGTTAAACCCGTAAAGCGGAGGTATAGCCCTGGTGAAAAGATCAAGGGCCGGGTTCGCCGTGGTGACTGTGGCGGTCGTCTCCGCCATGGTCGGCGGGCTCACGGGATGTGCACGTGCTGAGTTCACCTACGTCCGCCACGACGACGGGCAGACCTACTTCAAGGTTCCGGCGACCTGGCGGAAGGTCGACCAGGCCGCGCTGGACAAGGCGACCATCGGGGCCGATCCCGAATCGGCCACCGCGCGACTGCAGAAGCAGCTCATCTGGTCGGCCGCCTACGACGCCCACTCCCAGCCCTCTCCAGACCACCTTCTCGGCTACGGCACCGGAGACGAGCCGTTCGTCTTCGCCAGGATCACCAAGCTCCTCCCCGAGGAGCAGGACTCGTTGTCCCTGAACACCATGCGCAACTCCGTGCTGCCCGTCACCGAGACGGTGCGCAAGGAGTACGCGAAGATCCCCGGTTACCCGTTGCAGGACTTCGAGCTGCTCGCCGACGAGGTGCTCCGGCCCGGAGACGGCCTGCGCGGGGTGCACGTGCGGTTCAACTACGCGATCCAGGGGGCCGGGATCGAGACCTTCGACCTCACCTCCTATCTGGCCGAGGACGGCAAGCAGATCTCCACCCTGCTGATCCGCTGTTCGGCCGCCTGTTACCGGAAGCGCGCCGGGGAATTCGAGAAGATCGCGCAATCCTTCAAGGTCAAGCGACTCACCGGGTGAGGAGAAGCCCGTCCATGCAGTCACCTCCACCGCCCCCCAACTTCGAAGGACTCCGGGCTCCCGGCTCCGGCCCGACAGATCCGCACCCCGACAGGCGAAAGAAGATGCCGTTCTGGGACCGGATTAAATTCCTGCTCATTCTCACGATCATCTATTTCGTTCTGGTGTGGAGTGAGATGGCCTCGTACGAGGGCATCATCACGTTCCAGGATGCGATGATCATCACCGCGATCGCGGCGCCGTGGATCTTCTGGCTCCTCGGGGCCGAGTTCCTGAGACAACTCCACTTCTTCGTCAGCGAGCGTTCCGCCGGATACAACCGGTTCTGGACGCGCGGTGTTTTCGGCGGCTTCGAACGCTGGACCCATCGCCGCTTCTCCGACTGGAACCGCTTCAGGATGGCGCGGGCCATCAAGTGGGTGTTCTGGATCACGGTGCTCGCCCTCATCCTCGGGGAGGTGCTGGACACCTCTCCGGCGCTCGCCCTGTTCCAGGCGCCCGCGCTGCTCTGGCAGGCCCTGCCGTACATGGCGCAGCTCGCCTTCGCGTTCTTCTTCATCGCCTTCCAGTTCATCGGCCTGTTCTGGCTGTTGTCGCGGGGCGGTGTGGAGACGTACTTCCCCGACGACATCAAGACCCGCTTCACCGACGTCTGGGGCCAGGACCACGTCGTCGAGCGGGTCAAGGAGAACATCGTCTTCCTGGAGCGGCCGGACGCGATCGAGGAGCGCGGCGGCTACGTGCCCAGCGGCCTGCTGCTGTGGGGGCCACCGGGCACCGGCAAGACCCTGATGGCCGAGGCCGTGGCCGGGGAGACCGGCAAACCGTACGTGTTCGTCGACCCCGGCGCGTTCGTCAACATGTTCATGGGCATCGGCATCCTGAAGGTGAAGTCGCTGTTCAGGAAGCTCCGCAAGCTCTCGCTGCGCTACGGCGGCGTGATCGTCTTCTTCGACGAGGCCGACTCCCTCGGCAAACGCGGCTCGCTGGCGCAGCAGGGTCCCAGGGGCGCCCCCGGGTTCTCCCCGCACGCCGCCGGATGCCACGGCTTCGGCTACCTCAGCGAGGACACCCGGTGGCTGCTGACCCGCAAGGGCGCGGCCGAGCCGAGCGAGCCCGACACCGGCCGCAGCCGCTTCATGATGGGCGGCATGGGCGGGGGCGGCGGCGACGCGGGCACGTTGCAGGCGCTGCTCACCGAGCTGTCGGGCCTGAAGAAGCCGAGAGGCATCGTCAACCGGCACGTGCGAAGGCTCTTCGGCATGCGTCCCAAGCCGCCGCCGAAGTACCGGATCCTGGTCATGATGGCCACCAACATGCCCAACTCGCTGGACGAGGCTCTGCTGCGGCCTGGCCGCATCGACCGCATCTACAAGGTGGGCTACCCCTCGAAGGCGGGCCGGGTGCGCACCTACCGGGGTTACTTCGACAAGGTCGACCACGAGCTCACCGAAGCGCAGCTGGACAAGCTGGCGACGATCACCCCCTACGCCACCGGTGCCACGATCAAGGACCTGGTGAACGAGTCGCTCATCACCGCGATCCGCGACGGCAGGGAGACCATCACCTGGTCGGACGTGACCCGCGCCAAGCGGCTCAAACAACTCGGCCCGCCCGAGGACGTGGAGTACATCGAGCGCGAGCGGCACGCGGTGGCCGTGCACGAGGCCTGCCACGCCGTGGCGGCGTACCGCACCCGCTACCACCTGGAGATCGACATCGCCACGATCGAGAAGGGCGCCGACTACCTCGGCATGGTGGCGAGCATCAAGCCGGAAGACCAGTTCACCCGCTGGAAGTCCGAGCACGAGGCCGACATCATGGTCTCGCTCGCCTCCCTGGCGGGGGAGCGGATGTTCTTCGGCGAGGACAACTCCTCAGGGGTCTCCGGTGACCTGTTCTCCGCGACGTACCTCACCGCGCTGATGGAGGCGCACTGGGGCATGGGCCGCGGGGTGACCTCGGTGCCCGCGCTGCAGGAGCTGGAGATCCTGGGTGGCAAGTCAATGCCGAAGCCGGGTGGCGGAGGCATCGGTTTCACCAAGACACCGGGTGGCGGCCAGCCGCTCGCCCCCGACGTGCTGGGCGAGCGCATCGAGTTCAACCTGGTGAGCCTGCTCGACCGCACCGAGCGACTGCTGCGCGAACACCGGCGGGACGTCCTGTGCCTGGCGCACGCGCTGGAGGCGCACAAGACGCTCAACGGCGACGACGTGGTCGCGATCCTGGAACGCAGGCGGGGGCCGTTGATCGACGGCTCCGTCTACGCCTCGGACGACTTCTACGCCGAGATCGAGGAGTATCACCTGGAGGCGGCGCGGGCGCACCGCGAGCACAGCCACGTGGCGCGGGCCCTGCCCGTCCCGCAGGCCGTGCCCGTGCTCGAACCCGCGGCCGTGGTCGTCCAGGGGGCGATGCTCACGGGTAACGGCCACGGCGCCCCGGTGTCGAACGCGGTGTCGAGCCCGGTGCCGACGCTGCCGGCCACGATGTCGACCGCTGTGTCTCCGGCGTCCCCGGTGCCGCCGGCCTCCGCGGCCGGACCCGACTTCGTGCCCTGGGGCGACGACACCCGGGTGCCTCGCCCGGCACCGTCCACGTCACCGCCACCGTCACCGCCACCGACGCCCGCCTCGCGCGGCGGGAAGTCGCGGATGGTGTTCGTGGTCGTGGCCAGCCTGGCCGCACTCGCGGTCTTCACGACGCTGGGCGCCTACGTGCTCGGTGGTGGGACGGTCGCGATGGGCCGCGCGGGCTCGCCGGACTCCGGCACGCTCACGGTGGTGTTCGTCGCCGTGCTGGCGGCACTCGTGGGGGCGGCGATCGTGGCCGCGCTCACCAGGGGGACGCAGGCGGCCAAGGCCAGGGCCGAGGCTCAGCGGGACAGTGCCGTAGAACGTGCCCAGCTGCTCGCCGCGGCGATGGACCCGCAGGTCGCGATGCGGATCCTCGGCTACAACGGCACCGGGGAGCGGCCTCCGCACTGAGAACTCCCGGCCGGTCCTGGAATCTCCGGCGAGTGACGGCCCGAGTGACGAGGACCGGGCGGCGGTGGGAAACGGCGACGGGTAAGGGGTGACGGGCAGCGGGGGAGGGACGACTACCACAGCCTGCCGGGCCGGGGCCGCGGGCGGGCTGTGGTCGGAGGTTCCGGGGGAACCGTGAGGCTGGTTCCCCCGGAGGTCCGTCAGTCGAACTCGCCGTCCTTCACGCCGCCGACGAAGGCGTCCCACTCGCTCCGGGTGAACGCCAGCGCCGGGCCACCCGGATCCTTGGAGTCGCGGACGAGATACAGCCGATCGGCGTTCGCCTTGTGCCGGGCGGCCGCCTGCTCACCGGGGACGACCGCGACCTCCACGCAGTCACCTCCGTTGGTGCTGCGGACGCTCTTACGCCACTCGGCGCCGGACAGATCCATCGTGGACCCTCGCACTTTTTTCTTCCTTCTACTGCTAGGGGGAGGAGAACCTTCTCGCCATCTGGGCGATGAAGGCTGCCGAGGCATCCTCGCCGAGAGCCATCTCGCAGAGACTCTCGAACATGGAGGCGTATCGGCGGACTTGCTCGGGGTTGTCCGGCACGTCCCCGCTCGCGGCCTGCTCCAGATAGAGCAGGTCGGGGGCTTCGGGTTCGGGGAAGCTGAGCAGGCAGAATTTGCCGTCCATCGCGGCGTGCGCCCCCGCGGAGAACGGGACGACCCGTATCTCCACGTTGGGCAGCGTGCTGAGACGGACGAGATGTTCCAGCTGCTCCGACATGATGTCGCCACCGCCGATCCGACGCCGGATCACCGCTTCGTCGAGCACGGCGACGAGGTGGATCGGGTCACCGGGCCCGTGCAGCAACCGCTGACGCGAGATGCGCACGGAGACCGTCTCCTCGACCGTGGAGGGGGTCTGGACTACTGAGGTCGCCTCGATCACCGCGCGTGCGTACGGTTCGGTCTGCATCAGGCCGGGGACGACCAGCGGCTCGTACGAGCGCACGAGCGACGCTTCGGCCTCAAGCCCGATGTAGGAGTCGAAGCCCGGTTTGAAAGCCTGACGGTGGGGGTGCCACCAGCTCCGCCTTCTGGCTTCGACGGCCATCTGGATCAGGGAGTCTCTCGCCTCCCCGGTCACGCCGTACACCTCGGTGAGGGCCGACACGTCGGAGGGACGAGGCCGGGACTGGCCCGTCTCGTACCTCCAGACGGTGGTGTCGGTGGAACCGATCCGCTCGGCCACCTCTCCCCGTGTCAGCCCACTGTCCTTTCGCAGACGGCTCAGCTCAGCCATCAGACGGCGATGACGGGCCGTGGGGCTGTGTCGAGAGGCCACGCATCCACCTCCCTCCGTCCTTTGATAGCAAATCTGTGGAATCCCAACATGAGGTATTGCAGTCCTTGATAGAACAGTTCACCGTGAGTGAGTGTGCCATCTCAGAGGGCGACGCGCAGGGAATACGCGTGTCGGGGAGCGAGGTCAACCATGACGACCGGACGGCGGGCCGTCTCGCCAGGATCGACGATGACCCTCAAGGGAGTCCCGGAGTCGGTGTCGGTGGCGCGGAGCCGGGTCAGGGAACTGCTCGGTGAGGGGCATCCCGCGTCCGACGACGTCGTCCTGCTGGTGAGCGAGGTGGTGACGAACTCGGTGCTCCACTCCGGCTCCGGAGGTGGCGGCGAGGTCGCGATGACCGTGGCGGTGGGATCGACCGCGGTGCTGGTCGAGGTCTGCGACGCCGGGTCGGGGGCGTCGGTGCCGCACGTGCGCAACGAGCCGGAGGCGGAGGGCGGGCGGGGCATGTTCCTGGTGGATCTGCTCGCCGACGACTGGGGCGTCCAGGACGACGCCCCCGAGGGGTCCAGGATCCTCTGGTTCGAGGTCGCGTTCTGAGCTCTGGCCGGGTTTCACCCCGATCTCACCCCGGGTTCCATCCGGCCGTGCGGCGAAGTTACTGCTGCCGCAAAAATTTGGGCCTTTGCTAATCAACGCCGCTGTTTGACTCTCAGTGGAGGCATGCGACAAAACCCTAGAGTGCGTGCCTGAGGAGGACGCAGGTGAGACGCCGTCTGATCGTGGTGTTCGCCGCCCTGGCGCTGTTATGTCTCGGTGTGACCGGGGCGGGAGCCTCGGCCGAGCCGCAACCGAACAGCCAGTACAAGGTCCAGGGGCCGAGCACCGCCCAGCAGCGAAGCGCGGTGGCCGCCACCGGCGCCGCGATCGACCAGGTCGACCCCGACTCGGTCGTGATCACCGCCAGTGAGGCGGAGGTCGCCGAGATCAAGAAACTCGGCTACACCGTCACGAAGATCCCCAAGTCGTTATACCCGACCGGGCCGGAGCGGCTCGCCGACTTCCCGTCGGCGGACTCCGGCTACCACAACTACGCCGAGATGACCGCGGCGGTGAACCAGATCGTCGCCGACCACCCGGCGATCGCCCGCAAGATCAGCTACGGCACCTCGTACGAGGGACGCGACCTGATCGCCGTCAAGATCAGCGACAACGTCAACACGGACGAGAACGAACCCGAGGTGCTGTTCACCCACCACCAGCACGCCCGCGAGCATCTGACCGTCGAGATGGCGATCTATCTGCTCAACCTGTTCACCGACGGGTACGGCACCGACAGCCGCATCACCAACCTGGTCAACGGCCGCGAGATCTGGATCATGCCGGACCTCAACCCCGACGGCGGCGAGTACGACATCGCCACGGGCTCCTACCGCTCCTGGCGCAAGAACCGCCAGCCCAACTCGGGCTCCTCGGCGGTGGGCACCGACATGAACCGCAACTGGGGCTACAACTGGGGCTGCTGCGGAGGCTCCTCGGGCTCCGCCTCCAGCGACACCTACCGTGGCTCGGCGGCCGAATCGGCCCCCGAGGTGAGGGCGGTGGCCAACTGGGTGCGCAGCCGGGTCGTCGGCGGTGTGCAGCAGATCAAGGCGCACATCGACTGGCACACCTACAGCGAGCTGATCCTGTGGCCGTACGGCTACACCTACAACGACACCGGCCCCGGCCTCACCCAGGACGACCGCGACGCGCACGCGGCCCTGGGACAGAACATGGCCTCCACCAACAACTACACCCCCCAGCAGGCCAGCGACCTCTACATCACCGACGGCACGATCGACGACTGGCTGTGGGGCGTCTACAAGATCTTCAGTTACACCTTCGAGATGTACCCGGTCAGTTCCTCGCCGGGCTTCTATCCCCCTGACGAGCAGATCGGTCCGCAGACGACCCGCAACAAGGAGGCCACGCTGCGCTTCCTGGAGTACGCCGACTGCGTCTACCGGATCATCGGCAAGGAGTCGCAGTACTGCGGGACCGGCACCCCGCCGGTGACCGTCTACTCCGACGAGTTCGAGACGGCGACCGGCTGGACGACCAACCCGTCGGGGACCGACACCGCCACCTCCGGCCAGTGGGAGCGCGGCGTCCCGCAGGCCACCAACTCCAGTGGCGCCAAGCAGCTCGGCACCACCGTGAGCGGCACCAACGACCTGGTCACCGGTAGGCTCGCGGGTTCCGCGGCCGGCGACTACGACGTCGACGGAGGCATCACCAGCATCCGCTCCCCGGCCATCACCCTGCCGTCGACCGGGACGCTGAACCTGTCGCTGTCGTGGTATCTGGCACACGGTTCCAACTCCTCAAGCGCCGACTTCCTGCGCGTGAAGGTCGTCGGCTCCACCACTACCCAGGTGTTCCAGCAGCTCGGCGCGGCCTCCAACCGCAACGGAGCCTGGGCCGTGGCGACGGCCAACCTCTCCGCCTTCGCGGGGCAGACGGTCCGCGTCCTGATCGAGGCCGGTGACGCCTCGGGCGCCTCCCTGGTCGAGGCCGGGATCGACAACGTCAAGATCACTCAGCAGCCCTGACCCTTCCTCGGGGCGCCCCCACCGGGCGCCCCGAGTCCACCGGCCTTCCCCTCGCCCGAGATCGGGGAACCTCGGGAACGCCGGATCGCGCGGGCGTGTGGGAGGGCGGAGCGGCCGGGAAGCCTCGGGGAGGCGGGGGGCGCGAGGCGTCGAGGCTCAGACGCGGCAGATCAGCTCGCCGTGGAGCAGCGACAGCCAGCCGTCCGGATCCGCGGCCCAGGACCGCCAGCCCTCCGAAATACGGTGCAGGTCCTCCTGGGTGGCGGCGCCCGAGGCGAGCGCCTGGCGGGCCATGTCCGACTTCAGGACCCGATCGGCCCACATGCCTCCCCACCACGCGCGGTCGTCGGGAGTGGCGAAGCACCAGGCGGAGGAGGTGGCCGAGACGTCGGTGAACCCCGCCGCGTGCGCCCACGACAGCAGCCGCCGTCCCGCGTCGGGTTCGCCGCCGTTCGCCCTCGCCACCCTCTGGTACAGGTCCAGCCACTCCTCCAGCGCGGGTGTGTCGGGGAACCAGGTGAACGTGGCGTAGTCGCTGTCGCGTACCGCGACGACGCCGCCCGGTGCGCAGACCCGCCGCATCTCGCGCAGCGCCTGGACCGGGTCGCCGACGTGCTGCAGCACCTGGTGGGCGTGGACGACGTCGAAGGTGTCGTCGGGGAACTCCAGCGCGTGCACGTCCGCCACGGCGAACGTGATGTCGGAACGGCCGCGCCGCTCCGCCTCCACGCGGGCCGGCCCGAGCGCCTCCTCGGTGATGTCGACCGCGGTGACCGCGCCGGGTGCGACCCGCTCCGCCAGGTCGGCCGTGATGGTGCCCGGTCCGCACCCCACGTCCAGCAGCCTCATGCCCGGTCTCAGGTGCGGCAGAAGGTGTGCCGCCGAGTTCTCCGCCGTACGCCACCTGTGGGACCTGAGCACGGACTCGTGATGCCCGTGCGTGTAGACGGCGTCCTTGCCTGTCATGGGAACCCTCCCTTGTCGTCGCGCTCTTCGGACCGTAGCAGGAGTCTCATATTTCAAGAAGAATAGTCTCACTATGTGGTCGTAACGGTTTTCGTACTGTTTCATCACTTGTTGTGACGGGGGAGTGAGTTCACACTCAGGACGGATATTCGTTGACACGACTGAGGGGGTCCTCGTGCACGAGGAATTCAGTGCTCACGAGACCTGGCCGCTGGGGTGCGCGCACTGCGGGCACCGGTGGCAGGAGGAATACCTCGTCCGCCATCTGAGCGACGGGCACGGACACGATGCCGTTCTCTGGCTGCGGTCGGGTGTCGTGGTCCAGCCGCCCTGGTCGGGGGCGAGCTGTCCCGCCTGCGGCCGCGACGGCGTCCGAGCCCTCCCGCCGAGCGCGCACCCCCGCGTCACCGCCGCGCCGACCTCGGCGATGTCCCCCGTGGTCCCCGACCCCACCCCCGTTCCCGACGTCGAGCCCGGACTCTCACCCGCCGTACCCCGGCCGCGTCGCCTCCTGGCGCAGCCCGTCCTGCTGTACGCCCTCCTCACCGTCGCGCTCGTGCTCTTCACCGGCTTCGAGGTCTTCGAGTACGTGGCGAAACACCACTGAAAGGGGTCAGGTCGACAGGCGGAAGTCCAGGTCGGGGACGATCTCGGCGACGTCCATCTGGGCTTTCTGGAGCCTGCCCGAGTGGTCCCAGTTCATCGCCTGCCAGCGGGTGAACTGGTCGAGGACCCACATCCCCGACTGGCGGCTGCCGTTGCCCGACTTGCCGTTGCCGCCGAAGGGGAGGTGGGCCTCCGCGCCCGAGGTGGAGTTGTTGACACTGACCATGCCCGCGCCGATGCCCTCGCGGAAGCGGAACGCCGACGCCGGGTCGGTGGTGTAGACGGAGGAGGAGAGCCCGTAGCCGGGGAGATTGGCCAGCTCGACGGCTTCGTCCAGCGTGTCGAAAGACGTCACGCCGACGATGGGGCCGAAGGTCTCCTCCAGGAAGAGCCGGTCTCCGGGGCGGACGCCGTCCACGATCACCGGGTGATAGTAGAGACCGCCTTCCCCGGTGAAGTCGCCGCGCGGGTTGTCCGAGGTGATGCGGCCGATGGGGCCGGAGGCGACCGTGTGGTGCGGCTGGATCCAGCCCAGATACTCCTCGTAGCGCGCGGCGAACCTCTGGTCGAGCAGCGGCCCGCACAGCACGTCCCCCGAGGGGTCGCCGATCGCGGCCCCGGCCACGGCGCGTGCGTACCGGCCGAGGAACTCCCCGTGGACGCTCTCGTGCACGATCACCGTGCCGAGCGACGTGCACCGCTGCCCGGCGGTGCCGAAGCCCGCGAACAGCGCGCCCTCCACGGCCAGGTCGAGGTCGGCGTCGGGCATCACCACCATCGGGTTCTTGCCGCCCAGCTCCAGGCACGGAGACTGCAGGTGGCGCCCGCACAGCTCGCCGACACGGCGGCCCACCTCGGTGGAGCCGGTGAACCCGACCTTGTGCACCGTGCCCTCCGCCAGGGCCGCCTCCAACCCCTCGAACGTCGCGGCGCCGTCGGCGAGAACCAGGTTCAGCACGCCGTCGGGCAGCCCCGCCGCGACGAACAGCCGGTAGAGCGCGTGCGCGGAGGCCGCCGCGTACTCGGCGGGCTTCCACACCACCGCGTTGCCGCACAGCAGGGCCGGGACCAGATACCACGACGGCACCGCCACGGGGAAGTTGCCCGCCGTGATCACCGCGGCCACCCCCACGGGGACCCGGAAGGTGAACAGGTTCTTGTCCGGCATCTCCGAGGGGACTGTCTGCCCGTACAGCCGTCTGCCCTCGCCGAGGAAGAAGTCGCACGTGTCGACGATCTCGCGCACCTCGCCCAGCGCCTCGGCGTAGGGCTTGCCGATCTCGCGGGTGACGAGGCGGGCCAGCTCCTCGGCGTTCGCCTCCACCAGGCGTCCGATCGAGGCGATCACCCGACCCCGCACGGGCGCGGGGACCCGCGCCCACTCCCGTTGCGCGGCGGCGGCCGTGCGGCACGCGGAGGAGAACGTGCTCGCGTCCGCCAGCCGGACCCGCGCGACCACCTCGTCCACCCGAGCCGGGTTGACCGACTCGTAGGCCGTGCCGTTGGACGTTTCCTTTCCGCCGATGACGGAGACGATCTCGCTGGTCATCCTCGACCTCCCGGTGTGGACCTTGACCGCATTCTCCCCGCGATCCGGGAACCCGTCACCTCGGCGGGAGTCCGTTCGCGTCATCTCCTCGCGCCGGTCCGTCCGCCCTGTCGTCCATCGGAGCATGCGAAGGGCGGCGGAACCCGTACGCGACCCGTCCGGCCACGCGGAACTCGGCCCCGGCCGTGCGGCGGAGCCGAGCACGTCCTCCGTCAAAGCATTCCGTCAAAGCATGCGGAAGTCGGCGAAGTCGAAGCCCGGTGACACGACGCAGCTCACCAGCACGCCCTCGTCGCCGGTGGGACGGGCGGCCTGCCAGGTGCCGCCGGGCACCAGGGCCTGGAGGACCTGCCCGTCCTCCACCCTGGGCCCCAGGATCACGCTCTCCGAGGGCTGGCCCTCGTGGCCGCCGAGGATCAGGGTCAGCGGGCCGCCCCGGTGCCAGAACCACACCTCGTCGGAGGTGACCACGTGCGGGCGCGACTCCTCACCGGGCTCCAGCAGGAAGTAGATCCCGGTGGCGGTGGCTCGCGCACCGGCGTACCCGGGCGGGGTGAGGTCGACGGAGGTCTTCCAGGTCTCCCGGAACCAGCCGCCCTCGGGGTGCGGCAGCAGGTCGAGGGCCTCGGCGAGCGGAGGACGTGAAGGAGTCGTCATCGCACCGATTCTAGGGACTTCCGGGGACGCGGTTCTGTTCGACGTGCTGGGGGACGGCCCTCGGGAGTGTGCTTCCGTGAGGGTGCGGTTCTGCCCGACGTGCCGTGGGACGGCCGTTGGGGGTGCGATTCCGTGAGGGGTGTGGTTCCGTTCGACGTGCTGGGGGACGGCCGTCGCGGACGGGTCCGGATTTGTCGGCGGGGTTGGCTAGGTTCGGTCCGTGATCGAACGGTGGAACCGGGATCAGGTGCTGGCGCTCGCGCCCGACGCCTCGTCCAAGAAAGCGGCCCAGGGCGTTTCCTCCCCCGGCAAGTGGTCGGGATGCGGCGTGACCGCCGACGCGGTGTGGGGCGAGTGCAAGGGCAGCGGCTCCAAGCCCTACCGGGCGTGCGTCGACCTGTCGGAGCCCGCCTACCGGTGCAACTGCCCCAGCAGGAAGTTTCCGTGCAAACACGCCCTCGGTCTGTTGCTGCTGTGGTCGGCGGACGGTGTTCCGGCCGCCGAGGAGCCCGCCGACTGGGTGGCCGAGTGGCTCGAAGGGCGGCGCGGTCGCGCCGCCAAGGCGGCGGAGGCGGGGACGGCCCGCGCGGCCAGGGCCGCCGAGCCCGGTCCTGCCGACGGTCGCCGGGCCGCGCAGCGCGAGCAGCGGGTGACCGCGGGGCTGTCGGATCTGGAGCGCTGGCTCGCCGACCAGGTCAGACAGGGCATCGCGAAGTCGCGGCGCCACGATCAGTGGGACGAACTGGTCAAACGCCTGATCGACGCCCAGGCGCCCGGCGTCGCGGGTTCGCTGTCGCGCCTCGGTGCCGCGCTGGACGGCGACGACTGGCCCGCACGTCTCCTCAGCGAGTACGCGCTGCTGCACCTGCTCTGCGTGGCCCATCGAAGCCTTCCCCTCCGGGTGGGCGGCGGCTCCGAGGTCCGTTCCGACGCGCGGGACGGCGAGGAGGTACGCGGGGAAGCGGCTCCCGTGGGGCTTCTCGAAAAAGTGCGCGACCGGATCGGCTTCCCGATGACGAAGGAGGAGGTGCTCGCCCGCGGCACCGTGCGCGACCTGTGGGACGTGCTGGGACGGCGAGACGAGGAGCACGACCGGCTGATCGCGCGCCGGGTCTGGCTTCGCGGGCGCGCGACGGGCCGGGCGGCGCTGGTGCTCTCGTTCGCCCCGGTCGGGCAGGCCCTCGACGCCTCACTCGTCACCGGCACGACCATCGACGCCGACCTGGCGTTCTATCCCGGCTCCGCTCCGCTGCGCGCGGTGGTCGCCGCCCGTCACGACACCGTTCGCCATGATCCCGCCCACCGCGATCCCGCTCACGACGACCTCGCCCACCGCGATCCCGGTCGTCATGGCGACGTTCGTGACGGTCCCGCCCCTCATGACGTCGCCCGTGACCGGGGCGCCATGGCGGGGCCGCCGCCAGGCCTCACCGTCGAGCAGGCTCTCGACGAGGTGGCCGAGGCCCTCGCGGGCGACCCCTGGCTCGACTCCTGGCCGCTCGTGCTGGAGGGGGTGACCCCCGCGGGCAGCGGTTCGCGGCTGCTGGCCGGGCCCTCCGGCGGTCTGCCGCTCCATCCGTCCGCCGGCACCCCGTGGCGGCTGGTCGCCACCTCCGGCGGACACCCGCTGACCGTCGCCGCCGAATGGACCCCGAGAGGGCTGCGCCCCCTCACGACCTGGGACGAGGAAGGCAGGGTGATCGTCCTGTGAGCACCTCCGCCGAATGGGAGGACCTGGTGTCCACCGCGCTCGTCGGGACCGACCGGCGCCCTCTGCCGGGTCAGGAGGCGAGCGAGGTCGAGCTGCTCGGGCGCGCGGCCGTGCACACGCTGCGGATGCGCGCGGGACGGCGGCCGGTCGCCGCGGGCGAGCCGTCGGCCGTCGCGGCGCCCGAGGAGCAGCCCGCGGTCTCGCGCGCCGCGGGGGAGCGGCTCTCCCGCATCCTCGGCGGTGAGCAGCCGAGGCTGCTCACCGAGTGGCTGGAGACCGCGGCCGCGCGCGGATACCGCCTCTCGCCGCACCTGCTGCCCGAGCTTCTCGACCACGCGGCCAAGGACCGGTCGATCCGCCCGCACCTCGGCGTCCTCGCGGGAAACCGCGGACGCTGGCTGGCCGGGCTGAACCCGGCGTGGGCCTTCCTGCTGGAGGAGGTCACCGGAGCCGCCGCCACCGGCTCCGACGAGGTCTCCGAGATCTGGGAGTTCGGCACCTTCGGTGACCGCCGCGTCCATCTGGGAGCGCTGCGGGCGACCGACCCGGCGAGAGCGAGGGAACTGCTCGCCGCCGACTGGGAGAAGGAGACCGCCGAGGACAGGGCGGCGTTCCTGGAGGTGCTCGTCACCGGGCTCTCGCCCGACGACGAGCCGTTCCTGGAGGCCGCGCTCGACGACCGCCGCCGTGAGGTCCGCAACCAGGCCGCCGACCTGCTCACCCGGCTCCCCGGATCGCGCCTGGCCCTGCGCATGGCCGAGCGGGTCGCCCGCTACGTCACCGTCTCCGGCGGCGAGATCCACGTCACCCCGCCGGTGGCCTGCGACAGCAGCATGGAGCGCGACGGCATCCGGGCGAAACCGCCCCGGGGGACCGGTGAGCGGAGTTGGTGGCTGCAGCAGGCCGTGGCCCGCACCCCGCTCGGCGTCTGGCCTCGGCTGCTCGGACGACCGCCCCGCGACCTGGTCCGAATGAAGATCGTCGACTGGGGTCGGGAGCTCATGGCCGGTTGGGTCAGGGCCTCCGTCATCCAGGGCGACCCGGAGTGGGCGCTGGAGCTCTTCGCCTGGGATCCGCTCGCCGATCTGCTGGCCGCGCTGCCCCGCGACAAGCAGGAGATCGTCGCGGCCGACTTCGTCCGGCGGCACGGCCTGGACGGTCAGCTGATCATGGTCCTCGGCGGGGCCGCGGCCCCCTGGGGACCCGTCCTGGCCACGGCCGTCCTCCAGAAGATCATCGACGTTTCCGGCACCCAGCCGTGGAACCTCGGGGAGCTGGCCAGACTCGCCGGCGAACGCGTCGACCCCACCCTGCACGACATGGCCGGGCGCCTCTCGCCGGAGCCCCCCATCCAGGAGGTCGCCGCCCTCCTGCGTTTCCGTGACGACATGTTGAAGGAGCTCAGATAGTGACAACGGTTCTGCGGGCCCACGCCGAAGACCAGTACGCCGAGGAGCTGGCGATCCTGGCCAAGGGCGACGATCGCACCCGTCCGCCGGGCTGGAAGCTGTCGCCCTGGGCGGTGACCACCTACGTCCTGGGCGACGGCGACCAGATCACCCCCAAGTACATCGGACCGCGGCGCATCGTCGAGGTGGCCGTGGCGACGCTCGCCACCGACCGCGCGCTGCTGCTGCTCGGCGTGCCCGGCACCGCCAAGACCTGGCTGTCCGAGCACCTGGCCGCCGCGATCAGCGGCGACTCCACCCTCCTGGTGCAGGGGACGGCGGGCACCGCGGAGGAGGCCGTCCGCTACGGCTGGAACTACGCCAGGCTGCTCGCCGAGGGCCCGTCCATGGAGGCGCTCACGCCAAGCCCGGTGATGCGGGCGATGGCCGAAGGGCGGCTCGCCCGCGTGGAGGAGCTGACCCGCATGCCCTCCGACGTCCAGGACGCGCTGATCACCGTCCTGTCGGAGAAGACGCTGCCGATCCCCGAGCTCAACCGGGAGGTCCAGGCCGCGCGTGGTTTCAACATCATCGCCACCGCGAACGACCGCGACCGGGGCGTCAACGACCTGTCGAGCGCACTGCGCCGCAGGTTCAACACCGTCGTGCTGCCGGTCCCCGCCACCGCCGAGGAGGAGGTGGACATCGTCTCCCGGCGGGTCGGCCAGCTCGGCCGTTCGCTGGAGTTGCCCGAGACCCTTACCGGCCTGGAGGAGATCCGCCGCGTGGTCACGGTTTTCAGGGAACTGCGCACCGGTGTCACCGAGGACGGCCGCACCAAGGTCAAGTCCCCCAGCGGAACGCTCAGCACCGCCGAGGCCATCTCCGTCCTCACCAACGGCATCGCCCTGGCCGCGCACTTCGGCGACGGGGTGCTCCGCGCCTCCGACGTGGCCTCGGGCATCGTCGGCGCCGTGATCCAGGACCCGGTCTCCGACCGCGTCGTCTGGCGCGAATACCTGGAGACCGTGGTGCGCGAGCGCCAGGACTGGCGCGACTTCTACCGGGCCTGCCGTGACGCGGGCTGAGGCGATGGCCCCCGAGACGGGCGCCTTCCCGGTCTCCGCGTTCTCGGCCGCCCCGGTTCCTGTCTCCGTGCCGCCGGTCTTCGCGCGTCCGGTCACCCTCTCACAGGTCTTCGCCCTCCCGGTTCCCATGTCGTCGGTGCCGGTCACGCTTCTTCCCCGAGCGGGCGGGGGACGCCGATGAGCGTCTCCGTGCTGGGAATCCGGCACCACGGCCCGGGGTCGGCGCGGTCCCTGCGCGACGAGCTCGAACGCCTCAAGCCGGACGTCGTTCTCATCGAGGGCCCGCCCGAGGCGGACGAGCTGGTCAGGCTGGCCCGTGATCCCGACCTGCGGCCGCCGGTCGCGTTGCTCGCCCACGTACCGGGTGAGCCGTCCAGGGCCGCGTTCTGGCCGTTCGCGGTGTTCTCCCCCGAGTGGCAGGCGATCCGCCACGCCGTCGCGGCGGACATCCCGGTCCGCTTCTGCGACCTGCCGGCCGTGCACGGCCTCGCCTCCCGTCCCGGCGAGCCCGAGGGCGCCGGGCCGGGGGAGCGCAGGCGGCAGGAGGCACCGGAGGACACCGGAGCGGGAGGACCGGACGACAAGGCCCCCGACACCCGGGACGAAGCGGCCCACGACGGCGACACGGACGGCGACACGGACGGCGGGGCGGACGACGCCGCCCCGGAGTCCGTACGGATCGATCCGATCGGCACTCTCGCCCGCGCCGCCGGGTACGACGACCCGGAGCGGTGGTGGGAGGACGCGGTCGAGCACCGCGGCGACACCCCGTTCCACATGATCGCCGAGGCGATGGAGGCCGTCCGCGAGGGGCACGTCGCCGACGCGTACGAGGCGCGGCGCGAGGCATTCATGCGGCGCACGATCCGCAGGGCGGTGAAAGACGGGTTCGAGCGGATCGCCGTGGTCTGCGGGGCCTGGCACGTCCCCGCGCTGACGGGCACGTCGCGCGAGGGCGCGCCCTGGGGAGCCGGGCTGCCCACGGCGAAGGCCGACGACGCGCTGCTCAGAGGACTGCCCAAGGTCAAGGCCGAGATGACCTGGGTGCCGTGGACGTACGGGCGGCTGGCCGCCTGGAGCGGGTACGGCGCGGGAGTGACCTCCCCCGGCTGGTACGACCACCTGTTCGCCTCCCCCGACCGGCCGGTCGAGCGGTGGTTGACGGTGGCGGCCGGAGTGCTCCGCGAGGAGGACCTGCCGGTCTCCTCCGCGCACGTCATCGAGGCGGTCCGGCTCGCGGAAAGCCTGGCCGTGCTCAGGGGACGGCCGCTGGCCGGGCTGGCCGAGGTCACCGAGGCGGTCAGGGCGGTGCTGTGCGAGGGCGACGACCTGCCGGTCGAGCTGATCCAGCGGCGTATGGTCGTCGGGGAGCGGCTCGGCCAGGTGCCCGACGACACCCCGATGGTCCCTCTCCAGCGTCATCTGCGCGAGGAGCAGCGGCGGGTGAGGCTCAAGCCCGAGGCGCTCGATCGGGAGTACGACCTCGACCTGCGCAAACCGCTCGACCTGGAGCGCAGCAGGCTGCTGCACCGGCTGCGCCTGCTCGGCGTCGGCTGGGGCACCCCCCAGGAGAGCCGGAGCAAGGGCACCTTCCGCGAGTCGTGGTCGCTCGCCTGGCGGCCCGAGTTCGACATCGACCTGATCGAGGCGAGTTCCTGGGGCACGACCGTCCCGGCCGCCGCCGCCGCGCGCGTCCGAGACCTCGCCGACGGGGGAGGAGCACCCGGCACAGCCTCCCGAAACGGTGCCTCCGGCGGTGCGGCCGGTCCGGGAGGCGGTGCTCCGGGGACGGCCGGCCCGGGAGGTGGCGGGCGGGGCGGGACCGGTGGGCCCGGCGGTGTGACGCTGGCCGGGCTCACCGGCCTGGTGGAGCGCTGCCTCGTCGCCGACCTGCCGGAAGCGCTGCCGTACGTGCTCGACGCCCTCTCGGCGCGGGCCGCTCTCGACAACGACGTCACGCACCTGATGGACGCGCTCCCGGCGATGGTCCGCGCCCAGCGCTACGGCGACGTGCGCGGCACCCCGGCCACCGGCCTGGCCACCATCGTGGAGGCGATGCTCACCAGGATCTGCGTCGGCCTGGGTGGCGCCGTCACCGGTCTCGACGACGACGCCGCCCGCGACCTGATCCGGCACATCGACGCCGTCCACGCCGCCGTCGCCCTGCTCGACACCGGCCCCACCGACCCGGACGGCGCCCATGCCCCCGAGGGGGGTTCCGGGGAGTCAGGAAAGGTCGGAGAGGAGGCGCCGCGGGAACGGTGGCTGGTGGCACTGCGCGGGGCCTGCGGCCGCACCGACCTGCACGGGCTCATCGAGGGACGGCTCACCAGGATCCTGCTGGACGCCGCCGACCTCGACACGGCCGAGGTCGGACGGCGGATGTCGCGGGCGATGTCGGCGGGACACCCGCCGGCCAGGGCGGCCGCCTGGATCGAGGGATTCCTGTCGGGGGGCGGGCTGCTGCTCGTGCACGACCCCCGGCTGCTCGGGCTGATCGACGAGTGGCTCACCGGGCTCGCCCCCGAGACCTTCGTCGACGTGCTCCCCCTGCTCCGCAGGACGTTCGGCGCCTTCGCCGCCCCGGAGCGGCGCTCGATCGGCTCGCGCGTCCGCTCCCTGGGCACGGGCAGCGGCGACCTCGCGCCGGACGCGGAGGACTTCGACGAGGAGCGCGCGGCGGCGGCCGTGCGGACCGTGCTGACGATTCTGGGACCGGCGATCTCTGGAAGGACGGGCAGCGCCGATGGATGAGAGACTCCGCCGCTGGCGAATGGTCCTGGGCGGCGACGCGGACGGCACAGGGTGCTCGCTCACCGGTGCCGACGCCCAGATGGACGGCGCGCTGGCCGCCCTGTACAACGGCGGCGGCGAGGGGGCGGAGCGGAGCGGTGGCCTCGGCGCCTCCGCGCCCAGGGTGGCGCGCTGGCTGGGCGACATCCGCTCCTACTTCCCCTCGACCGTCGTCCAGGTCATGCAGAAGGACGCCGTCGAGCGGCTGAACCTGACCCGGCTGCTGATGGAGCCGGAGATGCTGGAAGCCGTCGAGCCGGACGTCCACATGGTCGGCACGCTCCTCTCGCTCAACCGGGTGATGCCGGAGAAGGCGCGCGAGTCGGCCAGGGCACTGGTCCGCAAGGTCGTCTCCGAGCTGGAGCGGAAACTGGTGCAGAAGACGAAGGCCGCGGTGACCGGCGCCCTGGACCGGTCGGCGAGGACCCACCGGCCCAAGCGGGTCGCCGACATCGACTGGGACCGCACGATCCGGGCCAACCTGAAGAACTACCTGCCCGAGCGCAACACGGTGATCCCGTCCAGGCTCGTCGGGTACGGCAGGCGGCAGCGGGCGGTCCAGCGCGAGGTCGTGCTCTGCATCGACCAGAGCGGGTCGATGGCCGCCTCCGTCGTCTATTCGAGCGTCTTCGGCGCGGTGCTCGCCTCGATGAGTTCGCTGAGGACCTCGCTGGTCGTCTTCGACACGGCGGTCGTCGATCTCACCGACCAGCTCCACGACCCGGTGGAGCTGCTGTTCGGCACCCAGCTCGGCGGCGGCACCGACATCAACCGGGCCATCGCCTACAGCCAGGGGCTCATCACCCGGCCCAATGACTCGATCTTCATCCTGATCAGCGACCTCTACGAGGGCGGCGTACGGGAGGAGATGCTCCGCAGGGTCGCCCAGATGACCGCGTCCGGTGTCCAGGTGATCGTGTTGCTCGCGCTCTCGGACGAGGGGGCGCCCTTCTACGACCACGACAACGCCGCGGCGCTCGCGGCGATGGGGGTGCCCGCCTTCGCCTGCACTCCCGACGCCTTCCCCGACCTGATGGCCGCGGCGATCGAGCGCCGCGACATCGGCCAGTGGGCCGAGCGCAGGCTGGAGCGCACCGCCACCTGATCCCGTCCCGGTGAGGGCGGTAGGGGCCACGGGGGCCCGCCCTCACCGGGACGTCAGGGGACGACGGCCCCGGCTCGCCGTGCGCGGTCCGTGGCCTGGACCTGAACCGGGCCGTGGCACGGTCAGTGGTCCGTGGGACCTGAACCGGGCCGTGGCATGGTCCGTGGGACCTGAACCGGGCCACAGTCCGGTCCGCGGCGTGAGGGACGCGGACCGGATTGTGGTGCGGCCGGAACGTGCGGCGCCCGGGCCGGCTCTTGGCGCGGTCGGGGTTGAGGGGGCCGGGCCGGCTCGTGGCGCGGTCAGGGCGTGAGGGCGAGCAGTTGCTTGAGGGAGTCGCGCAGGGGCTCGCTCATCGGGCTCGGTCGCAGCGTGGCCGGGTCGAGCCTGACCTGGACCCGGCGGCCCTCGGCGTGCACGACGGTGTGGTCGGCCGACAGCACACGGAAGCCGTACACCACGCTGGTGGTGCCCAGGCGTTCCAGCCAGAAGTGCACCGCGGCCTCGCCCACGGTGTTGATCGGCGTGTGGTAGGTGATGGAGAACTCACGTACCACGAAGAAGATCTCGGCGAAGTGTGACCGGGCGGGGTCGAACGGCCACCCTCGCTCGGCCCAGTAGTCGGACAGCGCCCGCTCGAGAAGCAGGACGTAGCGGGCGTTGTGGACGACGCCCATCGCGTCGAGGTCGTCGAAGTGGATCTGGACGGGCTGGATGTGCCCGCTCCGCAGGACGGTCGTCATGTCAGGTCTCCGGGAGGACGCCGGGGTCGGTCGAGAGGGAACGGAGCCGTTCGAGGACGGCCGTGCGCGCGAACCGGTAGCTGTGCTCGCGTTTGAGCAGGTGGGTGTGGACGACCACGACCGAGCCGAGTGCCTCGATCTCGAAGGCGAGCTGGGCGGGGTCGGTGCCGGGCCGCAGCTCGCCCAGCTCGATCGCGAGCTCGCTGAGCCGGGTCAGCAGGTTCATCCAACTGCCGACGGCGTCGGCGACGGCGTCGTGGACCGGGCCGGGGCGGTCGTCGAACTCGCCGTCGACGGTGCCGAAGAAGCAGCCGCCGGGCAGGTGTCCCGCGCGGTAGAAGTCGATGCGGCGCTCGTGCAGGGTCCACAGCCTGCGCACCCCCCGAGGGCCGCGCAGGGCGGGCTCGACGATCTGCTCGGTCCACTGTTTTCTGGCGTGTTCCACGATCGCGAGTTGAAGCGATTGTTTGTCGGACCAATGAGTGAAAAGTCCGGACTTGCTCACGCCGAGTGTCGCGGTCAGCCGGGCGAGTGACAGGCCGTCGAGCCCTTCGACCGAGGCGAGCCGGACGGCGGCGTCGAGGACCGTTCGGCGAGTGCGCTCTCCGCGCTGGATTCGTCCGTCGATCATGTCTGGAACCCTAGCAAACAATATGACCGAACGGTCGTTAATATTCTCCGCCGCTGCCGCTGCCGCTGCCGCTGCCGCTGCCGCTGCCGCTGCCGCTGCCGCTGCCGCTGCCGCTGCCGCTGCCGCTGGGCTTGGCCTCCCGCGTCGTGGGCGTCGGCCGGAATCGACGTGAAACGGTATGGGGCGCCCGAGCCCGGCCTCCCGCGTCGGTGGACACCGGTCCTACGACCAAGGGCTGATCCGGGGGCCGATGCGTGCCGCCGCGCGGTGGCCGTACCGTCGACCCCATGACCACCGTGATGACCGACAAGCCTCCCGCCGGGATATTCGCCCGGAGCCACCGCGCTCTCACGGTCGGGATGGTGGCCCTCATCTTCCTGGCCGCCTTCGAATATCTCGCGGTGGCCACCGCGATGCCGGTCGTGGCCGACGAGCTGGACGGTCACGCGCTGTACGGGCTGGCGTTCAGCGGGGCGCTGGCGGCCGGGGTGGTCGCGACGGTGCTGGGCGGGTGGTGGGGGGATCGCAAAGGGCCGGTCGCGCCGCTGTGGACCGGTGTGGCGATCTTCGCCGTCGGGCTGGTCGTCGCCGGGGCGGCGCCGACGATGGACGCGTTCATCGTGGGCCGGTTCGTGCAGGGATTCGGCGCGGGCATCCTGCAGGTCTCGATGTACGTGCTGGTCTCGCGCTCCTATCCGGCGGAACTTCACCCGAGGGTATTCGCGATCTTCGCGACGGCCTGGGTGGTGCCCTCCATGGTGGGGCCGGTGATCACCGGCATCGTGGTGGAGAACGTGGGCTGGCGCTGGGTCTTCATCGGCGTGACGGGGATCCTCCTCCCGGCGGCGCTGCTGCTCTGGCGCGGGCTGGCCTCCGCGCCGATGGCGAAGCCGGAGAAGGCCGAGACGGAACCGGTGCCGGTGTCAGCGGGACCAGGGGCGGGGGCGGTGATGGAGCCGGTTCCGGAGGCCGGCGCGGGTGCGGCGGTGTCAGGGACGGGTGAAGGAGAGGTGACGAAGCGGCCGTCCGGCGCCCGGTCCTCGATCGCGCGCCGGCTGGGCTGGGCGCTGCTCGTCGCGGCAGGGGCGGCGCTCATACAGTACGGCGCGTCGGCGCTCACGGAGGCCGGCGGCGCGGCGCGCGGCACCGGGTTCGTCCTGCTCGCCGCCGGCCTGGCCACGTTGGTCGCGGCGCTGCCCCGGCTGCTCCCCCCGGGAACCCTGCGCGCGGCCCGTGGGCTGCCCTCGGTGATCTCCCTGCGCGGGATCGCGGCGGGCGCGGCCATCGGGGGTGAGGCGTTCCTGCCGCTGATGCTGAACCAGGAGCGTGGCCTGTCGCTGACGATGGCCGGTCTCACCTTGACCGGCGGCGCGCTGAGCTGGTCGTTCGGGTCCTGGCTGGTGGGCCGCAAGCGGTTCGACCGGGTTGTGGTGCTGCGTTCCGGCTCGGTGCTGATCGCCGCGGGCCTCGCGCTGATGGGCCTGACCGTCTTCGCCGTCGTCCCGGTCGCCACCGCCTTCCTCGGCGAGATCATCCTGGGCTTCGGTATGGGCATCGTCTACCCGACGCTTTCCGTGCTCATCCTGGAGCTGTCGCCCCCGGGGCAGGAGGGGGAGAACAGTGCGTCGCTCGGTGTCGCCGAGTCGGTCTACACGGTTGTCGCGGTGGCGATCACCGGGGCTCTCCTCGCGGCCCTGGGCGCCTCGGTCGCCGTCTACGTGCTCTGTTTCGGGCTGACGGCGCTGATGGCGGCCACCGGGGCACTCGTCGCCGGCCGGGTCCTGCCCAGGACGTGAGATCTGCTCGTCTCTGCGCTCCGAACCCCCTGCGCGTCCGAGACCTCCGGCGCGAAGGGGGTCTCTCCACCGAATCCCCCTTCGCGCCGGAGGCGTTCACCAGACGCCGTGGCACCATGGGAAGAACGCCGTTCTTCGTGGTGTTGAGGGGGGAGTCCCGCCTTCGGGCGGGATTCGTTTTTCCTGGCCCGGCTTCTCCGGGCACGGAAAGTCGCCGGAGTCCGAGGTTCTTCGGGCTCGGAGAGATCGAGGGGTCCATGCCGCGTATCCGTGAGCTCGAGGTGTTCCGGCTGATACTGCCGTACGGCAGGCGGCCGGAGAGCATCCTCGTCCGGCTCACCGACTATGGCGGGATGACCGGGTGGGGCGAGGTCGTCGACGCCGACCCCAAGACCTGGGTCGCGCTGGAGGAAGGGCTCGCGCAGGCGCTGATCGGCGTCGACTGGGAGCATCCCGACGAGCTGGGCTCGATTCCCGGGGGGTCGGCCGCCGACATGGCCTGCTGGGATCTGTGGGCGAAGATGCGCGGGGTGCCGCTCGCCCACGCGCTGGGCGGCACCCGCACCTCGCTCATGGCCACCGTCAGGATCGGCGCGGAACGCAACCTGGAGAGCCTGGTCGCGCGGGTGAACCGGCACGTCTGCGCCGGGTACGCCCACGTCACCCTGGATGTTCACCCGGGCTGGGACATCGAGCCGCTGCGCGCCGTCCGTCAGGCGTACCCGGCGCTGGGCATCGGCGTGGACGCCCGCGGCGCCTACACCGACATCGACGCTCTCGAGGCGCTGGACGCCTACACGCTCTCCGTCATCGAGCGCCCCTTCGCCGGTCTCGCGAGTCTCGGCGACCACGCCGACCTACAGGAGCGCGTCGCCGCCCCGGTGCTGCTCGAGGTCTCCTCGGCCGAGCAACTGGACGAGGCGGTCACCGCGAGGGCGGGCCGGGCACTGCTGCTCCGTCCCGCGGCCCTGGGTTCCCTGCGCGAGGTGCGGCGGGTGCACGACCGCGCGGTGCGCGCCGGATGGGAGATCGCCTGCGCGGGAGGAAAGGGAACCGGGCTGGCCCGCGCGGCCACCGTCGCCGCGGCCAGCCTGCCCGGCTGTGACCTGCCCTGCGACGTGGCCGAGCCCCCGCGCAGCGCGCAGATCGTCGACCCGCCGGTCGGCGCCTCGGGCGGCGTGGTGGCCGTGCCGCTCACCCAGGTGGGGCTGGGGCACCGCATCGACGAGGACCGGGTCCGTCGCCTGTCCAAGGAGTCGTACCTGGCTTGACGCGCTCCCCGGCGTGAAAGCCGGAGCGCCGTCCCGCCATGTGGTGGCCGAGGGCCTGGTGACGGATCGTGCGGGAGGTCACCCCGGCCGCCGTCCGGAGAGCCGTGGTCCGGAGAGCCGTGGTCCGGAGAGCCGTTATCCGCAGGCGGGTGGGCCCTCGCTCAGCCGCAGCCTTCGGTGATGCCCTTGGGAGTGGTCGGGTCCGGTTTCGCCGTGGCGCTCGTTCCCGGGAGGGGCGTGCGGGTGGGCCCTTGCTCAGCCGCAGCCTGGGGGGTGCGGGTGGGCCCTTGCTCGGTGGTGGCCTTCGGGGTGGCGCCGGGGGCCGCGGTGGCGGTGAGAGGGCGCCGGGTGACGACCGAGGCGCGCAGAGCCTTGGCGGTGACCGTACGGATTTTGGTCCAGTCGGGGTAGCCGGTGTTGATCAGCGGCGGGACGAACTGGACGCTGGTCACCTTCGCGTTCTTGACCTTCAACGCCAGCGGCACGAGGTGCTCCAGCATCGGGCGCGGGATGTCGGTCCGCAGCAGTTCCTTGGTGGCGAGCGCGACCTGGTTGAACCTGGACAGTACGGTCGCCGGGTCCGACTGGGAGAGCAGTGCGCCCAGCACGCAGCGCTGGCGTCCCATCCGGGTGTAGTCGTCGCTGTTGGTGCGCGAGCGGGCGAACCACATCGCGTCGGCGCCGCGCAGTTTGCGGGTTCCGGCCTTGACCAGGCCCTCGTCGTACTTGCCGAAGACCACGTCCTGGGGAACGGTGAGCGTCACGCCTCCGATCGCGTCGATCAGCCGGGCGAACCCCCACATGTTGACCAGGGCGTACCAGTCGATCTTCAGCCCGAGCGTGTAGCCGACCGTGTCGACGAGCGTCTTGGTGCCCTGTTTCTTACGGCCCCCGAAGATCTCCGGATGTGAGTCGGCGTACTCCCAGACCGCGAAGAGCAGGTCCTCGCGCGAGCCGTCGGGGTTGGCCGGGAGCCGGAACCCGTCGGGAAAGCGTTTCGCCATGGGGGAGCCGGGGACGAAGCGGACGTTCTCCAGGTTGCGCGGCAGGCTCAGCAGCACGGTGTTGCCGGACTTGACGTCGATGCTGGCCACGTTGATGCTGTCGGTCCGCACGCCCACCCGGTGGGTGTCGGCGTCACCGCCGAGCAGCAGGATGTTCACCCGGTCGCGGCCCGCCCAGGGGTCCTCCTCGCGGCCGTCCCCGTCGCTCGCGGGACGCGGTGTGGACGGGGCGCTGAAGACGTCGTCCAGTGCCGACTGCGAGACCGCCGCGTACTGTCCGACCAGGCCGAACGGCAGGAGTACGGCCACCGCGAGTGTCCCCGCCACGCCTCCGGCGATCGCCTGTCCCGTACTGGGCAGCGTGCCGGGGTTCATCACCACGAACGAGTGCACGATCAGCGTGAACCAGGCGACGCCGAGCGCGAGGGAGGCCACTGTGACGACGGTCAGCCAGGAGGAGGCGACCAGTTGTCCGGCGAGGTCGGCGAGGTCGGAGGTGAGCGCGACCCAGAGCAGGGCCAGCAACAGCGCCGCGTACGCGCACAGGATCGCCAGTCCCGTCCTGCGCCATCCGGCACGCAGATGCGCGGCGCCCGGGGCGACGGCGGCCAGTGCCGTCCAGCCGATGACCGCACCGACGCCGGGCGGCTTTGATCTGTCCCGCAATTGCTCCCCGTTTCCTCGCGCTTGACCGCCGCAGGGGAGATGGTAGGGGGGCGAAACCAGGCCGCGGGCGACAAACGGGTGAACAAACCGGGAAGCTAATACGCCTATATCTCATCATTTCTGCTGCAATCGGGTTCGATCAGGGTTTCGCGGAGATCGAAAAACAGCGCCGCCGCAGTGATCCCCGATGATCCCCGACGACCCTCGACCTCTCACGCGCGCTCGGCGCCGCCGAGAACACCGCCGCCTTCCCGGACGAATCACCCCGGTCCTCTTCCCGCGTGAGGCCCCGAATCCCTTCGGGAGGTCCCGATGCGGCCGGATGATTCGCACGAACTACCCTGACCGTCATGCCCGACGTTCTCGGTCCCGACTACGAGCTCACGGTCCTGCCGATGGCCGACGACGACGAGGGCACGGTGGTGGCCTCGCTGGTGCGGCGAGGGGCTCCCGAGCCCGCCCGCGGCGCCGTGCTCTACGTACACGGCTTCACCGACTACTTCTTCCAGACCCACCTGGCCGACCACTTCGTCGCGAGGGGCTTCGACTTCTACGGCCTCGACCTGCGCAAGTACGGCCGCTCGCTGCTGCCGCACCAGACCCGCGGGTTCGTGCGCAGCGTCACCGAGTACTTCCCGGAGATCGACGAGGCGGTACGCGTCATCCGCGAGCGCGACGGGCACGATCGCGTCGTCCTCAACGCCCACTCCACCGGCGGCCTGATCGCCTCGCTCTGGGCCGACCGGGTCCGCGGCCGGGGTCTCGTCCAGGCGCTGGTGCTCAACAGCCCCTTCCTCGACCTCAACGTCCCCCTTCCCGTGCGGATCGCCGCCGACCTGCTGCGAAGGCAGCTGTCCAGGCTGCCCGCCCGCGCCGTCCTGCCCCTGGTGGCCGCCACCGCGTACGGCACGAGCCTGCACCGCAGCCACCACGGCGAGTGGGACTTCGACCTGGAGTGGAAGCCCATCGGAGGGTTCCCGGTGCACGCGGCCTGGCTGGGGGCGATCCGCCGGGCGCAGCGCAGGCTGCACGACGGCCTCCGGGTGGACGTGCCGGTGCTGGTGCTCTGCGCGGAGAAGGGCCTGCGGCTGCGCGCCTTCATGCCCGAGGCCCAGGAGGCGGACGTCGTGCTCGACCCCGGCCAGATCGCCCGATGGTCGACCAGCATCGGCTCGCACGTGACGTGCGTCCGGGTGCGGGGCGGGATACACGACCTGGTGCTGTCACCCGAACCGGTCCGCAGGCGCGTCCTCGCCGAGATGGACCGCTGGCTCGACGGCTGCCTCTAGGTCGTGGCGTTCTCCCGGAAGATGCCGGGCCGTGCACTCGCGTCAACGCGGTCGGACGAGGCCGGTTTCGTAGGCGGCGATGACGAGCTGGGCACGGTCTCGTGCTTTCAGCTTGGCCAGAAGGCGACCGATGTGCGTCTTCACGGTCCCGGGGCTCAGCTGGAGTTGGGCGGCGAGTTCGGCGTTGGACAGTCCGTGGGCGATGAGCGTGAGCACCTCGCGCTCCCGATCCGTCAATGTGTCGAGCCCGTGGAAGACCCGCTGGTCCGGCCGCCGTACGAACTCCGCGATCAGTCGCGTGGTGACGCTCGGCGCGAGCAGCGTCTCGCCCGCCGCGACCACCCGGATCGCCCTCAGGAGGTCGTCGGGTGGCGCGTCCTTGAGCAGGAAGCCGCTGGCGCCCGCCCGTAACGCCGCGTAGACGTACTCGTCGAGGTCGAACGTGGTCAGGATGAGAACCCGGATGTCCCGGGCGATCTGCTTGGTCGCGGTGATGCCGTCCATCTCCGGCATTCTGATGTCCATGAGCACCACATCGGGTGATTCCATCCGCGCGAGCCTCACTGCCTGCTGTCCGTCGGCCGCTTCCCCGACCACGGTGAGATCGTCCTCCGAGTCGATCAGTAACCGAAAGGTGCCACGCAGCAGCGCCTGGTCGTCGGCGACGAGCACTCGAATCAACGGACCTCCCATGACGCGTGTACGCGGAACCCGTGTCCCGGCAGCGGCCCGGCCTCGAAGTCGCCACCGTGCATCAGAGCCCGTTCACGCATCCCGGTAAGACCGTGTCCGCCCGGCTCGCCCGGCAGCATACGCCGCCCCGGCCCGTCGTCGACCACGGAGATCGTCAACCTTCCGTCGACGACCGACACGCCGGCCCGGCAATGGGCGGGGGCGGCGTGTCTGACGACATTGGTGATCGCCTCCTGAACGATGCGATAGACGGCCGGCCCCATGCTGTCGGGCACGGTCCCGCTCACCGACAGGTCGACCTGCACGCCGGCCTCCGCGGCTCGGTGGGTGAGGGACGGCAGGTCGGCGAGGCCGGGGAGCGGCGTGCTCTCGGGTGCGCTGCCGGGTGATCGCAGCGCGCCGAGGAACTGACGCATCTCCACCAGGGAACCGCGCCCGATCTCCTCGATGGTTCGCAACGCCTTATGTCCTTCCTCCGGATGTTTGTCGAGGACTTTGGCCGTCACCCCCGCCTTGACGGTGATCACGCTCAGTGAATGGGCGACGACATCGTGCAACTCGCGTACGATCCGCAGCCGCTCGTCGACCACCGCCTTCTCTGCCTGCCTCCTGGCCTCGCGCGCGGCGAACTCACGGCGGGTGCGCGCCGTCGCGCCGAGACTCCAGCTCGCCCCGATGATCAGCCATGTCACTCCAATGATGAAGATCGGATCCGGCCAATTGTCCATCCGTCGTGGTACGCCCATCACCGAGACCAGTTGGGCGCCTCCGATGACGAGCAGGCCCGCCACGAGGGCCGTCCCCGATCGCCGCGACGGCTGGGTGGTCGCCACCGTGTAAACGGTCAGCGCCGCCACCGCGATCGTCGCCGGCCGGCTGACCGGCAGCAGGAGCACCAAGACGCCGCCCAGCAGCGCACCGCAGTAGGCGGGGAGCGGCCAGACCCGCCGCAGAGCCACGGGGAGCGCGCAGACCAGCGCAGATACGGCGCCCAGGTCAAACACGGTTCGCTCCATCGCGGACATCAGCGTGAGCAGCACCATGACCACGACGTCGGCGAGGACGAGCAGGCTGTACGGAAGCCGCCGGGTGAGCAGGTTCACCTTTGCGACGTTACCGAGGAACGAGCGGAATCGGATCGGAGCCCGGGCCGTCGGACCAGGGTCGTACTCCGCTCGTGTGCGTCCCTGCCGTATGACCCTGATCCGACTCACAAGACCGGATCCGGCTCCGATGTGCGAGCCATCGCCATGCAGCATCGTTGCCGGCATGAACCGACGCAGAGTCATCGCCTTGTGCCTGGCCGCGTGCCTCGCCGTGTCACTCGGCGGCATCGCGCTGGCCTCGGCTCAGGCATATTCCCTCGGCTGGCGCGAGTGCGGCGACGGCCTACGGTGCGCCGAACTGGTCGTTCCCGTGGACTGGGCCGATCCTGGGGGGCCGAAAACCTCGGTGCACGTGGCCAAGCTCTCCGCGACGGGCCGAAGCGCGGGGCCGCTGATCGTCAACTTCGGCGGCCCCGGTACGAGCACGGCGATGCTCAGACCGTCGAGCGATCCCGACTATCCGCCGGAGCTGCCGGTCGTGCTCAACGAGTTGCGGAGCCGGTTCGATGTCATCGCCATCGATCCGCGCGGGATGTCCGAGCCCAACAGCGGCAAGAAGATGAGCTGTGCGGAGCCCGGGGCCTCCATCCATGGACTGGTCCTGGCGCGGACGAGGCAGGACTGGGACGCCCACGCCGCCAAGAACGCGGCCCATCAGAAGAGCTGCCGCAAGACGGCCAAGTCGGCGTGGCGCGGACTGACGGCGTGGAACGTGGCACACGACATCGACGCGCTGCGCGCCGCACTCGGCCAGGAGAAGCTCCTCTACGCGGGCAACTCCTACGGGACCGTCTTCGCCCAGGCATATCTGGAGCTGTTCCCGCGGCGGGTGGGCCGGATGTATTTCGACGGGACCGCCGATCACACCCGGCAGAAGTTCGAGGACCGGTTGCGCGACTACGCGATGACGCAGGAGCGGCATCTCATCCGCTTCCGCGACTGGTGCGCCCGCCGTACCGACTGTGCCCTGTACGGCAGGGACGCGAGCAAGGCATGGGACGAACTGGTCGCAAGAGTGCGCCGCACGCTGTTGCCTGCCTCGACCGGCCGGACGGTGAGCGAGGGGCAGCTGTACGCGGGCGGGATCCAAGGGATGAACCCGGCGCGTTGGCCGCAGTTCGCGACCGCCATCCGCAAGGCCCTCGACGGCAACGCCGCGGGCTTCCTGACCGAGCTCGCGCCGGAGCAGGGCGGATCGTCCGTGAGTCAGGACTTCCTGTGCAACGACTTCATGCCGAAGCTGCCGACGTATGAGGAGTTCCAGGAGATCGAGGCCAGGCTTCGAGAGATCGCACCGAGGTTCGGCTGGCTCTCGGGACGTTACGAGCTCGGACGGTGCTGGGGGCGTAGTGGGGGCGCGTCCTGGGCGCCGCACCCGTTGTCGGGGAAGGAGTCGATGCAGGATCTGCCGCCGGTCCTCTTCGCGATCGGGGAGCTCGACAACAACACCAACTACCTCGGGCAGCGGCATGTGGCCGAGCAGATTCCGTCCGCGCACGTCCTGTGGCACGGCGACGGCCACGCGTCCTGGGGAGGAAACTCCTGCCTGCGGCGGAATGTCCTCGCCTACTTCACAACGGGCGCACTGCCCGCGCCGGGCACGCGCTGCCCGGCCGAGCGGATCCAGAAGGTGGGCAAATGATCGAGGTCATGAACCTCACGAAAGTGTACGGTTCCACGCGCGCCATCTCGGAGCTGACGTTCGACGTCAAGCCCGGACAGGTCACCGGCTTTCTCGGGCACAACGGGGCAGGCAAGTCCACCGCCATGCAGGTCATCCTCGGCCTGCACTCGCCCACCTCGGGCAAGGCGTTGATCAACGGCGTCCGCAAGCGTGAGCTTCGCGACCCCATGCGTGAGGTCGGTGCCATGCTCGACGCCGCCGAGGTGCAGGGCGGGCGCAGCGCGTTCGATCACCTCCAGGCGCTGGCGGATGCCGGCGGGATCGCGCGCCGCAGAGTCGTACGGGTCCTTGAGGAGGTCGGCCTGGCCGGCGTGGCGCGCAAGCGGATCGCCGGGTTCTCCTACGGGATGCGCCAGCGCCTCGGCATCGCGGCGGCACTGCTCGGTGACCCAGGGGTGCTCATTCTCGACGAGCCGATCAACGGCCTCGACCCCGACGGCATCCGCTGGCTCAGGGCACTGCTGAGATCCATGGCGGCGGAGGGGCGGACCATCCTCCTGTCGAGTCATCTGATGACCGAGATGTCTCTCACCGCCGACCGGCTCATCGTCATCGGCCAGGGGCGGCTGATCGAGGACACCTCGATGGAGGAGCTACTGGCCCGCTTTCAAGGCGACGTACAGGTCCGATCACCCCAGGCGGCCCGCTTGGCCGTGGTGCTCGAAATGGCGGGAGCGACCGTGCGCCTCGCGCAGGAAACGGGCACGCCCGCCGCGAGCGAGATGGCCTCTCCCTCCTGGGGCGAAGGGGATCTGCTGGTGACCGGCTTGTCCGCGGCCGCCATAGGTGATGCCGCCTTGGCGAACGACTGCGCCATCCATGAGCTGGTGGCGCGTCACGTGTCGCTGGAAGAGGCCTTCATGGAGATAACCCAGTGATCAACGCCATCGCCTCGGAATGGGTCAAGCTGCGCTCGCTCCGATCCGCCCACTTCGTCCTGGCCGCCACGCTCTCGGCTCCGGCGCTCACCGGCTTCGCCGCCCTCTCGATCTCCAAGCACTTCGACACCAACGGTTTTGGTGGCGAACCCGTCGGCACGGGGCTCGGCTTCAGCGCCGACATCACTCCCGTCCTCTTCGGCATGCTGGGGGTGCTCGCCATCTCCGGTGAGTACAGCACGGGCATGATCAGGCTGACGTTAACCACGATGCGGCGCCCCTGGCATCTCCTCCTGGCCAAGGCTGCCGTAGTGGCCGCCGTGGCCGCGATCGTGGGCCAGATACTGGCGTTCGCCACGTACTTCACCGCTCAGGCGGTGGTAGGCGATCGCCCTATCGGCGCCTCGTTCTCCGAGCCGGCCGCGCTGACCGAGGTGCTGGCGGCAGGCGCCGGCTCCGCCGTCGCCGCGGTGCTGGGGCTGGGCCTGGCCACGATCGTGCGTTCGCTCCCGGGAACGCTCATCACCCTGATCGCGCTCCTGCTCACCCCGACCATGATCGCGCGCTTCCTGCCCGCCCCCTGGAACGACTGGACCTCTTCCCTGACGATTCCCTCCCTGACCAGACAACTGGCCGACGTCCCCGACTCCGGCGCTTTCGGACCCCTCCCAGCCACCGCCATTCTCGCGAGTTACGTCGTGATCCCCCTCCTCGCGGCAACCCTGGCGATTACCCATCGCGACGCCTGACCGGGGCAAACCGGTGAAGGAAACGCGTGAGAACCGGATGAGGTGAGCGGTCCTACCAGGGAAAGGAGAACAGGCCGTAGTAGGCCGCGGCCACCAGCAGCAGGCCGGTGCCGCCCAGCACCCCGGCGACCGCGAAGCTCTGCGGGCGCGAGGGCTGCCAGCCCTCGCGCAGTCCCGACACGACGGCCGCCACGCCCGTGACCTCCTGCAGCAGCATCAGCAGCGCCAGGATCCTGATGACCAGCCACCCGGCGAGCACCGCGGGCCACGCCCCGGCCTGGTTGACCGAGAACAGCACGAGCAGCGTGATGAACGCCACCACCGAGACGAGCAGCCCGACCCCGGTCCAGGCCATCCGGCGGAACCGCCGCCGGATCGGCGGCCAGATCAGGACGTCGGCCTGCGCCGCGGTGGTGCGGCCCCGCAGTCGCGCCGCCATCTCCGCGACCGGCCCGACCACGTAGCCGACCACGGCGAGGCAGAGCGTCAGGCCGATCATCGTGCCCCCGGCGTACCAGGGGGCGGCGGGAACATCGCTCGCCTCCAGGCGCTGGACCGGTGTGGCACCGGCGATGTGCACGGAAGGCTTGGCCGTGTCCGGCAGGCCCGTCACCCAGTTGGACAACGTCCGCAGGTAGTCGGGGACGAGGGGGCCGCCGTGGAAGCGCATGCCGTGGTCGGCGCGGTCGAGGTAGCGGATCGTGTAGTCGTCGTTGCCGCCCTCGGTGAGGGCGTCGGTCAGCGCCTTGCTGCTCTCCACGAACGGGATCGAGGGGTCGCGCGTGCCGTACAGGGCCAGGACCGGCTGCCGCATCTCGCGCAGCGCGGGCAGGCCGTCGTAGCGCAGGAAGTCCGCGTCGACGGCGCCGATCGCGCGGATGAGCAGCTCGCGCACCCCGCTGGGCGCGTACAGCCGCTGGAGTTGCTCGCCCAGCGCCCACGTCACCTGCCGCATGGGGGAGACGTTGGGGGACGACACCAGCACGGTGAACCCGACGGCGGTGCTCTGGTTGGCCGCGATGGGCACCACCCAGCTGCCCTCGCTCACCCCCCAGAGCCCCACCCTGGCCGGGTCGACGTCCTCACGCGAGCGCAGCTCATTCAAAACGCGCAGGGCATCGCGGGCGAGGAGGCCGAAGTCGCGCTTGAGGAAGTCGTAGCCCACGGTCCGCTTGTCGTAGACGAGGGTGACGATCCCGGACCTGGCCAGCCACTCGGCCTGGGTCGTGAACTCGCCCCTGACCCCGGGGCCCGCACCCTGCACGAAGACCAGCGCCGGGTGCCGCCCGGGGGCGACCGGCGCGCGGATCGTCGCACCCAGCGGCGTACCGTCCTCGGCCGTGACGGTGATGTCCTGCGTGGTGATCTGCCTGTTCGCGGCGACCGGCCGGAGCTCGGACGGCGGCTGGGGGGGAAGGGCCTGGAAGACCGGATCGGCGTGCAGAGGGGTCGGGTCGAACGGCGGCGGCAGCGTGTAGCCCACCGTCGCGAGAATCACCAGGATCAGGCCGGACGCGACGCTCAGGACGCCACGGCCCACCTGGATGTCACCGCGATCCCCGATGGTGATCCGCCTCCGTGCTCGTCGCCGGCTCCGGTATCGTTCCTTCCGATCTTCAAGCGTACTCATCGCCGCCATTCCCGAACAGAGCGGGGGATCGGCGTGACGTGAGTGGCCACATTTGTCGCTGAGTCCTGTTAGCTTCGTGCGACATGCGGGTGTTGCACACATCGGACTGGCACCTGGGCCGATCGTTCCACCGGGAGAGCCTCCTGGCGGCCCAGGGCGTCTTCGTCGACCACCTGATCGAGACGGTCAGGTCGGAGCGGATCGACGTGGTCGCGGTCGCCGGTGACGTCTACGACCGGGCGCTTCCCTCGGTCGACGCGGTCGACCTGTGCAACCAGGCGCTGCGACGGCTGGTCGACGCCCGCGTGCGCACCGTGCTGATCAGCGGCAACCACGACTCGGCCCGCCGCCTCGGCTTCGGCGCCGACCTCATCGACGCGGCGGGCGTCCACCTGCGCACCGACCCGGGGCGGGTCGGCGAGCCGGTCGTCGTCGACGACGTCGCCTTCTACGGCATCCCCTACCTGGAGCCCGAGCTGGTACGCGCCCCCTGGGAGCTGTCCGAGCGCACCCACACCGCCGCGATCGAGCACGCGATGTCCCTGGTTCGCGCCGACCTCGCCCGGCGCGGTCCCCGGTCGGTGGTCCTCGCCCACGCGTTCGTGACCGGAGGGCGGGGCAGCGACAGCGAGCGCGACATCAGCGTGGGAGGCGTCGCGCACGTTCCGGTGCGCGCCTTCGACGGCGTCGACTACGTGGCGCTCGGCCACCTGCACGGCCGCCAGCGGATGACCGAGACCGCCCGCTACTCCGGCTCCCCGATCGCCTACTCCTTCTCCGAGGCCGGTCAGACGAAGGGCTCCTGGGTGGTCGACATCGGTCCCGGCGGGTACGAGGGCGCCGAGTTCGTCGAGGCCCCGGTGCCCAGGCCGGTCAGCCGCCTCACCGGCCGCATCGACGACCTGCTGACCGCTCCCGAGCACGCCCGTCACGAGGAGCACTGGCTCCAGGTGACGCTCGTCGACCGGATCAGGCCCAAGGGTGCGATGGAGCGGCTCAGGGCCCGCTTCCCGCACACGCTCGCCCTGTCCTTCGAGCCCGAGGGCGGGGGCGAGGAGACCGTGACCCGCGCCAGGGCGGCCGGGCGTCCCGAGATCGACGTCGCTCTCGACTTCGTCCGCGAGGTGCGCGGCGAGGCCGCCGACCCCGCTGAGACCCGGCTGCTGCGGGAGGCCGTGGAGTTCTCCCGTATGAAGGAGGCGAAGGCGTAGATGCGCCCGCACCGTCTGTGGATCACCGCTTTCGGCTCCTTTCCCGGTGAGGAGCAGGTCGACTTCGACGCCCTCGCCGAGGCGGGGCTGTTCTTGATCCACGGCCCCACCGGCGCGGGCAAGACCACCGTGCTGGACGCGCTCTGCTACGCCCTGTACGGCAGGGTGCCCGGCAGGCGCGACAGCGCCAAGAGCCTGCGCTGCGACCACGCGCCCCCTGGGCGTGGGCCCAGCGTGGCGCTGGAGGTCACGGTGCGGGGCCGCAGGCTGAAGATCACCCGGTCGCCGGCCTGGCAGCGCCCCAAGCTCAGGGGCACCGGCACGACCAGGGAGAACGAGAAGGCACTGCTCCAGGAGCTCGCGCCATCCGGGGAGTGGGTGGGGCTCACGACCAGGGTCGACGAGGCCGGGGAGTTCGTCGGCACCCTGCTCGGCATGAACGCCGAACAGTTCCTCCAGGTCGCGATGCTGCCCCAGGGAGACTTCGCCAAGTTCCTGCGCGCCGACGGCGAGGAACGCCGCAGGGTCCTGGAGCGCCTGTTCTCGGTGAAGGTCTACGCCACCGCCGAGTCCTGGCTCGCCGAGCAGCGCACCGAGGCGTACCGCGAGCAGCAGGCCCTCCGCAAGGAGGTCGACTTCGCCGTCAAGCGACTGGAGGAGGCCGCGGGTCCCGCCCTGCTGGCCGCGCTGGACGCCCTCCCCGACTCGGGGCTCCCCGTGGAGTCGATGGAGCCGGTGGGGTTCGCGGGCCCCGCGAACCCCACGAACCCTGTGGACTCCGCGAACTCCGCGAACTCCGCGAACTCCGTGGAGGACGACCCGCTGGGGTGGGCCCGCGCGCTTGAGGAGCTCGCACGCCTGGAGGCCGCACGGCTGGACGGGCAGGGAGCCGAGGGCGAGGCCGCCGTACGGCGGGCGCGCGAGAGCCTGGAGCGCGGTGCCGCGCTGGCCGACCGGCGACGGCGTCACGCCGAGGCGCTGACCCGGAGCCGGACGCTGGAGGAGACGGCCGAGGAACGCGCGGACCTGGAGATCATCCTGGAGGAGGCGGCGGCCGCCGACCGGGTGCTGCCGCTGATCCAGAGCGCCGAGCAGCGCGCCGAGGCCGCCTCGAAGGCCCACCGGCTGGCCGCCGACGCCGTCGCCCGCGCCCTTCCCCTCCTCGGTGCTCCCGTCGGCCGGTGGGGCGCCGTCCGCGACCGCACCGGCACCGCGCACGACGGTGACGAT
This sequence comes from Streptosporangium sp. NPDC000509, assembly GCF_042898365.1. Taxonomy (NCBI): domain Bacteria; kingdom Bacillati; phylum Actinomycetota; class Actinomycetes; order Streptosporangiales; family Streptosporangiaceae; genus Streptosporangium; species Streptosporangium sp. NPDC000509. The sequence continues at coordinate 38,793 of NZ_JBIAYX010000004.1, read as the reverse complement.
GCGGCGGGTGCGGGCCACGGCGACGGGACCCGCGCCCACGCGGGCGGTGGCGCTCCTGGCGGCGCCCGTGCCGGCACGGGCGCCGATGTTTACGGCGAGGCTCGTGACCACGCGGGTGTGGGCGCTCGCGGTGACGTCCGTGACCATACGGATGCCGGTGCGGACCGCCGCCACGCGGTGCTCGGCCACCTGGTCGCGCTGGAACGCGACCGCCAGGGCGAGATCACCCGCCTGGGCGAGCTGCGAGCGGAGGAGTCACGCCTGGCGGGAATCGTCCAGGAGCGGGAGACGGCCGCTCGCGAGATCGCCGAGCTGGCCGCCGCGCAGGCGGAGGCCGACGCCCGCCTGGAGGTCCTCCCCGGCCTCCGCAGGGAACTGGACGAACGCCTCACCGCCGCACGCCTGGACGCGGCCCGCGTCCCCGCGGCCGAGTCGGCGGTGGAGGCCGCCGTCACCCGTCTCCGGGCGGCCGAGCAGCGCGACCGCCTCGCCGCCGACCTGTCCGCGGCCCGTACCGACCTCGCCGCAGGCCTGGCCGTCCTCTCTCCCGAGGTTCGCGACCCCTTGGGCCTCGGCGAGGCCCTCGGTCTCGAGGACGTCCGTGAAGCCCTGGAGCCCGGTGGGCCTCTCGACCCCGACGAGGGCCGCAAGGCTCTCGGCCCCCAGGAAATACGTGAGCACCTCGACCCCGGGAAGGTTCGTGAGGTTCTCACCATCGGGGAGAGGGAGTGCGGGCGGGAACTGGCCGCGCTGGAGGGGCTGCGGGCCGAGGAGGACCGGCTGGCCGAGGTCGACGGGCTGATCACCGCGTTCGACGCGGAGCTCCCGGAGGTGCTCCGGCAGGAGACCGAGGTCCGCGAGATCCTGGAGAGGCTGCCCGCCGCGTCGGCGGAGGCGTCGGCTCGGCTCGGTGAGGCCAGGGCCGCAGCGGCGGGGGTCCCGGTGGCGCGGGCGAGCGTCGACACCGCCACCGCGGTGCTCGCCGCGGCACGACGCCGCGAGATTCTCCGCGCCGAACTGGAGTCCGCCCGCGCCGCGCGGACGGACGCCGCCGACTTCGCCCAGACGCTCCGTGACCGGCACCTGGACATCCGGCAGTCCAGGATCGACGGCATGGCCGCGGAACTCGCCGCGAAGCTCACCCCGGGCCACCCCTGCGCGGTCTGCGGCTCACCCGAACACCCCGCTCCCGCCGCCCCGGCCGACGAGGCACCCACCGCCGACGACGAGCGCGTGGCCCAGAGCGCCTACGAGGCGGCCATGGAACGCCGTCAGGCCGCGGAAAACACCGTCACGACGCTGACCCTGCGCCTCGACGAGGCTCTCGCCGTCGCGGGTGAGACGACCGGGGAGGAAGCGGGGGAGATCCTCGCCGAGGCCGGCAGGAAGCTTGAGGCGCTGACCTCTGCGGCGAGCGCCGAGGAGACCCTCGCCGCCGAGGTGGAGCGGATCACCGCCGAACTGGAGGACGCGAGGAGCCGGGCGGCGGAGATCGCCGGGCGGCTCGCCGAGGGACGCGCCCGCCGCGCGGGCCGGCAGACCGAGCGCGAGCGTCTCACCGCCCGCCTGGACGACGCCCGGGGCGCCGACCCCACGGTGCGGGCCCGCCGCGACCGCCTGGCACGGGAGAGCGCGCACCTGTCCGCCGCGCTCGCCGCCGCGACCCGCGTGATCGAGCTCGCCGCCGCCCACCGCGAGGCGAACGACAGGACCGGCCTGGCCGTACGGGACGCCGCGGACGAGCTCACCGGGGCGGAGCGGGCACTGGCCGCGCTGCGCGAGTCGGCGCGGGCCGAGACGGCGCTGGCGGCCGAGGTCGAGAAGGTCGCCGCCGAGTCCGACCGGCTCGGGGAGCGTTCACGCGAGCTCGCCGTCGGGCTGGCCTCCCGCCGGACGAACACGGAAAGGCTCGCCGTCGAGGCCGAGCGGCTGACCGCGCGCCTCGACGAGGCGCGCGGCGAGGACCCGACGCTGGTCGCCAGGCTGGACCGGCTCGCCGACGAGGCCGAGCTGCTGCGGGAGGCCGTCGAAGCGGTCAGGGACGAGCGGGTCGCCGCCGAGGAGCTCGTGGCGGCCCGTAACCAGGCGCTGGGCGCCGTCGTCGAGGTGGGTTTCCTCGGGCTCGACGACGCCCGCGCGGCCGTCCGCTCCTCCGCCGAGCGGGGGGAGAAGACCGCCCGGCTCCGCGAGCTCGCCCAGGAGGGCGCCGCGGTCGCCGCGATGCTCGCCGACCCCGAGCTGGTCGCCGCGGCGGCCGAGCCGGAACCCGATCTCGCGGCCTTGCGCGACGCGCGGGACGCGGCCGACGCCGCCCACGCCCGCCTGCTGTCCGAACGGGACCGGGGCGAGGCCCGCCTCGCGCGGCTGGCCGCGCTCCGCACCGAACTGGCCGAATGCCTGCGACGCTGGGAGCCGGCCGACGAGCGACACCGCCTGACGGAACGGCTCGCCACCCTGACCGGCGGCAACTCCGCCGACAACCGCTGGAAGATGCGGCTGTCGTCCTACGTGCTCGGCGAGCGCCTCGGCCAGGTGGTCGCGTCGGCGAACGAACGGCTCGACCACATGTCGGGCGGGCGTTATCTCCTGGAGCACAACCGTGACCGCTCCGCCGGAGACCGGAGCAGGTCCGGCGGCGGGCTCGGCCTGCACATCCTGGACAGCTGGACCGGTGTGGGCCGCGACCCGGCGACCCTCTCCGGCGGCGAGAGCTTCATCACCTCGCTCGCCCTCGCCCTCGGCCTGGCCGACGTGGTGAGCGCGGAGGCCGGGGGAGTGGAGATCGGCACGCTCTTCGTCGACGAGGGCTTCGGCACCCTGGACGAGGACACCCTCGACGGGGTGCTCGACATCCTCGACGGCCTGCGCGACGGCGGTCGTGCGGTCGGCATCGTCAGCCATGTCGCCGAGCTGCGCACCCGGGTGCCCGCGCAGCTGCACATCCGCAAGGAACGCCGGGGCTCGACGGTCCGTCAGTGACGCGCCCGACGACGGCACAGTACGGGGTTCGCTCTTCGGAGCGGGGTCCGCTCTCGTCCGCCCGCGATCGGTTCAGACGTCTGTCCGGAGCGGGGCCTCGAAGCGGGCCAGCCAGGTGGTGAGCAGTGACTCGAGGTGCGCGGCCTCCTCGGGGGCCAGCTCGTCGAGGAGGCGGCGTTCGTTGCGCATGTGCTCGGCGAACGCCCGGTCGATCAGTTCTCTGCCGGCGTCGGTGAGTGCGACCACCCGTCCGCGGCCGTCGCTCTCGCTCGGGCGGCGGGTGACCAGTCCGTCGCGTTCGAGCCGGTCGATGCGTTTGGTCATCGCGCCGGTGGTGACCATGGTGAAGGCGGCGAGCTCTCCGGGGGCGCGCTCGAAGGGCGGTCCGCCGCGTCGCAGGGTGGCGAGGACGTCGAACTCTCCCTCGCCGAGCCCGTAGCGCCGGTAGACGACACAGAGTTGTTCGGTGAGGTGTCCGGCGAGGCGGTGCAGGCGCCCGATCACCCCCTGCGGGCTCACATCCAGGTCCGGCCGCTCGCGGGCCCATTCCTGCTGGATGCGGGCCACGTGGTCCAGGGGTTCGCTCATGTCCGGAGTGTAGCTTCCAGGGAAGCTATATTGTCTTCCATGGAAGCTAATTTCCGCTGGACGTCGGTCACGGCGATGGCGCCGATCGCGTGGGGGACGACCTACTTCGTCACCCACCAGTTCCTCCCGCCCGGCTATCCGCTGTACGGGGCGGTCATCAGGGCGCTGCCCGCGGGACTGCTGCTCCTCCTCATCGGCAGGAGGCTTCCCCGGGGGGCGTGGTGGTGGAAGTCCCTGGTCCTCGGGACTCTCAACATGAGCGCGTTCTTCGCGCTCGTCTACCTGGCGGCCCAGTTGCTCCCGACGAGCATCGCCTCGACGATCATGGCGACGTCGCCCATCGTGATGATGCTCCTGGCCTGGTCACTGCTCTCGGAGCGCCCGCGGGTCCTGCACCTGGCCGGAGCCGGCGTCGGCATCGCGGGGGTCTGCCTCATGCTGCTCACCGGTGCGACCGCCGTCGACCCCCTCGGCGTTCTCGCGTCCGTCGCGGCCATGGTGATGTCGTCGTTCGGATACGTGCTGACCAAGAGGTGGAGCACCGAGGTCGACGTGCTTTCCTCGACCTCGTGGCAGCTCGTCGCCGGAGGTCTCGTCCTGCTGCCCTTCGCCGTCGCGGTGGAGGGCGCCCCGCCGAGCCTGGACGGACCCGAGACCCTCTGGTTCGTCTATCTCAGCGTCGTCGCGACGGCTCTCGCCTTCGTCGCCTGGTTCGCCGGACTGCGACACCTGACGGCGGGAACGGTGGGACTCGTCGGGCTGCTGAACCCGGTGACCGGGGTGCTGCTCGGCACGGTGATCGCCGCGGAGGTGCTCACCGCGCGACAGCTCTGCGGGCTGGCGCTGGCCCTCCTCGGGATCCTTCTCGGGCAACCCGTCGCGGCACGCCTCGCCGCGTTCGTCCCGGCCGGCAGGAAACACCGGACGCGCCCGGTGGACCGGTCAGGGGGTGCGGCGCAGGGGCGGACGCCGGGCCCAGGTGGCCCAGCGCCAGAGCCACTCCAGCGGGCCCTGGCGGTAGCGGCGCAACCAGAGCGTGGACACCAGCCACTGGGGGACGAGAACGGCTCCCGAGATCAGGAGCACCGTCGCCGATGACCAGTCGTCCGGCGAGCCGCCGACGAGGTGGGCGGCCCCCAGGACGAGGAGCGTGGCCGACAGGTAGTTGGTCAGCGCCATCCGGCCCAGCGGCGAGAAGACCCTCAGCAGCACCGGCCGGAACGGCGTCTTGAGCGCGAGCAGCAGCACACACACGTATCCGCCCGCCATCAGCAGTCCGGCGAGGCCGAACCAGGTGTTGAAGTACGCCTCGTCGGCCCGCGTCCCGACCTGCAGCCACACGGCGGGCACCGCTCCCGCCGCGAAGAGCAGGGCGAGCGCGGCCGGGACACGCGCCGAGCGCTCCAGCCGGTCGATCACGCCGTACCGGGTCAGCGCCGAGCCCAGCAGGAACAGTCCCGGCACCAGCGGCACCCCGTTGCCGCCCAGGATCAACGGCGTCGCGACGAGGACGGCGGCGAGCCCGGCGACGGCCCGGCGCGGCAACCAGGTCGAGGGCAGCAGCACCACCAGGCCGACGACGGCGTAGACGGTGAGAATGTCGCCCCGCCACAGCAGGAACATGTGCGCCAGGCCCACGGCGAGCAGGACCAGGAGCCGACGCAGCAGGAGCACCCGGGGGTGCGGGGCGTGGCGTCCCGCGGAGTCCAGCAGCAGCGAGAAGCCGACGCCGAACAGCACGGAGAAGATCGGGAAGAAGCGTTGGTCGACGAAGAGGCCCAGCCCCAGCCAGGAGTCGTCCTGACCAGCCGTCACCACCGGCCGCATGGCGTCCGTGGTGTGGATCATGTGGGCGATCGGCTTGACGTTGGCGAGCAGGATTCCGCACAGGGCGAACCCGCGCAGCACGTCGAGCGCGACGACCCGCGACCGGCCGGAGGAGGTCGTCATGGGGTGTCCCTGTCCGGTGGCCTCCGGCGTCGGGGGAAGGGTTTCGGGTGGCATGGGACCCCATCCTGCGGACCCGAGCTCGCTCCCATATCGGCGGAAAGCAGGGAAAGGACCGTACTTTCGGCCGGTACTGGCCGGCGGGGTGCCTCGCCTAGCCTGAACGCCGTGCGTGTTCCCGATCGGTTCAAGACGGCGGCCGACGCCGGGCTCGGCGTCGTGTTCGCGGTCGCCGTGGCCTTCCAGGCGTACCAGATCGCCGACAGCTGGGGCGCCGAGCACTCGCCGTTCGGCGCGGTGGTCGCGGCCTCGGTGTGCGCGCTCGCCCTGATGCGCCGCCGCGACCCGCTGTGGATCGCCGTCGCCGGTCTGGCCGTGGCCGCGCTCGCCGTCCTCGCCACCCGCCTCGTCCACCTGCCCGCGGAACCCAGTCCCGCCGCGTCCCTGGGGCTCGCGGTGCTCGTCGGCTCCGCGGTCAGGACACTGCCCGTCCGCGCGGCCTGCGCGGTGGGCGCCGGGGGTCTGGCCGTGGTGGCGAGTGGTTTTCTCGCCAACCCGGGCTCGGCCGTGCCGGTGCTGAACGGTCTGCTCTGGCTCGCCGCCGTGGTGACCGGGACCGGTCTGCGGCTGCTCGCCGTCCGGCGGCGTACCGTCGCCGAGCGGATACGGCGTGCCGAACGCCTTGAACTGGCCAGAGAGCTGCACGACGTCGTCGCCCACCATGTCACCAGCATCGTGCTCCAGGCCCAGGCCGCCCAGCTCGTCACCGCCAGGCACCCGGAGAAGGCGACCGACTCCCTCGCCGACATCGAAACGGCGGGCTCGGAGGCCCTGGCCGCCACCCGTCGCGCGGTCGGTCTCCTGCGCGACGCCGGTCTTGCCGCCGCTCCCGACGCCGGGGGCCGCGAACGGGCCGCGGGCCGCGAACGGCTCGACGAGCTCGGCGAGCACCGATGACACCGCCCGCACCTGCCGGAGGGCGTCGGTGCCGTACGGTGCCGTTCATGTCCGTCAGGGGGATGACACCGCCCGGGCCGGGCAGGGGGCGCGGATGACCATCCGGGTGCTGCTCGCCGACGACCAGGCGATGATCCGGGCCAGCCTGCGGACCATTCTCGAAGACCAGCCGGACATCACCGTGGTCGCCGAGGCCGGCGACGGTGTCGAAACGATCGAGCAGGCCCGCAGGACACGTCCGGACGTGTGCCTGGTGGACATCCAGATGCCCCGCCTCGACGGGATCGAGGTCGCCCGTACCCTGGCAGAGGCCCCGACCAAGGTGGTGATGGTCACCACGTTCGACCTGGACGAGTACGTCCACGGCGCACTGCGCTGCGGCGCGGCCGGATTCGTGCTGAAGGACGCGGGCCCGCGCCTGCTGGTCGAGGCCGTGCGGGCCGCGTACACCGGCGACGCGCTCATCTCACCGTCCATCACGCTGCGACTGCTGCACCACCTCGCCGACCGCGGAGCCCGAACCGAGATCCGCGTGCCCGCGCGGCCCCTGACCGCGCGGGAGACCGAGATCGTCCGGGCGATCGGCAGGGGACACACCAACCAGGAGATCGCCGACGGGTTGTTCATCTCGCTGAGCACGGTGAAGGGGTACGTCTCGGGCATCATGGTCAAGCTCGGTGTGCGCAACCGGGTCGAGATCGTGGCCTGGGCCTGGGAGAGCCGCGAGATGACACGGAGTGCCGAGGGCGCCTTGGAGGACGATCCGATAACCGGTCGGCATCGGATGCGGTGATAACCGTGACATGCGGGATCAATCATCGGGTAGGCATGCCCCATGGCTTCTTCATCTTCCTCACGGCACGAGGGGTGGTTACTGGCTGGGCGGTACCGCCTCGTGGCAGGGCTGGGCAAAGGCGGCATGGCCACGGTGTGGCAGGCCCACGACGAGCTGCTCGATCGTGAGGTCGCGGTCAAGGAGGTCACGATCCCGGACCACCTGACCGCCCCGGAGCGTGAGGTCCTGCTGGAGCGGACCATGCGGGAGGCTCGCCTGGCCGCGCGGCTGAGCCACCCCAACATCGCCGCGGTGTACGACGTGGTGCGGGCCGACGACGACTGCCTGTGGATCGTGATGCAGCTCGTGCGCTCACGCAACCTCGCCGAGATCCTCGCGGAGGAGGGACCTCTGCTCGCTCCCACCGCCGCGCGCATCGGGCTGGAGGTGCTGTCGGCGCTGGAGGCCGCCCACGAGGTCGGCATCACACACCGCGACGTCAAACCCGCCAACATCCTGTTCACCGATGACGGGCACGCGATCCTGACCGACTTCGGGCTCGCCATCGCCGTCGACGAGGATGTGTCGCTCACCAGTGTGGGAATGGTGGTGGGCACGCCCGCCTACATCGCCCCCGAGCGTGCCGCCGGTCTCGAATCGAACGCGGAAAGCGACCTGTGGTCCTTCGGAGCCACCCTGTACGCCGCCGTTGAGGGCCGTTCCGCGTTCGGACGAGGCACCGCACTCGCCACCCTCGCCGCCGTACTGACGGCCGACCCCGAACCGTTCCGGAACGCCGGCCCCCTGGCGCCCGTCATCACCGGCCTGCTCGAAAAGGATCCCGCCCGGCGCACCGACATCGCCCGTGCCAGGACACAGCTGGAGGAGGTGGCCACGCTCTGGGAGCGGGAGGCGGGCAGCGCCGCCGCACCTCTCCTCTCCGCTCGCGTCGCGGAGCCGACCCTCGACCAGGGGCCCACCGGCCGGTCCGAGGCCGACCTGCGTTCCACGGGGCAGTACCTCCGCGAGGACGCCGACCGTCACACGGATCGGCACCTTCGCGAGGGCGCCGGTCGCCGTTCCACGGGGGGCCGCGCCCGTGAGGACGCCCGGAACACCCCGGTGCGTCAGCGGAACACCGAACGTCGGCACCTGGCGGCGGGTGTCGCGGCCCTGGCCGTCGGCATCATCGTCGCCGCCGCCGTCACCGCCGAATGGCGCGGTGCGGGGACGAGCGGGGCGGGCGGCCCTGAGCGGGTCGCGCCCTCCAGCGCCGCCTCCGTCACGACGCCGCAACCCTCCCGTACCCCGGAGCCCTCGAAGACCCCGGAGACCACAGAGACCCCGGAGCCCTCGAAGACACGGCAGGTGCTCGACGAACGGCGTTCCACCGTCATGTCTCGCCGCGCAGGACGGACCGAGGTCGCCCCCAGGACGGCCACCGAGGCTCCCAGGATCGACACGTCCGGGCCCGTCGCGAAGAAGGCGAACCCGAACAAGTACCGGAATCCGGCACAGCGTGGCAAAGGCCAGGGGAACAACCAGGGCAACCAGGGGAACCAGGGGAACGGTAAGAACAACTAGTGGTCCGTCACACGACCTTGCCGGGGAAACCAGACCCGAAGAGAGCCGGTCACCCGGTCGTGATATCCGGTCGACGTTCGGAGACGGGCCACTGGCCGGGCCCGATGATCGGACGTGCCGTTTCGCTGACGAGGCGAAGGCGCTGTCCCGTTCACTTTCCGGGAGAGGCCGCCTCGTCCGCTCCGTGCCGGAGGTTCCTGGGTGAACACCGGCATGCCGGTGTTCACCGGCGTCGTTCCCCGGGCGGTTCTTCACCCGTCCGTGTAGAGACAGAACGGGTGCCCGGCGGGATCGAGAAGGACCCGGACGTCGTCCTGCGGTTGGTAGGCGGCGAGTGTCGCGCCCTCCTCAAGCGCGTGGGCGACCGCGTCGTGAAGGTCGCCGACCTCCAGGTCGAGGTGCATCATCATCTGCTGCGAGCCGTCGGCGGACGGCCAGACCGGGCGTACGTAGTCGGCGGATGTCTGGAACGCCAGATACGCCCCCTCGTCGGCCGCTGCGACCGTGACCCAGTCGCCTTCGTCCTTGGTGATCCTCCAGTCGAGAAGGCGCGCGTAGAACCGCGCGAGTGCCTGTGCGTCGGGTGCGTCGAGCACCACGCCCCATCTGTGAGCAATCGATCGTCCACGCATGGCCGCGTGCTGCCCGGGAAGACGTTCGGATAACCCCTGATAACAGAGGGCGCGGGCGGCGGGTGTCCGTGCCGCCCGTACAGGTCCATGAGGACCGGCAGCTTCGCCGAGCGCGGGCGGTGGGTGTCCGTGCCGCCCGAACCCTTGCCGCCCGGCGGGTCAACCGTCACCGGCGCTCCCGGGACGGTGGATCACCAGGCGACGGGGAACGCCGACAGGCCGTACACGACGTTGAACGAACGAAACTCCGGCTCGCCCGCCTCGCGCAGCCCGGGGAAACGCTCGAACAGGGCGGAGAACGCGATGCGCATCTCCATCCGGGCCAGCGGAGCCCCGATACAGTGGTGCGCGCCGTAACCGAATGCGACGTGGGCCAGGTCGGGCCGTTGGATGTCGAGCCGCTCCGGGTCCTCGGTCAGCGCCGGGTCGCGGTTGGCGGCGGGCAGGGAGACCACCACGACGTCGCCCTTCGCGATCGGCACGCCGCTGATCTCGGTGTCGGCCACGGCCACCTTGGTGGCGCCCTGGTGGACGATCGTCAGCCAGCGCAGCAGCTCCTCGACCAGGCCGCCGGCCCTGCCGGGGTCCTCGCGGAACAGGTCGAGCTGGTCGGGGTGTCGCAGCAACGCCAGCGTGCCCAGGCCGATCATGTTGGCCGTCGTCTCGTGCCCGGCGACCAGCAACAACCCGCCGATGCCGACCAGTTCGTCGGTCGTGAGGTCATCGCCGTGCTCGCGGACCAGCATGCCGATCAGGTCCTCGCCCGGCTCGGTCCGCGCCCGCCCGACCAGCCCGGTCATGTAGGCGGTCAACTCCATCTGCGCCCTCCCGCGCTCCTCGGGCGAGCGGTTGAAGTCGAGGATCACGACGCTGAGGGCCTGGAAGGCGTCTCGGTCCTCATAGGGCACCCCGAGCAGTTCGCAGATGACCAGCGAGGGGATCGGGGTGGCGAACTGGGAGACGAGATCGGCCGGCGCGCCGGTACGCTCCATCGCGTCCAGATGGTCGGCGACGATCTCGCGGACCCGGGGCTCCAGACGACGGATACGGCGCATCGTGAACTCGGGGGTCAGCATGCGGCGTAACCGGGTGTGGTCGGGCGGATCCATCATCAGCAGCGCGCCCGCGCGGATACGTTTGGCCTGCTCCTCACTCATGGGCGGCAGGTTGATGCCGCTGGCGTAGCTGAACAGTTCGGCGTTCCTGAGCACGGTGCGCACGTCGTCGTAACGGGTGACCAGCCAGGCATCCTGGCCGTAGGGCGTGGGAACACGCCGCAGGCCGGGTTCCTCGCGGGCGGTGGCGAGTTCGGGATCGGGGTGAAACTCCTGGCGGCGCATGTGAAGGGGCAGCATGTCGTCTCCTGAGGGGATCGGCTACCCCACAAGATCTCGTCAATGGAACGAGCATGCAATCCCAGCCGAACCAGGCACTCGACGGTGTCCTTCGCGGCCGTCGGAGAGGGGCAAGGGAACCCGCCGCAGGAGCGTGGCGCTCACCGCTGAGGAGGGCTCCCACGGTGAGGGCGGACAGCCGGTCCGCCTCGGCGGGCGCGTTGAGCCGGGCCGCCGCCGGGCCACCCTCGGCGTCCTCCAGCGCGACCTTCGCCTCTCGGCCATGCGCCCGGCGCCTTGGGCGCCTCGTCAAGGCTTGAGGTCGAGCTGGATCCGGTGGACGGTGGTCAGGAGGCGCTCGAAGTCGGCGACGACGGCCTCGCCGTACTCGCCGGTGTCGCGAATCCGGATCTTCAGGGGGTGCCCGAGATGCTCGGCGGTGATCCGGTAGCGGCCGATGGGCACGTCCAGCAGTCCTGAGCCGTCGCCGCCGCGCTCGGCCCGGCGGGTGATGACCTCGCCGGCCGAGCCGTCGATCAAGGGTCCCTGCGGAGTCAGGGTGAGCGTGACGTCCTCGTCCTGCAGGAAGGCCTGCGGGTTCTGCGGGTCGTAGGACTCCAGGTGGAAGAGGACCATGCCGCCGTAGAACCCCAGCCCGTCGGAGCGCTCCCCGGTGAGCCGCCAGGTGAAGTCGCGGATCGCGCCGTCCGCACCGGCGAAGGAGGCGTCGTCGTGGGGGGTCAGGTCCATCGTGTAGGCGCGGCCCTCGAAGCGGCGGGTCACGGTGCCGGTCACCCGGAAGGTGGCCGCGGCGACGTCGCTGCTCACTCGGTAGCGGCCGTCCTTGTCGGTCGTCACGACCAGGTTGCTGTCATACAGCAGCCGGTTGTCGGCGACGATCTCCGCGCCCGCGACGGGCCTGCCCGCCGCGTCGACGACCCGCCCCTTGAGCACTCCGGCCTCAACCTGCCCCGCCCCGGCCTGCCGCTCCGCGGTGGTCTCTCGCCCGGCATCGGCCGTACCCGTCATCCGCTCCTCGCCTTCCAACGCGCAGCCACTCAGAGCCGCGATGAGAACACCCACGACAATCACCGCTCGCACGCCGGTGACCCTAGGTGCACGATCTTGTAATTCACTTGGAAACGACGGCCCGGCGGATCATCCGCGCGCCGCCCGCCTCGTCCGTGCCGCTGCCGCGAAGACCGCCTGTGCTCGGAGCCCGGATCGAGGGGACCGCGAGGCCCTATCGTGTCCGGCGCGGTCCTCACGAATCGGGGGACGACACGGAACGATTGGAGTCACGGATCAGTCATGGACACCCAGGTCACCTATCCGCACGGCGACGTGCACGGAGTTTCGCGAGTGGTCTCGGCCACACCGCTGGACGGTGGCTACGGGGTGGTGACGGCGGAGACTCCCTTCCATCCCCTGGATCACACCTGGCCTGACCAGCCCGCTGACCGGGGGACCGTGAACGGGCTGCCGGTCCTCGACTGCGTGACCGGCGCGTCGGACGGCGAGCTGCTCTATCTGGGGGAGGAGATCCCGGTGCGACGCGGTGCCGACGGCTGGGACTGGCTCGTGGTGCACGTGCTGGAGCAGCCGGTCACCAAGGACGCCGGACCCGTCGTGCTGGCCGTCGACGAGGCGTACCGCTCGGCGCTCTCCGCCGGGCACACCGCGTGCCACCTCACCGCCCTGGCGCTCAACGCGGCACTGGCCGACCGGTGGCGCAAGGAGGTGAAGCCCGACTCGCTCGGCCGTCCCGACTTCGACCAGGCGGCGATCGCCGAGTCGCGGATCGTGGAACACGGCAGCAGCGACGTCTACCGCCTGGGCAAGTCCCTGCGGAGGAAGGGTTTCGAAGCGGGGGACCTCGACCTCGGCGACCTCACCCGGCGGATCGACGAGCAGCTCATGGAGTGGATCGCGGCCGACGCGCCGGTCACGGTCGACAGCCCGTCCCCGTCCCTGTCGGGGCGGCGGACGTGGCGTTGCTCACTGCCCGAGGGGGAGGCGAGCATCCCCTGCGGCGGGACGCACGTCTCCCGAACCTCCGAACTGGGCTCCGTGCGCGTCTTCCTCTCCCTCCAGGGCGTGGAGCTCACGATGCGCAGCATCGTGAGCCCTCCCACGTGACAGCGGAAGGACACAGAAGGGCACAGAATCGCCCCGGAACGGGGACTGTCTGGACCGGTGAGCAGCGCCCGAACGGCCCGCGCTCCGGAGAAAACAGCTTGACATCCTCTTCCTCCCCCGCCTGAAGGAGGGGGCTCCACGGAGGTATCTGATGAACGCCCTGTGGCGCACGCATCGCCGACTTCGCCCGTGACCACACGCCGGCGTTCACTCCGGGGCGTGGCGCTCACCGCCGAGGAGGGCTCACCCCCGCCACGGTGAGGGCGAACAGCCGGTCCGCCTCGGTGGCGGGGTCCGGGTGGTGCTCGGTGGCCAGGGCGATGCCGGTGATCAGGTTGAGCAGGTCGGTGATGGTCACGCCCGGTGCGAGGGCGCCGTCGTCCGCGGCGCGGCGCGCCAGGGGGGCGCCCGCCTCGGTGAGTTGCGCCGAGCAGCAGTTCTCGGGCGCCACGTCGGGACCGGCCGCCCGTTCGCGGGTCAGTGCGATGGCCAGCCCTCGGATGGTCGCGGCGTCCGCGGTGACGGCGCGCAGCCACTCCAGCAGTGCGGCCCGGGTGTCGGTTCTCTCGGTCAACGCGCGGGCACGGGCGCACAGGGCCTCGACCCGCTCGCGGAAGACCGCCTGCAGCAGTGCGTGGCGGCTGGGGAAGTGGCGGCGCACGGTGGCGGATCCGACCCCCGCGGTGCGGGCGATCTCCTCCAGGGACGCGTCGGCGCCGTACGTGGCGACCGCCTCCTCGGCCACGGCGAGCAGGCGCGCGTAGTTGCGCCGGGCGTCCGCCCGCTTGACGGGCATGGTCTCACCTCAACATTTGCTAAGTGGCGGGGTCCGCCGTATCTTACTCGAATATAAACGGCGGGGTCCGCCGTTTAATCGGCGATCATCCGAGGAGAGGCCTCATGCCCACCAATCCCGCACCCGTCCTGGTCACCGGCGCCACCGGACGGCAGGGGGGCGCCACCACCCGCGCCCTGCTCGCGAACGGCGTTCCCGTCCGGGCGCTGGTCCGCGACCCCACGACCGACCGGGCGCGGGCGGTCGAGGCGCTCGGCGCCGAACTGGTCACCGGCGACCTCGACGACCGAGACTCCCTGGTCAGAGCCGCGCGAGGAGCACGGGCCGTCTTCTCGATGCAGATGCCCGCGCTGAAGGGAGACGCCTTCGACTTCGAGGGCGAGCTGGCCCAGGCCGTCAACCTGGTCGAGGGAGCGCTGGCCGCGGACGTGCCGCAGTTCGTGCACACCTCCGTCACCGGCGCGGGGCAGCACGTGGAGACCCCCGGCTGGGCCGAGGGCCGCTGGGCGATGCTTGAGCCCGGCTTCGCCGCCAAGTCCGGCGCCCAGGACCGGGTGCGTGAGGCGGGCTTCACGCACTGGACGATCATCAAACCGGGCTTCTTCATGGAGAACTTCCTCCCGTCCCTGGCGTACCTGTTCCCGCGCGGCATCGAGGGCGGCCTCGCGACCGTGCTGAAGCCCGGCACCCGGCTCTCCCTCGTCGCGGCCGCCGACGTCGGCACGACCGCCGCCGCGGCCATCGCCGAGCCGGAACGCTTCCACAAGGTCGAACTGGAGCTGGCCGGCGACTATCTGACGATGGCCGAGGTCGCCGCCGTCCTCTCCCGCACCCTGGGAACCGAGGTGACCGCGCCCGACATGACCATGGAGGAGGCGGTCGCAGCCGGAATGCCGTGGGCGGGCGTCTCCTCCCACGAGTTCCTCAACACGGTCGAGCAGCCCGCCCGTCCCGAGTACGCGCGGGCCTTCGGCATCCCGCTCACGACCTTCGAGGAATGGGCGTACGAACACATGCGGCTCGCCGCCTGACACCACCTGACGCCGAGCGGGGACGGTCGGGGCGACCGTCCCCGCTCGGCGGCCCCGGCCTCCGGCGGGTGGTCCTCGGTCGCGGCGCGCGTCCGCGCCGCGACCGCGGCCGCGGGACGCTCACCTGCTCACCGCGGAGGCCAGGGCGCGCACCCGTTCGGCGTGCAGGTCGTGGCCGATGACGACCGGCGGCTCGTTGTACGGCATGGCATCGGAGGATCGGCGCAGCTTGACGTACTGTCCGCAGGCGTCGACGGCGTAGGGCTCCATGTCGTCCTGCAGCGCGCCGATCACCGTGATCCCGTACGTCTCGCCGATCCTGCGGAACAGCGCCACCGCCTCCCTGCGATGCTCCTTGCCGAGGTTGCGGCCCAGCTCGTCGAGGACCAGGCACAGGTGCCCGCCTCCCGAGGACGCGATCGCCGCCGCGCAGACCAGCTTCACCGCCTTCTCGTCCATCAGCGCGGTGTTGGCCCGCCGGTTGTACGGCACGAAGCCCTGCCCCTCGCCCCTGCGCCACTTGGGCGTCACCCGCCACGCCCAGCGCTGCTCGGGGTCGGCGGGCGCGGGCGGCACGGGAAACTCCAGCGTCGCGCCGTAACCACCGTAGGAGGTGTCGAGTTTGTCGAACTCCTCGGCCACCCGGATCAGCCGCGCCTTGATCGCGGCGGTCAGCGCGGCCCGGTGTACGGCGGTGGACTGGGCGGCCTCCTCGGCACCCCTGGCCGCGGCCGTCAGGTCGCGTTGCCGGGTGACGATCTGCGTCTCGATCTGGCGGCGCCGATGCCGCTCGTACTCCTCCTGGCCGCGCAGGTAGGAGGCGAGCGTGGAGCACACGCCGGGGAACGTCGCCTGCTCGCGGGCGGTGCGCCCGGCACCGGGCGCGGTCCGTTCGCCGACCAGGAAGCGCAGTTCCTCGGGCATCTCCTCGTCCTCGCCGGGGAAGGCGGGGAAGGTGTCGCGCAGCGCCTCGTCCAGGTGGCGCTCGGCGGCCCGCCACCACTCCTCGGAGGTGAGCGGACGCTCCTGCTCCTCCAGGGCGCTCAACCACTCGCGGGCTCCGTCGAGGGTGCCGCCCCAGTCGCCGGCCAGGGCGTCCAGCCCGAGCGCGTCGCGGTCGGCGGCGATCCTCGCCGCCTGTTCCGCGGCCTGGTCACGGTCGGACTCGTACCTGGCCCTGCGCCCCTCCAGACGCTCGATCTCCATGCTTCTCGTACGGGCGCGGAAGTCCAGGGCGCTCGCCCGGCGCTCGGCCTCGTCGACCTTCGGCGCGATCGTGGCCAGCGCCTCGGACAGCTCGGTGAGCGCGCCCCTGCGCTCGGCGAGCCGCCGCTCGATGTCGGCCAGCTGCACGGACGCCTTCGCCCCCTCAAGCCTCCTGCCCGCCTCGGCCACGGCGTCCTCGGCGGCCCGCACGACCGCCGCCGCGCTCTCCTGCGCGTCGCGCGCCCGGTGCAGCCGCTGCTCGGCCGCCTTGATGCGGGCCTCCCTGCCGGTGACGGCCACCTCGAACGATCCCACCACGGTGACGCCCGCCGCACTGACCAGCACGGACCCCGGCAGCGCGTCCAGCGCCCGCGCCGCCGCCTCCAGGTCGGCCGCGTCGACGACGACCGTGTGCTCGTGCGGCCATCCGCGGGCTCCCAGCGCGGGCCCCACCCGGCCGTCCCGGCCCGGCGCACCCTCCTCGTCGCGCGCCTGCTCGGCGACGTCGATCGCGTCGAGCAGGCCGGTCGCGCCGACCCCCGCCTCGGCGAGCGCGTTGAGCTGGGCCGCCGCCGGGCCGCCCTCGGCGTCGTCCAGCGCGGCCTTCGCCCCCTCGGCCTCCCGGTCGGCCACGCCCAGCGCTTTCAGCGCCTCGTTCAGCCGCGTCCTCGCCTCGGTCAGCTCCGCACCGGCCGTCGTCACGTCGCGCCCGTCGGCCAGGCGGCGCTGCTCCTCAAGACCGGGGATCCAGCCGCGCAGCTCGTCGACCGAGTTCTCCGCCACCGCGCGGTCGGCGTCCAGCTTCGCCGCGCGTGCCTGCAGCGCGCTCAGCTCCCTGCGGGCCTCGGCCAGCCCGCGCTCCAGCGTGTCGTCCTTGAGCGTGGCGATCTCGGCCCTGACCTCACCGATCGCCTCGGTGGCACGCGCGCCCGCCGCGTGGACCCGCTCCAGCTCGGCCGCGAGCGCCTCGTCCCGCTGCCCGGCGTCGGCGAGCCTGCGCGCCAGCCGCCCCCGCCAGCAGCGCAGCGCGCCGGCCAGTCGGACGCGGGCACGGTCACGCCTGTCGAAGGTCTCCAGGAGCGTGTGGGACTCGGCCTCGAACTCCCGCAGCAGCTCAACGGCCCGCGTCGCCCGCACCCGCCTGGCGTGCTCGTCGCGGCGGGCCTCCCGCTCCTGGTCGAGCTCGGCGTCCAGGCCGGTCAACGCGGCGATCGCCTCGAAGACCCGCTCGGGGGAGATCTCGTTGAGCGGCTGGGAGAGCAGGTTGGTGGCGACCTTGCTGCGCACCGAGGTCGACAGGAACGACACGCACCTGACGCGGTCGCCGTACAGGAACCTGGTCAGATCACGTGCCACCACGTCGCGGCGTCCCGCCGAGCGGGGCAGCGTCGCCCACAGCGCGTCGGCTCGCGTCACCCGCTCCGCCTCCGAGGCCGCCACCGCCAGGTGCACCCCCTGGATCCAGCGGATCTCCAGGTGCGGGGCCTCCTGGTTGACCCGCAGCCACACGGTCACCGCGTCGTCCAGGGAGGCGTGGTCGGGGGAGCCGGCGTTCGGGTGGCCGATGCCCGGGGAGTCGCCGTTCGCGGGACCGGTGTCGTCCACGGGGTCGGCGCTTCCGGCAACGGTGTGGCCGGAGCCGCTGCGGACGGGACCACTCCGCGAGGAGCCGTTGCGTCCGGTGTGCACGGAGTCGGCCGGTGCGAAAACGCCGACGATGTAGCCGTGGTCGGCGCTGGCCCACGTGCGGCCACCCCCTCCCGCCGCGAGTTCGGCGTTGAACAGCAGCTCGGAGACCGCCTTCGCGCCCGAGGCGAAACGCCACTGCTCGTCTCCGAGCAGCGCGGTGATCATCGCGATGAACGACGACTTGCCCGCGCCGTTGGAGTCCTTCGGTCCCGCGCCCGCGACCACGATCAGCGTGCCGGGAACGGTCGGCACCGGATGGGTCGAGAGCCGCGAGATGTTGACCGGCTGCACGGCGATCAGCACCCGGTCGCCCACCACGTTCTCGCTCGGGGCGGTGGCGCGGGCCGGCTCCACGGGGACCAGGGTCGCCTGCGTCCCGCCCGTGTCCCCGGAGCCTCCACTCTCCCCGCTCCGCCGGGCCTTTCCGCCGCCCTCCCCCTGGGAGACCGTGACCTCCCCGCTCAGAGTGCTCTTTGCCCGATTCCTCCTGCCGCTCTCCCCCCGGGAGTCCTTGACCTCCTCGCTCCGAGTGCCCTCCGTCCGGGTCTTCCCGCTGCTCTCCCCCCGGGAGTCCTTGACATCCTCGCTCCGAGTGCCCTCCGCCCCGACCTTCCTGGCGCGGGTGGCTCCGGTGACCTCGCCCTGGGAGGTTGCAGCCTGGGCGTTTTCGGCCCCGGCCGTGTCGGCGCGGGTTTCCGCGCCCCCGGCTCGGCTTTCGCGCGAGCTCTTCGCGGCCTGGTTCCGCTGCTCGGTCAACCCCGTCGTTCCTTTCTTCCATCCGGCTTCCGGCGCCCGGAGCACCGGATCTCCGGGACCTCGTCCCGGCTTCGGCTCGTCATGAGAGAGGGCCACCTCACACCCGCCAGGCGGTCGGCCCGGCGGGACCCCGGCACTCCGTCATCGGGTCCGCTCACCGCCGGTTGGCCCGTACGGCCGCGGCCAGCGGGGTGTGCGGCCCCGCCGCGAGGATCAGCTCCTCCTGCAGGTGGCGCCTGGCCTGCGGGGTGAGCCGGTGGAACTGCGGCCCCGGCACGTAACCCCCCGCCTCCTCGCCCGCCTTCACCTGGGTCACCAGACCCGCGTGACGCAGGGTGCGCAGCGCGGCGTCCAGCTCGCCGATCGGCAACCTGGTGTGCCGCCGAAGCTCGTCGACCTGGGCGGGGAACGGCGAGAGCCAGCTGTCGGCGGGCAGCAGGCCGTCGGCCCGCGGGATCGCCACCGAGTGGATCAGCACGAGGACCAGAACCGCCCGCTCGGACTCACCCAGAGCCGAGCCCGAGCCTGTTCCCGTTCCCGAGCCTGCTCCCGTCCCCGTTCCCGCGAGCGTCTCGGGCGTGTAACCCGAGATCCACGCGTCGCGGTCGTGGATCAGGACCCGGCCGCGACGCTCCAGCATCTCGGCGAGCGTACGGCGCAGCACCGGGTCGCGCAGCGCGGGAAAACGGGCCTCGTGCACCGGTTCGGCCGCGTGCTCCACCGCCATGAACGCCGCCACGACCTCGGCCCTGCGCCGCTCGTCGAACGGACCGAGCAGATCCTCGTCGACCTCCTCGGGGATCGTGACAGCGGCTCCCGCCTCCGCGTCGTCAAGGGACTCCGCGACAGGAAGCACCTCCAGGCCGCCGGGAACCTCCTCACCCGTGGGCAGGCGGCGCATCAACTCCCGCAGTTGGGCGTGGGACGCCGCGGGCCAGGAGGCGCACCGGGGGCCGAGCCGTACCAGCCCGTCGGCGACCTCCAGCCAGGCCGAGTCGTGCAGGCGGCGCAGCGCGCCGACCGCCCAGTTGCGCATGAGGTCGTCGCCGCGCCCGATCAGCGCACGGTACGCCGACAGCACGTCGTCCACCCTGGCCGGGGTCCCCGGCCAGGGGCCGGAGGCGAGATCGGTCCAACAGCATCGCAGGGCCGCGGCCAGCACCCGCCGGGTCTCCCCGGATCGTTCCACCGCGACCGGCGCGACCTGGTATTCCTCCAGGAGCGACGGAGTCGCCCCGTCGGGCCAGACCGGCAGCGCGAGCCCCGTGCCGTCGCCGCGTCCCAGCCGCGCCATCCCGGCGGGAGCCGCCTCCCCCGCCGCGAGTGTGAGAGGTCCGCCCGCCCTGGCACGGACATGCGCCATCCCGGACGGCTCGGCGTCGGCCGATCCCGCCGCCCGCTCGTGCGCCGCCCCGGTGGCGACCACCCGGTCGCGTGCGGGAGACGTCGTGGGCGACGTGTGTCGCGGATCAGTCGGCACCGCCGGTCCTTTCGAGATGGCCGTGGGAGAGCCAGGCGGGCTCGCCGCCGGGGTCGGCGGTGAGGCCGTCGGACCAGCGCAGGCGGTACGGGGAGTCGGGACGCAGGTCGGCCGAGACGAGGTCGGCGAGCAGCCTGCGAGCGGAGACCCACTCGCCGTCGGCGGTGAGCAGCTCCTCCAGACGGGCGGTGGAGCGCCCGGCGAGCGCGGCCTCGGCCACCGCGGCCAGGTGGTCGAGGCCGCCTGTGCCGGGGTCGTGGGTGTCGGCGGTGCCGGGGTCGGGCAGGGCCGAACGCGGGGGAGTGGGCTGGGCGGGTGCCGGGCGAGGGCTCTCGTCCACCGCCCTGACGATCGCCGCCGGGTCGTGCCAGGGGGCGGGGGCGTCGAAGACGAAGCCGTCGAGCACGGAGGCCAGACGCTCCTTGCTCGCGGTCTGCGCGAAGGTGCGCCAGGTCTCCGCGGGAAGCAACGTCAGATTTCTCGTCGTGCCCGCCGAGTCGGCCAGGCGCCCGGCGGCACGGCGCGAGGCGTCACTGTAGGAGTAGATCGCGGCGCGCAGCTCGGTGCAGGTGCGGTCGAGGTCGGGCCAGCGGGTGAGGATGGTGCCGTGCAGGCTCTGCGCCCGCCTGGCGATCTCCTCGGTGCCCCACAGCTTGGGCGCCTGCTCGCGCAGCTCCTCGATGGTGCCGCCGGTCAGCGTGATCAGCTCCAGCGCCCACAGCCGGAAGGCGCGCGACAGATTCTGCGCGCTGGCGCGAGCCTCCTCCATCGTCGTGCGGGGGTCGGCCACGTTGAGGTCTTCGAGGGCGAGCAGGCGGTGCATCTCCGACTGGCCGCCGTCGTCCATCATCCGGCGGATGAACATCAGCCCCACCACGCTGGTGAACGACGCGCGGTAGCGGAGCTGGTTGGGTTTGGGGAACACCTCCCGGATCGCGCCGAGGCCGCGCAGGACCCTGAGCCGGTTCTCGAACCGGTCGAGCGGGTAGGCCCGGCAGACGTGGCGCATCTGCTCGTGGGTCAGCCACTCCTCGCCCGCCTCGGCGAACGCCGCGAACAGCGTCTCGGCGATGTCGACCAGCGCGGGGTCGTCCACCACCGCGCCGCTGTCGCGGGCGAGCGCCGCGAACATGCGGCGGTAGGTCGAGAGCACGGCCTCCTCGGTGAGGGCCGAGTCGAGCGTGATCTCGTGGTTCGTCTCTGGCACGCGCCCTACCGTAAGGCTTGTGCCCGACAATCCTGACCCGGACCGCCGGGAAGTGTTCCACGGAGAGACGCGGCCGAACCAAGGGGCCTGGGCCATGAAGGCCCGGAGTCGGGGGGCGGTCGAACCTCGCCGACGACCATCCGGCCGGCCGGTCGTCGGACAACGTGTCGGCTATGTCAATCGGTCGTGCCGGCGTGCACGGCGATGATTCGCCAGCCGTGCGTCTCGCTGTAGAGCCAAGTACGGGTGTAGCGCATCCTGGCCGCGAACGGCGTACCGGAGACGGTCCCTTCGACGGTGCCGAGAAACCACGTCACCCCGGTGTGTCCATCGGCGAGCACGGTCAACTCCTCTTCGGCCACCCTCGTCATCACCTGCGTCCGAGTGCGGTGCAGCTCCAGGTCGTCCGCCTTGGTCGCAACGTTCGCACCGAAGGTAAAGATCAGCCGATCATCCAGCAGCCGATCCAGCGCCTCGACATCTCCAGCGAGCTGCGCGGCCTGGAGCCGGCGCTCGGCGTCCCGCAAGTCCTCCATCATGAGGGCCACCCTTCCAGCCGGCGCCGTATCCGCGCCAGGACGTTCACGCTCGGCTGATCTTGGCAGTCCGATCCGGGGACTCCGGTCGTCGGTGACGGATGTCGGGTTTTGATGGGAGCGTGCTCGCGACTCTTCGCAACTATTTGCAACATTTGAGACAGATCGCAACATCCGCCGTACTGTCGGAGCAGTAACCCTTCGCGGTGACAAGGTGATGGAGATGGCGACCTCCACAGCACGCATCGACGAGGCCAAAGGCATTCTCGCCGCCAGGCTCAGGGCGCTCCGCGCCGACGCCGGACTGACGGGGCGAGCGCTGGCGGCGAAGACCGGCCTGGACCACACCAAGATCTCCAAGATCGAGAACGCGGTCCAGATGCCCAACCAGGCGGACATCCGCACCTGGTGCGAGGCCTGTGACGCGGACGAGCAGGTGGTCGACCTCATCGCGGCCGCCCAGAACATCGACGCGATGTACACCGAGTGGCGCCGCCTGGAGGAGAGCGGCCTCGGCCACGTCCAGCGCTCGTTCCAGCCGTTGTACGACAAGACCCACCAGTTCCGCGTCTGGCAGCACTCGGCCGTCCCCGGCCTGCTCCAGACCGGCGACTACGCCCGCGGTCACCTGCGCGCCGTCATCGACTTCCGAGGCATCCCCGACGACATCGACGCCGCGGTCGCGGCGAGGCTGAAACAGCAGGAGATCCTGCGCAACGGGAGCAAGCGGTTCGCGTTCGTCGTCGGGGAACAGGCGCTCCGCATGCCACTGGTCGGCCCCGAGCAGATGGTCGCCCAACTCGACCGGCTGGCGGACCTGACCTCCGGCACCGCGAACGTGTCCTTCGGTATCGTCCCCGCGACGATCAGGCCGCCGCTCATGCCACCGGAGAACTTCTGGATATACGACGCCAACCGCGTCCGCGTCGACACCGTGCCGGGTCAGATCCAGCACAAGGCGCCGGGCGACGTGGTCGTGTACGAGAAGGCGTTCCAGGCGCTGAGCGGCGCCGCGGTGTACGGGAAGGAGGCCCGCGCACTGCTGCGAACCGCGGCGAGTGCGTTCCGCGAGAGGTGAAGCGCCATCAGGAGCGGAGTTTCGTGAGAACGAT
The DNA here is from genome assembly GCF_042898365.1 of Streptosporangium sp. NPDC000509. Classification (NCBI taxonomy): domain Bacteria; kingdom Bacillati; phylum Actinomycetota; class Actinomycetes; order Streptosporangiales; family Streptosporangiaceae; genus Streptosporangium; species Streptosporangium sp. NPDC000509. The sequence goes on along the minus strand of NZ_JBIAYX010000004.1, from coordinate 16,045 downwards.
GCCCGCGAGACGCCCCTTTGAGCGGTGCGGTCTCGTGATGGGCGATTCTTCGCGAGGAGCGGACTCGCAACATCACGCAACATCGTTGAGGCGGGAGCCTCTGGATCTTTACTCTCGCCAGCGTGACCGTTGATCACAGAACCCCAGAAGACGTTGAGTGCCCCTCAGTCGAACTCCGGGCTCGTGAGCTGGCGGCCCTGCTGGCCCGATCCCACAACATCCCGGCGGACGTCCACCGCCTGCCGTCAGGAAAGGTCGTCATCTCCGTCTACTACGGCCTGGTCGCCCGCCTGGACGACGCGTGCCGTTTCTGGTGGATCGTCCCCGTCTCCGAGGAACGGGACAGGCCGCTGTGGACGAGTGCCGCCACTCCGGCCGCGGCGGCGGTCCGGATCGCCGATCACTACCGGGAACTGCGCACCCGCCCGCTGGCCCACCTGATCCACGGCGGTTACCTGCTGACCGACGTCCTGCTGGAACATCACGAGGCCGCGGCGCCGGTCTGAACGCGCACAGCGGGGTGCGCCGGTCTGACCGCGTCCATCGGGGGCGTCTCGGTCCGACCGCGTCCGGCGCGGCGGCGTTCCGGTAACGGACCGCAGTCGAAAGCCCTTCCCCGGAATCGGGGTCCGGCGTCCGGCGAACACGAAACCGACCGCTCCTGGGAAGGGGGTGCACCGCTTTTTGTCCCTGATTCTTACGGCCTTTTAGGTCGTTTCGTACGGGTAGCGCGTACTTTTTGAGAGCGCACTCGATGACCGCCTACCCCTATTTTCCGCGCGCTGAAGTCTCCTACCTGCGCGAATCACGGTTCAACGCCCCCTGTTTCGTGTTTAACTCGGACTTGCGGTAGTCACCCGACTTCCTTGGGTAGTGTCCCCGGGCCGGGTGAGAGCGCGCGATGCAGCAAGGGGAGACGATTCATGATCAGTGTCCTGATCGCCGAGGACATGCATCTCGTCCGGGGAGCCATGGTCGCCCTGCTCTCCACGGAGAGTGACATCAAGGTCGTCGCCGAGGTCGGTCACGGTGACGAGGTGGTCCGCTCCTGCCTGCTGCACCGCCCGGACATCGCGCTCGTCGACATCGGCCTGCCGGGCACCGACGGCCTCACCGCGACGGCGGAGTTGCACCGCCGGCTTCCCGAGTGCGGGACGGTGATCCTGACCGGGCTCGCGACCCCGGCCGCGCTGTGCCGGGCGCTGGACGCCGGGGCGCGCGGCTTCGTCGTCAAGGACGCCCCCGCGGACCAGCTCGCCGACTGCGTACGCCGCGTGGCCGCCGGCGAGCGGGTCGTCGACCCCGAGCTGGCCGTCGCCGCACTCAACGCGAAGAGAAACCCGCTCACCGCACGCGAACTGGAGGTCCTGCAGGCTGCGGCCGAGGGGGCGCCGGTCGGGGAGATCGCCGACCGTCTCTGCCTGTCCGGCGGGACGGTACGCAACTACCTGGCACGGATCCTCAACAAGGTCGACGCCCGCACGCGCGTCGAGGCGGTGCGGATCGCCAGGGAGGCGGGCTGGCTGTGGTTCGACGACCTGACCGAACTCGGCCTGCTCCGCTGCCGGGACACGGGAGGCTCGTCCAGCCGGATGAACTAGGCGCGATCATCGGCGACGTGGTCGAGGGGCGGAGCGGGCACGGACTCCTGTCGTGCGGACGCGTCGGTCACGACACGAAACCCGCGACACCCGCATGCATCGCACCGATGGCAGGCGGATGCGAAGGTTCCCCGCTCAGAGGTCAGCCGGTGACGGAGATGGTCCAGGTCTTCTGGCAGCTGGAGCCGAACACACCGGTGTCACAGCCCTTGACGTTCCAGCGGTAGCCGCTGTTGGTACGGATGCGCGTGTAGGAGCGTCCCCGGATGCCGCCGATGAAGTCCTCCTGGGCGCCGTTCGGGTCGGCGGCACTGGTCCAGCGGACGAGGAACTTGTCGAAGGCGCGATCGGTCGTGCGCCAGTCGAAGTAGGCGTAGCCGTTGCTCGACCAGGCGGCCACCACCAGGTTGGGGCCGTTCTTGGGAGACCAGGCCATCTGGCCGCGGGCGAACGTCTGGCGGCGGCCTGCCCAGCCGACGTTGTTCTGGTAGATGTCGCGCTCTGTCGTGGTCGGGCAGCCCAGCTTGCCGTTCTCGCCGCCGAGCTGTGCCCAGCGGGCACCGATGAGACCGTACGGCTGGATGCTGCAGCCGCTCGCCCGGGTGGTCTCGGCGTGGGCGGGGAGGGCGACGGCCAGGGCCGCGGCCGAGACGAAGGCGGTGGTCACCGAGAGGATCGCGCGACGGTTCATGGTGGACTCCTGGAAGGTGAGACCCGCCGTTCTGCTCGCTGCGGGCGTCGTGCCTCCAGTGATACGGCGCCCCGCTTACCGGAGGCTTGAGCGCCGCCTACGGAGACTTGCGAACCGCGATCACAAGGCGTCCGGATCAAGCCGGATGACTCGCGATCGCGATGCGACCCGCGCCTTCGGGCATGAAGCGTGGGCACTACTCGGACGAGGCGAATGCCGAGACAGCACCCAGAGTCGGGTTGCCACGGGAAGCTCAGGGTTATTTGTTCCGGCCTCGTTGCTCCCACTCGGCCCGGGTGAGTTCGTACTCGACGTCACCGTGTTCGGAACCTTCGATGGCCTCCGGCCAGTCCTCGGTGAAGCTTCGGACGAACGACAGGCCCGCCTTCTCCATCACCCGCCGGGATCCCGCATTGACCGCCATGGTGTTCGCGGTCACCCGTTCCACTCCGAGGTCGGTGAACCCCTTGTGGATCAGGGCTCGCGCCCCTTCCGTGGCATAGCCGTTGCCCCAGGCGGCCTTGTGCAGGCGGTAGCCGAGTTCGACCACGGCGGGACTGTCGTCGACCAGGGGCCTGAACTCGAACCAGCCCAGAAAGACACCGTCGGTCTTCTCCTCCGCGGCCCAGTAGCCACGGGTCCTGAAGCACGGGTGAACATGGAGAAGTCGTGGCAGGCTTCGTGCCCGGATCGTCTCAAGAGTCGTCGGCCGACCACCGTTGATGAAGCGCATGACGTCGGGATCGTTGTCCAGCGCGAGAAGCTGCTCGGCATCGGCCTCGGTGAACGGACGCAACACGAGCCGCTCGGTCCCAAGGAAGGCGGGCATGCCGCGATCCTAACCACCGGGGATCATGCGGCGGGTCGACGAGAGGCGGCGCGGGTTTCCGGACGTCCGGCGGAGGATCGCCTCCGACAACATGAGGTTCCCGTCGTCGCGAGCCGTGCGTGTGCTGCGGGCGTTTCTTTCCGCGCAGGACTGGAGCCCTTGGCTGAGGGCCGGCAGTTGTTCCGAATCGGCCCGGTATGAAAAGCCCCAAGGTGTTACCTGCCTTTCTCCGGCAGGATGGATTTGCGGGTCGGTGTGAATGCGTGGACGGAGACAGCCGGCCTCGTTTGAGGAGTTTTCGTACACCCCTTGAGTTACGTCCGTGCCGAGCGTGGCTGGACGTACCAGGATCTGGTCACCATTATCGCCCGGCGAGTCGGAAATATGGCAGAAGAAGAGAAAAGGCGTGGCGCTGGGAGCATTGGGGCACTGTTCCCGATCGGGACACGCAGCTCGCGCTGGCGGCCGAGCTCGGGGTGGTCGTCAAGGTGCTGAAGAAGTCCTCCTACAGGGAGGATCTTGCCCAGCGTCTTCACGGTCTGGCCGCGGAAATCGGAGAACTGGCCGGTTACGCCTCCTTCGATACGGGCCTGCACGCTGCGGCCCAGCGTTACTGGGTCGCAGCCATTCGATCCGCACATACGGCCGGTGACCGTGCCGTGGGTGCGAGCATCCTCAGGTCGATGTCCCTGCAGTGCAAGGATCTTGGAGATCTCCCCGGCTCCGTGAGCATTGCCCGTACCGCCTACGAGAGCGCGGGGCGTGTCACGCCGCGAACCGCCAGCATGCTGGCCGCACGCCTGGCCTGTGCGCACGCGAGCGTGGGCGACAAAACCGAGTCCCATCGTCTGTTGGGCATTGCTCACACCCAGTTCGAGCGTGGCACCCACGATGACGACTCGCCATGGGTCGACTGGTTCGACGAAGGAGCTCTTCACGACCACGCCGCCGTGTGCCACCTCGATCTGGGGGACCCACGAGGTGCGGATTCCCTCTTGGACCAGGCGCAGGAGAGGTTCTCCCGGACAAGGCGCAGGGACTATGCCACCTATCTGATCAGGCGCGCTCAGGTCCAGAACGACCTCGGCAACGCCGACCACGCCGCCGATCTGCTGCATCAGGTGATCCCGATGGTCGAGCAGGCCCCCTCCAAGCGCAACATCGGCAGACTCCTCGCCGCCCGCGACCGCCTCCCCAAGGACGCCCGCCACAGCGACCTCGACCAGCGACTCTCCGCCCTGACCGCATGACCTCGCCAACCCGGGGCGTCGGACACACCAAGTCCCGACGCCCCGACGGCCCTCAAGAAGCGCGATCGACACGCAAAATCCTGATCATCGCGGTACGACTGCTGAGGGGGCAGGGAAATTCCAAAGGGTCTTGGCGGCACTCGGTGAGTTCTCGCCTGAGGTGCCGGTCTGACTCTCACTCTCTGCTCCTCTGTGTTTACTCACCTTGAGGTACCTAGGTACCGTGGGAGCGAAAGGAGGAAGTCATGACGACGCCCCACCCGGCCAAGCGGCAATCACCGCTGAAAGTCGACCCGGCGACCGACGAACTGATCTCCCAGGCGGCCCACTTCCTCGGGATGACCAAGAAAGACCTGGTGGCCGCCGCGGTTCGTGTCTACCTCGACCAGCAGCGCGAACAGATCCGCCGCGGGATGGTCGAGTCGATGAAGGTCCTGGACGGCTCCCTGTCGTCCAATGTGTCCTTGCTCACCGGCCTGACACCCGACCGCATCAACGAACTCGGTGGCACCGGCGATTGGGAGGAATGAAATCTCCATGCACCGCGTCCGTCCTACGTTGCGTGTCCTCCGTGACGACCTGAAACTGCCCATACCGTCCGCCCGGACTCCGTTGGACATGCTCTGCCACCCGCTGTTGGACAAGGCCTCCGAACAGTTCGCCGATCCTGGCGCCGCGCATGAGCGCATCCGTGCCATCGATGATGTGGTGCTGTTCAAGGTGAAGGTGCAACGCTGGCGTGGAGCCGTATGGGCGGACGACCCCGAGGTCGAGATCCCAATGTGGATGGTCGCCGCCGGGACCCGCGAGGACGGCTCCAACGACGACTTCTACACCGTTCTGGAAATCAGCGGGAAAGCGGCCCGTGCCCGCTACAACGCCGAGCACGATCATGCCCTGACCACCGGCACCTACAGCGGGCATCTCCTACCCACCCGTGACGACCATGACCGCTACCAGCTCGAAGCGGCAACCAGATTCGCCCTACGACTCAACTCCACGATCCGCGCTCTCGCACGTGGATCCTTGCACGACGGCCACGAACACGCTGCTGACTTCTCCGGCTTCCGCCTCGGGATCCAGGTCCGCGCCGACAACGGCAACGAAACCTACGCGGCGATTCGCATTACCGGCTCAGTCCCGGCGAACCTGGTCGCGATGATCCTGGGCCGGGTTCCCGGCTGCGAGGCAGACGGCTGGTTCCCCGAATACGCACTGCCCGAACGTGACCTCCTGCCCGCAGAACAGGTCTGGTCCAACATCATGGATCCCAAAGCCGCCGCCGAGCTTCTAGAGGAATCTTGACAGTCCCGACGCGTTGTGGACCCCGCTTGGTCGCTCTCGTACGTGCCGGAGCCCGCTTCGAGCGCGGCGTACTCATCGAACGTGACCGAGGCAACGCGGCATGACCGGCCATACCGTACGCCCGCTGCTCTTCCTCGACGTCGACGGGCCACTTCTCCCGTTTGGGGAGGACCCGCAACGCGCACCACGGGCTACCGCACCGGACTCCGGCTTGGCGCGGCTCACCTCCGAGACGGGGCGTCGGCTGGCGGCGCTGCCCTGTGAACTCGTCTGGGCGACGACCTGGGAAGACGCGGCGAACGCCGAGATAGCGCCCCGAGTCGGGCTGCCACGGCTACCCGTCGTGAGCTGGCCGGAGTCAACCGGCCGGCATGAACGTGAAGACCAATGGTTCGGGCTTTGCTGGAAGACCCGGACCCTGGTGGAGTGGGCGGACGGACGCCCATTCGCCTGGGTCGACGACGAGATCACCGACGCCGACAGGGAGTGGGTGTCCAGGCACCACGGCGGCCGGGCTCTCCTGTACCGAGTGGAGTCATACCGAGGGCTCACCGGCGAAGACTTCGCAGCCATCGATCGATGGCTTCGAGCTCTGTAAGCCCCTGCCCCTTTTCGTGCGCCCAGCACGCTGGAAGATCCTCTCGATGACGAGTGTTGGAGTTCGGTGTCGGTGATCTGAGCCAGCAGGTCCTTTCTGCCGCTCGACGAATAGGTGCGATGATGGTGACAGGCGTAGTACGTCCAGCGTCAGCGACCGATTAGGACCGTGCGTAGAAAACGCCCACAGGAAATCTTGCGATAAGCGATGGGTTCGCGAGCGAGTCTTTGCCCCTCCTGAACCGCCGTGCGATGCTCGGCACGTAACGCCGCCAGTCGCTGATTGGCCCTTTGGAGCGCCTTTTCGCCGGCCTGTACGGCGGCGCTGTGCCGGTCGTTCAACTGGCGCTCCGCCTCTGTCTGCCGCCGGACGAGGTCGATGCGGCTGTTCTGCCGGCTCTGTTCGACTTGGGCCCGCTTATCCTTAAGCGTGCGCTCCTCGGCCGCGAACTGACCCTCGATAGCCTTGTACTGAGGAGCCGGAAGAGCGGTCGGCATGTTCGCCTGTCGTATGGCCGCCTGTATATGTCCTTCCCGCCATGTCATCAGCGCTTCGGCACGTGTTTCACCGACCCCGGGTACGTGAACCGAATGACCATTGGCGAGGACCAGAAGGACAACGCGTCCCGACGCGCTGTTGCTCCCCATGGCCGGTACGGACAACCATCCGCAGCTTTCCGTGCTCTTCCACTGGTTTCGACGCAACCTGCGGTCCATCGGCCCGGAGGGAGAGCGGCAGGATCGGGAAATTTTTACCGCCGCACAGTTGGAGGGCGAGCATGGCCCGCGGATCCGGGAGTTGTTGCGGGTCGCCGACCTGGGCATCATCGGGGCGGAGGTCGAGCGAGGGGAGGCGGGACGGTCGCATGCGGTGCGGCTGTTGCATCGGTCGGCCGGTGGCGGAGAGGTCGCCTTCGACTGGCAGCAGGAGTCTTTTGGGACTCGTTCCTGGTTCGCGTTGCTCGGCCCGATACTGCTGGCCCTGGACGAGGGCGCGAACCTCCTCAGGACAATGGCCCTGCAGTGCAAGGACCTCGGAGATTTCTCCGGAGCCCTCACCCTTGCCCGCACCGCCCACGAAAGCGCCGGAGAGGTCACGCCGCGAACCGCCGGCATGCTGGCATGCGCCTGGCATGTGCGCACGCGAGCATGGGCGACAAGGCGGAGTCTCATCGCTTGCTCGGCATCGCCGAAACCCAGTTCGGACGCGGCACTCGCGATGACGACCCGCCATGTGTCGGCTGGTTCGACGAAGGCTCCCTGCACGACCAGGCTGCCGTGTGCCACGCCGACCTGGGCGACCTACGACGTGCGGACGCCCTCCTGGACAAGGCGCAGGAGAGGTTCGCCCCAACCCGGCGTAGGGACTATGCCACCTACCTGATCAGGCGCGCTCAGGTCCAGAACGACCTCGGCAACGCCGACCACGCCGCCGATCTGCTGCATCAGGTGATCCCGATGGTCGAGCAGGCCCCCTCCAAGCGCAACATCGGCAGACTCCTCGCCGCCCGCGACCGCCTCCCCAAGGACGCCCGCCACAGCGACCTCGACCAGCGACTCTCTGCCCTGACCGCATGACCTCGCCAACCCGGGGCGTCGGACACACCAAGTCCGACGCCCCGGTGACCTTCAAGACGATGAAGGACTGATGCGGTTCCTTCCGTATCCAAGGCCGTTCATGTCCTGGACACCTGCGGGCGAAACACCTTGCGGTACGCGCCCGGTGTGACGCCGAGGACTTGGCCGAACTGCGAACGAAAGTTGCTCGTCGTCGGGAATCCGGTCTGGGCGGCGATTCGGTCTATGGTGTGGTCGGTGGTTTCGAGCAGTTCCTGCGCGTGACGGATGCGCACGCCCGACACCCACTGCATTGGGCTCTGCCCTGTCTCGTCCTTGAATCGACGGGTAAGTGTGCGCACGCTCATACCGGCCGCGGCGGCGATGTCCGCAAGCGCCACGTCGCGGTGCGCGTTCGCCTCGATCCATGAGAGCGCCTGCTCAAGGGTCGTCGTCCGGTAGGTCGCTCGGTTCCGGACGATGTATTGTGCTTGCCCGCCCGGGCGGTGCAGTGGCGCGACTGCGAGGCGGGCGGCGTCTGCCGCGACCGCCGTCCCGTAGTCGCGCTGGACGATGTGCAGGCACAGGTCGAGACCGGATGCGGCGCCGGCGGATGTCAGGATGTTCTCGTTGTCCGTGTAGAGCACGTCGGGGTTGAGCCGGACAGCGGGGTGCCTGGATGCGAACTGGTCCGCGGCGAGCCAGTGGGTCGTCGCGTCCCGGCCGTCGAGCAAGCCCGCCTCGGCCAGAGTGAAGGCGCCGACGCAGATCGACGCGATCCGTGTTTCCCGCTCCGCTGCGGCACGAAGGGCTGCGAGAACCGCGGGCGGCGACGGCTGCAACGGGTCGTTCCTCCCCGGCACCACGATGAGGTCGGCACGTTCGAGCGCGTCCAGTCCCTCATCGATTGCCAGGCGCAGGGGGCCTGCCTGGATCGACTGCTCGTGGCCGGCAACGACAAGCCGGTATCCGGGCCTTCCGTCCGGTAGGCGTACGCGTCCGAAGGTCTCAATGGGTGTGGCCATATCGAAGGCGATCGCATCGGGAAGCGCGAGCACGACGACCGTGTACATCCTCGCATGATAGCCATCTCAGCCTGTGGCTGGATCCAGGTGTTCTCTGTCTTGATAGCCATTGGTCTGACCTGCCGGCGAAGGCGAGGATGGGATGGAGCGTCCATTGAAAGGAATCATCCATGCCTCAGCTCCGCGCCCAGTTCGTGCTCTTCGACGGGTTCGACCCGCTCGATGTCATCGCCCCGTTCGAGGTGCTCACCGCCGGCAGCGACTTCCTCGGCGGAGCGTTCGCGGTGGAGCTCGTCAGCGCGAGCGGTCCCGGCATCGTGCGATCCGGTACGCCCCAGATATCCCTCACGGCCGTCGCCGCGCTGGACCCTGATGCGCCCGGCTATGTGCTTGTCCCAGGAGCGGCCGGTCCCGTCGATGGAGATCCCGATGGCGGAGCCGAGACCATCCCCGTGCTTCTGGGCCGGTTCGCGTTGAGCGACACGATGCCCCTGATTCGCCGCGCGCTCGACAACCCGGACATCACTGTCGCGGCCTACTGCGGGGGTTCGCTCGCACTTGCGATGGCCGGCCTCATCGAGGGCCGCACCGCGACCACACATGTGCTCGGCATCGACATGCTCGACGCCACGGGAGTGAACGCCATCCGCGCACGCGTGGTGGACGACGGCGACCTCATCAGCGGAGGTGGTGTCACCTCGGGCCTCGACGTCGCCCTGTACCTGCTCGAACGCGACTTCGGCTCCCACACCGCGCACGCGGTCGAGGAGCTTTTCGAATACGAGCGCCGCGGGACCACCTGGAAGAGCGCACGCCGGCTTGCGGCCTGATCCATTCACCTCGACCCCCAGAGAACGGAAGTCCCAAACAAATGAGCACCATCGCCGGAACCTGGCTGCTGCGTATGAAGACACCCGTCGGCACCATCGAAGCCGACTACCACTTCGAGCAAGGGGATGGGGTGATCCGCGGTAGCGCGAGCGGTGGCGGCGAAACCACGTCCCTCACGGACATCGCGGTCGAGGACGGCCCGGCCGGTCAGCGCGTCACCTGGCGACAGCGCATCACCAAGCCGCTACGACTGAACCTTGAATACGACGTCACCGTCAACGGCGATGTCCTCACCGGCGAGTCCCGCGCCGGGCGACTGCCACGCGCGCGCGTGACCGGCGAGCGGACCAGCGCGTGAGCGCATTCCTACTCTCGGTCCATGTGCTCGCGGTCATTCTCACCATCGGCCCGGTCGCCATCGCTGCCAGCATGTTCCCGCGTTTCGCACGCCTCGCCCTCGCCGCACCCGACGACCCGAGGAACGTTGCCGTGGTGCGCATCCTGCACCGCATCACCCGCGTCTACACAGTGATCGGAGTGCTCGTTCCCGTGTTCGGCATCGCAACCGGTGCGAGCATCGGTGTGCTCGGCGACATATGGTTGATCGTCTCCATGATCCTGACCGCCGCCGCCGCTGCGCTGCTGATCGCGTTCATCCTGCCCAATCAGACGCGCGTCGTCCGCACACTCGACGCGGGCTCGGACGATGTGGGCGAGGCGGTGCCTGACGGAATCGCCCGCCGACTCGGAATGCTGACAGGCGTGTTCAACCTGCTATGGGCGATCGTCGTCGTCCTCATGATCTACCGGCCCGGCTCGACCACGGGAGTCGGACTATGAGCCCGCGTCGCATACTGCAAATCGTCGGTACGGTGGAACTCGCCACGCTCGTGCTGATGCTCGCCAACATTGTCACCGTCCACCTGCCGGAAGTCTCACGAGTCCTTGGTCCTGTGCACGGATTGGCCTACACCGCCACGGTCATCACGGCCATCCTCGTCATGGACGGACGCCGCAGGGTGTGGATGCTCGCGCTCATCCCCGGAATCGGCGGCCTCCTCGCGTCGCGTGCCGCGTCACCGGAGCGACTGGAACGGTGGCTATTGGACAACGAACTGTAGGTGACCGCAGGACACCTCGTCACGCCACGTTCTGAGACCACGTCGGCCGTTTCTCCGGCGGTGCTCGGGCCCAGGGGGATCGGCCCGCAAAAAAGGGGCGCTGCCCGGCATTGAGCGAAGAGGGGAGAAGGTAGACGGGCACGTCGGCGAAAGCTACACTGCTGGCCGTTTGAAAGGAAAAACAAACACGTCTACTGGCCCATTGTATCACGAGGAGTGCTGTTGTCAATCGAGGCGTTGCGCGAGGAGCAGGAGTACGTGTCGATGCTGTACGGCCGGCTCGACGAGCTCCGCGAACACGTCACCGAACGGCTGACCCGGGTGCTCGCGACGACCGGTGGCAACGCCCAGGCGCGCGTCGAGAGGGAGGCCGCCCACGCCGCCCACGCCGAACGCCTCGCCCAGCTCAACGCGGCCGAGCACGGCCTGTGCTTCGGGCGGCTCGACATGCTCGACGGCGAGCGCCGCCACATCGGCAGGATGGGCCTGCTCGCCGACGACGCCGCATCCGCCGCACCCGCACCCGCTACCGACGCCGACGGTGCCGACGACGCGGCTCCGCTGCTCATCGACTGGCGGGCGCCGGCCGCCCGCCCGTTCTACCTCGCCACCGCGGTCACCTCGGAGGGCGTCCGGCGGCGCCGGCACATCAAGGACCGTGACCGCACGGTGATCGAGGTCCACGACGAGGTGCTCGACCTCGAATCCGCGGCGGGGACCCGACACGAGGGGCTGGCGGGCGAGGCCACCCTGCTGGCGGCGCTGAACGCAGGAAGAACCGGCCGGATGACCGACATCGTCCAGACGATCCAGGCCGAGCAGGACCGCGTCATCCGCTCCGAGCACACCGGAGTACTCGTCGTGCAGGGGGGACCGGGAACGGGAAAGACCGCGGTGGCGCTGCACCGTGCGGCCTATCTGCTCTACACCCGGCGGCGACAGCTGGCGCGACGGGTGGTGCTGGTCATCGGGCCGAACGCGACGTTCCTGCGCTACGTCGGCAACGTGCTCCCCGCGCTGGGGGAGACGAGCGTACTGCTGTCGACGATCGGCGAGCTGTATCCCGGGGTGACCGCGGAACGGGAGGAAAGGCCGGAGACCATTGAGGTGAAGGGCCGGTCGGCGATGGCCGAGGTGGTCGCCGCCGCGGTACGCGACCGCGAGTGGGTGCCCGAGGACCACCTTGAGGTGGAGTACGAGGGACAGACACTGCGCCTGGACCGGCGGACCTGTGAGCGGGTACGCGACCTGGCGCGGTCCTCCCTGCTCTTGCACAACCCGGCCAGGCCGATCGTGGTACGGGAGATCAGCGGAGTCCTTGCCCAGCAGTACGCCGAACGCATCGCCACCGATCCGTTCGACGGTGAGCTCCTGCTGGACGCCGACCAGGTGGAGGGCATCCGCAGGGAGATGCTCACCGACGAGGCGGTCCTCGCGGCACTCGACAAGCTCTGGCCCGACCTGACGCCACAGCGACTGCTCACGGACCTGTTCGGCTCGCCGGAGCGCATCGCCTCGGCGACGCCGGGGTTCACCCCCGAGGATCGGGCGTCACTGCTGCGGGAGCCCGGCGGCGGCTGGTCGCCCGCCGATGTGCCGCTGCTGGACGAGGCGGCCGAACTGCTCGGGGAGGACACCAGGGCGGAGCGGATCCGGCAGGAGCGCGAACGGCGTGAGCAGGTCCGCTACGCCCAGGGAGTGCTGGACGTCGCGATGGGGTCGCGTGCCACCGACCTGGAGGACGACCAGGAGGCCGAGATTCTCACGGTGAACGACCTGATCGACGCGGAAACGCTCGCCGGGCGGCACGAGGAGGAGGACCACCGCACCTCGGCGGAGCGCGCGGCGGCCGACCGGACCTGGACGTTCGGGCACGTGATCGTCGACGAGGCGCAGGAGTTGTCGGAGATGGCCTGGCGGCTGCTGATGCGCAGATGTCCGGCCAGGTCGATGACCGTCGTCGGGGACACCGCGCAGAGCGGCGAGCCGGGCGGCACCCTGTCGTGGGGGCGGGTGCTCGACCCCTACGTCAAGGGGCGTTGGCGGCTTGCGAACCTCACCAGGAACTACCGGGTGCCCGCGGAGATCATGGCTGTCGCCGCCGAGGTGCTGACGGAGATCGACGCCGACCTCGAGGCACCCGTCTCGGTACGGGAGAGCGGGGTCGAGCCATGGGCACTTCGCGTGCCGCAGGAGGAGCTCACCGACCGACTGGTCGAGGTCGTCGCGGCCGAGACCGCGGGACTGGTCGATCGGCGGCTCGCGGTCATCGTGCCGGACTCGTTGCTGGAGCCGCTCGGACTCGCGATCGCGGCGAGCGTGCCGGAGGCGTCGGTCGGCGAGAACCCCGATGCGCCCCGGCCCGTCGTCGTGCTGAACGTGCGGCAGGCCAAGGGCCTGGAGTTCGACGAGGTGCTGGTGGTCGAGCCCGGTCTGATCGTGGCCGAGTCGCCACGCGGGCTCAACAACCTCTACGTCGCCCTGACCCGCGCTACCCAGCGGCTGGGCGTGCTGCACACGCCGTCGCGGCCCGTGCCGCGTTCGCTGACATCAGGTGTTTACCGCCAAGAAGCTGATTAGACCTACGCGCCGGGTTTGTCGGCGAACACCCAGCGGTTGCTCGCCAGGGCGTCGTTCGGTTCGGGTAGCGGGCCGCGACCGTGGTGGCGGGTGAAGTCGAAGGGCGTGTGGATCGCGGTGGACCAGCCCAGCTCTCGCAGGCGGCCGGCGGAGTCGGGGCGCGGCTCCCCGTCGAACAGGGCGAGCAGGTCCACGCCGATCTGTTGTCTGGTCGCGACGTACACGGGGCTGGCACGGACCTGCGGAGACTCCATCCAGAGCTTGACCTCGAAGCCCAGGGTGCTTCCTCCGGCGCTCAGGCGGTCCACGGTGTCGATGAGACGCCGCTCGGCGGCCGATGGGAGATAGAGCAGCAGGCCCTCGGCCAGCCACGCGGTCGGCACGGCCGGGTCGAAGCCGGTGTTCAGCAGCGACCGGGCCCAGTCCTCGCGCAGGTCGGCCGCGATCGGGCGCCGGGTGGTCGTCGGGACGGCGGCGAGGTCGTCGAGCACGTGGTGTTTGAACGCCAGGACGCCGTCGCGGTCGATCTCGTAGACGACCCGGCCCGGTGGCCAGCCGAACCGGAAGGCCCGCGTGTCGAGGCCCGCGCCGAGCAGCACGACCTGCCGGGCGCTCTCGTGGACCGAGCGGATGAGAAAGTCGTCGAGGACTCGGGTCCGCAGACCGAAGTAGCGCCCCAGCCTGCCCCAAAGGGGGTTGGCGTCCCCGCCCGGAACCTGTGCCGGGCGGACCGGCCAGGCCACGGACGCCTCGGCGGCGCGTACGAAGTGCTCGGCGTAGGTGTCGGCGGCCAGAGCGTCGGGCCGGTGGGTCTCGATCGCCCGCGCGGCGGCGACCATGAGGGCGGTCAGGCCGACGCCGTCTTCGACACCTGGCACGCGTCCCCCTCTCCGGTTGGGGGCACCCACGGATGGTCGTGGGTACTGAGGTGAGCGCCATAGAGACAGGCCATGAAGCGCAGGACGTCCGCGTCCGGTAGGTGCCGGCTGGTGGTGCAGTCGGTCAGTATCGTGATGTGGAAGCCCTTCTGGAACGCGGTCCGGGCGGTGGAGTCCACGCAGACGTCGGTGTACAGGCCCGCGAGTACGAGCCGTTCGACGCCCCGGTGGACGAGGTGCTGCTCGAACCCGGTGCTGAGAAAGGCGTCGAAGCACGCTCGCTTGGTGAAGACACGCTCTCCCGGCAGAGGTGACACCCGGTGAAGCTCCGCGCCCCACGAACCTTCCCGACACTTGAGCGGCTTGTTCTGTATGCGATCCCGGCGCCGCCAGCTCGGACCCTGATGTTCGGCGTCGCCGACGAACCGGACGAAGATCACCTCCATGTCGCGGGCACGGGCCCGGTCGACGGCCAGCGCGGTGTTCGTCGCGACGGCCTCCAGGGTCGCGGGGTCGCCGGAGTATCGGGCGTGAGCGGTCGGCCCGACGCAGAAGTCGTTCTGCAGGTCTACGACGACCAGCGCGGTGGTCATGAGTTCACCGCCGCGGTCGGCAGCCCCGCGGGCTCCAGCGCGTCGAGCAGTGCGTCCACCATGGCGGTGGTCGAGTGCCGTCCGCCGAGGTCGGGGGTGCCGATGCCTCGGCGGACGAGTGATTCGAGACCGCGTTCTACCAGCTGAACCGCTCCGGCGCAGCCCGCGTGCCGCTCGGCGATCGCCGCCGCGGCGCGTACGGTCGCCACCGGGTTGACCGTGTCCGTTCCGGCCAGGTCGTCGGCGGAGCCGTGCACGGTCTGGTACTCGACCAGTCCGGCCGCGTCGGGGTGCAGATAGACGTTCTCGGTGCAGCGGTTCTCCTGGCGTTCGGAGCCGAAGCGGTCCAGCAGGACCACGTGCATGATGTCGGCCCATTCGTTGCCCGCGATGATCAGCGTGCGGGGGTGCGGGCCGTGCTCGATCAGGTTGCGGTTCACCGTGTCCGGCTGGAACAGGCGGATCTCGACGCCGTGCCGCGCGGCGCTCTCGGCGACCCACTCGTCGAGGGCCCCGTCGAGCAGGTGGAACTTGTACGCCATGACGATCTGGCCGATTCCGCCGTCCGGCCACTCCTGCCGCGCACGCCGCACGGCGAAGGCGATGACCTTCTCGGTGATCTCCCGGCTGAACGCCATGGTGCGGACCAGCGCGCCTGGGACGTGGGTGTTCTCCCCGGTGTAGAAGCCCTGGGCCTCGTCCCGAACCAGCAGTAGTGACGCGTCCGGGGTGGTCATGACGTCGACCTTCACCGCCTGCAGGCGTCGGCGGACCAGGTAGAGCGACTGGGCGTTGACAGCCGTGCGGAAGACGGCGGGAACGCCGAGAGCGGCCAGCGTGCGGCAGAAGTCCGCGTAGTGATCGGCGTCCTCCCCGGTGAGTTCACGGACCCGCTCGACGTCGGCGTCGGCCCTCAGTGATGAGTAGGAGTGATAGAGCCTTTGTGACCGGGTGACACCGATTTCAACCGAATACGCATCGGCGATTCCGGCCAGCACCCGCTCGAAGACGGTCGCGAGCTCGGGACCCGTTCCCCGGCCGACGGAAAGTCCGATAACGAGTTTCACCAGAACCTCCCGAGGGTGCCCCGGTCTTCAGGCCGGGGAGGAATCGGGAGCGGGAGGGCCGCCGAGGCCCGAGCGTGTCCTGATCGGTCGGTCATTGAGATCGGCTTCTTTCTGAGTCGT
>NZ_JBIAYX010000003.1:452040-543264 GCF_042898365.1 Streptosporangium sp. NPDC000509 | reverse complement strand
CGTTTGGTGGGGGGGTCCTTTTTTTTTCCGCGGGGGGGGGGGGGGGGGGGGGGGGGGGGGGGGGGGGGGGGGGGGCGGCCCGGGGGGGGGGGGGGGGGCGGGGGGGGGGGGGCGGGGGGGGGGGGGGGGGGGGGGGGGGGGGCCCCCCCCCCCCCCCCCGGATCCGGACGCGCCCGTCGGATCTCGACGGGCCGGGAGCCCGTCGGACATCGAGAGCCGTCGAGGGGGCCATCGAGGGCCGGGAGACCGTCAGGCCTCGACGGAGCGAGGAACGCCGTCAGGGATTGACGAGCGAGGAGCGCCGTCAGGCCCTGACGAACAGGGGCACCGCCAGGCCCTGACGGCCCGGGGCACCACCGTCAGGCCTTGACGAGCCTCGGCAGCGAGAGGCCGAACAGGTCGATCGCGTTGTCGTGGGTGATCGCGGAGACCACCGACTCGTCGATGCCCTGGAAGTCGTGCGCGACCTGCTCCTGCGAGTAGGGGAAGTTGCCCTCGGTGTGCGGATAGTCCCCGGCCCACATCAGCCGCTTCTCGTCCAGCATGGGCAGGGTGAGGATGCCCGGCCGGTCGTCCTCGAAGGTGGCCCAGAAGTTGCGGTTGAAGTAGTCGCTGGGCTTCATCGCCAGCTCGGGGATCGTCCAGCGGTGGTGGTCGTTGAACAGGTGGTCCATGGTGTTGAGCTGGAAGGCGATCCAGCCGATGCCGCCCTCGACCAGGATGAACCGCAGGTTCGGGTGGCGTTCGGGGACCGCGCCGTAGACCAGCTGCATGAACACCCAGCCCAGGCTGATCTTGTTGCCGACGGCGGTGGTCCAGAACACGCCGGGGGTGGTCTTGTCGTTGAACATGGCCACCTGGCCGGCGGCCTGGTGGAACCCGACGGGCAGCCCGATCTCCTCCAGCACCGACCACAGCGGCTCCCAGTGGTCGTCGCCCCAGGCCATGCCGGGGACCGCCTGCGGGAGCAGGAAGGTCTTGGCACCGCGCTCGGCCCAGCGCCTCGCCTCCTCGATCGCGGGCTCGACGGGGCCGGGGCCGACCGGGAGCGCGACCGCGCCGATCAGCCGGTCGGGGTTGTGCGAGCAGAACTCCTCGAACAGCCAGTCGTTGTACGCGCGCACGCAGGCGACCTTGAGCTCGAAGTCGGGGATGCTGTGCACGATCAGCCAGCCCGGGTAGACGATCTCGGCGAGGATGCCCTGACTGTCCTGGTCCTCCAGCCGGGCGACCGGGTCGTACGCGCCGGGCCGCTGGTCCTCGAAGCGGTAGCCGGTGGGCTTGGTGATCACACTGTTGATCTTTGTGTTGATCATGGCGCCCTCGGTGCCGACCGGCTTGGGCGACATCCCGGTGTTGGGCACGATGAAGAAGTCGCCCTTGTCGGTGGACTGGACCTGGGGTGCCTGGTGCTGGAAGCGCTGCGGCAGCCGCTTGAGCCAGAGGTCCTTCGGCTCCACGACGTGGGAGTCGACCGAGATGAGCGGGCGGGGCTTACCAGTGGTCATCGAAATCTCCAGATGGGTCGTGCCGGGCACGGCGGTCGTGGTGAATCGTGGGTGGAGCGACCGCTCTCCGACAGGAGCACGCTAGGCCGCCCGCCGTTAAGCCGGTCGTTATCCGAACCTGCGCCTTCGCAGGGCCGTTATCCGGCGGAGGCGCCGAGCCGGTCGGCGAGCCAGCCGTTGATCTCGGGCACCGCGATCGACAGGTTGTCCATGTGGCAGTGCTGCGCGGCCCCCTCCTCGTTGGTGAAGATCCGCAGTGTCTTGTCCGCGGAGCCGCAGGCGTCGTACAGCAGGTGGGCGTCCGACACCGGCACCTGCTGGTCGTCCTCGCCGTGCGCGAGCAGGAACGGGCAGGTCATCCGGGGCACCACGTCGGCCAGCCGGAAGTCCTCCAGCAGCCGTAGAGCCTCCTCGTTGGAGGAGGTCCCGGTGGACCAGACCAGGTGCTCGCCGGGGACCGGCAGCTGCTTGGCGTACGCCGCCTCGATCCGCTCGCGCCAGATCCGGTGGTAGTCCCAGATCGCGCCCCAGGCGACGCAGGCCTTGAACCGGGGCTCCATGCTGGCGCAGCGCGAGGCGTAGTAGCCGCCCAGGCTGAGCGCCATCACGCCGATCCGGTCGGCGTCCACGTCCGAGCGGCCCTCCAGCCAGTCGATCGCCGCGCCGCCGGCCACCTCGTAGTCGTGCCGCAGCGGAATGCCGCGGAAGCGTACGGCCTCGCCGACGCCGGGACTGTCCAGCGACAGCACCGAGACGCCGCGGGCGATCAGGTCCTCGGCGCCGAGGAACCAGTTGTGCTCCTTGTTGCCGTCGAACCCGCTCATGAACAGCACCGCGGGCCGCCGGTCGTCGGGCGAGGAGGCGGCGGAGATGAAGATCGCGGGCAGCGCGGTGTCCTCGTACGGGATCTCCACGTGCTCGATCGTGTACCGGTCGTCCAGCTCGGCGGCGCGCCGGAAGCAGTCCGTCATCGCCCGGTAGGAGGTCAGTGCCTCCTCGTCCTTGGGAAAACGGAACCGCTCGGCGGCGAAGTAGTAGCTGGTGGCCCGGCGGTAGTGCGCGAGGGCCGCGCGGCGGTCGCCCCGCGCCTCGGCCTTCTCCGCGAGGCCCCGGACGTGGTCGCCCATCGCGCCCCACTCGCGGAACCAGCGCTCGTCGTCACCCACGTGACCGGCGAGCCGCCGGCAGACCCGGTCGATCTCACCGACCTCGGCACCACCGGTCGGCACCACGGCGAACACCAGCATCACGTTGTACGACCACCGGTAGTCCTCGGGGAACCAGGCACACCACTCGGCATTGCGGATCGCGGCAACCACTTGTCACTCCTTCGTCGAGTCCATCGGGATCGTGGTCAGAACAGCCGGTAGGCGCTGCGGTAGAAGAGCAGCGGCGCGGCCTCGTCGTCGGCGGCGAGCTCCAGCACCCGCCCGAGCACCAGGGTGTGGTCGCCGGCCTCGTAGGTTTCGACGATCGTGCACTCCACGTGCGCGTGCACGTCCCTCAGCACGGGGGCGCCGGTCCTGCCCGGGCTGTGCGGCACACCCGCGAACCGGTCGCCGCGGCGGGCGAACTGCCTGGCCAGCCCTTCCTGGTCGGCCGTGAGCACGTTGGCGCAGAAGTGCCCGGCGGCCTGGATCGCCGGCCAGGTGGTCGAGGTGCGCGCCGCGCAGAACAGCACCAGCGGCGGGTCGAGCGACACCGAGACGAACGAGTTCACCGCCATCCCCACCGGGCCGTCCGTCCCCGACGCGGTCACCACGACCACCCCGGTGGCGAAGCAGGCCATCACACCGCGCAGGTCGTCGCCCGCGATGACCGGCTGCGCGCTCACAGTCCCACCCCTTCGGCGTACCTGGCCCGGTGATGGTCGGGGTCGCCGAAGAGCAGCGCCGAGGACGCCGCCCGTTTGAAGTACAGGTGTGCCGGGTGCTCCCAGGTGAACCCGATGCCCCCGTGCACGTGGATGTTCTCGCCCGCCACCATGGTGTAGGCCTCCGAGCAGTAGGACTTGGCCAGGGCGGCGACCACCGGGAGCTCCGGCAGGTCCTCCCCGGCCGCGTACATCGCGTAGTGCGCCGCCGACCGGGCCGACTCGACCGCCGTCAGCATGTCCGCGCACCGGTGCTTGATCGCCTGGAAGGAGCCGATCAGCCGGCCGAACTGGCTGCGCACCTTGGCGTACTCGACCGCCATCTCCAGGCACCGCTGGGCGCCGCCGACCTGCTCGGCGGCGAGGCCGACCGCGGCCAGGTCCAGCAGACGCTCCAGCACGGGACCCGCGGCGCCCTCCTCGCCGATCAGCCGGGCCGGGGTCCGGTCGAACTCCAGCACCGCCTGCCGGCGCGTCCTGTCCATCGTCGGCAGCTGTGTCCTGGTCAGCCGGGACGCCTCCCCGAAGACGGCGAACAGCGAGAGCCCGGCGTCGGTTCCGGCGAAGACCAGCAGCAGATCGGCCGTGTGCCCGTCCAGTACGAACGACTTGGTTCCCGACAGCCGCCAGACGTCGTCCTCGTGCGACGCCCGCAGCGCGATGTCGCCGGGCGACCAGGACCCGGACGACTCGGTGATCGCCACCGAGGCGATCGTGTCACCGGCGGCGATCCCCGGCAGGAAGTCCTGCTGCGCCCGCTTGTCGCCGGACAGGAGCAGGGCGTTGGCGGCGAGCACCACGGTGGCGAAGAACGGCCCGCCCAGCAGGGCACGGCCCGTCTCCTCGAGCACCACGCCCAGTTCGAGGAAGGAGGCCCCCGAGCCGCCGAAGCGCTCGGGGATCGCGATTCCCTGCAGGCCGAGCTGTTCGGCCATCTGCCGCCACACCCGCGGGTCGTAACCCGGCTCGGTGTCCATCAGGCGGCGTACCTGTGATTCCGGGGAGACCTGCTCCACGAACGACCGCACGCTGTCCCGGAACTCCTCGTGCTCCTCGGCGAGGCCGGTGAACGCCGCGGTCGCGTCGGCCAGTTGTTGAAGTCCGCTCATGGCCAGGACGTTAGAAGGGGGATGTGCACTCGGCATGAGCGGCGAGAGCCGTAACGCCCACAGTAACTCCCCATGGGCGATCGTTCCTACCGATGCCGAGCCGACACCGGTATGGGGCCACAGCCAGAGGAGGAAGTCACCGTGGATCTTAGCTTCGACGGCCGGGTCGCCGTGGTCACGGGAGCGGGCGGAGGGCTCGGCCGGGCCCACGCTCTCGAACTGGGGCGCCGCGGCGCGAGGGTCGTCGTCAACGACATGGGCACGTCCCTGTCGGGGGACGGCGTCGAGAGCGGCCGGGCGGCGATCGTGGTGAAGGAGATCGAGGCGCTCGGCGGCACCGCGGTGGCCGACGTCAACTCCGTCGCCACCCCCGAGGGCGGCGAGGCCCTGATCCAGACCGCGCTCTCCGCGTTCGGGCAGGTGGACGTCGTGGTGAACAACGCCGGCATCCTGCGCGACAAGACCTTCCACAACACCGGCCCCGACGACGTGGACCCGGTGCTGGACGTGCACCTGAAGGGCGCCTTCAACGTCACCCGCCCGGCCTGGCGGGTCTTCCGCGAGCAGGGCTTCGGACGCGTCGTGGTGACCTCGTCCTCGGCCGGCTTCTACGGCAACTTCGGCCAGGCGTCGTACGCCTCGGCCAAGATGGGCCTGATCGGGCTCATCAAGGTCCTCGCGATCGAGGGCCGCAAGTACGACATCAAGGCGAACGCGATCGGCCCGGTGGCGCTCACCCGGATGACCGAGGGCTTCGAGAACCCGATCGCCGACAAGATGGACCCCGCGCTGGTCTCGTCCGTGGTCGCCTACCTGTGCCACGACTCGTGCGAGCTGTCCGGCGAGGTGCTCAGCGCGGGCGCCGGACGGGTGGCCAGGGTGTTCGTCGGCATGACCCGCGGCTACGTCGACGACTCCCTCAGCGCCGAGGACGTCCGCGACCACCTGACCGAGATCTTCGACGACACCGGCTACCAGGTGCCGGGCAACAGCATGGCCGAGATGGAGCTCCTCGCCGAGATGCTGGGGAAGTGAGATGACCGAGCAGCGCACCCGCCCGGTCCCGCTGACCGGGCAGCGCCTGTCGGGGATCCGGATCGGGGAGTGGATCGACATGGCCGCGCGGCGCTCCCCGAACCGGGAGTGCTTCGTCACCGCGGAAGGCTCACGCACCTTCGCCGAGGTCCGCGACCGGGTGCACCGGCTCGCCCGCGGCATGCAGGAGACGGGCCTGCGGCAGGGCGAGCGGGTCGCGATCCTGGACACCGACTCGCCGGAGTACGTGGAGATCCTCCTCGCCCTGTTCAAGCTCGGCGCGGTGGCGGTGCCGCTGAACTACCGGCTGTCGCCCGCCGAGATCACCACCCTGCTGCGCACCGCCGAGGCGTCCTGGATCTTCGTCGGCGAACGGTACGCACCCGACGTGCTGCGGTCCCGGCCGGAGCTGCCGCAGCTGGCGCACGTGATCGGCCGCGGCACGGCGGTCGAGGGGACCGTCCCGCTGGAGGAGATCCTGGAGCTCGGCGCGGCCGGCGACCCGACACCGGCCGCGGTCGAGGACGAGGACGTGGTCGCGCTCGCCTTCACCAGCGGCACGACCGGCCTGCCCAAGGGCGTGATGCAGTCGCACCGCATGTGGAAGACGATGGTCTCCAACGCGGTCCTGGAGTACCGCTTCCTGCGGGACGAGTTCCGCTACTCGGCCTCCCCGCTGTACCACGTCGCCGGGCTCGGCCTGGTGCTCAACGCGATCCAGCGAAGCTCGACCTCACTGATCGTTCCGCAGTGGGACCCGGCGGAGCTGCTGAGGTGGTGCCGCAAGGGCCTCACCGACGTGTTCCTGGTGCCGACCATGATCAGCGCGCTGCTGCGGGAGCCGGACGTGGCCCCGGCCGACTTCGCCGCGCTGCGCTCGGTCTTCTACGGCGCCGCGCCGATGTCGCCCGACCTGCTGGTGCGGGCGATGGCGGTGATGGACTGCGACTTCTACAACGGCTTCGGCGCCGGAACCGAGGCGGGCATGCAGAGCGTGCTCACCCCCGAGGACCACCTGCGCGCGCTGAACGGGCACCCGCACCTGCTGAAGTCGGTGGGGCGCCCCGGCTACAACATCGACCTGCGGATCTGGGACGCCGAGGACCGGGAGGTGCCGATCGGAGAGGTCGGCCAGATCGTCACCCGCAGCGACATGGTGATGAGCGGCTACCACGGCCGCCCGGAGAAGACCGCCGAGGTGGTGGTGAACGGCTGGTTCAAGGGCGGCGACCTCGGCTACCTCGACGAGGAGGGCTACCTGTACCTCGCGGGCCGCAAGGACGACATGATCATCCGTGGTGGCGAGAACGTCTACCCGATCGAGATCGAGACGGTCCTGTCCGCCTACCCCGGCGTGGTCGAGTGCGCCGTCGTCGGCGTCCCCGACCCGCACTGGGGCCAGACCGTGCGAGCCCACGTCGTCCTCACCGAGACGGCCGCGGCCGAGGCCACGCCCGAGGGCATCCAGGGCTTCTGCAGGGACCGCCTCGCGAAGTACAAGGTGCCCGACGAGATCCGAATCCACACCGGCACCCTGCCCAAGAACGCGAGCGGCAAGGTGCTCCACCGTCTGCTGCGGGAGCAAGCGTGAGCGACCAGACAGAAAATCCACCCACCGGCGAGGCCGCGTTCCAGGACGCCGTCCGGGCGTTCCTCGACGCGCACGCCAAGCCGCTCCCCGAGGCGCAGGAAGGCTGGGGCGTCGGCTCCGACGAGCTGAGCTCCGGCGCCGAGCCGACCCGCGAGGAGGAACTGCGGATGGTGGAGGCCGCCACGGCCTTCCGCCGCGAGCTCTTCGACGCCGGCTTCGGCTGGCTCACCGGCCCTGCCGAGTACGGCGGCGGCGGCCGGGAGGCGCGCTTCCAGGAGCTGTTCGACGAGGTGGCCGCCGACTACGAGCTGCCCTCCGAGGCCTGCTTCGTCGTCGGCCACCACATCGTCGCGCCGACCCTGCTCGCCTGGGGCACCCCGGAGGTGAAGGAGCGATACCTCCGCGCGCTGTACCGGGCCGACCTGCTCGCCTGCCAGCTCTTCTCCGAGCCCGAGGCCGGCTCCGACCTGGCCGGGGTCCGCAGCCGAGGCGTCCGCGACGGCGACGGCTGGCGGGTGAGCGGGCAGAAGGTGTGGACCTCCGGCGCCCACTACAGCGACATCGGCGAGATGCTGGTCCGCACCGACCCCGAGGCTTCCAAGCACGGCGGCCTCACCATGCTGATGATCGACATGCACGACCCCGGCGTGGAGGTCCGCCCGCTGCGCCAGATGACCGGCGGCGAGGCGTTCAACGAGGTGTTCGTGGACGACGTGTTCGTCCCCGACAGCCACGTGCTCGGCAAGCCCGGCGACGGCTGGAAGGTGGCGATGACCACGCTCGGCAACGAGCGGGCGTCCATGGGCTACCGGACCTCCCCGCCCGCCTCCGACCCGGTCGAGCGGCTGCTCGGCCTGATCCGGCACTTCGGCCTCGAAGGCGACACCGGCATCCGGTCGGAGTTCGCGCGGATCGCGATCCGGCGCGACATCATCCGGTGGACCGCCGCGCGCGCCGCCGCCCGCGCCGCGGGGGGCGAACCCGGCGCCGAGGCCTCGATCATCAAGCTGATGGACTCGGAGAACGTACGCGCCATCGGCGCGCTCGCCGGCCGCGTCCTCGGAGCCCGCATGACCGCCGACACCGGCGAGTGGGGCACCTACGTCTGGGCCGAGCTCATGCTGAGCGCGCCGTCCCTGCGCCTCGCCGGAGGCACCGACGAGATCATGCGCAACATCATGGCCGAGCGCATCCTCGGCCTCCCGCGCGAGCCGGCTCCCAACCGCTGACCACCCTCACGAGGAGAGACCACACCCATGGTTGACCGCACGCCAGTCATCGCCGGGATCGGCCTGAGTGACTACCCCAAGGCCCCGCATCTCGACGCGGTCGGACACCACGTGCTCGCCACGCAGCGGGCACTCGCCGACTGCGGCCTCGCCAAGAGCGAGATCGACGGGTTCATGTGCGCCCAGGGGGACTTCGCGCAGCCCGACAACGCCGGCACCATGGCCGAGATCCTGGGCATCAACCCGCGCTACTTCGACGGCACCGCCGTCGGCGGCTCCAGCTTCGAGCTGCACGTCCAGCACGCGGCCGCCGCGATCCGGGCCGGCCTGTGCGACAACGTGCTCATCGTCTACGGCTCCGACCTGTACACCAAGTCGGGCACCAACCCCGGCTTCGGCGCCAAGAAGCCCGGCGAGGCGGTCCCCGGCGTCCTGCAGTTCGAGTCGCCCTGGGGCAACTCGCTGATCGGCGCCTACGCGATGGCCGCGCAGCGGCACATGCACGAGTACGGCACCACCTCCGAGCAGCTGGCCGCGATCGCGGTGGCCTGCCGCACGCACGCCGCGCTCAACCCGAACGCGCAGTACCGCAAGCCGATGACGGTCGAGGACGTGGTCAACTCCCGCATGATCGCCGACCCGCTGCACCTGCTGGACTGCTGCGTGGTCTCCGACGGCGGCGGCGCGGTGATCGTGACCACCGCCGAGCGGGCCCGCGACCTGCGCCAGCCGCCGGTGTACGTGCTGGGCGCCGCGTCCGCGCAGACGCACTGGAACATCAGCCAGATGCCCGACTACACCCGCACCGCCGCGGAGCGCAGCGGGAAGGAGGCCTTCGCCCAGGCGGGCCTCACCCCCGACGACGTCGACACGGTGCAGCTCTACGACAGCTTCACCATCACCGCACTGCTCATGCTGGAGGACCTCGGGTTCTGCAAGAAGGGCGAGGGAGGCCCGTTCGCGGCCTCCGGCGCGCTGCAGCTCGGCGGCGCCCTGCCGCTGAACACCGACGGCGGCGCGCTCAGCTCCTGCCACCCCGGCATGCGCGGCATCTTCCTGCTCATCGAGGCCACCAGGCAGCTGCGCGGCCAGGGGGGCGAGGCGCAGGTCGAGGGCGCCGAGGTCGCCCTGGCGTGCGGCTCGGGCGGCTGGCTGTCGGCGATGGGCACCGTGATCCTCGGAAAGGACAAGGCATGACGAACGCCACCACCCCCGCTGACGCGCCCCCGATGGAGGGCCGCCCGGTACCGCTGCTCGACGCCTCCACCCGGCCGTACTGGGAGGCCACGCTGCGCGGCGAGTTGCTGGTGCAGGAGTGCCCCGAATGCTCCCACCGGCAGTTCTACCCCCGGCAGATCTGCGTCGAGTGCGGCGCCGTGCCCGGCTGGCTGACCACCGCGGGCAGGGGCGTCGTGCACACCTTCTCCGTGGTGCGGCAGAACGGGGCGTTCCCCTTCAACCAGTGGACCCCGTACGCGGTCGCCGTGGTCGAACTCGACGAGGGGCCGCGGATCATGGGCAACGTGATCGGCTGCGAGGTGGACGAGGTCCGGATCGGGATGCGGGTCGAGGTCGGCTTCGTCCCGCTGAACGATGAGGCGTCCCTGCCGTTCTGGCGCCCCGCGGACTGACGCGAACTGACACGACCGACGCGGACTCCGCTCACGCGACACACCCGGCCGGGGGGCGTACCCCGGCCGGAGCGGGGCCGACCCACGGACCGACGGGTGAAGACCTGGTCGGCGCGGGCCGGCGGCGCGAACCCCACAGGTACAGACCTCGGTCGGCGTGTGTCCGACCGGTGAGGACCCGGCCGACGCAGACCCGGCCGGACAGACGGAGAAGCGCCCCGAGGTGGCGGGGCGCTTCTCCGTCGGTGTTTCCGGTGCCCGGGGTCAGAGGCCGTCGGTGTTCCTCTGCCCGAGATCGTCCGTGTTCCTGTGCCTCGGGCCGGTTCCGGTGCCCCGGGCCAGAGGCCGGGGCACAGAGCCGGGGGTCAGACCGCCTGCGGCGAGGGTGCCCGCAGGTTCGTCCCCCCGGGCAGGTCGCCCGCCTCCGGCGGCAGGCTCGCCTCCGCCGGTATCCGCAGCGACAGCCACTCGGCGATCAGCCGCAGGGTCGGGTCCGGGTCGTCGGTCTGCATGTGCTCGGCGCCGCTCTCCCCGGAGGCGAACACGCGCAGCGTCTTGTCCTCCGACCCGGCCGCCTCGAAGGCGCGGCGCGCGTCGGCGACCGGGATCTCCCGGTCGTCCTCCCCGTGCACGATGAGCAGGGGCTGGGTCACCCGCGGCCACACGGTCGCGAGCGTCCACTCCTCCAACCGTTCCAGGGCCCGCTCCACGCTCGGTGTGCCGAGCACCCAGGGCAGGAACCACGACGCCGGCTCGTAGCCGGAGCGGTCGTCCCAGCGTCGTCTCCACACCGCGCCGCAGTCCCAGTTGCCGGCCCACGAGACGCAGGCCGAGACCCGCGGCTCGAACGCCGCCGCGCGGGCCGCGTAGTACCCGCCGAAGCTGATGCCGAGCACGGCCACGCGCCGGGCGTCCACGTCACGCCGGGTCTCCAGATAGTCGATGATCGCCGCGGTGGGCACCTCGTAGTCCGGGCGCGAGGGCACGCCGCGCAGCCGGACCATCTCCCCGGTGCCGGGGGTGTCGACGACCAGGCAGGTGACGCCCCGGCGGGCGAACGCGGTGCCCATCACGGCGTACATCAGTTCCTTGGTCAGGTCCAGGCCGCCGTAGACGATCACCACCGGCCGCGGGTCGCCGGCGTCCGGCGCGATCAGGTAGCCGGGCATCATGCCGTCGGGGGAGTCGATGTGGACACGCTCGAGCGGCAGGGCCGCGCACTCCATCGCGTTCCCGAACGCCTGCAGGGCCGCGGCGTAGCTCTCCGACTTCGCGGGCCCCAGCGGGATCTCCCGCTGCCCGCTCGCGTGGTACACCGAGGCGCGCAGGTAGCGTGCCCCCGCCGTCGCCGGGTACCCGGCCTTCAGGTCCCGGGCGGCGAGTTCCTCCTGCCGGTGCGCCATCCCCGCCCAGGCGGCGGCCCAGACCTCCAACCTCGTCAGGGGCGGGTCCGCCGCCGAGGGGTCCGCCGCCGGCAGGTCGCGGAGCGGGCCCAGCCAGCACTCCATGTCGCCGAGTGAACCGCCGGCCATCAGGGCCAGGTTCACCGTTGACGACCAGGCATGGTCGCCTGGGAAGAACTCGAACACGACGACTCCTCGCGAAACGGCGAGACGGGCGGCGGACGCGCACGCGTGCGGATGTGCCCTCGTCCGCTGGCATCTGAGATTGGTGGTTGAGGTTCATATTGATAGCGCCACCGCATTACGGGTGGCGTTACCCGGTGCGCCCGCCGTCACCGGACGGCGGGCGCACCGTGCCGCCGCCCCGGGTCGAGGGCGGCGGTCGTACGCGGGCGCCGGGTCAGGTCGTGGCCCACTGCGCCAGCGGACGCTCCTCCGGACCGGCCATGCCGCCGATCTCCGGGTAGACCTTGGTGGCCATCAGTTCCATCTCGCGGATCACGTCGTCGGCGGGCTGCTGCGCCCAGTGCCAGATCAGCACCGAGTACTCGTAGGGGACCCGCTCCCACTCCGCGGAGAACTGGGCCCGCGCCTGGTCGACGGTGCCGCCCAGGAACAGGCCGGAGTCCTTGACGGCCTGCACCACGTCGTCGCCCATCGCCATCTTCTTCTTGAAGAACTTCGCGTAGAAGTGCTCGAAGATGTCGGCGTCGTAGTCCAGCAGGGCCTTGTCGAACGCCGCGGGGGAGTCGGTGATGTGCGGCCACCGCACCGGGGCCTGGTTGGCGCCCAGCGGCAGCGGGTGGCCGACCGCGGCCGCCTCCTCCGCGTACACGCGGGCGAACTCCTCGGTGCGGGAGGAGGGGGAGAAACTGCACACCACGAAGCCGTTGCGCGCGCAGTACCGGATCGACTCCTCCGAGCTGGAGGACGCCACGAACACCGGCGGGTGCGGACGCTGGTACGGCGCCGGGGTGACGGAGATCTTCCGGATCACCCCGTCCCCGTCGATCTCGTCCACCGCGCCCATCAGCGACGCGGTGTCGGCGGCCGGGTAGCCGGCGATACCGGTGTCGTAGGGGAACGGCACCTGGACCCGGGAGCCGTTGAAGTCGAAGGAGTCCTGGGTCCAGGCCTTGAGCATCAGGTCGACCTGCTCCTCGAAGATCCCCCGGTTCGCCTTGTCGGCCGCGCCGCCGTCCGACAGCGTGGCCTGGGTGCCCAGGTGCTGGCCGAGCACGTCGGTCCAGCGCGACTGGTAGCCGCGGCTCACCCCGGTCCAGAAGCGGCCTTCGAGCATGTGGTCGAGCATGGCGCACTCCTCGGCCACCCGGATGGCGTCCTGGGTGCCCAGCACGTAGCCGTTGGTGCCGATGTTGATCCGGCTGGTGTGCGCGCCCAGCCAGGCGTTGACCACTCCGGGGGACGGGGAGATCTCGTACCCCTCGGAGTGGAAATGGTGCTCGATGCCGGCGATGCCCCAGTACCCCAGGTCCTCCGCGGCCTTGGCGATTCTCGCCCAGTCCCGCATGACCTTCTGAAACTCGTCGCGGTCGCGCCCCAGCGGTCGCCGGGCCGCGCGACCGGAGGCCCCGCCCTCGACCGGGATGACCGGATACAGCTGAACGATCGCCTTGACGCCCACAGTCCCACTCCTCAGCAGTCACAGACCGAATCCACTGCCGATATCGAACGGGACGGCCAGTTACCTGGCTGTTCTCCGTGATCCGTAACGACGGATTAACGGCTCCCGCAATAAACCGCACTTCACAACGGAACGGCCATTCGGTCGCGATCGACGGAGGGTTCCCATGAGGATTTGCCGCTTCACACCGCATGGCTGGCCGGACGCCGAGGTACGCGCGGGAGCCGCGGTCGGAGCACTCGACGCCCCGATCGTCGTCGACCTCGCCGCGCTCCTCGCCTCGGAGATCCTCGCCGACGGCGGAGAGGCCGGCCGCGCCTCCGAGCTCGCCCGTGCGACCTTTCCCGGAAGCACCGTCGCCCTGCTGGGGTCGGGCGGGCGCGCCGAGGACGAGGCGCGGCGGCTGCTCGACGCGCTGGGCGACGCCGAGGCCGCGCTGGGACGGTCGGGCCCGCTCGGCGCGCACGCCTACCGGCGCGACGCGGTCCGCCTGCTCGCCCCCGTCGACCGGCCGCCGACCGTGCGCGACTTCTTCGCCTTCGAGGACCACATGGTCAACGCCCTGCGCAACCTCGGCCGCGAGGTCCCGCAGGAGTGGTACGAGGCCCCGTCGCACTACGTGACGCGCAGCGCCTCGGTGTTCGGCCCCGACGAGCCCGGCCAGTGGCCCGCCTACACCGAGAAGCTCGACTACGAGCTGGAGTTCGCGATCGTGATCGGCCGCCGCGGCCGGGACATCCCGCCGGAGCGGGCCTGGGAGCACATCGCCGGGCTCACCATCTTCAACGACCTGTCCTGCCGCGACGTGCAGGGCCGCGAGATGGGCACCCGGGTCGGACCGGCCAAGACCAAGGGCTTCGACCGGGGCTGTGCCACCGGCCCGTACCTCGTCACCGCCGACGAGATCCCCCGCCCTTTCGGCGCGGGGATGCGGGCCTTCGTCAACGGCGAGCTGTGGTCGGAGGGCTCCGCCGCGACGATCCACTGGTCGATCGAGCAGATCGTCGCGCACGCGTCGGCGGGGGAGACCCTGCTGCCGGGCGACCTGCTCGGCTCCGGCACGGTCGGCACCGGCGCGGGAATCGAGATCGACCGCTGGATCAGGCCGGACGACGTGGTCCGGCTGGAGATCGACGGGCTCGGCGCGCTGGAGACCCGCGTGGTGCGGGCCACCGTGGGCGAGGACTGATGCGGCCCCCGGTCCTGCGCGAGCGGGACGTACGGATCCCGCTGCCCGACGGGGTGATGCTGCGCGCCGACGTCTACCGCGACCCGGCTTTCGGCCCGCGGCCGGTGCTGCTCCAGTACACCGCCTACGACAAGTCGAACTGGGCCTCGGTCTACGGTGTGATCAACCCCGAGCGTGCGGTGGACGAGGGGTTCGCCGTCGTGGTGGTGGACGCGCGCGGCCGGTTCCGCTCCGGCGGCGACGAGCCGTTCCGCCCGTTCGAGGGCTCGGGCGCGGACGCCGCCGCCTGTGTGGAGTGGGCCGCCGCGCAGCCGTGGTCCAACGGCAGGGTCGGTATGTACGGGGCGTCGAACAACGGCGTCCCGCAGTGGCAGGCGCTCCGGCGCCGGCCGCCCGGGCTGCGGACGATCGTGCCGCACTTCACCGCGTCCGAGTTCGACGGCGGCTGGGTCTGGCGCGGCGGCGCGTTCCAGCTCGGTTTCAACCTCTGGTGGAGCCTCGCCAACCTCGCCCCCGACCAACTCCGCCGCGCCGTCGTCCGTGACGGCGCGGACGCCCACCGGACGGCCTCCGGCGCCCTGGCGCGCGCCCTGCGCGACCCGGACGCCGCCTTCCGCGCCCTCCCGCTCTCCGACGTGCCCGCCCTGGACGGCGTCGCCCCGCACTACGGGGAGTGGCTCGCCCACCCGCCGGGCGACCCGTACTGGGACCGGCTCAGTGCCCGCGAGGCGCTGGCGGAGACCGACCTCCCCGTGCTGCACGTGGCCGGCTGGTACAACGTGCACCTGGACGGCAACCTCGCCGCCTACCAGGCGATCAAGGACGCGGGCGGCCCGGCCGCCGAGGCGCAGCGCCTCGTCATCGGCCCGTGGACCCAGTGGGCGCCCGCGTTGTTCGGCGACTCCTGCGGCCCTGAGCGGCGCTTCCCCGTCGGGATGGACCTGGAGGGGATCCAGCTCGCCTGGTTCGGGCGGCACCTCGCCGACGGCCCGGGCCCCGACCTGCCGCCGGTGCGCGTGTTCGTGATGGGCGCCGACGAGTGGCGCGACGAGCAGGAGTGGCCGCTCGCCCGCGCCCGCCCCACCGAGTGGTACCTGCGCGGCGGCGGGACGGCCAACTCCCGGCACGGGGACGGCCGGCTGAGCACCGAGCCGCCGCGCGGCGACGAGCCGCACGACGCCTTCCTGTACGACCCGCGCCACCCGGTACCCACCCGAGGCGGCGCCGTCTACCTGCCCAACCCGGCCGCCAACTCCGGCCCGATGGACCAGAGCGCGGTCGAGGACCGCGACGACGTCCTGGTCTACAGCGGAGACCCGCTGAGCGAGCCGGTCGAGGTGATCGGCCCGGTGCACGCCGTGCTGTACCTGCGTACCACCGCCCCGGCCACCGACGTGACCGCCAAGCTGGTGGACGTCCATCCCGACGGCCGGGCGTACCTGCTCTGCGACGGCATCCGGCGGATCACCGCGGCGGAGGTCACGGCGGCGGGGGACGGCCCGATCCGGGTCGAGGTGGACCTGATCGCCACGGGGAACGTCTTCCTGCCGGGACACCGGATCCGGCTGGAGGTCTCCAGCAGTTCGTTCCCCAAGTACGACCGGCATCCCAACACCGCCGACGGCACGGCCGCCTCGCACCGGGACCTGCGGGTCGCGATGCAGACGATCCTGCACGACGCCGAGCATCCTTCGGCGCTCGTCCTGCCCGTCACCCCCACCTGGTAACGGCGGGGATAACGGCAGCCGGGGTGAGGTCGGGGCACCGCGGCATCCCGGATTCGGAATTCCGGATTCCGGATTCCGGCGAGGAGATCAGAAAGGGGCGGCCATGCCGACCGACGAACCCCAGGGGCTCATTCCGATGCTCCCCGTGGAGGAGGCCGCGCGGATCGCGGTCGAGGTGGGGATGCGCGAGGAGATGTCGCGGATCCACTTCTACCGCCTGCTGATGAACTCTCCGCAGTCCGCCCGGGTGGAGAACGAGATCAACGACCGGATCCTGTGGGAGGGGCGGCTCACCGTCCGCCCGGAGGCCACCCGGCTGCGCGAACTCGCGATCATGCGGGTGGCCTGGGCCACCGGCTCCGAGTACCTGTGGGCACACCACTACTCCCCGACGGTCGACGTCGACCTGCCGGGCAAGCGCCCCTCCGACGTGCTCGGCGTCCGCGAGGGCGCGGACCACCCGGAGTTCGGGGCCGTCGAGCGCGCCGTGATGCGCGCGGTGGACGAGATGGTGCGCGACGACCGGATCTCCCCGGAGACCCTGGGCGACCTGAGGTCGGGGCTGGCGAACGACGGCGAGGTCGTCGAGATCTGCTACGTGATCGCGATCTGGCGCGCCCTCACCACCCTGATGGCCACCTTCCAGGTGCCGCTGGAGCCGGGCTACCGGCCCTGGGCACCCGACGGCCGCCGCCCTGAGGGGCGCGAGGCGGGGGTGCCGGGCCGGTGAGCGGGTTCGAGGAGTATCGCGACCGGTTCGCCGACGTCGCGATGGAACGGCACGACGGCATCCTGCAGGTCTCGCTGCACACCGACGGCGGATCGCTGAAGTGGAGCGAGCGGGCACACCGCGAACTGCCGGAGGCGTTCCGGCAGATCGCCACGGACCCGGAAAACCGGGTGGTCATCCTGACCGGCACCGGACCCGACTTCCTGACCGAGATGGCGTTCGAGCGGCGCAACACCACCCCGCTGGGCTGGGACCGGATCGCCCACGAGGGGCGGCACATGCTCTTCGACCTGCTCGACATCGAGGTCCCGGTGATCGCCGCGGTGAACGGCCCCGCCACCGAGCACGCCGAACTCGCGCTGCTCTCCGACATCGTGCTCGCCTCCGAGACGGCCGCCTTCGCCGACCACCAGCACGTGGTCGCCGGGGTGGTGCCGGGCGACGGCGTGCACATCGTCTGGCCCTGGCTGCTCGGGATGAACAGGGCGAGGCACTTTCTGCTCACCGGCCGGACCATCGACGCCCACGAGGCGCTGGAACTCGGCCTGGTCGCCGAGGTGCTGCCGCGGGAGCGGCTGCTGGAGCGCGCCTGGGAGCTCGCCCGGCAGCTCGCCGGCAACACCACCCTCACCCTGCGCTACACCCGCGCCTGCCTGACGATGCTGATCCGGCGCGAGCTGCAATTCGGCTTGGCGCACGGGCTCGCCCTGGAGTCGCTCGCCGCGGTCGACGCCCGCTCCTTCCCGCCCCTGCCGGCCTCCGGGCAGCCGTGACCGGCGGGAAGACCTCATGCCCCGGTATCCGCTCAGCCGAGCCCTTCACATGCCTCGATACCCGCCCGGCCGAGCCTTTCGCATGCCCCGGTGCCCGCTCAGCCGAGCCCTTCGCCGGTCCCCTCGGTGAACAGGGCGCCGATCGGAGCGGGCACGTACCGGGTCTCGTCCCCCGCGAACAGCCCGTCACGGAACCGCGCGGCGGACTCCGCCGACCAGTCGGCCGGTTGCGGGGCCGTGCGCACCGGCGACCAGGTTCGCATCCGCCGCACCGTGTTCCCGGCGACGACGAAGACCTGTCCCGTCACGTCCTCGCTCTCGGGACCGGCGAGCCAGGCCACCACGGTCGCGATGCGTTCGGCGGGCAGCGCGCCGTCGGGCAGACCGCCGAACGCCGCCTCGCTCATCGGGGTCCGCGCCCGAGGCGCGATCGCGTTGACGCACACCCCGTACCGGCCCAGCTCGGCCGCCATGGTCAGGGTGAGCGAGGCCAGCCCGGCCTTGGCCGCCGCGTAGTTGCCCTGCCCCGCGTTGCCGTACAGGCCCGACTCGCTGCTCGTGTTCACGATCCGGCGCCCGCCCCCCGGGTTCGCCCGCCAGTGTCGGGCGAGCGCCCGGCACAGCCGGAAGGGTGCGGTCAGGTTGACCGCGAGCACCGCCTCCCAGTCGTCGTCGTCCAGATTGAAGACCATCCGGTCCCTGACGATCCCGGCGTTGTTCACCAGAACCGACACCGGCACCCCGAACCCCTCCGCCGCGTCCAGCACGTCCTCGGCCGCGCCCTTCTCCGCGAGGTCCCCCCGCCAGGCCACGGCGGTGCCGCCCGCGTCCCGGATCTCCTCGGCCAGCGGCCCGCTGTCCGCGAGGTCCGCGCACAGCACCGCCGCCCCGCGCCGCGCCAGCAGCCGGGCCTCGGCCGCCCCGATGCCCCGCGCGGCCCCGGTGACGATGCAGGCCCGCCCGCTCAGGTCGAGCCCGCCGCGGGTGCCGGATGAAGCCGTCATGCCACTCTCCATGCCTTGGAAATCGAACTCCGCCGGGACCCCGCGGAAAACTCCGCCAGGACGAACGGAAGAACCTTCCTTATTGTAAATAAAGCCGAGTTCCCACATCAATGCATATCGGACATTATCTGTCGGTCGGCGAAATGTGCCTGCCGTGCCATTGTCATATTCTTTTTTGAATTCAGGTGTGTGGGAAGTGGGTGCGATTCGCCGTGAAGGCTTTTCCCCTGTCGCGCTGTGCGGCGACATCGCTCGTCCTCCCAGGGGAGGGCGAGCGATGTCGGGGACGGGGTCGCGAAGGGTCTGCCGCCGGGTGTGCCGAGGAGCGTTTCCGGCGGGTGCGCCATGAGCCGTTTTCGGCCACAGGCGACGCAGGACCCGCATGGCGTCCTTCTCGATGCGCGAAAGATCGTGGAGGATGACGCCGGCCTGCCTGAGGTGTTCCGCGTCGCCGTCCTCTCCGGCCTTCGTGTTCAAGGTGGTCACGTCCGTCCACAGGACGGCGGCCTCGGTCCCCGAATGCGTTTCCGCGTCGGCCCCCAATTCATCTGTGGCCCCGGTGTCGCCGTCACCTTCTGGTGCACTACAGCATCCTCTGGCGCAAACCGCAGGGCTGGGCAGGCTCAGCCGATGGCCTTGGAAATGATGGGGTCTCGGCAGAGACATGACCTCTGGCCCGGCCCTTCGCGTCTGGCCCTTCGCGCCCGGAGCGAGTGACGGGGATCGAGCCCGCGCCTGTCGGCTTGGGAAGTGTGTCAACCGCATGGTGCCCGTGCGCGCGCGTTTTTAGGAGTACACTTTTAAGTACTGTACTCCTAAAAGGAGAAGGTCAAGATGTCACTGCCGCGGCCGTCGGACATGTTCGACCGCGAGTGGGAGTGGGAGCAGCTCTCGCGGTTCGTCGCCAACGACTCCCGGGGGGCCACACTCGGGGTGGTCTCCGGACGACGCCGGCAGGGCAAGACGTTCCTGCTGGAAGCCGTCTGTGAGGCGACCGGTGGTTTCTACTACGCCGCCACCGAGGCCGTGCCCAGGGCGGAGGCGCTGCGCCAACTCGGGGAGGCCGTCTCCGCGTTCGCCGGGACACCGGGACGGGTCAGGTTCGAAAACTGGGAGGAGGGAATCGACGGCCTGCTCTCCTTGGGGGATGAACGGACCGTTCCCGTCGTTCTCGACGAGTTCCCCTACCTGGTGCGTGATGCCAAGGACCTGCCTTCGGTCATCCAGAAGGCTCTGTCGCCGCGCCGCAAGCAGCGGGGGGCGTCACGGTCGCGTCTGCTGCTGTGCGGGTCGTCGATCTCCTTCATGGGCGGCCTGCTCTCCGGGCAGGCGCCGCTGCGCGGGAGGGCCGGGTTGGAACTGGTGGTGCCCACCTTCAACTTTCGGTTGGCCGCCGAGTTCTGGGGGCTGACGGCCGAGCCTCGACTGGCGGCCCTGGTCTACTTCGTCGTCGGCGGCACCCCCGCCTACCGCACCGAATATCTGGCCGGGATCGCCCCGGCGGGTCTGGCCGACTTCGACCGCTGGGTCGTGGAGTACGTTCTCAACCCGGCCAGCCCTCTTTTCCGCGAGGTGCGTTTCCTGCTGGCCGAGGACCCGGCGCTGCGCGACACCGGCCTTTATCACACGGTTCTGGCCGCGGTCGCCGAGGGCAATGCGACCCGCAGTGGTATCGCGAGCAGAATCGAGCGCAAAGCCGTCGACATTTCTCATCACCTGACCGTTCTGGAGGACGCCGGCCTCCTCGTGGCCGACCCGGACGCCTTCCGCCGGAACCGCTCCGAGTATCGGATCACCGAGCCGCTCGTCCGCTTCTATCACGCGATCATGCGCCCCTACTGGGCGCAGCTGGAAAGGGCGCGGGAGGGGCGTACCGAGCGGATTTGGCGTGCCGCTCAGCCCCGCTTTCGCAGTAACGTCGCGGGGCCGGTGTACGAGCGAATGTGTCGGGTGTGGTGTGAAGACTTCGCGTCCGAGGAGACGCTGGGTGATATGGCGGGAAGTGTCCAGTCGGGGGTTGTTCACGATGTCACCAGCCGTACAGGCCATGAGGTGGACGTCGCTGTCCACAGCCCTGACGGCGCACTACTGGCCATCGGGGAGGCCAAGTGGGGGGACGTCGTAGGGCTTGGGCACCTGGAGAGGCTTGAGCGGGTGGCGGCGCTCCTCGCGGCCAAGGGCGAGGCGCCGGGGCGGCTGCTGCTGTTCAGCGGGATGGGGTTCATGCCGGCGTTGCAGGACGCGGCGGCGCGCAGCGGTGGACGGGTGCAGTTGGTGGGGCTGGAGCGGTTGTACACAGGTTCGTGATCGCGATCGGACCGGTCCGAGCTTTTCCAGTAGTCCGGACACTGCGGCATGCATCCCTACGAGCAGGCCGATGAGCAGGCCGATGAGCTCCGTAGGCCCTCAACGTGCCGGGGCCCTGCCAGGTATGCCGAGGACCGGTTCCCGCGGGTGCGCCATGAGCCGTTTTCGGCTACAGGCGACGCAGGACCCGCATGGCGTCCTTCTCGATGCGCGAAAGATCGTGGAGGATGACGCCGGCCTGCCTGAGGTGTTCCGCGTCGCCGCTCTCTCCGGCCTTCGTGATCAAGGTGGCCACGTCCGTCCACAGGACGGCGGCCTCGGCGTACAGCCGGTGACCGGTGCGGAGGTCGTCGTTGTCGATCAGCCGGGTGCATTCGTCGAGGAAGTCGCGATAAAGGGCGCGAAACAGGGCGCCGCCGGTGCCGCCCTTCTCCATGAGGAGGGCGACCTGCGGCAGATCCTGCTTCGGCTCCCCGGCCCGTAGCAGCCATCCGGGCACCTTTTTGCCGGCCTTCTCGATACCGCGATGCCCCACGTTCGAGATGGGGGCGGAGAGAAAGGCGTCGGCGCAGTCCCTGACGGCGGGGATGATCTGCTCCTGCCAGGAGAGCGGACGAGCCGGCGTGGCGATGGTGAAGGACCGATTCCTGGCGGTCATCGGGCCACGTTCGGCACGCGCCCTGGCGAGGCCGGCCCGGCTGTTGCGCACCGCTCCTCCCTGCTGGTCGGTGTCCACGAGATAGGCGTCGTGCTCGTCGTAGCCGTACATCGCGACGACATGACCGCCGAAGTGCACCCTGGACCGGAAATAGTCCAGGTGGTAGCAGTCGAGCTGGAGGCCGACCGGACGACCGGCGTCGATGGGGGCGGCCACGTTCTCCCACGCCTTGCGCGCCGAGGTGGTCTCCTCGACCGTCAACGTCAGCCCCAGCCTGGCGGCCAGGTTCCTGGTGAGTTCGAAAGGCTTGACGCGGCCTCCGAGGAAGGGGAACGCCATGGCCTTGCTGTCCCAGTAGATGAAGGACAGGCCGGAGCCCAGCCCGAACAGCATCGGCTCGGAAAGATCGAGCCCCTCGTGCCGCAGCAGCACTCCCAGCGCCGTCGTCTCGCAGTGCTGCGTGCCGCGGGCCTCGACGTCCCTCACGACGGTCATGTTCCGCCCTCCTCGTGTCGGTGTGACGGACGGTGACACCGCCCCCGTTCTCGGCATCTTCATGATCGATCAACGGGGGCGCCGAGAGTAGCACGCGGCCTCCCGGGGTGGGCGGTGGGGAAGGGGCGCCCGTTCGGGGTTGCATCCTGTACCGGGGTACAGGCTTACCGTCGGATCGGTAGGGATCGCTCCCGATACGTGGAGGGCTCATGGAATGGGCACCGGCCGAATGCACGCTTCCGACCGAGGAACGACCGCTGAGGGTGGCGGAGTTCGACGAACTGTTCGCCTCCGCACTGCGAGGACTGGAACGGGTGGGGCCGACTCACCTACGGCTCACACTCGATGCCGGAGCACGGGTGGAGGAGACCGCGCGTGACCTGACGGCCCGGGAGACGGGTTGCTGCGCCTTCTTCACCTTCACCCTCACTCCCGGCCGTGAGGGACTGGCCGTGGACGTCGAGGTCCCCGAGGTCCACACGAAGGTGCTCGACGGCCTGGTGGTCCGGGCGACCGAGATGTCCAACCGGATCGCGTCGTGAACGGGGAATGGCTCCGCACCGGAGAGGTCGCGGAAGCGGCCGGGGTCAACACCCAGACGCTGCGCTACTACCACCGGCGGGGCCTGCTGCGCGAGCCGCGACGCAGCAACGGAGGGCACCGGCTCTATCCACCGGAGACCGTGACCGTCCTGCGCGTGATCAAGGTGGCGCAACGGCTGGGCTTCACCCTGGACGAGGTGGCCGACCTGGTCGAGGCGACCGCCCACCGTCACGGCAGACCGGACGGCGGTCTGCGGGCACGGGCGACGGCCAAGCTCGCCGAGGTGGAACAGAAGATCGCAGACCTTGGGACGATCCGCGAGACACTCATCCAGGCGATGGACGCCGGATGCGACGACCTGGTGGCGTGCGCGGAAAGTTCGCGCTGCCCGCTGCCGTTCCCCGGTCTGGCGGACGAGGGCCGGAATGCCGATGTCTTGAGGAACGGGAGCCGACATGCCGATGTCTTGACGAACGGGAGCCGACATGCCGACCTCTTGGCGGACAGGAGCCGACATGCCGACCTCGACTGATCCCGGCCGTCGTAAGCGCTTGTTCCCGGCCGGCCTGACGGGCTTGGCCGCGGTGGCCTGTGCCGCGTGTTGCGCGCTGCCCCTGCTGCTCGCCGCCGGAGTGATCGGGGGCACCGGGGCCGTCGCGCTCACCGGCGTCATGCCGACGGTGGCCCTGATCCTGGCGGGCGTGGCCGCGTCGGCCTGGGGGCTGGTGTGGTTCCTGCGCGGGAGAAAGCAGGCCGGCGGATGCGCGGGCGGAACCGGCTGCGGCTGCCAGGGCGAAGGGGGGCGCCGAGGAGCCGAAGGCGATCCTCTACATTCGCAGTCGTGACTGTCGCACGTTCTCTTCTCCTGTTCGTGGTGGCCGCGCTCGCCGAGATCGGCGGGGCCTGGTTGGTCTGGCAGGGCGTGCGAGAACAACGTGGGTTGTTGTGGATCGGCGCCGGATTCATCGCCCTGGGCCTGTACGGGCTCGTGGCCACCTTCCAGCCGGATGCCAACTTCGGCCGTATCCTCGCCGCCTACGGCGGCGTGTTCGTCGCGGGCTCGCTGGGATGGGGCATGGTGGTGGACAGGTTCCAGCCCGATCGCTGGGACGTCATCGGGGCCGCCATATGCATACTCGGCGTACTGGTCATCATGTACGCCCCGCGCGGTTAGCCGAAGTCGCCCCTGGGACCCCGAGCCTGTCGAGGACGAGCCGATACGTACGCCACGAACCCGGCATGGGCCATCGACCGTGTGGGACAGTCGGGGCACTGTTGTCCACCCGGTGGTCTACCCGGTTTCGAAGTGGGAGCTATGGCGGCGGAGTTTCAGGTCGGCGATCACATCATGGTGCAGGACGACAGGACCCTCGAAATCTTTCACCGGGGCCTGTCCGAGAGCAGCCGCTACCACGTGGCGTTTCTCGGGGTGGACGTCCAGCCGCACGGCGACGGGTTCAAGGTTCGGCTCGGCGCCAGGCGGGACGACGGCCAGGTGGTGGGCGGGGTGAGGCTGAAGATGGATCAGGCGGAGTTCGCGCGCTTCCGCGATTTCATCGCCCTGGCCGTCGCGGCCCGCGACCGGACGAGCCCTCCGAACGAGCCCACCTCGCCCTGAATCACGACCGCTTCCGCGAAGGCACGATCAACGGCGCCGCTCTGGAATCGTCTCGTCTCAGCGGATCCGTCGACGGCTGTTCGGCAGGATGAACACATGACGGTGAAGAGCCGCAGGCGATGGAACCACAACATCCATTACCACCCCCGCATCCTGCGCGCGATCCCTGACGGTGCCCGGCGTGCCCTCGACGTCGGTTGCGGCGAGGGCATGCTCGCCCGCGAACTGCGGCGGACCGTGCCGCGCGTCACCGCGATCGACCTCCACGCGGCCGGCCTCGACCAGGCCCGCGAGCACCCCGACGACGTCGACTACATCCTCGGTGACTTCCTCACCCACCCCTTCGAGCCCGCCTCTTTCGATGTCATCGCGTCCGTGGCCACCCTGCACCACATGGACGCCGCCGCCGGGTTGGCCCGCATGCGCGAGCTGCTGCGCCCCGGCGGTGTCCTGGCCGTCGTCGGCCTCGCCCGTAGCGTCATGCCCAACGACCTGCCGCGCGACCTGGCCGGTGTCGCCGTCGGTGCCTTCCACCGCGCCGTGAAGGGGCACTGGGAACATCCGTCCCCCATAGTGTGGCCACCGCCGGTGACATACCCGCAGATGCGCGCCTTGGCCGCCGAGATCCTGCCCGGCTCCCGGTATCGCCGTCACCTTCTGTGGCGCTACAGCATCGTCTGGCGCAAACCGCGGGACTGAGCAAGCTCGGCCGATGGCCTTGGAAATGAGCGGGAGCAGCTATCGCGGTTCGTCGCCAACGACTCCCGGGGGGCCACACTCGGGGTGGTCTCCGGACGATGGGGCATGCGTCTGCTCGTAAAGCACGCGCGAATACATGAATGCCGCGTCTGATTTCCGCCGGAATTGCTCGTCCGAATTACGCCGTCCCTCGTCACATGACCACTCGTAACGTGTTCGGCGACGAGAACCATCCGCTTTGTCGGATGGAAACCAAAACGAGGGAAGACGATATGGATCTCCAGCTTTCCGGTCGGGTCGCGGTCGTCACCGGTGCTTCCAAGGGCATCGGCCTGGCCGTCACTCGCACCCTCCTCGCCGAAGGCGTCCGTGTCGTGGCGGCTTCGCGGAAGAGCACCCCCGAGTTGGAGGCGCTCGGCGGTGACCTGATCCATGTTCAGGCGGACCTGATGGACGCCGAGGCTCCCGCGAGGATCGTGGAACAGGCCGTGTCGGAGTTCGGTGGGCTCGACCTCCTGGTGAACAACGCCGGGGGACCGCCGCCCGGCGTGGCCCTGCCGCGCTTCTCGTTCCTGACCCCCACCGACGAAGACTGGCGGGTGATGTTCGAGTTCAACCTGTTCTCGGTCGTGCGTACCATTCGGGCGGCCATTCCGCCGATGCTCGCCCGAGGCGGAGGCTCGATCGTCAACGTCTCCTCGGGCAGCGCCCGCCTGCCCGCTCCCATGAACGTCGACTACAGCGCGGCCAAGGCGGGTCTCAACAACCTGACCAAGGCTCTCTCCGAGGAGTTCGCACCCCAGGGCATCCGGGTGAACACCATCTCCCCGGGGCCGGTGCGTACGGCATGGTGGACGGAGAGCGGCGGAGCGGCCGACATCCTCGCCGCCCAGGTCGGAACGGACCGCGACAACGTCATCGACCAGGTGGCACCGGAAATGATGAAGCTGTCGACCGGCCGTCTGGTCGAGCCCCAGGAGATCGCCGACGTGATCGCCCTGCTCGCCTCACCTCGCTCGGCCAGCACGACCGGCGCGGACTTCGCCGTGGACGGCGGGTTCCTGAAGCAGACCTGACCATCGATCTTGATGCCCCCGGCCCCGTCACGGTTCTCACCTCCGCCCCGGAGGACTGTGTGGCGGATGCGTCACCGTCGTCAAGGTCTGAGCCGCGCGGAGTGCGGGGGAGGGCTCTCTCCTGGAAAGGATCACCTCACAAAACCCGAGCGCATGAGGGCGGCGGCGAGTTCCACCGGATCGTGGATCACCACTGCCTGCCTGGCGGGCGGATGAAGCGTCGAGCTGACAGGGGGAGAATGGCGGCGTGTAACGGTATCGACGGCAGGTGAAATCCGGCCTTCACCGCCGCTACTTCACCTTGAAAAGCATCGTGTCCGAGTCCTCGAACTGCTTGACGATGGTGAATCCTTCGTCGGTGTACAGCATGGCCGCATGGTTCGCCCGCTCGACGCTGAGAGATACCCGGCTGATTCCACGCTTGCCTGCCACCCGGATGAGCTCGCGCAGTAGAGCCCGCCCGATCCCGCGACCGCGCCACTCCGCGAGCACACCGATTGTCAGCTCGGGAACGTCGTCCGCCACATAGCCGTAGCCCGGGTCCTCGGCGGTGAATTGTCGCAACCAGGCCGCGCCAAGCGGTTG
Organism: Streptosporangium sp. NPDC000509; assembly: GCF_042898365.1. Taxonomy (NCBI): domain Bacteria; kingdom Bacillati; phylum Actinomycetota; class Actinomycetes; order Streptosporangiales; family Streptosporangiaceae; genus Streptosporangium; species Streptosporangium sp. NPDC000509. The sequence continues at coordinate 516,836 of NZ_JBIAYX010000003.1, read as the reverse complement.
TTTGTCCGCACCGACCGCGATCACACCAAGGTCATCGGGTCGTGGCCAGCCGACCACATAATGTGCGAGTTCGGGATCGGAGAGGATCCGCTCCCGAGAGAGGTTTCTTTCCGGGAGCCAGTTGACCGCCTCCACCAACATGTTTTCGAGAAAGTCCAGATCATCGGCTTCGGTGAATCGGAAAGCGCACGGGATGGTCATGGGAATCACCGTATAGTGGATCAAGGGGAAGGCTTCCCTGACGAACAGGGCCGGCGCCCTCCCGGCCGAGCCAAGGCACCCTCATCAGGGACGAAGTACCGGCTCGTCGATCGCCTCGATTACTCGATGACGAATGAGACCAACCGAAGCCGGGAGAGCGCGGGGACGATACTTGGGCGATGCTGCGGTCCCAGCGCGGCGGGGTGGTTGGGTGCGGTGCTCGGCTCCGAATCCGCCGTTCGGGACCGTCCCAGGCTGCATGCCCGGATAGCGGGCACGCCGCGGCATAGCCTTGGTAACCCAGGAGAACGGTTCGGCAAGCTGTGTTCATGGGATGATCTCTTCCAGATGACGGAGGAGCTGACCTGAATGAGTCTTGCGGTACTTCAGGGATTCGTACTAACACTGGGATTTTTCAACCTCGCGATAGGTGTCTACGCGCTGACGGCCAATCGGCTTCCTCCTTTGCTTCCTGTTTACCGGCGTGATCGTTACGAGCCTCGTCGCTACGGGTGGGGGGTGTTGCTGAGGGCGGCCTTCGTATTTCTCCTGGTGTTGGGCCAGAAGGTGATGGGCTGGTCGCCTGATCTAGGCGCGATGTTTGTGATTCCCATGATGGGGTGCCTTATCGCAGCATGGTGGTTACTGATTCCGAAGAACCCTTCTCCGGAGACTGGTAAGACCTCACGGAGCTGTTAGTCGGGTAGCCCGGAGTGATGTGTCGTAAGGGCTCTGCGGGCTGTGATGCATCGCTTGTGGAATTCCTCGGCCAGAGCTTCGCGGCGATGGTGCCGTCGGATGACGCGGTCGAGGTCCGAGGGCCGCTTGACAAGGTCGGTGAGGGAGCGGCGGTCGATGTCGAACGCGGCCATGCCCTCGAACGTCCATCGATGACGGGTGAAATCTCGCTTGCCGGGGTCTTTGAGGAAGGAGACACTGCGGCATGCATCCCTACGAGCAGACCGATGAGCTCCGCCGGGCCGTCGACGGGTTGGGCGTCCGCATCTACACGGCGTTGCGCGACGGTGGTCTCGACGCCGACCCCCTCATCGAGCTGGCCTGCCTGATGGAGGATTGGGGTGTGTCCACTCCTGTCACGCGGGAGCTCCTCGAACGTCTCGCTACCGAGTTGACGGCCGCCGACCTTGCCCGGCTGGGTGAGGCCCTTCTCGGCGGGATCGGCTTCATGCCGAGCTTCGCTCTGGAGCCGAGTCTGTTGGTGTCGCTGGAGGAGGCACTGAAGGACGTGGAGCGGGACGTCCGTGCTTCGGGGATCACCGGGACTCTTCGGATGATCGTCCCTGACTGGGACAGTATGGGCATGGCATGGGTGGAGTTCGAGGGCATCTGCCAGGGCAACGGCATCAGTCCCAGGGCTGAGCCGCTCTGGGCCGTGGCCGACGCCACCCAGGAAGTGGTCATGGAGGTGCTCTGGAGGGCGTGGCCCGTCTGTCCGGTGCACAACCGGGGCTTGCGCGCCGAATTGGAAGACGGGATCGCCGTGTGGAGCTGTACAGGCAGCGGGACGCACACCGTTGCACCGGTGGGTGAACTACCGCCCGAACGGCGTTGGAGGTCTGCTTGATCCGCCGATTTCTCTCAGCTTTGAAAGATTTCGGTATACGGCTCCCTGAACTGCTGCGATGCGGGTGAGAGAACGGCCTTCCCGTGTCCGTGACTCCCCGTGATTCTCCCCTGTTCCCCGGTTGTATCGGCACACGATTGGTACGTCACCTACGACTCTTGATCGCTGCCTCGATACGTAGCCCGACTCCGACGGTCGCGAAGATGAGCGTTCCAAGGAGAGCGTTAGTGGTGAGCTCTTCTTCGATGATGAAGCCAAGGATGGGAACTGCTGCACTCAGGGCAAGCATTGCGTTTCCCCACCCGTCCACTGGTTGGGTGCCGTCAGTCGTCTTCCCCTGACGTGCGGCAGGATCTTTTTGTTCACTCATGGGATGAGCATCCCATTGATGCGGCGGACAAAGGGATAGAGCACGTGTACGCACGCCCTCTGATGGGAACGAGGTACCGGATCGTCGGTCGCCCCCAGCCCTTTGCAGGGATTAGCCGCCATCAGCGACCATCCTGTTTTGGACTTCAATCTGCGGCCCTATGGCCAGCCCGTAAACCGTTCACTCAAATTGCATACCATCCCCTATGGATATCCGCCAAAGCTGTGACTACCATCGAGAGGCAAACATCGACCCGAAAGAGATGACTAATGAGCCGTATCAAGAAGTTCGGTGTTTCGGCGGCTGCGGTGGCCGCGATCACCGCCGCGACAACTCTAATGTCACCGACCGCACTCGCCCAGGCGCCGACCTGCAGCACTAGCGCGCAGATCGGCATTGTCGGCGGCACTGGCTGGGCGCTGTGCAGCGGTACCGGAGTGACTCAGACGCAGGTCGTGCTCTTCTGTCAGAACAGTGGCGGTAGCTACACCACGGTTTACGGCCCTTGGGTCGCCAATTCGGTTAAATCAAATGCCAAATGCAGCAGCACCTCGTGGCCGATATCGGTCGGATATCAAATAATCTGAGCCGACCACAAGCTCATTCGGTCGCGGCAGGGCATGCAGGAACAGCTCGAAGAACCAGCCAGGCGACTGAATGAAAGCAAGGCTAAAAGACTCTTCGTCTCAACGATGTGACGGGCGCGGCCAAGGTTCTGGCCGGACTACGCCGGTCGATAGGCGGACGCGACGGGGCGGTGCTCTCCAGCACGGAGGATGCTGGAGAGCATCACCCGGTCAACCGTGGCCGCGGCACTGCGCGTGCTACGCGAACAGGGCTGGATCGACTCCCAGCAGGGCAAGGGGCGCTTCGTACGTAGCCGTCCGGCGGGATGGACCTCGATGGAACAGCCTCGCCCCGGACAGGCGTACCTGGCCGGTCCCGAGAGTGCCTCCGATGGCGAGGTGCTGGAAGCGGCGGTGCCGGCCGTGCCCAACCGGGTCGCCGTCCTGCTGGGTATCACCCCGAAGAGCAAGGCGTTCCTGCGACGTCGCCTGGTCAGCCGGGCCGGTGAACCGAAGGATGTCGGCGATCTCCTCACCGGGGTGGCGGCTGTCGAGAAGGTCGCGGATGCCCTTCCGCGTGAACACCTTCTCCTCCTTGTTGCCTGGATCGCCACACGCCGAACCTCTACACGCCACGGCCGACCCTGCGGTACGGGGTACGCGGGCTGGTACAAATACGGCATGAGCGAACTCGCCGGCTATCCCCCACAGCCGAACGTGCGGCCGACCCGGCGGGCCTACAGCCGAAGGTACCGTGTGTGGGCTCACGTGCTCCTGTGGACGCCGATCGCGATCACGGTGGTCGGTGTCATCCTCGGCCTGGGGTTGTTCGCAGCAGCTGATGCCGACCCGACACACAGTTCGTCCGCGTTCGGCTATTTCGGCATCGTCGTGTGGGGCGGCCTCGCGGTCCTGTCGCCGGTCCTGCTCGGATCGTTCATTGCCGGGCTGGTCATGCTGATCCGCGCGCGCAGCTGAGGTCGCGGCGGGACGCGGCCCGCCTCGACATGCTCCAGGCCGGCCGCCTGGACGATGTCGTGGCCACGCCGGCGGTCACCGTCTCGGCGGAAACACCGAACCGATACTTCACCAGCTCGAAGAGCCGATCGGTGAAGGCGGGCAGGTCATCCTGCCCTGAGCTCCGGCCGTGGCCGGCCGTTGTGACGCAGCCGGAGCCGACGCCGGGGGTGCGAGCGCAGCACCGGGTGGAGGTTCCAGCCCTGCTCCGAGGCGACGCGCAGGGCGTAACCGGCGCCGGCGCCCCGGAAGTAGTGTGCGCCGAGTTCCAGGTCGCGGTGGTACTCGCGACGGTACTAAGAGGTCTGAAGCGCTCCGGGATCAGTGGAGACTCCGGTGTGACTCCAGCTGCCGGTTCGGGCTGGTGCTGAGCGTAGTAGAGGGCCTTGTGTTCAGCGGGTGGGATGTTCCCGATCGCGGTATGCAGGCGCTGGCGGTTGAACCAGTCGACCCACTCGGCCGTGGCCGGTTCGACATCGGCCAGGCCCTTCCAGGGCCCTCGTGGTTTGATCAGCTCGGTCTTGAACAAGCCGATCTGCGACTCCATCAAACGTTGTCCAGGGCATCGCCGACGCTGCCGATCGAGGCGTCGATCCCAGCCTGGAGCAGGTGGGGGGCGAAGAACGCGATGCCGGTCGCACTCCTGTCCGGTCGCGCGGTCGCCCGACTCCAGGGCGTGCTCGAAGACGTCGCGCAGGAACTCCTCGCGGTACACGTCGCCGGCCGCGGCCTGGAACAGTGCCTCGAAGGTCGCCGGGTCCTCGTGAGGCCAAGGCTGACAGCGGTCGCACACTATGACGCACCGGGGGGCTTGTGGCAAGACCCGGGTCGTGCTGCAGAATCTCCGACCGAAGCAAGAACCCGCGGAAATGAGGAGAGTCATGATCTCGACTGAGGAACAATATCGGAAGCGTCGTATTGAGATCGATGGTCTTGAAATGGCATACGTCGAGGAGGGAGAAGGTGATCCGATCGTCTTTCTTCATGGCAACCCGACTTCGTCGTACGTGTGGCGGAATGTAATCCCGTATCTGGCGGACAAAGGGCGCTGCATCGCCCCGGACCTGATCGGGATGGGCGATTCCGCGAAACTTCCGGCCAGCGGGCCGGGCTCATACCGCTTCGTCGAGCATCGCCGCTATCTCGATGCGTTCCTTCAGGCCCTCGGCGTACGTGAGCGGGTGGTCATGGTGCTGCAGGACTGGGGTTCGGCCCTGGGTTTCGATTGGGCGTACCGTCAGCCTTCCGCACTCCGGGGTATCGCCTATATGGAGGCGTTCGTGGCTCCGATCCCCTCGTGGAGCGACTGGCCGGAGCCTGCGGTTGCGCTCTTCCAGGCGATCCGCTCCACTGCGGGTGAAGAGATGGTCCTCGATCAAAACTTCTTCGTCGATGACGTCTTGCCTGCAGAGGTGCTGCGAGGGCTGTCGGAGGCGGAGATGGCCGTCTACCGTCGTCCCTACACGGAACCGGGCGAGTCACGCAGACCGACGCTGACCTGGCCGCGCGAGGTTCCCGTTGCGGGCGAACCACGCGACGTTCACGATGTCGTCACGCGTTATGCGAAATGGCTCGCTAATTCTTCGGTTCCCAAGCTGTTCATCGAGGCGGTTCCAGGAACGATGTTTGAAACACACCGGGCCATCGCCCGGTCGTGGCCGAATCAGGCACACATCACGATCACGGGTGGCCACATGGTTCAAGAAGACGCTCCCGATCAAATCGGGGCGGCCATCGCCTCCTGGCTGCGAGATCTCTCCTGAAAGGGGCGGCGGCGCCCGGGCTCCGGGGCGACCTGGTGCTGGTGGAGGGCGACCCGCTCACGGACATCGCCGCTCCCCGGTAATCGTGGAGATATGGCGGGGCGGAGTCCGCCAGAGCCGGTCCTGAGCCGGGCCTACTGAACCTGATGACACACCGCCGGTGTCCGGGGCTAAGGGGGAACATCAGATCGCGACGCTGGACCGACGTGACTTCACTTTGATCTGACCTCAGCATGTGCCGGCGTTCACGCTTCTACCGAAAGTGCTTGGCTGACCTGGCCTGACAAGTGTGGAGCGGGTGACGGGAATCGAACCTACGCTGGCAGCTTGGGAATCATCTATTGACCTTGCTGCCCTGAGCCGGGAAAAAAGGAGTGCAGGTCAGGGTGGGTCGAGTCCCCGTGATTCCCCGTGAATGACCGTGGTTCCCCGCCTGTTCTGGCACGCATCTGGCACGGGAAACTCGCTCGTCGTCCATCCCTTGACGGCAGTCTGGTTGCGCTGCCGCTGATAGCTGATCTTGTCGGTGGCGGAGTTTATGCTTCCCGTCCATGACCAGAGACGAGGCTCCTGTCGTGCAGATCAAACAGATGGATGTGGGGGTGGATTACAGCCAGGCTTATCTCGTGGATGAGGGGTGTGATACGTCCGGCCGGTTCGACGACGTACCAGGCCACCCTGTGGGAATCATCCGAGTGGAGACAGGCAAGGCCATCTTGATCGTGGGCCCTCAGTCGGGAACGGTGGAGTTCACGGTGGCTGTCGCCGATCGGGATCCGGGTGCCGACCTCGATGGCTACGAAGACATCGTCGAGATCAGCTACGAGTCCCCATCGGGCCGGCTTTCACTGCAGGAGTGGGGAGGAGGGAGGACGCATTCCCTTCCTCCGCTGCCCGCCGGTCCCGGAGCATATCGTTTGCGATACCACATCAGAGGAATGGACGAAGAGAACTGGGTCGACCCAGGTGATCATTACTTTCTGCAGATCTGGCCTGAGCCGCCATGTTATCCTACCGTGCTCAAATCAACGAGTTCATCCTTTCAATGTTGGCTGAACCCTGAATGATCCAGGAAAACTGGCATGGAATAGAGCGACCTGCATTATTGGCTTGGGAAGTCTCTAACGCACTTGGCTCCTGAGCCGGCGAAGCACTGACCTGCGGGGGAGCGGGCCGAGTACCCGTGGTTCCCCCTTGTTCACCCTCCTGACGGGCACGCAACGGGCACGACGTGACCTTCTAATTCGTAGGTCCCCGAACGGTGTTCAGGACCATTCAGAGTCGTTCGTCCTGCTGCTCGTCGGGACTCCGGCCGTTCAGGTCCGTCCGGCTTGGTTCGTGATCGTCTGTTCGGGTGGTTCCCGAGGTGGCTCCCCACCTCACCGTCCGCACACGCGGAATCGGTTCCTAATCATCGGCACCCTTCCATTCGTGATCAAGATGCTTCATGCTGCTGACTTCGTTGGTCCTGGTGGTGAGCGGTTGGGAGTAATGGCGCATGAAGAGGAAGAGCACGGCCTTGTTGCTGATCATGGCATTGGCGGCTGTGCCGACGCTCAGCACCGCCTCCCCGCTGGATTGTCGAGTGCGGCCACTCACAGATGCCGAGTACCTCGCGCTGGATGAGTCGTTCCTTGAATGGCAGGAGGAAGAGCTGCGAGTAGAGGAAGTCCTCCCGACCAGCTCCCCCTTGCTCTGGATGACGGCCGACGGTTACACACCTGATGTGAAGATGGGGAGTGTGGCGCCCTTCGGCGTTGAGATCGCGGAGCCGCCAGGCTGTCCTGAGATCAGCGGTTCACATTGAGCTGGGCAAATTGGTGTTTCTCGCACACTGCGCGCACCGCGCCCGCCGGATCTTCCCGTCTGCCTCGTCCCACCCCGGAGGGGCAACAGCTCGGGCACTTCAAGCCGACTGATGATGTTCGGCACAGTGACGGTGTTGAGATCAAGTGGGGCGTGCATCCGCGTGGCGATGAGCGTGCGCAATGGGTCACCGGTGAGAAGCGTACGGCGCTACTCATGTTGATCAGCGGCCGTTTTCGGGTGGAGCTGCCGGGACGTAGCGTGCTGCTTCTGCCCGCGCGCCGGCCCAACGGTCACGTTCAGCGTGAACGTGTCCCTGCGGACGACCGACGCCGGCGCGGCCTTCGCCTTGACCTTGACGGCGTTCGGGCCGGAGGGCACCTCGAACGACGCCGTACCTTCCGACGCCTTCAGGTGGTCGAAGCCGAGGTACTCGGCCTTGACCGTCCCGGTACCCGCAGGCAGACCCTCCGGCAGCGTGACCGTGGCCGCTAGGTGGGCGAGCTCCGACCACGGGCCGACGCTGAACCGCACCTGACCGCCGGTCTCGAACCCGTCGGCGGCCTCGACGGTGGCGGTGGCCGTGGTCGTCTGGGCCCCGCTCGCGTACGGCTCGACGGCCACCTTGGTGGTGGTCGTGACGTCGCTGTTCGGGATCCCGCGGATGTCGTTCCACTCGCGGAGGGTGGGCGGGCTGCCAGTTGCTGCCATTTGGCGCCAGACTGGCAGTTCGCGGAACGCTTGCTCGTGCAGCGGCGTGATGGACCGCTGGTCTGGGCGCCCATCGCGCCTGCTCGCCTGGAGTCATTGGTTGCCGATGAGTTCCAGCAACGCGGCATGATCGGGAGCTCTGCGGATGTCTGCGACGCCGCTCTGCTGCGACGCGCTATGGGGGATCGTCGCGACCCGGTGATCGGTGTGGATTGTTCCGGTCACCGGGTCTTCATGCGACATCGATCTATGGGGACGGGGCCGACCGGTATGCGACCGGCCCCGGTTCAGTAGCGGGAATGCGCCGTGGCCGGTCGGGTTAGGCGCAGTTGATGGCGGTGTAGGAGGGGTTATAGGTCGAGGTGACCTGTCGGCCATCGATCGTCGCGGTCGCCGTCACGGTCGCACTGCCCGTGGCGATCTGCCCGGCCCTGGTGCTGAAGGACTGGTAGGCCTGCTTGCCTTGGGCGACGTCGGCCACGGCCTTCGAACCGTAGGGGGTGGTCAGCGTCACGTTCACCGGCACGGCGGCGTCGTTGACCGCGGTCACGGCCACGTACGCCGTGGTGCCCACGCAGCGGGCGGTGGCGGTCACGGTCAGCGCGAGCTCCGGAGCGCCCGGCACCGTGAACGACGCCGCAGCTTCCGACGCCTTCAGATAGTCGAAGCCGAGGTACTCGGCCTTGACCGTCCGGGTACCCGCAGGCAGACCCTCCGGCAGCGTGACCGTGGCCGCGCCGTCCTTCAGGTGGGCGAGCTCCGACCACGAGCCGATGCTGAACCGCACCTGACCGCCGGTCTCGAACCCGTCGGCGGCCTCGACGGTGGCGGTGGCCGTGGTCGTCTGGGCCCCGCTCGCGTACGGCTCGACGGCCACCTTGGTGGTGGTCGTGACGTCGCTGTTCGGGATCCCGCGGATGTCGTTCCACTCACGGACGGTGAGCGGGATCACGGTGCCGTGACGCGGACGGACGACGCCCGCGTTGGTCATCGTGAGCGGCTTGGCGTTCCAGGTCGGAGCCTCGATGTTCTCGTGGCACGCGGCCTGGTACCCACCACCGTTGGTGTACCGGTCACCCCAGAGGTAGAACTGGCCGGGGCAGGAGGTGTCACCGGGGTTGGCCTTGAAGATGACCGGTCCCTCGTACCCCTGGTTGGCGACCCACGTCGTGCGCCCCAGAGCCGGAGCGAGCAACGTCCAGTTGTTGATGTTGCTGTCCAGGAAGTCGGTGTGCTTCTCCGAGAAGATGTCCGAACCCTGGTTGCCGGCCTCGTTCTTGGTCACACGGTAGTAGTGGTCACCGACCCGGATCGCGGTCGTGTCGATCCGCGACAGCGGGGCCGGGTCCTGCCAGACCTTGGGAGCGGAGAACGTCTGGAAGTCGCGCGTCGTGGCGTACCACATCTGCGCGTTCCCCTGACCGGTGCGGTTCACGGGGTCGTTCCACAGCGACTGCGCCCAGAACACGGCGTAGGCGCCGATCTCCTCGACCCACAGCGACTCGGGTGCGAAGGCGTTGCCCGCGTTGTCGGGCGCGACCTTCACGTGCCGCTGAGGAGTCCAGTTCACCAGGTCGTGCGATTCGAACACCTCGATGTACTGGGTGTCGTTGATCGCGTATCCGCCCTGGTCGTACCAGTTCAGGTCGGTGGCGATCATGTAGAACGTGTCGCCGTCGGGCGAGCGGACGATGTGCGGGTCACGAAGCCCCTGGTCGCCCAGCTGGGAGACGAGCGACGGCCAGCCCCCGGTCAGACCGGTCCAGTCCAGAGCGGTGTTTCCGTTGGACGTCGCGAACATGATCTGCTCGCCGTCGGCGATCCCCTCGCCCTTGAAGTACCCCATGAAGTACCGCTCGTGCTTCTCGGAACGGGGCTTCGCGGTGATGGTCACCGGGAACGACTTCGTCTTCGAGGCCGAACCCTTGGTGATGGTCGCCGTCAGGGTGGCGGTGACATCCGCACGGCCGAAGGCCGGACGGGTCACCTCACCCGTCGGGGTGACGAGGTCGGTGGTCGACTTCCAGGTGATCGTGGATCCGAACTCGCCGCCGGCCGGAAGGTTGATGTTTCCGCGCACGTCGTCGGTGGCGTACAGGGCCAGGTCGAACGCGTCACGGTCGACCGCCTGCGCGTCGTCGAACTCGGCCTTCACCACAATGGGGATCTCCCGTGTGGTGACCTCTTGGGCGCCCTTGCGGACGGTCGCCGTGAGCGTGGCCGTCGCGTCGGGCTGCCCCTGCGCGGGTCGGGTGATCTTGCCGGTCACCGCGACCTTGCGTGCGCTGGGGACGGCCGGCGGGGTGTAGACCTCGACGACCGACGGGTCCGAACTCGTCCACGTGATGGCCGAGCCCGCCACGGAGCCCACCTTGGGCAGAACGATGTCGCGTACGATCGCACTGGTCAGGCCGAGGTCGATGGCGGCGGCGTCGGCGCTAACGCCATTGGAGACGGTCTTTTTCGCCAGGGCGAGTGTCTCTTCGGGGCTCACTGTCCTGTCGTAGACCCGGAAGTCCCGGAGCGTTCCGCGGAATGAGTAGTGGCCCGACGTCTGTGAGCGAGCGAGGAAGTTACAGTTGGTCCCCGCGGCGTTCACCGACGGCGGCGTGGTCAGGTTCGTTGACGTCGCGTGCTGCACGCCGTCGAGGTAAAGCGTGCCGGTCCAGCTCGTGCCGTTCGCGTTCAGGGACTGGGTGTAGGTGACGTGCGTCCAGGCTCCCTCGGTCATGCGGACCCGGTTCTGCTGGAGGTTCGCCGAGCCCACCGCGACGCGGAACCGCTGGGTGTTCGACGCGAAGATGGAGCCCTGGGCGCCGGTGTCGACGTCGCACGAGCCGGACTTCCTGCCGAAGCCCCACATCTGGTGCTCGCCGACGTTCGCCGGGTCGATCCATACGTCATAGTCGACCGTGAGGTTCGACATGCCGGCGGTGATGTCCTTCGGCAGCGCCACGTACGCACCGTCGAGGGCGCTCGCGTAGGAGTCGGGGTTGAACCTGACTCCGTTGCCGGTCAAGGTCGCCTTCTCCGGATTGACGAGCGTGGCGTTCGCCGCCGAGCCCGCGCTACCCGAGTTGACCAGCGTCGTCCCACTGGTCTCGTCGAGGGCGAAGTGGTGCACCAGCCCCTCGTTGAGCTGCTCGTCGGCAGCGTGGGAGGGTGTCGCTGCCAACGAGACGGAGAGAAGCGCGCCCAGGGCCAGGCCCGCGACACCTCTCCCCTTCCGGATCAGCCGGTGGCGCGACCTTTGCTGTCGCAATCTCACGTGATCCTCCTTACTCCGGTCGCTGCGGACGCGTGGGGCACGGCCCCGTTCGGGGCGGGGGCGACCGCACTCGCGGGAGAGGCGAAGCCCGAATGGATGGTCAGCGCGTCGGCGAGGCCTAGCGTGATCAGGCCTGCTTGAGCGCTCCGACGAGACGAGGGCAGCACAGACAAAGGTTCACCTCGCTGTGAGATGTGGGGGGATGGTGTGAACTGGGGGCGACGGGGCTAAATATCACAAATGTCCGGGTCTCGAATGCAGACACTAACCGCCAGTCCCGGCGAAAGATAGCCTCAATTGCACCCAAACCTTTGCGTGAACCGACGAAAGTCATGCGAGTTCTGGATGAACGTCTCGTCCTTGTCAGCACTCCGCAAGCATCAAAGCGACCATAGGGACGGGAATTACCAGGTCACGTGTGGTTTTTACCGCCGGTGCCGGCCGCCTGCTGCTCGCCGCATCACCCGCCCAGGCCGACCCGGACGGGCGGAGCGGCGTCGGACGACCACGGCAAGCAGGGGCCGCCAGCACATCGAGGAATGCGACCTCCACCGCGACGACGTGCCGTTTCACGTCAAGTACGCCCGCACGTGGTTCGATAGCGGCTCTGTTACTTGACTGCCGGCGCCCGGTCGGGGTGCTGAGCGTGGTAGATGGCTTCGTCCTCGCTGAAGGAAATGTTTCGATCGCGCTATGAAGCCGCTGGTTGTTGAACCAGTCGACCCATTCGGACGACCCCCGCGAAGGCCATCACCTGCCGGCCGCTCGCTCGGGCGCCGCCGTCCACGGACGGAGCTTGTCGGGATTGCGTACCCCCAGATGCGCTTGATCTGGTCGCCCTCGACGTGCTCAGCACCGGCTCTTACCGTCTGCGATACCAGCGGAACGGCGAGATGCGTACGCATCCCGAGACCTTCGCCACGCGAGGTGCGGCGGATGGTGCGCTGTGGAAGTTGGGCATGGACGGCCGGGCCGACTGCACGCAGGATCGACGGTTCCGCGCCCTGGTGCTCCTCGCCATCTTCGCCAGCCTGCGATGGGGAGAGGTGAGCGCACTTCGTCGTACGGATGTCGATCTCGACGCCGGGACGGTTCGCATCCGGGCGGCCTTCATCGAGCGTTCGACGGGCGGGCTCGTTCTGGGTCCTCCCAAGTCCAAGGCCGGCCGTCGCACTGTGGGCATCCCTAAGGCGATCGTTCCGGCGCTGCGCGATCATCTGAAGATCTACGTCAAGGACGGACCCGACGCGCTGATGTTCCCGGGAGCGAAGGGCGGCCCGCTGCGCCGTAGCGGTTTCAACACCCGTACCCGTTGGGTTGATGTGGTCAAGGAGATGGGGCTGCCTGGCCTGCACTTCCACGACCTTCGCCACACGGGCAACATGCTCGCCGCGGAGTCCGGCGCGGGGCTCAAGGATCTGATGGCCCGGATGGGGCACGACAACGTCCGAGCGGCCATGATCTACCAGCACGCCGTACGCGGGGCCGACAAGGCGATCACGGACGCGATCGACAGGCGGCTCGGAGAGCGAGAGGACGAGGAGGGGGACGGTATGGCCGGGGCAATGGTCCCTGCGGGCTGATCACGAGCTAATGGCCCGTGGATGGCCCGAGAAGATCGGAACCACCTACGAAACAATCAAGGCCCGGGTCGAGCACTAACCTCTGACCTGGGCCTTCGAGCGTGGAGCGGGTGACGGGAATCGAACCCGCGCTGTCAGCTTGGGAATCATCTACTGACCTTGTCGCCCTGAGCTGGGAAAACAGGGGTGCAGGTCAGGGCGGGGCGAGTTCCCGTGGTTCCCCGTGAGTGACCGTGGTTCCCCGCCTGTTCTGGCATGGATCTGGCACGTGATCAACGTTGCGTGGGAAGCCGGACGACTGCCCTTGGGGCGGAGTGTGCTGGGGAGCGTCCCGGTGCGGACCTTTCCCGACAGGAAGAACAGGAGCGTTTCCAGGACGTGATACTTGCCGTCGCTATAACGTCCGTGTTATGAATTGGGGAGAGGTGGAGCTGGAGTCAGAGGTCGATGAGTGGTTCGACACGCTTGATCAGGAGGGGCAGGAGACGACGGCGTTCTATGTCGACCTGCTGGCCAAGCGTGGTGTCCTGCTGGATGACCCTTACACTCGTCAGCTCCGCGGCAAGTTACGTGAGCTGCGTTTCCACCTCGACCGGGAGGCGGTACGGATCACCTACTGGATCGCACCGGGTCGGCGGATCATCATGCTGACGGTGTTCCGCAAGCAGCGGATGCGCGAGTCCGCTGAGATCGAGCGGGCGTGGCGGGCCATGCAGCGGTGTATCGCCGAGGCTCACACGGCGGATGAGGAGTGAGCGGTATGGGTGAGCGTAAGAGCTGGGGTGCCAAGCGGGCCGAGGTCATGAGCCGTCCGGGGGCCGGAGCGGCGTATGAGGCCGCCAGGATCCGGTTTGAGCTAGGGGAGGCGGTACGGCTGCGCCGTGAGCAGCTCGGTCTGACCCAGAGTGAGCTGGCCGAGCGCGCTGGGTTGAAGCAGCCTGCGGTGGCGCGGTTCGAGACAGGCGGGACGATGCCGACGATTCCGATGCTGGAGCGGCTTGCGGAGGCATTGGAGCTGCGGCTCAGTGTCCAGTTCCAGCCGTTGCGTGAGGCGAGCTGATCCGTTGAAGAGGCGTCGAAGCCCTCGGGCACGCAAGGGGCACGGGGGCATGCGCCAGAGTGATCGGTGAAGTCTCCACCTACCATGGCGATGGCTTAACCAAGACGGCGAACCACCACACAGGCGGATCCCCTTGACCTCTTTCCGTAAGACGCAGTAGAGGACGCAGACCGCCGACATCGCCCGAGCGATCGCCGCCAAGAAGCGGTGTGAGGCTAACCACCACGCACGTGTTCAAAAGGAGCGCATGATGGGGCACAGCCTTTGGGAGACCTGCAAGGCGAAGCGTCTGCGCGAGATGGAGGCGGATGCGCAGCCCCACTCCGAGTACGAGCAGGCGGGCCGTGACCTGGAGCTTGGAGATCAGTTGCGTGAGATCCGTAAGCGCCGGGGCTTGTCGCAGAAGGTCGTAGCGGAGCGCTCCGGGATGTCCCAGCCCGCCTTGTCTCGCATCGAGGGGGGTGGTGGCATTCCGGATATAGCGACACTGCTGCGCCTTGGTGCGGCAATGGGGGTTCGGTTCCGTGTCGAGCTCGTCGTCGACGACACCACTGAAATCGAGCCGTTAACGGTGCATCACCGACAGCTTGCGAGCGCATAGCTCGAAGTCGGCACTGCGGGCAGTTATCCCGATGTCATGAGCCGGGCGGCTGGCCGGTCCTGGGTGACCGTGGCTGCCTCCTCGTCGCCCGTCTTATTGGCACGCTAATGACAGGGTGGGCAGAAGCCTCGGTGTTGGTCATGCATGCTGACGGATCCTAGCGAGTCGCCGGACTCTACAGCAGGTCATCGAGAATCAGCGGGCCGTGCGCTTGCGCTGGCATGCCATGTCTTGAGGAACGCATCGACGATACGCTCCGCCCGGTCGCGCTTGTCTCCGGGATTCCGCATGGCGATATCCGCGAGCGCGTCCGCTGCCTCGTTCAGCGAATGCCCCGCATGCGCTTTCACGTGCTCAATGCGGAGACTTGGCAACTTCGCGACCTGGGCTGCGAGCCCTACCAGCGTCGGCAGGGCGCCGCTCGTACGAGGCCGGAGGCTGTACCCATTAGGCATACGCTCGACGTTGCCCCCTTGCCAGGCGCGCAAATAACTGATGGCCCCCAAGCTGTCCAGGAGAAGTGAGGCTTTGCCCGCGCGATCGCCGAGAGCTCTAATCGCCATGGCAGCGGCGCGCAACTCTGCCACCAAGACCTTCGATTGGCCGCTCGGGTCGAGCAATCGCAGGCCAGTGTCAGGGAACCACTGCTTCATCCCGTAATGGCCGTTACTGACGATGAACCCCAAACCGCCGTACCGGCCTTTGTAAGCCGCATCCGATGCGGCGACCAGCGGTCCGTGTCCCTTGTATCCAGGAACGATGCTGACACGCGGTTTCACATCGCCGAGTGGCGGGCCGACATGTGCATGCCCGGAGGCTTCCTCCGCCGAAGCCAGCATCCGCCCCGCCGAGACCTGGTCGCCGACGAACGCGGCGTCAAACGCAAACCACACCGACTCCCGCACACTCCGGCAGCCGGCACAATTCGAGGCGGTCAGCGCGTAGGCGCGCAGATCTTCCGCGCGTTGGGCCAAGTCACCATCGAGCAGAGTCAACGAAGCGTCGAACTCAGCGGTTGACCGATTGATCATTGCTCGCCCCTTCGGCAGGCCATACTTCCGTTCGCCAGCCTCCGCGGCTGGTGACCAGTTCGCACCTATATGTGTGAGCGTAGGTGGTTGCGCACATGTATGTTCGCGAAAATGGGGGATGCATGCGACTGAAATGCAAAAGGGTGAGCACTTCCAGTTGAAGAGTCGCCACAGGATGCTCCGCATCTGGTTCAGGTCCTTCGGCATGGGTTCCATTAACCGAGCCAGAATGACGCAAATGTGTCGAATGAGGGAAAGATGCCCTATGGACTGAAAAGAGGGGAATTTTTCGCGCTCCCATCACCTCTTCTAAGAGAACAGCACCCAAGTTGGCTTGATCTGTGCAGGCGCCCGAATATAGGCGACACTGCCTCCGGGCCGTGTTGATGTCTGGCCAGTGACTACGTCACTGCTGCTCGCCGAGTCGCTAGGAGCAGATCCGGCAGTAGTCTCCGCAGGTGTGACCTGCAGGAGGGGGGCAGAGCTAGTCGGGCGGCCAGCCATGCGAAGCCGTAACGGAAAATGGACGCAACGAGCGAAGCGAGCTGCAGTCCAAGCGAAGCGAGGCCCTGCCAGAGAGCACGAGGGGCGGAGCGCCCTCGCGAGGGGCGAAACGACCCAGAGCGAAAGCGATGACGGGGACGCGACAGCGGACCGGGGGAGGTGAGGGGGCGAAGCCCTTTCACGGCGGGGGTATTGGGTCGCCCCCAGAAAGCAAAAAACCCCGTGAAGGCGCCAAAGCGCCGAGCAGGGCTCGCCCAAGGAGCGGGTGACGGGAATCGAACCCGCGCTGTCAGCTTGGGAAGTCTCTACCGTGTCTGGCCGCTGAGCTGGGAAGACGCTGACCTGCGGGGGAGCGGGGCGAACGACCGTGATTTCCCGTGAGTCCCCCTTGATCACCCTCCTGACGGGCACGCAACGGGCATGCGGGGAGCACGGGAACCTCTGGGCCTTCGTCGCCCTGATGCTCGATGGGCCGGGGTTGAGGAACGAAACCCCGGACCGTCGATCGCCCCCAGCCCTGTATGAAGATCAGCCACCGCCAGGCGATCGTGAGGGTGGTACCTGCCCTTTTCGTTGGCTGCCCAGCTGGGACGCCTCCGGCTTCCGCCCTTGCCTCTTACACTTCCGGCATGGATCTGCGGCAGCTCACAGACAAGGTCGAAGCGGTATCGAGCGCCTATGCCCGCAAGCATGGGATAACCCGGGATGAGACCTGGTTCCTGCTGAAGCTTCAGGAAGAAGTCGGTGAGCTGACGCAGGCGTTCCTCATGCGCTCTGGACAGGCCAGAGATAAGGGATGCTCTCCAGATGAGCTGGAATTGGGCTTCCGAGCCGAGCTGGCGGATGTTTTGTCTCAGGTCCTGCTGATGGCACGACATCACGGAGTCGATCTGGAGGCGGAAGTCGAGCGGAAGTGGATGCCGTGGCACCCTGATCGGCTTTCTACGCGGGATGAGAGCGGGACGGCTGGCGCTGATCTGAACGGCGCCGTAGACCCCGTGTAGCGCTTGGGGCTGCTGGCCGGAACGACTATGAGCGGCGGTGCGCCGTTGAAGTCGGCGCGTGGGTTGGGTACGGCGGGTGCGTGGTGCGGCTACGGCCCGGGGCGCCGCTGGCCGGGATCGGCCCCCAGGCCGCACGCCCGGGCGGCGTGCGGCAGAGGGCCGGGTACGGCGGCGCGGCGCGCCGCCGCTTGACCTGGACGCCCGGACGGTCCGGGTCGTGGCCTCCACCACCGAACTCAAGGACGGATCGGTGACCGTCGGCCTGCCCAAGTCCGTGGCCGGTACGCGGACGGTCGCTCTTCCCGAGGTGGTGGTCTCGGAGCTTCGCGCGCACCTCGCCACGTACACCGAGGAGCATGACGAGGCGTTCGTCTTCCTCGGTGCGAAGGGCGCGATGCTGCGGCGGCCGGCCTTCAGCCGGATCTGGGCCAGGGCTCTGAAGGAGGCGAACCTTTCCGGCGTCCACTTCCACGACCTTCGCCATACGGGCAACACGTTCGCCTCGCAGTCGGGTGCGACGTTGCGGGAGCTGATGAACCGGATGGGGCACTCGACCACGCGGGCCGCGCTGATCTATCTGCACACCGAGAACGGGCGGGATCAGATGATCGCGGACGGCATGGGGAAGCTCGCCGAAGCGGCTCTCAAGAAAGAGGATCCACCGGCATCGGGCACGTAACGGGCACGGAAGATCGAAGAGGCTCCGAAAACAACTAAGGCCCCGGTTCGGATTCGCATCCTGACCTGGGCCTTCGAGCGTGGAGCGGGTGACGGGAATCGAACCCGCGCTGTCAGCTTGGGAAGCTGATGTTCTGCCATTGAACTACACCCGCGTGCGGCGTACCGCGCGTCACCACTCTAGCGGAAAGTTGGGCGGCTCTCGCCCCTGAAGGGGAGCAAGATTCGCAGGACGGGCTTCACGGCTCCGGCGTCGGCGGGTTCCGAGTTGGTAGGTTCCAACACGTGCTGCTTTCCGATCGTGACATCACCGCTGAGATCAAGGCCGGGAGGGTGAGGATCGATCCCTTCCAGCCTGAGATGATTCAGCCCTCCAGCGTCGACGTGCGCCTGGACCGCTACTTCCGGGTCTTCGAGAACCATCGATACCCGCACATCGATCCGGCGGTCGAGCAGCCCGATCTGACGCGGATGGTCGAGCCGGACAAGGACGAGCCGTTCATTCTGCATCCGGGGGAGTTCGTGCTGGCGAGCACGTACGAGGTCGTCACGCTGCCGGACGACATCGCCTCGCGGCTGGAGGGCAAGAGCTCGCTG
Source organism: Streptosporangium sp. NPDC000509 (assembly GCF_042898365.1). Lineage (NCBI taxonomy): Bacteria > Bacillati > Actinomycetota > Actinomycetes > Streptosporangiales > Streptosporangiaceae > Streptosporangium > Streptosporangium sp. NPDC000509. The sequence continues at coordinate 498,491 of NZ_JBIAYX010000003.1, read as the reverse complement.
GGCAGGCTCGGGCTGCTGACGCACTCGACGGCCGGGTTCATCGACCCGGGGTTCAGCGGGCACGTCACGCTGGAACTCTCCAATGTCGCGACACTGCCGATCAAGCTCTGGCCCGGTATGAAGATCGGTCAGCTCTGCATGTTCAGGCTCAGCTCTCCGGCCGAGTATCCCTACGGGTCGGAGAAGTACGGATCCCGCTACCAGGGTCAGCGGGGCCCGACCCCGAGCCGTTCCTACCTCAACTTCCACCGGACACCGATCTGAGGCCTCGGGGCGGACTCCCGACAAAGATGAACTAACAGTGAATTCAAAATGAACTTTCCTGTCGGTCCGGGCTGCCCTGACGGGGTGAACCTGTCGGGAGGTGGACGGCCCCGGGGCTCGCGACGGCGAGAGGCCGAAGGGGCGGACACGCGGGCGAGGTTGCCGTGACCAGCGACGACGCGGTTCGGCGGGTGGCCGTGACGGAAATCACTCCGGGGTTTCTCGACGGGGCGACGGCCTCTGGTGATCTCGGTGAACCGCCCGGGAAGTACGTCAGAAGCGGAGGTTTCCGACGTGAACCTGGGGAAGATGCCAGATGGCGTTCAGGGGCGGAGAAGTCCCATACTTGGCCTGTCTTCGTCATACTGTGGCCGAAAACCAGTAAAAACGGTCATCGGAAAGATGCCCTCAAGGCTGCCTCAAGCCGCGTGTCGCTGGGTAGCGACATCGGGAAGAGTGCATGTCTAGCGGGTGAAGTTCGTATTTCCGCTGGTAACCCTTACCCTTCTCTGCGGACCATCCCCGCACATCTGGAGAACGACGTGCGTCTGCGTCTCACACCTAGTGAGGACAGCTACTACGACTTGTTCGCCGACTCGGCGAACAACCTCGTCACAGCGTCCCGCCTGCTGGTAGAGATCATCAGTGACGGATCGGACAGGGAAGCCCTGGCTGAGAAGATGCGCGCATGTGAGCACGCCGGCGACGAGCGTACTCACGCGATCATGAATCGACTCAACGAGAGCTTCATCACCCCCTTCGACCGCGAGGACATCTATCGCCTCGCCTCGAACCTCGACGACGTCATGGACTACATGGAGGCGGCCGCCGACCTCATCGTCCTGTACCAGATCGACCACCTCCCCAAGGAGGTCGTCCGACAGGTCGAGGTGCTGGAGCGCGCCGCGGAGCTCACCGCCGAGGCGATGCCGCGGCTGCGTTCGATGAAGAACCTCAACGAGTACTGGATCGAGATCAACCGGCTGGAGAACCAGGCCGACCAGGTCTACCGCCGTCTTCTCGCCAAGCTCTTCGGCGGGGAGTACGACGCGTTGACCGTCCTCAAGATGAAGGAGGTCATCGATCAGCTCGAGATGGCCGCCGACGCCTTCGAGCACGTGGCCAACACGATCGAGTCGATCGCGGTCAAGGAAAGCTAAGTGGATCTCACGCTCGCACTCGTCATCAGCGTGGTGGTCGTGGCGTTGGTGTTCGACTACACCAACGGCTTTCACGACGCCGCGAACGCGATCGCGACCTCCGTCTCGACGCGGGCGCTGACGCCGAGGGCCGCGCTGTTCATGGCCGCGGCGATGAACTTCCTGGGTGCGCATCTCGGTACGCAGGTGGCCGCGACCGTCGGCAAGGGCATCATCGACGCCCCGCAGGGGAGCCACGGTCTCGTCATCGTCGGTTCCGGTCTGATCGGCGCGATCACCTGGAACATGGTCACGTGGTACTTCGGCCTTCCCTCCTCGAGCAGTCACGCGCTGATCGGCGGCCTCGTCGGTGCCGCGCTCGCCTCGGCGAGCGTCGTCCACTGGGACGGGGTGGTGGAGAAGGTCGTCATCCCGATGATCCTGTCGCCGCTGGTCGGCTTCAGCCTCGCCGGGCTGATCATGATCGGGATTCTGTGGGGGTTCCGGCGTGCCCAGCCCACGAAGGCGAACCGGGGCTTCCGGCACGCGCAGACCGTGTCCGCGGCGGCGATGGCGCTGGGCCACGGTCTCCAGGACGCACAGAAGACCATGGGGGTCATCTTCCTCGCCCTCGTGGTCGGCGGCTACCAGAACGACGGTGACCCGATCCCCCAGTGGGTCATCCTCGCCGCCGCCACGGCCATCTCGCTCGGCACGTACGCGGGTGGCTGGCGGATCATGCGGACGCTGGGGCGCCGGATCATCGCGCTCGACCCGCCGCAGGGGTTCGCCGCGGAGGCGGCCGCCGCGACCGTGCTCTACACGGCGGCCATCGGCTTCGGCGCCCCGATCTCGACCACCCACACGATCACCAGCGCGATCATGGGCGTCGGCGCCACCAAGCGCCTGTCGGCCGTGCGCTGGGGCGTCGCCGGCAACATCGTGACCGCCTGGGTCCTCACGATCCCGGCCGCCGCGTTCGTCGCCGCGCTGTCCTACTTCGTGCTCCACTGGATGATCGAGTAGTCCTCGGGCGACCGCGCCGGACCGGGGTGCCCCCGGTCCGGCGCGTCCTGCCTCCGAGGGCACCCCTCGGCCACAGGGCCTCCGGGGTCACCCTCAGGTACCCGGGGGATGTCTCCGTCCCCCGGGTGTCACGCGAGGGATGTCCCTACTTCCGGTACATCACGTCGACGTCCCAGCGGGTGAAGCCCAGCCCCTCGTACAGGCGGATCGCCGCGGGGTTGCTCTCGTCCACGTACAGCATCACCTGGCTCAGGCCCCGCGACCGCAGGTAGGTCAGGCCCGCGAGGGTGAGCGATCTGCCCAGGCCGCCTCCCCGCTCCGCGGGGTCGACGCCGACGACGTACACCTCGCCGAGCGGGTCGTGCGCGTGGTCGCCGTCGCCGTGGACCTTGGTCCAGTGAAAGCCCACCAGCCGGTCGCCGTCGCCGGTCGGACGTACGGCGAGGAAGAATCCGGCCGGGTCGAACCAGGGTTCCCGCTCGCGCCGCTCCAGATCCTCGATCGTCCACGCCCCCTGCTCGGGGTGCTGGGCGAACGCCCTGGCGTTGAGCGCCACCCACGCCTCCCGGTCGGAGGTGCCGGGCTCGAACGTGCGCAGCCGCACCCCCTCGGGAAACTCGAAGCCGGGGATGTCGGAGGACAGGGAGCGGCGCATCCGCCACAGGGACCTGACCCTGTCGAAACCCGCCGACCGGGCGAGGGCCTCGGCGGCCGGATGCCCGCCGTGCGCCCACAGGCGCAGGTGCCCGCCGGTGTGGTCGAGCACGGACTCCAGCAGCCGGCGCCCGTATCCCCTCCCACGGAACGCCGGGTGGACGACCAGCTCCCCGCTGGGTCCCTCCACGGGGTCGGTCGGGTCGACGTGGGCGTAGCCCGCGAGGTCGTCCCCGACGTACAGCAGCACGGCTCCGGCCCGCTCGTCGCCGCCGTAGCGCAGGTGCAGCATGACATGTTCGTTGAGCGGTCTGACCTTGTCGGCCTCGGTGGCCGCCTCCACCACCGAGAGAACGCCGGACACTTCCTGGTCGCCGAGCGCTCCCCGGTACTCCACACGCACGTTCATGCTGTGGACTCTAAGCGGGCAGGTCCTTCCCGAGCTCACCGGGGACTGGCAAAAGGCGCCATGCGCTCGCCGGGTGAATCGTTACCTCTAGGCCATTCCTTGCACAGATAGTCCCTTTAGTGTCGTGGTCCATGACGTCTCGTTCCTTCCAGCGGTTGGTCATGGCGGGTGTGCTCGCCGGGACCAGTCTCGTGCTCGCGATTGGACCGGCAGAGGCGGGCAACAAGCCCGCCAAGCCCGCCAAGACGGTGCCGGTCCGCCTGCTCTCCCTCAACGACTTCCACGGCAACCTTGAGCCACCGACCGGTTCATCCGGCCGCATGGTCGACGAGACCGGTGCGACGGTCGACGCGGGTGGTGCCGCGTACGTCGCCACCCACCTCAAGCAGCTCTCCGACAAGAACACGCTGAAGGTAGCCCAGGGCGACCTGATCGGCGCCACCCCCCTGATCTCCGCGGCGTATCACGACGAGCCTTCCGTGGAGTTCCTCGGCAAGGTCGGCGTCACCGCCTCCGCGGTGGGCAACCACGAGTTCGACGAGGGGTACGCCGAGCTCAAGCGCATCATGAACGGCGGCTGCCACCCGGTGGACGGCTGTTCGCCCGCCGGTAGGTGGAAGGGCGCGAAGTACAGCTACATCGGTGCGAACGTCATCTTCAAGCGGCCGGAGAAGGGCGCGGAGAAGCAGGCGCTGGAGGCGCTCGGCGGGACGAACAGCGCCTCGCTGCGCAACCTCCTCAAGGAGTACGGCATCCCCGCGCTGCCCCCGGTCGCGATCCGCTGGATGAACGGCGTGCCGATCGGCTTCATCGGTCTCGTCACCAAGACCACCCCGGACATCGTCACCTCCGAGGGCATCAAGGATCTTGAGTTCATCGACGAGGTGAAGGCCGCGAACGTCGCGTCCAAGCTTCTCCAGATCGTCGGCATCAAGGCCCAGGTCGTGCTCGTGCACGAGGGCGACCAGGTCACCGCGGGCCAGTCGCCCGACGCGTGCAGCGCCCAGCCCGGCGCGGGCAACCGGATCGCCACGCAGGTCGACGCCGAGATCGACATGATCCTCAGCGGTCACTCCCACCAGGCGTACCTGTGCAATGTGACCGACCCCAAGGGCGGCACCCGTCTCTACAGCCAGGGCGGCTCCTTCGGCCGGGTCATCACCAAGGTCGACTTCCAGGTGGACGTCAAGACCCGCGACGTCGTGCGCTCCACGGTCGTGGCCGACAACCAGGTCGTGACCAGGACGGTCACCCCCGACCCGGAGATCGCCACGTTCGTCCAGACGTGGAAGGACCGCGTCGCGACGGTGGCGAACAGGCCGATCGGCAGGATCACCGCGGACATCACCAACACCGCCGTGGCGTCGGGGGAGTCCTCCCTCGGCAACCTCATCGCGGACGCCCAGCTCGTCTCGACCAGGACCGGCGGCAACGCCGAGATCGCGCTGATGAACCCGGGCGGCGTGCGGGCCAGCCTCAACTACGCGGGCTCGCCCGCGGGTGAGGGGGACGGCGTGGTGACGTACGGCGAGGCGTTCACCGTCCAGCCGTTCAACAACCTCATGCAGGTGGTCACGCTCACCGGCGCGCAGCTCAAGACCGTTCTGGAGCAGCAGTTCGTCGGCGGTCCCAACGCCCAGGCCTTCACCAAGATCCTGCAGCCGTCGTCGAACTTCACCTACACCTACAGCACGAGCGCGCCGTGGGGTTCGAAGGTCTCCGACATGAAGATCGACGGTGTCGCGGTGACGGACACCCAGACGATCAGGGTCGCGGCCAACAACTTCCTCGTCGGCGGCGGTGACGCGTTCCTCGCCTTCAGGGACGGCACCGACCTGTGGAGCGGCCCGCTGGACATCGACGCCTTCGCCGCCTACTTCGCGGCGAACCCGTCGATCACGCCCCCGGTGCCCAACCACATCACGGTCGTTCCCTGACGCGGGTGCGAACCGTAACGCGGGCGAAAGGCGCGCCGCGCCGCGGAGGTCGCGGTATGTCGTGACGCGTGACGCATCCGCGAAGGTGTGACACGCGAGAGAGGCCCACCGGACGCGTCCGGTGGGCCTCTCGTTCGAGGTGCACGACTCGTTCGGGGCTACCCGCGACGTCCCGTGTACCCGACTCGTTCGGGGTGCCCGACGGCCTCCGCGTGCCCGGTCCGTTCGAGGCGCCCGACCGTGCCCCGCCTCATGTCACGCCGCCTCGGCGGTGTCGCCGTACACCTGCCTCCGCAGGAGCGGTATCCGCGCTCGTGCGTCAGGCCGACGTACGTCAGGGGATGTACGGGGGACCTCCTCCTCGCGGGGGTCGGCGAGGCGGATGCGGTGACCTACCGTGTCAGGGTGAGGATCAGGAGGGCCGACGCGCTGGCGGCGGCCGGGGTGCTGGCCGGGATCGTCGGGGGCACCTATGGTGGTTTGTCCAGTTCGGGGTCCCCCGAGCGCCCGCTGGACACGTTCGGCCTGGCGTTGATCACGGTGGCGTCGCTGGCGCTCGCGTTCCGGCGGAGCGCGCCGACGCAGGCGGGAGCGATCACGGTGGCCTGCGTCGTGGCCTACTACGCCGGGCGGTATCCGGGGATCTTCGCCGCGGCGCCCGCCCTGATGTCGATCTACACGGCGGCGTCGCTCGGACGGCGTCGCCTCGCGATCTGGCTCGCCGTCGCGATGGGCGTGGGGGTCTACGGCCTCATCGCGCTGTCCGACGTCGACCCCGCCCCCGACGGCGGTTTCACCCTGCTCAGCGGCTGGCTGGTCGCGACGGTCATCCTGGGCGAGACGACCAGGAGCCGCCGCGCGTACCTCGACGAGGTCGAGAGACGGGCGGTCGAGGCCGAGCGCACCCGCGAGGAGGCGGCGCTGCGCCGGGCCGACGAGGAGCGGCTGTGGATCGCCCAGGAACTGCACGACACCCTCACCCACAACATCTCGGTCATCAACGTCCAGGCGTCCGTCGCGATGCACCTGCTCGACCGGGACCCCGGGCTGTCCCGTGAGGCACTGGCCGTGATCAAGGAGTCGGGACGCGAGGCGATGCGGGAACTGCGCGCCTCGCTGGGCGTGCTGAGGCAGTCCGATCCCGACGGCCCGGAGGCGGGGCTGGACCGGCTGCCCCGGCTGGTCGCGAGGGCGGAGGCGGTGGGGCTGCCGGTGAAGGTCCTCGTCGTCGGAGAGCGCGGGGAACTCGCCCAGGACGTCGACCGGGCGGCCTACCGCATCGCGCAGGAGGCGTTCACCAACGTGCTCCGTCACGCCGGGCCCGCGTCGATCACGCTGACGACCGAGTACCGGCCTGAGACGATCGTGTTGCGCGTCGAGGACGACGGGGAGTCGTCCGCCGAGGTCACGAGGTACGGAATGGGACTGATCGGGATGCGTGAGCGCGCGGTCGCCGCGGGAGGATCGCTCACCGCGGGACCGCGCCCGCAGGGCGGGTTCGCCGTACGGGCCGAGCTGCCCCTGGCGGGGCGGCCGTGATCAGGGTGCTGCTCGCCGACGACCAGGCGTTGATCCGCGCGGGCTTCCGCGCCCTGCTCGACCTGGCCGGCGACATCACCGTCGTCGGTGAGGCGGGCAACGGCGTCGAGGCCGTCGAGATGTCCCGCGCGCTGCGGCCCGACGTGGCGCTGCTGGACGTGAGGATGCCGCTGCTCGACGGGATCCAGGCCACCAGGAGGATCGGCGCCGACCCCGAGCTCGACGCGGTGCGTGTGGTGATCCTGACCAACTACGCCCTCGACGAGTACGTCTTCGCCGCGCTGCGCGCCGGGGCCGGGGGATTCCTGCTCAAGGACATCGAACCGGCCGAACTGCTGAGGTCGGTGCGGGTGGCCGCCGCCGGTGACGCGCTGCTCTCACCCTCGGTGACCCGGCGGCTGATCGAGGAGTACGTGTCCACCCCGCCCAGGCCCGTGGCGGGACCGGACCTGGAACGCCTCACCGGCCGTGAGCTGGAGATCCTCGCCCTTGTCGCCACCGGCATGTCCAACGCGGAGATGGCCGATCACCTGGCCATCAGCCACGCCACCGTGAAGACACACGTCAGCCGGTCGATGACCAAGCTCGGGGCGCGTGACCGCGCGCAACTCGTCGTCCTCGCCTACGAGTCCGGACTCGTCACACCGGGCAAGGCCGGGGCAGCCGGGCGCGGGGACACCTGAATCCCGCCCTCGCGAGAGCCGTCGCGGGGGCGGGAACGTGCCGGCGCCGTTCCCGGTGACTCCTGGAAGTCCTGGGAGCTCCAGGGGAGAACGGGATCCCTAGTGGCGGACGGGCTCGCGCTCCTCGACGGCCTCGTTGCCGCGCTCGGGGACGAACCGGTAGCCGACGTTGCGTACCGTGCCGATCAGCGCCTCGTACTCGGCGCCGAGCTTGGCGCGGAGCCGCCGGACGTGGACGTCCACGGTGCGGGTGCCGCCGAAGTAGTCGTATCCCCAGACCTCCTGGAGGAGCTGGGCTCGGGTGAACACCCTGCCGGGGTGCTGCGCCAGATACTTCAGGAGCTCGAACTCCTTGAAGGTCAGATCCAGCGCGCGGCCGCGGAGCCTCGCGGTGTAGGTGGCCTCGTCGATCGACAGGTCACCGTTACGGATCTCGTCCGGCACCTCCTCGGCGGCGGACAGGTTGAGCTTGCCCACGGCCATCCTGAGCCGCGCCTCGACCTCGGCGGGTCCGGCGGTGTCGAGGATGACGTCGTCGGCGCCCCACTCCGCGGTCAGCCCGGCGAGACCGCCCTCTGTGACGATCACCACCAGGGGGCAGGCGACGCCCGTGGTGCGCAGCAGCCGGCACAGGCTTTTGGCCTGGACGAGCTCGCGGCGCGCGTCCACCAGAATCGCGTCGGCGGGCGGGGCGTCGAGCAGGGCGGATGCCTCCGCGGGCGCGACCCGTACCGAGTGCAGCAGTAGCCCCAGCGCCGGAAGCACCTCAGTCGAGGGCTCAAGGGCGTTGGTGAGCAGCAGGAGATTGCTCACGATGCCTCCTTCCCGCGTCATGTCGGCGATAGCCGTACAAACACGTAAGGACCCGGGGGCTACGTTGCCCAGGTCCCGTAGTAGGTGAGGATAACCCACAAGGCCGTAGCGTCCAGCGAACGTCCACCTGGTGAACACCCGTTCTCCAGGTGAATTCGCCGTAATGGTGCGGTAACCCTACGTGTGTTTGGGGAGTTGATTCACGGATGGCGTCGGTCGTTGTCAGATATTGGGCCGCGGCAAAGGAAGCGGCGGGGGTCGCCGAGGAGCGTTCCGAGGCCGCGAACCTTGCCGAGTTGATGACGAAAATCACATCGAACCGTGACAGGCTGGCTCGCGTGCTGACCTTGTCGTCGTTCCTGGTGAACGGGGATCCGGTGGGCAGGAGAGCCCACGAGACGATCATCCTGACGGACGGGGCGACGGTCGAGGTGCTTCCCCCGTTCGCGGGCGGCTGAGGGGGTGGAAGCTACCGCTGGCGCGGCGTTTCGGACAGGATTGCCGGGGGAGGTCACGCCAATGGCACCCCTTGGGGCGGAGAACGAAAAGGGAGTCGAATGCGGAAGCTGATCGGTTTTCTCCTCGTACTTCTCGTTCTCGTGGTGATCCTCGACAGGGTCGCCGTCGCGGGTGTCCAGCGCGAGATCGCCACGCAGGCGACGGCCAAGTACGACCTCTCGGCCCCGCCCGAGGTCACGATCGAGGGCATCCCCTTTCTCACCCAGGCGATCGCCGGGCGCTACGAGGAGGTGAACGTCGCCGCGGGCGCGATGACCGTCTCGGGTATCCGCCTGTCGAGCGTCGACTTCACCCTGCACGGCGTCACGGCCCCGCTGGAGGACCTGGTGCTCCGTCCACGACAGGTGGACATGCGCGCCGAGCGCGTGGAGGGGGTGGTCGTCGTCCCGGTGGAGACGATCAACCAGAAGGCACCTCGCGGGATCAAGGTCGAGGTCGCGGGTGACGCGCTCAACATCAGCGGGGAGATCACCGTACTGGGGCAGAAGGTGCCGGTGAAGGCCGATCTCAAGGTCGAGATCGCCGAGGGCGGCCTGCAGCTCACCCCGGGGAAGGTGACCCTGGGCGGCGGTATCCCCGTCCCCAACCCCGAGCGGTTCATCAACTACCGCATCCCGATCGGGAAGCTGCCGTACAACCTCAAGCTGACCGAGGTGAAGGTCGTTCCGGAAGGGCTGCGCATCTCGGGCGAGGCCTCCGACGTACCCCTTCGAGGCTGAACGTGGCCCGTGCCTGAACCGGATCGTCCCGCCGTACGTCGTGAGGATGTGAGCCAAGCCGGAACCGCCGACGAGCAACTCGTGAGGGCGCTCTTCGACGAGCACGGCGGGCCACTGTACGGCTACGTGTTGCGGCTGACGGGCGACTCGGGGAGAGCGGAGGATGTCGTGCAGGAAACGCTGTTGCGGGCCTGGCGCCATCCCGACGCGTTCGCCGGCCGCTCCATCCGCGCGTGGCTGTTCACGGTGGCACGCAACCTCGTCGTCGACCAGCACCGCGCGCGCAAGGCGCGCCCCCCGGAGACGGGTGACGAGGCGCTCGCCGTGGTGCCCGCCGACGACGAGCTGGAGCGGGCCGTCGAGTCGTGGGCGATCGCCGAGGCGCTGGCCGCGCTGAGGCCCGAGCACCGCGAGGTGCTGGCCGAGGTCTACTACCAGGGGAAATCCGTGAAGGAGGCCGCAGAGTCGCTCGGCATTCCCGCCGGGACGGTTAAATCGCGCACGTATTACGCGCTTCGGGCGCTCAAGCTGGCGCTGGAGGAGCGGGGGCTCGCGCCATGATGACCTGTGAAGAAGTACGGATATCGCTCGGCGTCTACACGCTCGGTGCCCTGGAGCCGGACGAGCGGGTGCTCGTCGAGGCCCATCTCGCCGAGTGCGCCGAGTGCCGGGCCGAGCTGGAGGAGCTGGCCGGGGTGGCGACGTTCCTCGGCAGGGTGTCCGAGGGCGACGTGGCGCAGGTGGCGAGCCCGCCCACGGTGGTGCTCGACCGGCTGCTCAGCGCGAAGGTCAGACGGCACCGTACGAACCGCCTGATGCTCTCGCTCGCCGCCTCGGTCCTGGTGGTCGGGCTCGGCGGCGGGACCCTGTGGGCCGTCACCCAGTCACCTCCGGAGGCCACCACCGCGTCGGCGCCCCAGTCGTCGTCGGCCAGGGACGCGGGAGACGCCGGAGGCGCCGAGGACACCGAGGACACCGAGGGCGGGGCTCCGGCCGACGCCGCCGGCAGCCAGGAGAGCGCCCAATCCTTCTCGGACTCGGCCGCGCCCGACGGCAACGCCAGGGCGAAGGCCTCCCGTTCCCCGGTGTCCAGCCCCGCGCCGGAGATCCTGCTCGCCCCGAGCGAGCTGCGGTTCGAGGGGGCGGACGACACGGGGACGGTCCGGGCGGTGGTGACCGCGTCCGCGGGCGAGGGGGCGACCACGATCAAGGTCGTGCTCACCGGGGTGGCCAAGGGGACGCGCTGCCGGCTGGAGGTGATCGGGGAAGGCGGACTGAGGGAGACGGCGGGCAACTGGGTCGTCAACCGGGCCGCCTATGACAGGTCGGGCTCTTTCTCGGCCACCACCACGATCCCGCCGGAACGGATCACGGCGTTCGAGATCACCACCGCCGACGGACGGGTGCTGCTCACGATCCCCACCCGCTGAACGTGCCGGGGTCGCGTTCGGGATCTCCACCCGCCGAGCCTGCCGGGGGTCGCGCTCGCGATCCCCCTCGCCGTCGAGCCCGTTGGCGTGCTGCTCACGGTTTCCGCCCGCCGAGCCTGCCGGGGCGGCGCTCACGGCCCCCCACCGGCCGAAACCGTTGGGGCGGCGAGGGAATGGCCTGGGACGTGCGTCTGTTGTCGTGTTCCGTGACAGGTTTGACGGTGGTGGTCGTCACCCTCGCCCTCGGCACGCTCACGGGCGTGGCGATGCGGCGGCGAGACGGCGTGGCGCGAGAGGTGAAGGGCGAGGTGGAGCGGCTCACGTCCGGCGACATCCACGCGGAGCTGGGGGAGCGGGCCACGCTCGTGCAGTTCTCCACCTCCTTCTGCCAGCCGTGCCGGGCGACCCGGCGGATCCTCGGTGAGGTGGCCGAGATGGTGCCCGGCGTCGCGCACGTGGAGATCGACGCGGAGTCCCGCCTCGACCTGGTCCGATCACTGAACATCCTGCGCACCCCCACCGTCCTCGTCCTCGACGCGTCCGGTCAGGTCGTCAAGCGGGCCTCGGGCCAGCCCAGGAAAGCCGACGTCATCGGCGCCCTCGGTCTGGCGGTGGGCGAATGAGCGGGGCACCCTATCGGCCATTGAACGATCATGTCTCAGAAATTGGACAGGGATGTGACAGATGGCGGGACGCCGGGGTAATGTCATGGACATGAACTCCACGACAGAGCTGCTCACGAAGCGGCGCGCGGTTGATTTCTGCCGCGTGACCACCGCGCTCTGTCGCATTTCCTAAGGGCGATCTCAAGCGGCCGTCGAGCCGCACCGATCTGCACAACCCTTCAGGAGCATCAAGCGATGCAGGTTGATTCCCGAGCTCTCCGTTTCTCCGCGGCTGTGACCACCGTTGTGCTCGCACTCGTCCTCGTGACGGGGAACGCATGGCTGCTGGTCGCGCAGGCCGTCGTGTTCGCGCAGGGCGTTCTCGGCACCTCGCCGTACGGGATGATTTTCAAAGGGATAGTGAAGAGTCCGCCGAAGGAACTCGAGGACGCAGCCCCACCGCGCTTCGCGCAGGGGATCGGCCTCGCTTTCGCACTGGTGGGCTTGGTCGGATACGTCGCACAGATAACGCCGCTGGCCCTCGGCGCCGTCGCAGCGGCACTTTTCGCCGCTTTTCTCAATGCCGGTTTTGGTTTCTGTCTCGGCTGCGAGATGTTTTTGATCATTCGCCGTTTACTACCCGCCGCACGATGATCCTGGAGGATCACCATGAGCCGCTCCGCCGTCCTGGTCGACGCCGACTGGGTCGAGGCCAACCTCGACACCCCCGGTGTCGTTCTCGTTGAAGTGGACGAGGACGCCAGCGCATATGACAAGGGCCACATCCGTGGCGCCGTGAAGGTCGACTGGAAGCAGGACCTGCAGGACCCGGTCCGCCGTGACTTCGTCGACCGCGAGGGCTTCGAGGCGCTGCTGTCCGCCCGGGGCATCGCGAACGACGACACCGTGGTTCTCTACGGTGGCAACAACAACTGGTTCGCCGCCTACGCGTACTGGTACTTCAAGCTGTACGGCCACGAGAACATCAGGCTTCTCGACGGTGGCCGCAAGAAGTGGGAGCTTGAGTCCCGCGAGCTGGTCAAGGAGGTGCCCAGCCGCCCCGCCACGACCTACAAGGCCAAGGAGCAGGACCGGTCCCTGCGTGCCTCCCGCGATGAGGTCGTCGCCGCGATCGGCAAGCTCAGCCTGGTCGACGTGCGCTCGCCCGACGAGTTCACCGGCAAGCTGCTCGCCCCCGCGCACCTCCCGCAGGAGCAGGCGCAGCGTGTCGGCCACGTGCCCACCGCCCGCAACATCCCGTGGTCCAAGGCTGCCAACGACGACGGCACCTTCAAGTCCGACGAAGAGCTCAAGTCCCTCTACGAGGGCGCGGGCGTCGACTTCAGCAAGGACATCATCGCCTACTGCCGCATCGGGGAGCGCTCGGCTCACACGTGGTTCGTGCTGCACGAGCTCCTCGACCAGGCCGGTGTCAAGAACTACGACGGTTCATGGGTTGAGTACGGCTCGCTGGTCGGCGTGCCGATCGAACTGGGAGAGGCCCGATAATGACTCAGGGATGCGCTGCTCCGGAACAGACGGTTGCCCTTCCGGCCGGGATCGATCTTGCGAACCAGGCCGTCATCCAGGGTGTGGTCACGGGCGCGGGCACGGCCTACGCCCGTCTGCTCGACAACGCCGGTGAGTTCACCGGTGAGGTCGTGGTGTCCGAGGAGGGAGTCTTCCGCTTCTTCGCCGCCCCCGGTGACTGGACCGTCCGCATCATCGCGGGCGGCGGGGTCACCAAGGACATCCCGGCCCAGGCCCGCCTGGGTGAGGTCACCCAGCTCGCCGTGGCCGTCTGACCCTTCGGGTCCGGCCTCGCCACAGCGAGAACCAGTACGTTGCTCGACCAGCGAGAACAGCAAGAACCAGCACGTTGAAAGGACCGGCGTTCCCTCGGGAGGGCCGGTCCTTTTCGCTGCGCCGGACGCGCGAAGGCCCGCCGTCCCCGGCGGTCCGCGGGTTCCGCGGACCGGCTGTTCCGGAGGGTCGCCCGTTCCGGGGCCGATGTTCCCGGAGATTCGTCCCCGGGGATCGCGTCAGGTGGTTGTTCCTGGAGGTTCGTCCCCGGGGATCGTGTCGGGCGGTTGTTCCCGGAGGTTCGCCCTCGGGGAAGAGGGCGAACCTCCGCTTTTTCGCGTCAGACGGTGAGGCGGCTCTCGACGCGGTCGACGGCGTCGACGTAGTCGGGATCCGGGGACATGGCCGCGGCCAGACGCAGGTGCGGCAGGGCCTCGGGGTGCCGGTTGGCGCGTTCGAGGGTCCTGCCGAGCAGGAACCGGGCGTAGTGGTCACCGGGGGTGCGCTCCAGCAGCGCCTCCAGCGTCTCCCTCGCCCTGCCCAACTGGGCGGAGCCGAAGTAGGCGCGGGCCGCCAGCAGCCGGACGGCGGGGTCGTCGCCGTGATCGGCCAGCAGCGGACGCAGGGTTCGCAGGGCGCCGAGGGGGTCCCGCGCATCCAGCAGGGCCTCGGCCTGGCGCAGCCACCTGACCTCGTCGGGGAGTTCCCGCCGGGGAGCGGCGTGCCGTACCAGATCGGCGAGGACCTCCGGCGGCTGCGCGCCCGTGACCGCCGTGTCGCCGACCACGAAGGTCGGCGAGGTGGTGACGCCCTCGGCCTTGCCGCGCAGCAGCCAGGAACGAACCTCGTCCGCGCCGTCGCCGCGGTCGAGGGCCTCGGCCATACCGTCCAGACCGGCCTCGGCGGCGAGCGCCGCCAGGGTGGCGCGGTCCCCGATGTCGGAACCCTCGACGAAGTGGGCGCGCAGGATCCGCTCCACGACCGTGTCCTGGAGCGCGGCGCCGCCCCGCCCGTAGGCGAGGGCGACCACCCGGTGGGCGTCGAACGTGTTCGCCCGCCACACGGCGCCCCGTCGCCCGCCGTCACCGGGCCGGTTCCCTGCCAGGACCGGAGTCGGTGTCGCGGTCGGGGCGGAAGCCGGAGCCGGGGTGGAAGCCGAGGTCAGGGGCGAGAGCGAGGGTGGGCCCGGGTTCGCGGGCGGGGTGAGGGCTCGCAGGGCGCCCTCGGCGACCTGGTCGCGAAACTCCTCCTCCAGCGGCTCCGACGGCACCGGAGCCATCGGATCGATGACGTACGGGCGCCAGACGATCTCCACGTCCTCGCCGAGTCGCGCCTGCTCCAGGCGTCGCTTGCCGATGTAGGCCCACGCGCAGGCCATGTCGGCCCAGACTTCCATGCGCTTCATTGCCGCTGCAACAAACGGGGGCGGTCGTTTATTCGACCGGCCTCTCGGCCTCGCCGGCCGGGCTGCGTTCCGGCAGGGGAGTCGTTAGCATGCCTCGGTGCCTGAAACGCCTGTCATGCCCACACAGTCGCCGGCAGTCGACCGGAGGCCCGCCTCGCTCTCCGCGGCCTCGCTGCCCCTGCACACACTCAAGATCTTCGGCGCCTGTGCCCTCACGTTGATCCTCTGGTTCTCGGTGGGCAGGGTGGTCAGGGAACTGCTGATGGTGGCCGCCAGCGAGGTCTCCCACGGGGACCACCGGCAGGTGCGGCTCGTCGTCACGATGTTCGTCTTCACGTTGATCGTGCTGACCGAACTCGTGGTGATGGTCGGCATGCTGCACTCGGTGCGCGGCGCGCTCCGGGAGATCCGGGCGCGGCGGGAGGCGGGCGAGGCGGACGAGAGCATGTTCGGCGCGCTGAACCGGGCCACCCTGGTCTTCGCCACCATCTACCTCGCCTGGGGTTTCCACGCCGCGGACGCCAGGGAGTTCATCGCCGTCGACACCGCGAGGCGGGTCGACCAGGACTTCGCGTCGAGCCTCGCGGGGAACGAGATAGAGGGCGGCACCGGGCTCTCCACGCTGGACGTTCGGGTCTCCATCGGGGTCGCCGTGGTCGCGTACCTGCTCAGGATGCTGTTCGCCCGGTGGCACGTCAACGGCAGGGGCAGGGGCAGCGGCGTGCTCGCGACCTTCTTCGAGCTGGCCTTCGCCTTCTACAGCATCAACGCCCTCCTCGCCTTCGCGGAGGCGCGGGCGGACTGGCTGGACCAGCGGGTCGTCGTGGTGACGTTCAAGGAATGGGCCGAGGCGGCGGGTGAGGCCCTGCCGTGGTGGAAGCCCTTCTGGAACGCGGTCGGGGACACCTGGCCCCATGTGGTCGACGGGCTGATCGTCCCGCTCACCTGGCTCACGGTCGCCTCGCTCGTCTACGGCGCGTTCGCCGAGGACACCCGGGCCGTCGTACGGGGAACCAGGCTCGACGGCGTGGCCACCAGGGTGGAGCGGACCCACGATCTCACCCGGAGCACGATGTCCCACGCCACGGCCGGATTCCAGGAGCGCTGGGTTCCCCCGGCGAACGCCTTCCGGCTCGCGGCGAAGGGCGGTCCCGTGCTGTTCGGCGCCCTGTGCCTCTGCTACGTCGCGATCCGCGTGGTGACCGACTACGCGGATCGGGGGGTGCGGATGCTGATCGGCAACGAGGACCCGTTCGTCTGGGTGGCGCTGGCCGGGCCGGTCGAGTTCGTCAGGGAGCTGGTGGTGCTGACGCTGACCGTCTGCCTGCTGGCGGCCACGTTCGACATCGCGGCCACGCGCGGCCGTGAGGCGGGGAGGACGCTCACCGCCTGAAGCGCAGCACCTGGTCCTGGACGGGGTCCTTCTGTGCCGCCGCCTTCTTGAGGATGTCCTCCACGGGCTGGTTCTCCACCACGTGGAACGTGGCGGGACGGACGTGGACCTCGACCTGCCCGGCCAGATGCCGGGGCACCACGCTGATCATGTCGTAGGAGTAGGCGGTGCCGACCCGGTGGTCCTTGACCTCGTCGGGGATGTCGTCGCTCTCGGGGAGGACCTTCCACACGCGACCGTCGGAATGCCGCACCTCGACCTCGGGATCACCCCGCAGGCTGACGCCCTCGGCGTCCAGCGCGGTCCTCGTCACCTTGATCTTCAGCCACTGGCGGTCGGGCGGGAGGGGCTTCTGGCCGGGCAGGTCGTCCACCTGCTCGACCGAGGCCTTCCACGACACGTGCATCAGCGTCATGGCATCTCCGGCGGCGACGGTGTGGATCCTGTCGGCGGGGTTGCCGGTCCGGTAGACGGTGTAACCGCTCCACGTGGAGGCCGCGATGCCGAGCCCGACGGCCACGATCGCCCCACCGACCCGCAGTGCCGTACGGCGGCCCCGCCTCGGCGGGGTCTTCGGTGCGGACGGTTCTTGGGCGGGCACGTCGTCGGCCGGTACGGCGACGGCTGCAGCCGTTCCCGTTCCCGTTCCCGTTCCCGTGACGGAGGGTCGGGGGAGCGGAAGAGCGGAGATGGAGGGGAACGGCTGGGTCGAGACCTCCGCAGGCTCTTCCTCGGGTGGCTTGGGAGGCCAGACCTGTTCGTCAGGAAATATCCGCAGGGGAGCGGGAGTCCACTGGCCGTCGCCCGGAGGTTGCCGACGCTGAGGTGGGGTGGGACGGCTCCGGGCGGGGGCCGGGGGCGTGGCCGGAGGTTCCTGGGGCTGTCCGGTACGCGCTTGCCGGTCGGCGGGGGACACCGGCCAGGTGCCGAGGGCGGTGGGCCAGGGGTTGCCTCGGTAGGGGTCGTGAGACGGTGCGGAAGGGCGACCTTCCTGGGCGGGCCGCTCCTGTCGTGCGGGCCGGTTCTCCCGTGCGGGCCGGTTGTCCATCATGGGCGGGTTTCCCGTCGTGGGGCTCTCCCACGCGTGCCGATCTTCTCGCGCGTGCCGTTCCTCGTGCGCGGGCCACTCCTCCCGTGAGGCGGACCAGGCGCGGTCCTGATCGTCCTCGGGGCCTCTCCGGTGTGGCGTCCTCATCAGGTCCTGCTCGCCAACTCGTAGACGTCCTTCGCGGTGGAGGTGAGTTGCCGCGCGGCCGTCTCGTCCAGGCCCAGGTCTATCTCGATCTGGGGTCCGTTCGGCTCGACGATGAAACCCGATGAGGGGGCGAGCAGGATCCGGGAGTCAGGGAGTTCCCCGGGCGGGATCTCGAAGACCGTCACGCCCTCGGTCCACCAGCCCGGCTGGAGGTAGGGGTGGGTGACGGTCAGCGTCTGGTCCACCCTGTCGGAGGCCACGTAACGGCGCCCGCCGGCCGTGAGCAGCCGGGGAGGCCCGAACCGCTGCGGCTCCCAGGTCGCGGTGGCGCCCACCTCGACGATGACGAAGATCCCCTTGGCGGTCACGCGTTCCTGCTCGCCGCTCGCCTTCCTGGTCGCGATGGCCTTGGCCGCGTAGACCGCCTTGACCCGCGCGGAGATCCGGGAGCCGGTGACCTCCTCGTTGAAGGCGCCGGTCGAGGTGAGGGGCGCGTCGTGGTCGGCGGCCTCCGAGCCGAAGGCCTGCAGTCCCACGGCGGAGGCCGCGAGCGTGATCCCGGCCAGTACGGCACCGGCGGTGCGCCACCGGCTCGGCCGCGCGGTGGCCCTGTGGGGGGTGGGCGCCCCGGGAAGGGAGTGTGTTTCCGACCGCGGAGGGGTCTCGGGCCGGTGCTGGAAGGAGACGTTCACGAACGCGTTCCCCCCGGCATGACGGGCAGCGTGACCTGGGCCGTCACCACGGGCTTCTCCCCGCCCTCGTCACCCTCGCCGTCCTTCGTGACCAGGAACCAGCCCGGCGCGAGGGTGATCCCTTCGCGCCACTCGTACGTGCCGACGTCGATCGTGAGCTGCCTGGGAGGCCGCTGTCCGTCCTCCAGTTCGTACCGGACCACGACGCTGGTCGGCAGGGCCGGGTGCAGTTGACTGCTTTCGCCCCCTCCCGTGGGGGTGAACACCGACGCGCCGTACTTGCCCTTTATCTCCGGGCTGACCTTGAGCAGGGACGTCCCGAAGGACCCACCACCATGACCTTCCTGGTAGGGCACTCCCGTACCGGCGGTCTCCTCGCCCTTGTTGACGACGAGGAGCTCGATCTCCAGGAGGCGCTTGGCCGGGCCGCCGAACAGGCCGGGCTCGCTCACGGTGCGGGAGCCGACGAACGTGGTCGTGAACTGTTCCTGATCCACGGTCGAGCCCTGGCCCAGCCGCTTGGGAGGCTTCTCCGGGGCGGTGGCGAAGCCGCCGAGGACGGTGGTGACTGCCAGACCGGTGACCGTCACCAGAGCGGCGAGCGGGACCGCGATGGGGCGCCGTCCGGTGGGACCCTCGGGAGGGGCAGTCATGAGAAACGATGTTAAACGCTGATGTCCGCCCCATCTGCCCCGTCTGTCCCTTAAGTACAGGTAAACCTGGGGAAAATGGAGCGGATTGACGGGAACGCTGCCCGAATACGATGGCGAACTCTTACGCTGTCTCCGAGGCTTTCGATGAGCCCGATGGCGGAGGTTCCGTGGCGGACGTGCATCCCGAGCATGCGCAGCTCCAGGCGGACCGGATCTACCTGGGCTGGCAGTACGCCTTGTTGCACCCTGATCCGGGTCCGGCTCCTAAGCGACCCTCGCCCGTCGAGAATCCTCCCGAGCCGCTCGACCCCGAGTGGGTGCGCAGGGAACGCCTCAACGAGGACCTGCTGAACCGGCCGGTCAAGATCGTCCGTGGGTTCATGGCCGCGCTCGCCACCCTGATCCTCGTCCTCGGACTCACCGAGATGCTCAGCTGGTCGTTCGCCGCCGTCGGGGTGATCGCCGCCGGTGGCATCGCGGCGTTCTGCAGCTACGCCGTCTACCAGGGCGACCGGGCGGTACGCCAGCGCATCAAGGAGCGCGAGGTGGCGGGTGACCGGCTGCGGGAGGAACGTGAGCGGGAGCTCTTCCTCGCCCAGGAGGAGCACGCCGCCCGATACCGGGAGTGGGCGGAGAAGAAGGAGCGCCACGATCGCCAGCTGACCTGGTACGCCGTGGCCGTGCCCGACGAGATCGACCGGATCGACGTGGCCGGAGGCACCCTGCCCGGCTGGTCGGCGTTGATCACCCTGCTCGGCGCGACCCGTCTCTACAGCGGCGGCCACCTGACCGTGCTCGACCTGTCCGAGGGTGCGATCGCCAAGGACCTGATCGAACTCGCGCGCAGGGGTGGCGACGACCCGCTGGTCTGGGTGCTGCCGGTCGACCTGCCCCGGCTCGACCTGGGCGCCACGCTCGCCCCGGAGGCCTTCGCCGACGTTCTCGCCCACGTCGTGAGCGTGAGCGAGGAGCACCGTACGACGAGGGATCTGTCGTTCGACAACGCCATCCTGGAGCGGGTCCTGGAGGTCCTCGGCGAGAGTGCCACGATCAACCAGGTCACCGCCGCCCTGCGTGCCCTCGCCCAGGTCGGCGACCCCCGCGAGGACCTGCGGTTCGGCCTGATCACCGCCACCCAGCTGGAGCGGATCGGCACGCTGTTCGGCCGGGGCGTGAGCGACCGGGTGGTGATCGAGCGGGCGTGGGCGCTGGAGTCGCAGCTGCGCAAGCTGGAGACCCTCGGCTCCGAGGCGGTGCGCCTGCCGCCCGCGCGCCTGCGGGTCGTGTCGATGGACCGGCAGGCGGGCGTGTTCGGCAACCGGGTCCTCGGCACGTACGTCGCGACCGCGCTCACCCACATCCTGCGCCAGTCGCCCGCCTCCGAGCGGCCGTGGTACCACACGATCATCGTCGCCGGCGCGGACAAACTCCGTGGCGACGTGCTCGACCGGCTGATGGACGCCTGCGAGACCTCAAGGACCGGCCTCGTGCTCACCTACCGCGCGCTCACCCCGACCGTACGGGAGCGGCTCGGGCGCGGGCACGCGGCGGTGACGTTCATGCGGCTCGGCAACGCCGAGGACGCCCGGATCGCCAGCGAGCACGTCGGCACCGAGCACCGCCTGGAGCTCGCCCAGCTCACCGAGACGATCAGTGCCGCGGGGGCGGGGATGGACGGCGGTTACGTCTCCACGGTCGGCCAGGCGGACGAGGGCGACGAGGAGCGCGACGTGAACCACACGGACCTCAAGGAGGACATCACCGAGTCCACCGAGTGGGGCCGCCGTGCGACCAAGGCGATGGGGGAGACCGAGCGGGTGTTGCACCGCTCCAGGGAGTTCCTCGTCGAGCCCCATCAGCTCCAGCAGCTCCCCACCACCTCGGTGATCGTCACCGACGCCACCGCCGAGGGCCGCAGGGTCCGCCTCGCCGACGCCAACCCGGCCATACTGACCTTCCCCAAGACGACGCTGGGCGAGTTCGACGAGATCAAGGAGGCCGCGCTGGAACAGGCGCAGGAGAAGAAGCCGGAGCCGCGCGCGTCGAGCGCGTTCGAGGACGCGCCGCCCAACCTCGGCCCGCCTCCGGCGCGGCTCGACTGGCGCCGTCGCTGATGAGATTCCGGTCCACGCCGAGGGGCCCGCTCAGGGGGTGGGAACTCGGGTGAGGATCGTTCGGGCGGCGATGTTTTCGCCGGGTGCGTCAACGAGGCGTCCGTATGTCGTAATGGGATGGTCAATACCAGGGTGCGAGCCCCGAGTCAGGTTCGACCGTGGTCGCGGGGGTGACCTACCCTCGATCTCGATCATGCGTCGGCCGGTACAACGGAGCGATCCGTGAAGCGTCAACCCTCCGGCCTGGAGCCGGGTCCCCCGGGTGGAGACCAAATGCAGCCAAGTGTGTCCCGTCCGCCCAACGCCCTGACAGGGCCCTGGTACAGAATCCAGGCGATCACGGCGCCCTCGCGCAGTTCCTCCGCGGAGTGGGACTTCGTCACCGTCCTGCCCGCGGTGCTCTCCACGGCCCAGCGCAACCGGCCCTTCGTGGTCGGCTGGCTCTCGCGAGGGTCGGGCGCCCCGCTGGAGCTGATCACCAACGCGGGGCCGCTCACCCCGCCGCGTCCGCCCCGCAGGGCCGCCACCGAGGCCGAGCAGGTCCCGGGCGGTCCGGAACCGCTGCTCTTCCCCAGCGGTGCCCGCGGCGTCCGGATCGGCGACGAATGGCTCCGCGACCTGTCCGACCTCGCCTGGACCGTCTGCCCGGGACGTCAGGCACCTCCGCTCGGCGGACGCAGAGAGCCGGACGCCGACGAGATCAGGCGGCCCACGCTTTTCGAGTCGACGCTGGTCACGCTCATGTCCCGGCCGTTCGCCTGGCTGGTGGTGGCCGAGCAGACCGACCTGCTCGACGCCGAGGTCGCGCACCTGCGCACCCAGCTCAACGTGCTGCGGCAGTACGGTGACGCCTCCGAGCGTTCCCGCTACGACGCGGAACGGGCCGAGCGGCGCATGCAGGAGCTGGACGCCTTTCGCGAGGCCGGGCTCTGGAACGTCCGGGTGCTCGCCGGCGCCGCGGGTCCCGAGGAACTGCGCCAGATCGCCCCGGTGCTCGTCGGTTCCGCCGAGATGAGCCACCACCCCTACCGCCTGCGCAGCGCGCTGTCCGGTCCCGTCTACGGCTTCGCCGAGGCGCTCGCGACCACCCTGCAGGACCCGGCGGACGGCGCGGCCTCCCCGTTCGCGGCCACCGCCGGGGCGCTCGCCGCTCTCGCCGGGCTGCCGCACCGGGAGGTGCCGGGGGTACGGGTCCTCGACGCGGGCTTCTTCGACGTGACCAGCGAGGCGGACACCGTGCCCGGCGAGCTCACCGTCGAGCTCGGGTCCATCCTCGACGGCCAGGACAGGCCGGTCGGCTCGTTCAAGGTCCCGCTGGCCACCCTCAACCGGCACGCGTTCATCACCGGCGCCACCGGCTCCGGCAAGTCGCAGACCGTCAGGCATCTGCTGGAACAGCTCACCGGCGCGGGCATCCCGTGGCTCGCGATCGAGCCCGCCAAGTCCGAGTACGCCTCGATGGGCGGCAGGATCGAGCACCTCGCCCCGGTGACCGTGATCAACCCGTCGGCACCGGAGAGCGTGCCGTTCAGCGTCAACCCGCTCGCCCCCGAGCCCGGATACCCGGTCCAGGCGCACATCGACATGGTCCGAGCCCTGTTCATGGCGGCCTTCGACGCCGAGGAGCCGTTCCCGCAGATCATGTCGCTCGCCCTGCAGCGGGTGTACGAGGCCAACGGCTGGGACGTGGTCACCGGCTGGGCCGCCCCCGGCGCCGCCGTCCGGCCCGCCGTGCCGACCCTCGAACAGCTCCAGCAGCACGCGATGGACGTGATCAAGGAGATCGGCTACGGCAAGGAGGTCCAGGCCGACGTGGAGGGCTTCATCTCGCTGCGGCTGCGGTCGCTGCGGGTGGGCTCCGCGGGCCGCTTCTTCGAGGGCGGGCACCCCGCCGACATCGGCGACCTGCTCCAGCGCAACGTGGTGCTCGCGATCGAGGACGTCGCGAACGACGAGGACAAGGCGTTCCTGATGGGCACCTTGATCATCCGGATCGTGGAGCACCTGCGGATGCGGGCCAGGAAGGAGCGCAGCAGCGGGCTCAAGCACGTCATCGTGATCGAGGAGGCACACCGGCTGCTGCGCGACCGGGGCGCGGGGCGGGCCAGCACGCACGCCGTCGAACTCCTGGCGGGCATGCTCGCCGAGATCCGCGCGTACGGCGAGGGCATCGTGGTCGCCGAGCAGATCCCCACGAAGCTCGTCTCCGACGTGGTGAAGAACACCGCGCTGAAGGTGATCCACCGGCTCCCCGCCGAGGACGACCGCCAGCTGGTCGGCGCGGCGACGAACCTGAGCGAGGAGCAGTCCCGGCAGGTCGTCTCGCTCCCTCCCGGTGTCGCCGCGGTCTTCGCCGACGGCATGGACCGGCCGTTGCGCGTCCAGGTGCCGCTGGGCGAGGACCGCGAGCGTCCGGTCCCCGGCCAGATGCCGCCCATCTGTGGCCGTCGCTCGGCGGCCTGCGGGCAGGAGTGCCGCACCGGCCGGGCGTGCACGCTGGTCGAGCTGCGCGAGGCGGACCTGCTCGCCGCTGCCTCCGACTGGGCGTGGCTGCGGATCTGGGCCGACACGCTGGTGCTGGCGTTCTGCACCAACCGGCCGCTGCCGGGAGTGCCCAGGGCGCTCGCCGGCCTCTGGGCGGATCTCCCGCCGCGACGGCGCGAGTGCCTGCTGGCCACGGCGGTGGAACGCTGCGTGGGCCGTCGCGCGTGGTCGCTGCGGACCGTGAACGACCCGACCACGCTGACCGAGCAGGTCGCCGTGGTCGCGACCAGGCTGCTCGGCCCCGACCGCGACCCCGGCGAGCGGCCGGGACCCGCCTGGGTGATCCCGCAGGTGCGGTGGCTGCACGAGGTGGACAGGCTCTTCCCGCACGGCCAGCCCGCGCCCAACCCTCGCGGCTCCGCGCCGGTCATGGAGTACGCGCTGTTCAACCGTCCGGCCGGGGGCACCGAGCTGCTCGGCCACCGGGCCAAGGCGCTGCGCCACCACCCGCTGTCCATGGAGGTGGAGAGGAACCGGGAGCTGGCCTGGCGGGTGATCCTCGGTGACGACGACCGCGAGAGCGTGGAGCGTGACATCCTCACGGTCACCATCGGCCTCGACCCGGCGGAGCGGCTCCGGCACGTGTCCCAGGCCATGGGGGCCGGCTGGCTGGAGAGTGTGCTGTCGTGGCCAGGCCGGTTCGTGCAGCCCTTCGACGAGGATTCGCCGGAGTCGGCGGAACTCGTCTTCACCGAGGGGTGAGGACAGTGTTGTTTGTCGGCTTTTTTCGGTGCTTTCTCACCGGGTGCGAAGGCTTCCCCATCTCACCGTCACCGAGGGGTGCGTGTGACGTGCCTCCGGGGGTGACGGTGCCGAAGCAGGGCTAAGATCTGCGGCATGAACGATTCGGTGATTCCGGTCCCGCGGCCGGGCCGGTCGGCCGCCGGGTCGTCCCGTGACGGGTCGCCAAGCGAGGAGACGGTATGACTCAGCTTCCGCTGCGGGCGCAGCTCGCCACCGCTCTCGGCCGGACGGCCGCGACCCTGTCCCGGGTCACCGGGCGTGGGGACGGATCGGTGATCGGGGGCAGGGTCAGCCTGGTCCTGGAGCCCGATCTTCTGCGCAAGCTCGCGCACGACCGCAAGCTCGCGCTGGTGAGCGCGACCAACGGCAAGACGACGACGACCCGCCTGATCACCTCCGCGCTGTCGGAGCTCGGCGACGTCGCCACCAACGCCTTCGGCGCCAACATGCCCGCCGGGCACGTCTCGGCGCTGTCGTCGGCCAAGCACGCCCCGTACGGCGTGTTGGAGGTCGACGAGAAATACCTGCCCGAGGTGATCGACACCACCGGGGCCGGGGTCGTCTGCCTGATGAACCTCAGCCGCGACCAGATGGACCGGGCGGGCGAGATCTGGCTGCTCGCCCAGAAATGGCGGCGGGCGCTCGCCGGCAAGAACACCCACGTGATCGCCAACGCGGACGACCCGCTGGTGACCTGGGGCGCCTCCACCGCGGCCTCGGTCACCTGGGTGTCGGCGGGACAGCCGTGGAAGGAGGACTCCTGGTGCTGCCCCGAGTGCGGCGGCCCCCTCGACCGCAAGGGCATGGAGTACGTCCCGCCCGGCAGTATCGGCGCCGGTGCCGCCTCGACGGCGGGGGAGAACGACTGGGCCTGCCGCGAGTGCACCTTCCGGCGGCCCGAGCCGTCCTGGGTCCTCGACGACGACGCGGTGATCGACCCGCGCGGGCAGCGCTGGGTGCTCGACATCCAGCTTCCCGGGCGCGCCAACCGGGCCAACGCGGCGATCGCGCTCGCCACCGCGGAGGTGTTCGGCCTGCCGGTCGAGCGGGCGCTGCCCCGGCTGCGCGAGGTGAAGTCGGTCGCCGGCCGATACACCACGGTGGAACGCGACGGCCGGCACGCCCGGCTGCTGCTCGCCAAGAACCCGGCCGGATGGCTGGAGGCCTTCGACGTGCTCGACGCCTCGCTTCCGGTGATCCTCTCGGTGAACGCCCAGGGGCCCGACGGTCGCGACACCTCATGGCTGTGGGACGTCGACTACCGCGTGCTGCGCGGCAGGCCGGTCTTCGTGACCGGCGAACGGCGGCTCGACCTCGCGCTCCGGCTGGACGTGGCCGACGTGCCGTTCCAACTGGCGAACTCGTTCGAGCAGGCGCTCGCCGCGCAACCGTCGGGCAAGGTCGACGTGATCGCCAACTACACCGCCTTCCAGCAGATCCGATCGGAGTTCGGTCGTGCAGTCTGACAGCGCCCTGCGCCTTGTCTGGATTTATCCGGACCTACTGAGCACGTACGGCGACCAGGGCAACGTCCTGGTCCTGGAGCAGCGCGCCAAGCGCCGGGGCATCCCGGTCGAGACCGTGCACGTACGCTCGGCCGACCCGGTTCCCGAGAGCGGCGACATCTACCTCATCGGCGGCGGTGAGGACCGGCCGCAGATCCTCGCCTCCGAGCGGCTCCGGCGCGACGGCGGCCTGCACCGGGCCATCCAGCGGGGCGCGGCCCTGCTCGCCGTGTGCGCGGGCTACCAGATCATGGGCACCACGTTCGGTGGTGAGGAGGGCCAGCCGGTCGACGGCATCGGCCTGATCGACATCTCCAGCGGGCGCGGTCAGGGCCGGGCCGTCGGGGAGCTGGCGGGGGAGGCGGACCCGGCACTGGGCATCTCCACGCTCACCGGCTTCGAGAACCACATGGGCGTCACCAGGCTCGGGGCCGGAATCCGGCCGCTGGCCCGGACGGCGGTCGGTACGGGCAACGGCGACGGCACCGAGGGCTGCTACACCGGCAAGATCGTCGGCACCTATCTGCACGGTCCCGCGCTCGCCCGCAACCCCGGCCTCGCCGACCTGCTGCTCACCTGGGCGGTGGGCGCCCAGCTGCCGCCGATCGACGACTCCTGGTTCGACCGGCTTCGCGAGGAGCGCCTCACCGCGGTGCTGCCCCGCTGATCAGGCGGCTCCTGCCGGCGGGGCGTCTCCGCCGGCAGCGGGTGCTCCGGTGCTCTCAGTAGACGAGGGCCTGGACGCCCTCCTCCAGGACCTCCTCCACGAAGGTGGAGGCGCCCGCGATGCGTATGCCCTCGATCACGTCGTCGACCGTGATGTCCCGTCGGGTCGCGCACTGCGTGCACAGGGTCACCCTGCCGCCCGCGAGCACCGCGTCGAGCAGGTCGCCGAGCTGGGCCGCGTGCGGGAGGGTGAACTCCTTCGCCCGTCCGGGGAGGGCGAACCAGGCGGACTCGCCCGTCAGCCAGAGCGAGACGGGAACGCCGCTCGCCAACGCCGCCGCGGCCACGGTGAAGGCCTGATTGCAGCGCTCAGGCGAGTCTTCGCCCGCGGTAACCTTGATCACCAGTGATCGTGCCATGTTCGCAGCCTATGCGGCCCGGCATCACCGGCGCGAACCATATCGCAGCGGCTCTAGGCTCGTTTCCATGGACGTTCCCGAACTGCATCCCGATCTTGAGCCGATCTCCTTCCTCGTGGGTCGATGGGAAGGCGCCGGGGTCGGTGGATATCCGACGATCGAGAGTTTCAACTTCGGCCAGGAGATCGTCTTCGGTCACAACGGCAAGCCGTTCCTGACCTACAGCAGTCGCACCTGGCTGCTCGACGAGGAGGGCGGCAAGGTCCGCCCGCTGGGCACCGAGACCGGTTTCTGGCGCCAGCTTCCCGGCCGTCAGCTTGAGGTGTGCCTGTCACACCCCACGGGCATCGTGGAGATCTACGTCGGCGAGGTGGTCTTCAACAAGATCGAGCTCCAGACCGACGTGGTGGCCCGCACCGCGACCGCGAAGGAGTACACCGCGGGCCACCGCCTCTACGGCCTGGTCAACGGCAACCTGATGTGGGCGTACGACATGGCCTCCATGGGGCAGCCGCTCCAGTCCCACATCTCGGCCGAGCTCAAGAGGGTCGGCGACTTCGTGCCCGACGAGGTGTGAGGCCGGCCCGATGGGGTCCGCTCGGTGGGGCCACCCGGTGGGGTTCGTCCCGACGGCGCGTGAGGCGGGGCGCCCGGCACCCGCGCTCGGGTGAGTGTCCGGCACCCGCGCTCGGGTGAGGCGGGGCGCTGGTTACGCTCTGGGACATGAGCACTCCCTTCACCCCCGACGTGGTCGAGGCGATCAAGCGCCACATGAACGACGACCACGCCGACGACGCGCTGCTGATCTGCAGGGGCCTCGGCGGGCAACCCGAGGCCACCGGCGCGACGACGACCGGTGTCGACGCCGAGGCGATCGAGTTCGCCGCCGTCGTCGACGGGCGGGACGTCACGGTCCGGGTTCCCTGGAGCACCACGCTGACCGAACGCGCCCAGGTCCGTACGGAGGTCGTCCGCCTCTACCGTGACGCCTGCACCGCCCTCGGCGTCCCCGCACGCGGCGAGCACTGACCGTCGGATCCCCGCCGTACGAGGTGACGCCGCCGGGTGGACCTTGCCCACCGACTCCTTCTGAACGGGGAGAGGTGATCGAGAAGAAGGAGCCGGGAAAGGGAAGAACCCCGGGCCACTTCCCCCTGCTCGGCAGGGGGGCCGGTGGACTACAGGCGGGATCGCCCGCCTCCGGCGGCCCGGGGTTCCGGTGATTGTCGTGGATTCGCCGAACGTCGCCTGACGCCCGGACAGAGTCCGGTCGCGGCGTCCTAGCGGACAGCCACCTCGCTAGCCCAACTATGATCAACCATCGTTCGGACCACCTCCTTTCGGCGTGCCTGTACGTTATGAAACTCCGCGCCCTCGAGGCAAATGAATTTTCCAAACCCGCCTCTGCCCTCCAGAGCCCGCCCTCTGACCAGCCCTGATGCGGCTCGGCGAGGGGGTTGGCGGGACGCCACGGCGGCCGGAGCCGATCGTTCGACCGCCGCCGGCGCCCTGTGCGAATATCGCCACGATAGGTGTTCGAATGGTCGCCTGAAGTGAACTACTTGCTACAGGTGGATGGCAGTATTCATCTATGGGGCAATGCCACCTCTGCTGCTGCCTCTACTCCGTTCCAACGTCACAAGGGAGTTGCTCGCCTGGCTGTATTTGCATCCAGAGAACGAGTATTCGATAACCGACCTCACCGCACGAACAGGCTCGTCCCGGGCGACGGTGAGTCGTGAGGTGGACCGGCTCATGGATGCCGGGCTGACGTCGGAGAGGCGACACGGCAACCTTCGTCTTGTCCGCGCCAATCCTGACACGATCGTCGCGCGGCCACTGACCGATCTACTGGTGGTGATCTTCGGTCCGGCGGCCGTCCCGCCGCCTCTTCTTGAGCCGATCTCCGGCATCGACGAGGCGTACATTTACGGCTCCTGGGCTGCTCGATCCGCGAATCAGGCCGGACCGCCGCCACGTGATATCGACGTTCTCGTCGTGGGATCCGCGGACGAGCTCTACGACGCGGCGCGAGCGGCCGAACGAATTCTCGGTCGCGAGGTGAACATCAGCCGCATCTCCTTGGCGACGTGGACCGACGACAGCTTGAACCCAAGCGGTCTTTCCCGATAAATGTGAGTGGCGAAAAGCCGCTACGACATTATTGTGCATTTGGGTTTAATGTAATATAAGGTAAAATTGTGAGTTTCCTGCGAGGGAGACCTGTGTGTCGCTGTGGGCTCATCTGGTCGCGGCCGACCGGCACCCGTCTTGCTCCGCGGACGGCGAGCTGCAAGGTAAGCGCTTACTCGGTGCGCTGATCGCTCCCGACGCTGAGGCAAGGGCTTTCCTGAGTGGCTATTCTGGGTGAAACCGCACGGGGAGGGATTGGATCTGTGGCGACACTGGCTGATGTCGCACGTCTGGCTGGCGTATCGTCAGCCACCGTGTCGCGGATCATCAACGGCAACCCCAAGCCCGTGGCCGAAGCTCTGCGTGAGCGGGTGCTGGCCGCCGTCGAGGAGTTGCAGTACGTGCCCAACGCGCACGCTCAGCTCCTCGCCCGCTCGCACCGCAGCGCGATCGGCGTCATCGTGCACGACGTCTCAGACCCGTACTTCGCCGAGATCATCCGTGGGCTGCAACGTGTCGCTACCGAAAACGGGCGACTCGTCATCACCTGCAACAGCTACCGCAACCCGGACAGAGAACTCGAATACGTCGAGCTGCTGCGTGCCCATCAGGTCGCGGCGATCATTCTCGCCGGCTCCGGTTACCATGACGACGCCTTCACCGCCAAGATGAACAGCAAGCTGCGCGTCTACCAGGCCACCGGCGGCCGAACCGTGGTCATCGGCCGCCATGACCACGTCGGCGACGCCGTCTTGCCCGACAACGAGAAGGGCGGCTACCTGCTGGCCGCTGAGCTGTACACCCTGGGCCACCGGCGGTTCGGGGTCATCGCCGGTCCTGAGCAGATGACCACCACCACGGACCGGCTCGCCGGGCTGCGCCGCGCTGCGCGGGAGCACGGACGAAGGTTGCCGACCCGGCGTATCGCATACGGCGACTTCGACCGCACCAGCGGAATGGCCGCCGCCGCGGCGCTGCTCGACGCTGAGCCGAAGCTGACCGCCATAGCCGCGCTCAACGACTCGATGGCCATCGGCGCCCTCGCGCTGCTGCGTTCGCGTGGCATCGCTGTTCCCGACGAGGTCAGCGTGATCGGCTTTGACGACATGCCTATCGCGTCGGATGTCACCCCCGCGCTCACCACCATCCGTCTCCCGCTCGCCGACATGGGCGCCCGCGCCGTGATCCTCGCCCTGCAGCCGGCCGAAGGCGATGACGTGCTGCGTATCGTGCGGGTGGGAGCGGAGCTCATCCGCCGGGAGAGCGCCGGCCCGGCGCGGCGGTAGCACCTCTTCCCCGTGCCGGGCGCCTTGTTCGGTGGGAGGCGGGTCTCCCCGTCGGTGATGCGTGAAGGGTGACCCTCGCGACGCCGGGCGTCGCGAGGGTCACCATCGCGGGGTCAGGGGCTCGGTGGTGTCAGAGCCGTTCGATCCAGACGTTGCGGAATCGTGGGTTGTCGCCGGGGTCGCCGTGGTCCTGTAGCTTGATCTTGCCCGGGGCGGGGTCCTCCGCTCTGCCCGCGCCGGTCGGGCCGTCGATGGCCACGTTGTCGTGCACCAGTTTTCCGTTCCACTTCACGGTTATCCGCGCGTCCTCCACCTTCTTGGCCGCGTTGTCGAAGCGCGCCGCGCGGAACTCGATGTCGTACGTCTGCCACTCACCGGTCGGCCGCGCCGCGTTCACGTCCGGCGCCTTCTTCAGATAAAGAGAGCCGGCGCCGTTGAGCTCCGGGGGTCGCCCGTAGGACTCCAGCACCTGCAGTTCGTAGCTCTCGTAGATGTACACGCCGCTGTTGCCGCGGGCCTGCCCGGTGACCTCCGGCGGGTAGTGCGGCTGGTACCACTCGATGTGCATGCGGAAGTCGCCGAACCGTTCCTTCGTGCGGATGTCACCGCCGAGCGACTCCATCGACCCGTTCGCCACGGGCCACGTCGCCGGACCGCCGGACGTCGTCTCCCACGCGTCGAGGTTGGTGCCGTCGAACAGCGTGATCCGCTTCTTCGACGGCGTCACCGTGATCTTGTCCAGGTTGACGCGTCCAAAGTCGGTTGCTTCGTAGACGTAGGCGATGGTGTTCGCACCGGGGCGCAGCGTCACCGTCTCCGTCTGGGTCGCCCAGTTGGCCCAGGCCCCGGTGGGGGCGAGCCAGATCTGCTTCTCCTTCTTGCCGTTGACGTACAGGCTCATCGACTTCGAAGGCGGGTTGGTGGGGATCGAGTTGGGGCCGTTCGCGTACCGCAGTTCGATGTCGTGGCGGCCGGCCTTGTCGGCGCGGACGGCGAACGTGGTGCTGGCGCCCGGTTCCCAGTTGCGGTCGACGAAACCGGCGCCCGAGTAGCCGGCGTGGTTGGTGTTCCAGCCGGTCCCACCGGCCAGCTTCGCGGACTCCGCCTCGTACTCGGCCGGCGCCGTCGTGCCGTCGGCCAGCCGGTTGAGCGTGTACCACGCCTCGGTGCTCCACAGTTCCTGACCGGACGCCGAGTCGAACGGGCGCGGGGAGTGCACGTGCACCACGTGGCCCGGCTTCAGGCCCGCGAGCTTCAGCGTCACCTTCTTGCGGTCCTTCGACAGGGTCGCCGAGGTGACCTCGAGGGTCTGCTCACCGATCTTCGGGCCGCCGTACTGGGGCGTCGCCACGTACCGCCACTGCTTGACCTTGTACTTGGCGGCGAGGTTCTGCGCGGTCTCGTCGGACAGCGGCTGCGTGTACTCGAGTTCGAAGCCGTCCTTGACGGCCCGCATCTTGCGGATGTCGAACGCCTCGGCGCCGTTGAGGCTGAGCTTCTGCAGGCCGTAGCTGAGCTTGCCCGCCTGGCCCCAGTTGCCCGCCCAGCCGATGCCGCCGGTGTAGATCGCGTTGTCCGGGCCGAGGCCGATCCGGCTCACCCCGGACTCGAGCCCCTGGGTCATGCGGAACACGGCGCCCTGGTACTCGCCCGCGACCTTCTCCAGGTACGCGCGCTGCAGACCGCCGTAGGTCACGTCGCCGAACACCATCTGGCCCTTGAACACGCCGTCGGGCAGCACGATCGGGTTGCTCGGCGAGTTGGAGATCTCGTTGTGCGGCAACCAGAGCACGGGTTCGGTCACCGGCTGGTCGTCGTACGTGCCACTCGGGTTGACGTAGTGGTTGTAGAAGGCGCCCTCCTTGATCCGCACCAGCTTCGACGCCGGCACCCACATGCCCTGGTTGTCGGTGACGAAGATGTCGTTCCCCGGCCCCCAGCCGATGCCGTTGGGCGTGCGCAGCCCACTGGCCACATAGGTCACTTCGCCCGTCTTCTTGTTGATCTTGAGGGTGCTGCCGCGGTGGGGAACGGGCTGCGGGTTGGCGGTCGCGCCGCCGGGGACCATCGCGATGCCCGTGGTGACGTAGAAGTACCCGCCCTTGTACAGCAGGCCGAACGCGAACTCGTGGTAGTTGCCGCTGAACGGCCAGGTCGCGATCCTGCGGTACTCGTCGGTGACCTCGTCGCCTGTCTTGTCCACGAGCGCGGTCAGCTGGTGTTTCTCCGACACGTAGATGGTGCCGTCGACGTACTTGAGGCCCATCGGTTCCTGCAGGCCGTGGGCGATCCGCTTGGTGGTCACCTTGCTCGGGTCGGTGTTGCCGGTGACGCCGTCGAGCAGGTACACCTCGCCGAGCACGGTCACCCGGTCACCGCCCCAGGTGGAGATGGCCAGCCGGCCGTCCGGCAGCCAGTCCATGCCGGTGACCTGCGGCTGGAAGCCGTCCGGGCGCAGGTTCGTCAGCGTGTAGGCCGGGTGCACACCGGTCAGCGGCAGCCCGTCGCCGGGGGCGTCGGTGACGCCCTCACACTGCTTGCGGCCGGGTGAGGTGACCCGCACGACCTCGGAGTCGGTGCTCAGCACCGAGGTCGGCACGAGGGTGTAGCCGGTCGCGCCCGGTGGCCGCCACTCGAGCCGCAGCCGCTTGGTGGACTGGGCGTCGAAGTGCTCGATGCGCAGCGCGTGGTAGCCCGCGGTCAGGTCGATCGAGCCGTCCTTCGGGGTGGCGCCGTGGCGGCCGGGGTGGTCGATCACCTGGGTGCCGTCGAGGAAGAACCGTGCGCCGTCGTCGCTGATGAGCCGGAAGTCGTGGGTCCCGGCGGTGGTGATGTTGAGGTTGCCGCTCACTTCGGTGACGAACTGGTTCGCGAACCCGAAGTCCGCGGTGGTCGTCCAGTCGATCGTCGGCATCACCTTGTCGATGTTGGGTGTCTGGCCTGGTTTGAGCACGCAGTAGTCGAACAGGGCGACCTGCACGTCGTACACGCGCATCGTCACGCCCGGTTCCTGGGGCGGGATGTCGGCCTGGGAGACGGCGTGGACGGGGAGTGGCGTCGACAGGAACGGCAGGAGCAACGCAGCGGCGGCTGTGGCGGCCGCGCCGAACCACCGTCGCCTGCGTCTGGGCCGGCTGGTGGTCGGGGGCGTGCTGTGATCCATCTTCCCTCACAGTGGCTGGGGGGTGGACGTGCGGTCAGGATCAGCGGACAGGTAAGCGTTTTCCTAGGAAAGCGCTTTCGACCGTAAACAGAAGACAGGGCGGCGGTCAAGAGGTCCTTCGAAGGGTGGTTCGCGAGTGAATGTCCCTTTTGTCGCTCAGGGTTGGCGGAGGCGGGCCGGGCAAGGGATTGGATGCTCGTATCCAGCGCATTTCGGAAACTGTGCTCCTTTTCGGGCGAGTCGAGTGAAAAGAACCGTTGACGGGTACGTGTCCGGCTGGTTACGGTCGTGGCAATCGGACTAGGAAAGCCCTTTCCTGGCTCTGCGAGGCGGTCGCGCCCAGCTTCCGCCCTCACGGTGATCCGACCCGGAGAAGGAGTGCCTGTGCAGAACCAAGCGGCTGACCACGGCATTGACCTGGATGCGAAGAACCGGTCCGCGTCGACGACGACTCCGACAGGGGCACGGGCCGGGACGTCCACCGAGGTAACCGCTCCGGCGAATCGCCCACCCGCCCCGACAGGGCGAGCCGACCGTCCTGGCATTCGCCTGCTGCGCTTCGCCGGGGCGCTCTGGCGACCCGCGCTTCTGCTCGCCGCCGTCTTCGCCGTCTGGTGGCTCGTCGCCGAGCTCGGATTGATGCCGAACTACCTGCTGCCCACCCCGGGCCAGGTCTGGGAGACCATGATCGAAGACTGGGCGTTTCTGATGCGGAACACGTATGTGACGCTGTATGAGACGGTCATCGGCTTCATCCTGGCCGGCCTGCTGGGTCTGGGTACCGCTGTCCTGATCGCCTACTCACCCACGATGGAGAAGGCCATCTACCCCATCGTGCTCTTCGCCCAGGTGATTCCGAAGATCGCGATCGCCCCGCTGCTCGTGGTCTGGTTCGGCGTCGGGCTCACGCCGAAGATCGTCCTGGCCGTTCTCATCGCGTTCTTCCCGGTTGTCATCTCCGGGGTGGCCGGTCTGCGATCGACGGATCCGGAGCTGATCGACCTGTCCGCGACCATGGGCGCCGGCCGGTGGAAGACGTTCCGCAAGATCCAATTCCCGAACGCGCTCCCGCATCTGATGGCCGGGTTGAAGGTCGCCGTGACCCTGGCGGTGGTCGGCGCCGTCGTCGGCGAGTTCGTCGGTGCCGACGAGGGCCTCGGCTACGTACTGCTGCTGGCCAACGGCAATCTGGACGCCCCGTTGCTCTTCGCCGACCTGTTCCTGATGTCGTTGATCGGCATCGTCCTCTTCGTCATCGTCGAGGTGGCGGAGGCCCTGCTCATCCCGTGGCACGCCAGCCGTCGTACCGGCGTACCGCTGACCACGTCCTGAATCGCTCCACACACCCCCACCCCCCCGCCGGATGCTTCGGGAGGCATCGCCAATGAGAAGTCTTGGGTATACCGCCGCCGTGCTCCTGCTGGTGGGAACGGTGGCCGCCTGCGGCGGCAGCGACGCCGAACAGCCAGGCGCCGCCGACGGCGCCAAAACGGTGAACCTGACCCTGAACTGGGTTCCCTACGGCGAGCACGCTCCGTTCTACTACGGGGTCAAGAAGGGCTTCTACGATGCCGAGGGCATCAAGCTGACGATCAAACCCGGCGGAGGGTCCGGGAAGACCATCCAGGCGGTGGCCCAGGAGCAGACCGACTTCGGCTGGGCGGACACTCCGCCACTGCTCAAGGGCATCACCTCGGGCATGAAGGTCAAGAGCGTGGGGGTGTTCCTCCAGAAGGGTCCGGCTTCCATCGAATCCCTCGCCGAGACCGGCATCAAGGCACCCGCCGATCTCAAGGGAAAGACCGTGGGCGGCACCCCGGGCGATGCCATCTACGCCACCTTCCCCGCCTGGCTCAAGGCCAATGGGCTCTCCGAGCAGGACGTCAAGGTGGTCAACCTCGACGCGGCCGGGAAGATCGCCGCTCTCGCCGAGGGCAAGGTCGACGCCATCCAGGGCTTCTTCCACGATCAGGCGCCGACCATCGAGGCCAAAACCGGCAAGGACGTCGATTACCTGCTCTACGCCGACTGGGGGATGAACATGTTGGGCACCGGCCTGGTGGTCAACGAGAACACGCTGAGCAAGGACCCGGACATGGTGAAGGCGTTCGTCCGGGCCACCCAGAGGTCCTGGAGCGAGGCGGCCAAGGACATCCCCGGCGCCGTCGACGCGATGGCCGAACTGGCCGAGAACGAGCCTGAGAAGGACGTGCTGGTCAAGCAGCTGACGCTGGCCGTGCCGCTGCTCGACGTCGCCGCCGGCGGCACGCCCGGGGTCAACGCCGAGGCGAAGTGGACCGAAACCATCAATCTGATGACCCAGTACGCCGAGCTGGGAGACCCCGGCGCCCCGTCGAAGTACTGGGACGGCTCCTACGGCAGCAACGGGTGAGGCGGAGATGACCACAGCCGCAGCGACGCTGACCGACACCGCGATCGACATCACCGACCTGACCGTCCAGTTCCAGTCGAAACGATCCCAGACCCTGGCGGTCGACAACGTCACCCTACGGGTTGACGCGGGCGAGTTCATCACGATCGTGGGACCGTCCGGGTGCGGGAAGTCCACCGTGCTCAAAATCATCGCCGGTCTGGTCAAGCCCACCAGCGGTACGGTCGCCCTCCTCGGTCGGCCGGTCACCCAGCCGCAGAAGGACATCGGCTTCGTCTTCCAGCGGGCGGCCCTGCTTGAGTGGCGAGGTGTGCGGAAGAACATCCTGCTGCAGGCAGAGATGCGTGGGTTGGACCGGGCGTGGGCTGCCCGCCGGGCCGACGAACTGATCGAGCTCACCGGCCTGACCGGCTTCGAGAACGCGCTCCCGCACGAGTTGTCGGGCGGCATGCAGCAGCGGGTGGCCCTCTGCCGGGCGCTGCTGCACCAACCGCCGGTGCTCCTCATGGACGAGCCGTTCGGAGCGCTCGACGCGTTGACCCGCGAGCAGCTCAACACCGAGTTGAACCGGATCTGGCAGGAGACCGGGACCACCATCGTCCTGGTCACCCACTCCATCGCCGAGGCGGTGTTCCTCGGCACCCGGGTCGAGGTGATGAGCCCGCGTCCGGGCCGCATCGTGCGCACTCTCTCCGTCGACCTGCCCCTCGACCGGGACTACGCGCAGGTGATGTCCGACGAACGGTTCGACCGGTTGGCCACGCAGATCCGCGAACTCCTCGGCTCGGGAGCCAACCACTGATCGACAGCCACGCGCCGAGGCGGTGGACCGACGCCGCCGGGGCGTGGCTCGGACTCGGTGCGGCGCCCGCCGCGCTGATCCTGGGCGCCGGGATCGCGCACCGGCACGGCGGCGCCGTGCCGGTGCTCGGCCTGGCCGGGGGCGCCGCGCTGATGGCGCTGTTGCTCTTCGGCCAGGGGGCCCTGGGGGTACGGCCGCCGTACGGTGAAGGCGGGACGCTGACCGAGGTCGCGCCCCGGTATCTGCCGGCGGCCGGGCGGCTCCTGCTCGGCTGGGTGCTCGGCGCCGCGATGATCGGGTGGAATGGTTTCAACGTCGGGCTGGGCGGCGCCTCCCTGGCCGCGGTGTTCGGCATCCCCGGACCGATGGGCGCGCTACTGCTCGCGGCAGCCGTCCTGGCCGTGTCCTACGCCTCGCCCGCGGCCGGCAACCGGATCGCCGTGCTCACCACGCTGGCGGCACTCGCCCTGGTCACCGTATGCGTGGCGCTGCTGCGGCCGGCGACGCCGCCGGTGACCCTGTCGATGGGCGGTCCAGGTGGGCTGGGCGGCCTGGGCGTGGCTGCCGACATCGCCGTCATCGGCGGCTACGTGTCGGTCTTCGCGCTGCGCGCACCCGACTTCAGCCGTGGCCTCTCCACCCGCCGGGACCTCGTCCGGTGCGTCCTGTTGCTGGTCGCCCCGGCGGTCGTGGTCATCGCGGCGGGCGCCGGGGTCTGGTTGCACACCGGCTCCACCGACGTGGTCTCGGCGCTGGCGGACGCCGACGGTCTTTCGTCGTACGCCAATCTGTTCGTCACGGCCGGGGTCTTCGCGCCCGCGCTGACCACCACCTACTCGGGCGCCCTGGCGCTGCGCGCGGTCCGTCCGACGATGTCGAACTCGGCCGCCATGCTGATGGTGACCGTACCCGGTGCGCTGTTGGCCACGGTCCGCTTCGACCTCCTGCTGCTGCCCTGGTTGTCGGTGCTCGGGGCGATCCTGCCGCCACTGATCATCCCGATGGCGACGGAGGCGTGGCGGCGTCGGCGCGGCCGGTCGCCCCGGCCGGTCGCGACCTGGACCTGGCTGCCGGCCGGCCTGGTCGCGACCGCGTTGACCGTGGCGGGGTCCCCGGTCGCGG
This sequence comes from Streptosporangium sp. NPDC000509, assembly GCF_042898365.1. Lineage (NCBI taxonomy): Bacteria > Bacillati > Actinomycetota > Actinomycetes > Streptosporangiales > Streptosporangiaceae > Streptosporangium > Streptosporangium sp. NPDC000509. The sequence continues at coordinate 460,723 of NZ_JBIAYX010000003.1, read as the reverse complement.
GGGTGGCCGGCCTGGCGCTGGCGTCGCTGGCCACCGTGTCGCACCTCTGGCGTGGCCGTCGGTGACCGATGGCCGGGCAGCGACCTTGACCGGCTCGATGAGCGACCCGGTGCGGCCCGGGGGAGTGGGCGGCCGGTGTTGACGGTGCCGGTGCGTGGTAATAGCGTCGAGCCATAGTCTGGAAAGCCCTTTCCTGAGACATTTCTTTCCGAGAAAGGTGATGCCGATGAGTATGTCGACGGAGCGAGTCACACCGCTGCCGGGCGGGGTCGGAGTCTCCCGGCTCTGCGTTTACGATTCGATCGCTCCGGACGGCGAGATCGGCGGTACCCCTCACCTGCACCTGGCCTGCGCCGAGGCGTACGTGGTGATATCCGGATCGGGGCTCGTGCAGACGCTCACGCTTTCCGGATACCGGGAGACCCGGTTGCGTCCGGGGGCCGTTGTCTGGTTCGCTCCGGGCACGATTCACCGGCTGGTCAACAACGGCGGCCTGGAGATCGTCGTCCTCATGCAGAACAGCGGTCTTCCCGAGGCAGGCGACGCCGTGCTGACCCTTCCGCCGGACCTGCTCGCCGACCCCGCGACGTACGCCGCCGCCGTGGCGCTGCCCGGCGGCGGCGCGCCAGGCGCGGACGTGACCGCCGCCTATGCTCGGCGTGACCTCGCCGTACGCGGGTTCGAGCGGCTGCGGGCCGCCGCGTTGGCCGACGATCTCACCCCGTTGCGCGAGTTCCATGCCGCGGCGATCCGCCTCGTCCGGCCGCACGTGGACGACTGGCGGCGGAAATGGCGCGACGGCGCGTTGCGGGCGGCCGACGAGACCGGACATCAGCTCGACGCGCTCGCTCGCGGCGAAGCGCCACACCTGGCCGAGGCGCAGGTCCACCAGATGGCAGAGCCACGCGACCGTGGCCGACTGGGCATGTGCGGCCTGCTCGACACCTATCCGGTGAGTTGACCGCCTCCATACCGGCGAATCCACCGGTACAGGCGGTCGGGCCGTGGGAGGACGAGGGGAGCCTCGGTGCTCATAGACTCTGTATATGACCGAGACGTCGTGGCATGAGGAACTCCGGGCGCGCGGTTACCGGGTCACTCCGCAGCGCCAACTGGTGCTTGAGGCGGTCAAGGCCTGCGAGCACGCCACCCCGGAGGAGATCTGCAACCGGGTGCGGGAGACCGCTCGCGGGGTGAACATATCCACCGTCTACCGCACTCTTGAGCTCCTTGAGGAGCTCGGCATGGTCACCCACTCCCATCTCGGGCACGGCGCCCCCACCTACCACCTGACGTCCGAGGCCGATCATGTTCATCTGGTCTGCCGCGGTTGCGGGGAGATCAGTGAAGTGAGCCCCGACCTGGTGGAGGACTTCGTCGCCAACCTCGACCAGAAGCTCGGGTTCCTCACCGATGTGCACCATCTGACGGTCTTCGGCCGCTGCCGCAAGTGCCGCTGAGCCGCCGGGGAGATCGTCGCCGGACCGGCGGGACCCCGGGGCCGGGGCTCGTCGCGCTTCGGCCGCCGAGCCACTGAGCCGAGCCGCCGGGGTGTGTCGCGCAGGCCGGGACCCGTCTGTGGGAAGAGTCGCCGCCGTGCTCTTTGGCGGAGCCTCGTAGGCTGTGTTCATGCGAAGCCCTCTGCTGGACACTCCCGGCGCGGTCGCGGCCGAGAGCCCCGACGCCGACGTCGCCGGACACTACGGCGACCCGTTCGCCGAGCAGCGCGCGCTGCTCGCCGGGGAGGCGATGGTCGACCGGAGCAACCGCGAGGTCGTCCGGATCTCCGGACCCGATCGTCTGAGCTGGCTCAACAGCCTCAGCTCGCAGAAACTCGACGACCTGAAACCGGGACGGCCCACCGAGACGCTGCTGCTGGACGCCCAGGGCAGGGTGGAGCACCACCTCGTCCTCGTCGACGACGGCGAGGCGGTGTGGGCGCACGTCGAGCCGGGCACCGGCGCGGAGGTGGCCGCGTTCCTCGACAAGATGCGGTTCATGCTCAGGGTCGAGGTCGCCGACGTGACGGATCGCTACGCCGTGGTCTCCGTGGCGGGGGAGGCGCGCCCCGACCTGCCCGAGGGCGCCGTCGCCGTGGGGCAGGACATCCTGCTCCCGCGCGAGCTGCTCGCCGGGCGGCTCGGGCTGGGCCTCGCCGGGCTCTGGGCGTACGAGGCGCTGCGGATCGAGGGGCACCGTCCCCGCCTGGGCTTCGAGACCGACCACAAGACGATCCCGCACGAGGTGGGCTGGATCGGCTCGGCCCTGCACCTCAACAAGGGCTGTTACAAGGGCCAGGAGACCGTGGCCCGCGTCCACAACCTGGGCCACCCGCCCCGCCGCCTGGTCTTCCTGCACCTGGACGGCAGCGTCGACACCCTGCCCAAGCACGGTGCGCCGGTGACCCTGGACGGGGCGGAGGTCGGTTTCGTGGGGAGTTCGGCGCGCCATCACGAGCTGGGGCCGGTCGCGCTCGCCGTGGTCAAGCGGACCGTGCCGGTGGACGCCACGCTGGAGGCCGCGGGGGTGGCCGCGTCCCAGGAGGTCATCGTGCCGCCGGACGCCGGACGCAACGTCCAGATCGACCCGAGCCTGCGCCGCCGCATCCGCTGACCCCGAGGGCGCCCGTCGGCGCCGCGCCCCGGTCGTGGTCACCGGGGCGCGGCGGGGTCAGATGTCCAGAATCAGGGTGATCGGGCCGTCGTTGGTGAGCCCGACCTTCATGTCGGCACCGAACACCCCGGTCTCCACGCGGGCGCCCAGCGCGCGCAGTTCGGCGCAGACCGCCTCCACCAGCGGCTCGGCGACCGGTCCAGGGGCGGCGGCCTGCCAGGTGGGACGGCGGCCCTTGCGGGCGTCGCCGTACAGGGTGAACTGGCTGACCACCAGCAGTGGCGCGCCGATGTCGGAGCAGGACTTCTCGCCGGAGAGGATCCGCAGGCCCCAGAGCTTGGCGGCGAGCCTGGCCGCCTCGGCGCGCGTGTCGGTATGGGTCACGCCGACCAGGACGAGCAGCCCCGGTTCGTCGATCGCCCCGACCGTCGCGCCGTCCACCACCACCGACGCGGAACTCACCCGCTGTACGACCGCACGCATACCCCCATCATCCCGTGTCCCCGGGCGTCCCTAGACTTCGGGCGAAAGGAGACAAAGGTGTCTGCTGAGTCATTGTTCGTCGAGGTTGTCCGCTCGGGGTTCGTGGAGTCCACCCATCGGGCGCGGATGCTCGCGGTGGCCGCCGACGGGTCGCTGGTGAGGGTTCACGGGGCGGTGGACGCCCTGGTGTCGCCGCGTTCGTCCATGAAGCCCCTGCAGGCGCTCGGGATGGTCCGCGCCGGGCTCCCCCTGGAGGGGGAGTTGCTCGCGCTGGCGTGCGCGAGTCACGTGGGGGAGCCGTTCCACGTGGACGGGGTACGGAGGATCCTGGCCGGGGCGGGGCTGGAGGAGAGCGCGCTCGGCTGTCCCGCGGACCTGCCTGAGGACGTCGCCTCCCGCGAGGAGGTGCTGCGTTCAGGAGGGGGCCGGGCCAGGGTCTACATGAACTGCTCGGGCAAGCACGCGGCGATGCTGGCCACCTGCGTGGCCAACGGCTGGCCCCTGGAGACCTACCTCGACCCGGCGCATCCGCTGCAGCGGGCCGTGCGCGCCACGATCGAGGAACTGACCGGCGAGCGCGTCGCCGCGAGCGGGGTGGACGGCTGCGGCGCACCGCTGTTCTTCGTCTCGATGCTGGGTGTGACCCGGGCGTTCCGCGCCCTCGTCCTCGCCGATCCCGACTCCCCGGAGCGTCGCGTCGCCGACGCGTTCCGCGCCCACCCCGAGTGGACGTCGGGGACCACCCGCCCCGAGGCCCGGCTGATGCGGGCGGTCCCCGGGCTGCTGGTCAAGGCCGGCGCGGAGGCCTTCGACGCCTTCGTCTTCGCCGACGGGCGCTCGGGAACCGTCAAGATCGAGGACGGTGGCCAGCGCGCCCGCGTCCCGGTCACCGTCGCGGCCCTGACCGCCCTCGGCTTCGAGGCCCCGGGACTCGACGAACTCGCCACCGGGGTCGTGCTCGGCGGAGGGCGTCCGGTGGGCGAGGTCCGCGTGCGGTAGCCGTCCGGGGCTCGCGTACGGCGGCTCTCAGAGGGAGCGGAACTGGCGGGTGGTGGAGATCGCCCCCGAGGTGGTCATGGTGAAGGTCCGCATCGAGTCGGCGAACCTGGACAGGTCCCACTCGGCCGGGCCGTGATACCAGTACAGGTTGTCGGCCTGCTGTCCGTTGCCGGTGACCGAGGAGACCACGCGGGCCCAGCGGTCGACGTTGTCGAAGATGACGGCGTAGGGCAGGTAGCGGGAGAACAGCTCCACCCGCTGGGCCTCGGGGACGTCCCCGCCGAGGTCGGCGCTGGACAGATACTCCCTGAAGCCGAGGGTGTGGGCGAGGGCGCCCGCGCCCTTCGCGGTCTTGGCGGGCATGTACTGGCCGCCCACCGCGAGGGCGGCACCGGCGATGATCAGGGCCAGGCCGAGCACCCCGTACGTGGTGAGCCAGGCCAGCCCGACGGTGGCGAGGACGCCGAGCCCGGTGAGGACCACCCCGAGGGTCGTCCAGCGTGTGCGGACGGTGTCGGGGCGGCGGGCGAACCAGCCCTGCGTGACCACGTCGCGGTAGAGCGCCTCGCGGACCCTGCCCAGCTTGGCGCCGAACGATCCCTGGAGCTCCGAGAGCAGCACCGCGTCACGGCCGTCGAAGATGGCGTCGTAGAGCTCCCGCTCGTAGGGCAGCAGCGAGGCGACCTGGGCGGCGGGCATCCGCACGAGCCTCCAGTCGGGGGTCTCGTACGTCTGCCGGGGTTGTTCGTCGATCCTGAGGTAGCCCCGCACGGCCAGGTCGACGATCGTGGCGGTCACGTCGATCACGTCGGCCTGCTCGTCCATGAGGGTGCCGATCTGGCCGGGGCGGACACCGTCCGGCGGGGCGAAGTGACCGTTCTCGACGCCGCTGAGCGAGCCCGACTCGTGGCCGACCACGCGGGCGTCGCGGCCCCTGGTCCAGTAGAGGAGGCCGAGGCCGCCGAGCATCAGCAGGAGCAGGCCGGCCAGCGCGCCGCCGGTGACGGCGTTCAGGGTGAAGGCGTTGGACAGCTCGAAGCGGCGCTCCAGGACCGGTGCCCCCTTGGTGGCGCCGGCGGGGTAACCGACGACCACGGTGAGCACCTCACCGGCGCCGAGGTCCTGCTGCCCGAACTCGGCGGCGACGCCCGTGTGGTCCATGGACGCCTCGGTGCAGGCGATCGCCGAGGTGAGGGGGCCGGCGAAGCACGACAGGTTCTGCGTCGTGGCCGGCCCGCTCACGCTGACCCTGGCCTGCTCCACGGGAACGGACCAGGCGCCCACCGCGTACCAGCGCAGTTCCTGGGCGTCGGCGAGCGGTGTGACGGCGCCCAGGACGTCGTACTCCAGGGTGGCGCTTCCCGATCCTTTCAGGGTGATGGTCTCGCCGGTCAGCGTGGCGTCGCCCTTGAGACCGGTGACCTGGTAGAGGCGGTCGCTGCGATCGTCGTAGCGGGTCCGGGCGACGAGGTCGCGCGACGGCGCGTCACCCTCGAAGACGACCTCCTCCCTGACGTGGAGCACGCCGTCCTGCCGGAGCTCCAGCTGGACGGTCGTGCTGGTCACCTTGCCGTCCTGCGCGGAGCGGACGGCCTGCGCGGAGCGTGCGGCACGGATGCTCCGTTCGGTCCGAGAGGAGTGGGGCTCCGCCTCGGTCCGCACGGTCCGGGAGGACTCCGCTCCGGTCGGGCCGCTCGCCAGGGCGGGGGACGCGAGGGCGAGGGACGTGCCGAGCGTGAGCGCGAGGATCGCCGTCGCGGCCAGGGTTCCGGCTGCTCGGTGCGAGAAAGATGCCGCCATGTGCCGGGAGCTTAGCGAGATCCACCGACCTGTGACGGTCCACCCCGTATCCATTTTTTCCCGCTTATAAACCTATATGTGGTTATATCCGCTAGATTGCCGCCCGTAGATCAACTCTTTGGAGGGGCGGTCGCATGCGCTCACGGGGGGCGAACCCGCTGGCCTTCGGCGTGCTCGGGGTGCTCGCCACGGCGTTCACCGCGGTCGTGGTGATCGCGAGCCTGGCCGGTGAGAAGGATGTCGAGCTTCCCGCCGGGCCGGGGACCGCCCCGGTGGCGACGAGGAGCGCCGCCCCCCAGCAGACGGGTGACAGCGAGGTCACCACGCCGGACTTCACCCCGCCGGAGAAGCTGAACCTCGGCTCGCTGGGCGACGCCGAGATCACGCCGGTCGCCGCGAAACGGAACGCCGCCGGAAGGAGCACCGCCGTCGACCTCCGCCAGATGCGGCGCTCGGACACCGCGGCCCGGCTCAAGCGCAACCCGCTGTACGGCACGGGCCTGATGCGTCCCACCTCGTGCCGTGCCCCGCGGCCCTCGACCCGGCCCCGCGAGATGCTCTCCTATCTCAACGCCGTCACCGACTGCCTGGACCGGGCGTGGTCGGCGAAGTTCTCCCAGGCCGGCGCGCTCTTCCTCCCGGCCCGCAGGGTCTACTGGTCCCGTCAGGGGCGAGGGCCCTGCGGGACGTACCCCGACGCCAACGCCTCCGCCTACTACTGCCCGTCCAACCGGGGCATGTACATCGGCCTGAGCCATGTGATCGAGCAGAGCGGCGACCTCGACCCCGCCGCCAACCACGTGCCCTACATGACCGTGCTCGCCCACGAGTACGCGCACCACGTGCAGAGCATGGCGGGCATCGGCGGAGCCTGGTGGTGGGAGGTCTCCGACAGGTCCCGTGCCGCCCAGGACTCCCACTCCCGCCGCAGCGAACTCCAGGCGCAGTGCCTCGCCGGAGCCTTCGCCCGCACCGTACGGGTCCCGCTGGGAGTCACCAACGCACGCTGGCAGGAGGTCCTGCGCACCGAGTACGGGCGCGGTGACGACCAGAACGGCGGTGCCCGGCGCGACCACGGCAGCGGCGAGCGCTACGCCGCCTGGCTCGACCACGGCTGGAAGTACGCCAGGATCGCCTACTGCAACACCTGGTCCGTCGGCCCTTCCGATGTCAGCTGACCCCTCCCCGCCACCGGTGGACATCTGCAATCATGTCGGGAGCCTGACGTTTCCTGAGGTGGTATGCGCGCGCCCGTACGTAGCCGACCGTGGGCGTTCGCGGCCGCATTCCTTGTAGCGATTTCTTCCCTTATTTCGGGATGTAGCGCCGGAAGCGGTCTGGCCACGCCGATGACCGCCGGTACGAAATCCCCGCCCGCCTGGCCGTCCCGGGCCCCGCTCGTCATGATCGTCGGTGACAGCTTCACGGTCGGGTCGGGTCCGGTACGAGGATGGGACGGCTACGCGGCCCGGGTCGCGCGGGAGCTGGGCTGGCAACTGATCACCGCGGGCGCCGCGGGGACGGGCTTCGTCAACCCCGGCAGGGTGGGCCGGACCTTCCAGGACTCCTTCGTCAAGGAGCTCTCCTGGCGTCCCGAGCCCGACATGCTCATCATCTCCGGCGGGCGCAACGACCGCCGGGTCGAGGCCGCGAGGATCGAGAACGCGGCCGTCCGGCTGGTGGAGCTGGCCAGGCGGAGGTGGCCGCACACCAGGATCGTGCTGGTCGGTCCGATCTGGATGACGAAGGCACCCCGGTGGGCCTACGGCGTGCGGGAGGCCGTCGCGCTCGCCGCCGACCGGCAGGAGGTGTCCTTCCTCGACCCGTTCGAGGCCCTCGGCCCGCACGGCCGGGGCTGGGGGCGCGGGGCGGTGCTGCCCGACGGCGTCCACCCCACCCTCGTCGGCCACGTACGCCTCTCGCGCTGGATGGTCTCCGCGCTGCACGCCTACGGCATCGACGCGCGCCCTTCCTGAGAGAGGAGGGGGCCCGGCCGACCGTGAGCCGGGAGGCCCGGCAGCGGAGGGGCGTTGAACCCCTCGTGGAACATAAAGGACATTTCGCCATAAAACAATCCGCCAGAGTTTAATGACCGCCATAAACGGACAATCGATGCGTAAAAGGATTGAATTACTGTTTATGGGCAGACATGGCAGGAAAGTATGACAAGCGGGATGGCTTACATGTCTCCATCTCTAGTGATTTCCGACTGATCAAGAAATGTCGGTAATCGGGGTAATTGAACCTTTCGAGGGGAAAAGCAATGCCCAAGTTCAAGAGTGTCATCACCGGGATCGCCTTCAGCGTGGCGCTGACCGGAGGGGTCGTCGGCGCAGGGGCGGCGACCACCGCCGCGAGCGCCTCCGCGTCGACCGCCGCGATCACCGCGGCGGCCTTCCCGACCTGGGGCGGCGGTGGCTGTGGCCGCCGCTGCGGCTGCGGCGGCGGCGGTTGCGGAGGCTGGGGAGGTTGGGGCCACCGCGGCGGCCACCAGCGCTTCAAGCTACGGATCAACAACCACAACAACAACAACAACTTCCTGTCGAACAGGAACACCAACGGCCGCTTCGTGTTCGACGACGACTGATCGGACTCCTGATCGCCGGACCCGCGCCCGCGACCTCGTCTCGGGCGCGGCACGGGAAACCCCGTGGCCGGTGTGAACCGGCCACGGGGCCGCGGGGGGGGGCCCCCGGGGGGGGGGGGCCCCCCCCCGGGCGGGGGGGGGGGGGGCGGCGCGGGGGGGGGGGGGCCCCGGGGGCCGCGGGGGGGGGGGGGTGGAGACCGG
>NZ_JBIAYX010000003.1:449569-452031 GCF_042898365.1 Streptosporangium sp. NPDC000509 | reverse complement strand
CCGCCGCCCCCCCCCCCCGCGGGGGGGGGGGGCGCCCCCCCGGGGGGGGGGGCCCCCCCCGTCCGGTCCGCTGCCGGGAGTCGCGGACGCGGGCGGGGAATCCTCGGGGTACCGCTGGGAGACGGTTCAGGAGACGGTGGGGGTGGGCGGGGTGCCCGTGCCCGACCAGCTGCCGATGAAGCCGAAGGTGGTGGACCCTCCCGCCGGGATGGATCCGTTCCAGGCGGCGTTGGTGAAGGTGAAGACCGGGGCGGCGGCGGAGAGGGTGGAGCTCCACGCCTGGCTGACGTTCACCCCCGAGGGATAGGTGAGGACGGTCCGCCAGCCGGTGACGGCCGAGGTGCAGCGGATGGTGACCTCGCCCTGGAAGCCGCCCTGCCAGTGGTTGGTCGTCTGGTAGGTCGAGGTGCAGCCGCTCGACGGGGTCGAGGTGGTCGTGAAGGTCGCCGCCGGTGAGGCGGCGGAGGTGTTCCCCGCCGCGTCGCGGGCGACGACGGTGACGCTGTAGGCGGTCTGCGGGGTGAGCCCGGTCAGGGTGATCGAGTTGGTCGCGGACGAGCCGAGCTTGGTGGTGCCACGGAAGACGTCGTAGCCGGTGACCGCGCGGTTGTCGGTGGAGGCGGTCCAGGACAGCCGGGCACCGGTCGAGGTGATCTCCGAGGCGGTGGGTGTGCCGGGCCTGGTCGGCGCCTGGGTGTCGGGGGTGGTGGTGCCACCGTAGATCGTGGCCTCGACGGAGGTCTGCGCGATGCCGTTCGCCCCGTTGAACAGGCGCTGTCCCCAGGGAGTGAGGTTGGCGACGTTGAAGTTGGTCACCTGGTCGAGATACTCGACGCCGCCGCTGTTGCCGCTCCAGGACCAGCCGAGGTAGCCGATGCCCCTGGCCTGGGCCTGGGCCATGATGGTGTCCTCGTCCGGGTTGCCGTCGGAGTGGTCGAAGCCGAACTCGCCGATCACCAGCGGCAGCCCCGCGGTCTGGAACGCCTGCATGTAGGAGGTCACCTCGGCGGCCGTGTCGAACACCCCGTACATGTGGACGGAGAAGACCGTGTTGCGCTGCGGGTCGGCGGCGAAGACCGTGGAGGCGTTGTCACGCATGGTGAAGCTCCAGTCCTGGCCCCAGTTCGGCGCATCGACCATGATCAGGTGCTGGAACCCGTTGCTCCGTAGCCGGGTGATCGCGGCCGAGGTGGCCTGGGTCCAGCCGGGGGTGGTCGCGTTGTTGCCGATGGGTTCGTTGCCGATGTTGAGGACGACGTAGTCCTCCTGGCCGACGATCGAGTTCTTGACGCTGATCCAGTAGTCCACGGCCTGGTCGAGGGTGTACGCGCCGGCCTGCTCGCCGTACCCGGTGGTGTCGTGATTTTCCAGGACACAGATGAGTTTGTTCTGCTTGCAGAGCGAGACGACGTTCGCCACGTCGGAGGCGCCGTTGGCGGTCCACCGGCCGCCGCTGAGCACCACCCTGACGGTGTTCGCGCCGAGCGACTTGATGCCCGCGAACGAGCCGGTCTGGGTCGGGTACCAGGTGTGCGCGTGGCTGGTTCCCCGCATGACGAAGGCGTTGCCGTTCGCCTCGAGGATCCGCGTACCGCTCACGCGGAGACCTACGGCGGCGTGGGCGGGCGGTATGGAGACGACGAACGGAAGAAGGAGCGCCAGGAGCAGCGCCAGTCTGATTCGCATGACCTACCTCGGTTGGGGGGGTGTGCCCGGCCGGGCGGAGGGGTCGTCGCGCCCGGCCGGGGGTGAGGAGGCGTCCGTGGGGGAGAGACGGACGCCTGGCTGACGGGAGTCGGTTCGTGGTGCGCGGGGTCGGTGCGAGGTGTCGGCGGGTGGTGGAGACGGTCGGAGCGGGGTGCCGGTTCGCGGTGCGGACGGTCGGAGGTCGATGCGGAGGATAGGGGCGGGGACGGTCGGATCGAAGGTCAGCCGGTGGTGCAGTTCACCGGGGTGGGAACGCCGTTGGTGCCGCTCTGGGTCGCGGTGAACCCGAAGGACGTCGAGGCGTTCGGAGCGAGGCCCCCGTTCCAGGCCGCGTTCTTGACGGAGACGTCCGCGCCCGTCTGGGTGTGCGTGCCGCTCCAGAGCTGGCTGATCGTCTGACCGTTGGGGAACTTCCAGGTCACCGTCCAGCCGGAGATCGCCGAGGTGCCCGTGTTCTTGACGGTCACATCTCCCTGGAAGGCGCCCTGCCAGCTGCTGGTGACCGTGTACGTGGCCGTACAGCCGCCCACCGGGGCCGTCGTCGTGGTGAACGCGGTGCTCTCGGAGGCGGTGGAGGAGTTGCCGGCCGCGTCCCTGGCCACCACGGAGACGGTGTAGGCCGTCGCGGGGGTGAGCCCGGTGAGGGTGTGGGAGGTGGTGGTGGCGGTGGCGACCTTCGTCGTCCCCTGGTAGACGTCGTAGCCGGCGACGCCCACGTTGTCGGTGGAGGCCGTCCAGGTCAGGGTTGCGCCGCT